>CAZBGS010000013.1:0-19686 GCA_964491785.1 uncultured Pseudobdellovibrionaceae bacterium | reverse complement strand
CTCTTCTGGCCGAACCTGCTTTCAGGGACGAGCGCGTGGTAATTATCGAGGATACTCCTGAGCTTCAATGCATCGCCGAGGACAAGGTAGAGCTGCTTACCAAACGAAACTCATCACTATACTACCTTTTCGGAAAGGCCATTTTAATAGACAGTTTCAGGAGATCGACAGGCCTTATGGGCCTGTTCTGGTCGTATCCTCTGCCTTATGTCGTTGCTGATTTCTTTGATGTAATTATCGACCTTTACAATTCCTATGTTCTTCTTTTCCTGACGTATATCGCCATTATCGTAGCGCACGGCTCTGCATCTTTCCTCTTAGTTTCTTTCATGATTCTAGTCTATCTGCTAGCCGGGTACGATAAATACGGCGGCATAGTAACCTTCTCTGAAACTCAACTCTCTAGCTCTTCGAAAGGAGAAAACGCATGTCATTAACTATGAGTAGCGAAACAATATTTCTGGCTTCCTCAGTAGAATCAATGGGAGCATTTGCCAGGGCCAGTGACCTGCTCCCCGTAACCTGATCCATGTTGAAGTGGGGTCTGCAACCTTTTAGAACGAAGAGAAGGAGCAGACTGAAGATGAAGAAACGTTTTAGCGAAGAACAGATAATCCGGATATTGAAGGAACAGGAGGCTGGCGGTGGGATGGTTGAGATCTGCCGCCGTCACGGGATATGTTCGAACACCTTTTACAAGTGGAAGGCAAAGTACGGCGGGATGGAGGCATCGGAGGCTCGGCGGTTGAAGGAGCTTGAGGATGAGAACATCCGTCTGAAGCGTCTTGTTGCGGATCTGTCTTTGGACAAGGCGATGCTGCAGGACGTTTTGTCAAAAAAATGGTGACGCCGTCAGGGAGGAGCGAAGCCGTAAGTTATGCCGCTTAAGAGAGAGGGTTTTACAGTAAACCTGAAGAAAGTATACCGGCTCTACCGCGAGGAAGGGCTGGCGGTTAAGGAGCGCAAGAACCGCAAGCGGACGATAGGGACGCGAACGCCGCTGCCGCGCCCGGACAGCGTAGGCCAGGTATGGTCTCTGGACTTTCTGAGCGACGCGTTATCCGACGGACGGAGGTTCCGTCTACTCGGGGTGATGGATCAGTGCAGCCGGGAATGTCTTGCGCTGGTCGCTGATACCTCGCTGCCGGGCGCACGTGTGGTGCGTGAACTGGAGGCGCTTGTCCAGAAGCGCGGAGCTCCCAGGGTCATGGTCAGCGACAACGGCACGGAACTGACGAGCAAGGCGGTGTTGCAGTGGGCATCGGCGCGGCGGATCGAGTGGCGCTACATCACGCCGGGCAGGCCGTCGGAGAACGGATTTACCGAGAGCCTGAACGGTAAAATCCGCGACGAATGCCTGAACGAACACTGGTTCGAGTCCTTGCGGGAAGCGAGGGCGATCATCGAGGACTGGCGGCAGGACTACAACAACGTCCGCTCGCACAGTTCGCTTAACTACGAGACCCCGGCAGCTTACGCTGCCGCGCAAGGGGCTGGCTCCGCCGGACTCGTGACGGTCGCTGCGCCCGCCCCTTGCGGGACGCAGAGCCTGAGGCTATAACCATGAAAAGACCCCACCTGAAAGTGAATCAAACTTTGGGAGCAGGTCACTTTGTGATGCTTGGCGAGAATACTTATGACAGCTACATCCTCGTCGATATCGATGGTACTGGAACTGCGGAAACCTTCCGTCAGATTCTGACCATTGAAAATGTCACTGGACTAAGCAGTATCGAGGACATGATCGCGAATGGCCAGTTGCTGATAGCAGCGTAATTCGAAAAGAAAAGCAGGCAAGTTACATTGCCTGCTTTTTCGTAATATCATTTGATCGGATTTAGTAGCATATTGTAATAGAATGACAAAACCGCACTATTCGTCGTAATTTTTATTATCATGTAATAACATTGTAAAGACACATATGTATTGACATCGTAATTACGTTTCCTGTATAATGAAATTATGAATGGAGTGGTGATAATGAGAAATCAGGAAGAAATGGAAGACTATGCGCCGAACTTGCAGATACGGATCAAGCGACCGCAGCGGGATTTGATAGAGCGGGCGGCAAGCTCTAAAGGTACGGACGTTTCGTCATTCGTGCGGGAAATCGCAGTGCGTGAAGCTCAGAATATTTTGCTGGATCAACGCTTCTTCCAGTTAGGCAGTGAGGACTGGGATGCCTTTAACGCCATGCTTGATGCTGCACCTGAAGAAAACCCCAGGCTTAAGAACCTTCTTGCGCGGAAGCCATTGTGGGAAAACTAAGAAACCAAGCGCATTCCGGCAAGATCTCTGCTCCGGAAGCACTGACTTCGGAACATGATACCGACGATTTTTATTCAGGCGAACCCGACCTTGATAGCTGGTTAAAAACACAGGCTTTGAAAAATCAGCCGGTAGGCGGCGCTTCAAGAACATATGTAGTCTGTTCGGATAACAAAGTCATTGGTTACTATTCTCTGGTTTCCGGGGCAGTCGAACGCAACAAGGCCATAAGTAAAGTAAAAAGAAACATGCCTGATCCTGTCCCCATGATGATCCTCGGACGGCTTGCTGTAGATAAAAGCTGGCAAGGAAAAGGGCTAGGGGCCGACTTGCTCAGGGAGGCCGTGCTGAGGACATTAAATGTCGCAGAGACAGCCGGAATAAGAGGTATTTTGGTTCATGCCTTGCACGAAAAAGCCAAATCATTTTATGAAAAGCATGGATTCAAACAATCTCCCACAGACAAGCTGACGCTCATGGTTACTTTAAAAGACGTCAAGGCCGTATTGGGAATTGATGAGTAATATAGAAGCTCTCCGCAGAAGTCTCTAATCCAAATAAGCCTGAGATATTTAAGGAAGGAGTTTTCGCATTTGGGGATAGAGCGTGTCACTACAAACGTTTTGTCAGATAATATATCTATGACAATTAATGATTGAATATGAGAAAGGGCGCTTGTTGACCTATTCGAAAATATATTACCGCCTAAAATTACGTAAAAAAAGAACAAAACCTTTGGAATTTCAAAACTCGTGGCCTACCGGCCTTAAAGAATTAGTGCTATTAAGAAAGTTGGTTTTCATATATGGAAGCTAACAAGGCGCACTTAGGGATAAAGGGAATCTATATGCCATGTTACACGCTATTTGGAGCAGGATTTAGCCGTAACTGGGGAGGATGGCTGGCATCCGAGGTTTTCGAGTACCTGTTAGGCTGCCCAAAGGTCAAGGAAGACGAGGAACTGGTCAAACTATTATGGGAACACAAAAACCAAGGAGGGTTTGAATCTGCTCTGGCCCATATTCAAACAGAAACATTGCGATTACAGGATGAAGGTCGAGACGGCGAACCAGAGCACGTAAGAATGATGGAACAACTTGATTGCTTTTCGGAAGCACTCTTACAAATGTTTCTGGATATGGATCAGGCGTTTGCATCCGTCCTTGATTTTGAGTTTCAGCAAGACATCAATAGAACCGTAAGAACTTTTCTGGCAAGATTTGACATTAAATCTTTTAGACTGGAACTGCAGGGCCTGGCGTTCTACAGTTAAGTTATGGTCAGGGCTCTTCTTTTTATAATACAGATTTCTGTTTTCGTGATCGCCGCAATCTGGGTTGTGCAGAGGCCAGGAAGCGTGGTGGTCAACTGGAACGAATATACCCTGACAGTTCAGCTAGGCTATCTTTTGCTCGGATTGCTTGCAGGTCTTTTTATTATACTGGTGGTTTACCGGATCGTTCTTGCGTTGCTGGCGCTGCCGGGCAGGGCGTCCGAGTTCAGGCGCGGCAGGCTTGTAGCCAAAGGACAGCGCGCCCTGATGCGCGGCTTTGTTGCCGCTGTGGCCGGTAATGGCAAGGAAGCTCTAAAACAGGCGGAGAGAGCCAGAGCGGCCTTGAGCGGGGACGAAGGGCTTCTTTTTTTACTTGAAGCGCAGGCATACCGGATGCAAGGGGATATGGAATCTTGCGAAGCTGCTTTGAAGAAACTTAGTTATCACAAGGATCTGGCATATCTGGGCGTGAGGGGCATGATCAGGCTTTCGGTGGAAAGCGGCAGGATGGATATGGCCATGCAGTATGCCCGTCAGGCGATGCTTTCGCATTCAGGGCAGCCGGAGATGCTTCGCATGGTTTACCAGTTGCAGCTTTCAGGTCGTGAGTGGGAGCAGGCAGGAAAGACGCTTACAATAGCAGTCAGAAAAGGCGCTATCCCGAAAGAGCGGGCGGAAAGCGATAAAGCGGCACTGGGCATGGCGAAAGCAGAAGAAATGGTTCGCAAGGGTCAGGACGAGGGCGAGGCGATCAAGGAGATCCAGAAAGTAAACCGGAAATATCCCGACTTTCTTCCGGCGTCCATATATCTGGCCGAGGCCTATACGAAAGCCGGGAAAAAGCGGAAGGCGGCGAGAATAATCGAGAAGGCTTGGAAAATCGAGCCTCATCCCGAACTGGCCGGTGTCTGGGAGAAGCTTGCGCCGGGGCCGAAAGTCAGCGATCCGGCGCGCGGGCTACGCTGGTCGGAAAAACTTGTCATTCTCAGGCCCGACAGCGCCGAGAGTCATTTACTTGCCGCGAGGGCGGCTATGGAAGACAGCCTGTGGGGAGAAGCTCGCAAACATCTTGATCTGGCGGAAGCTATCAAACCGGGAGCGAGATTATTCAGGCTTCGCGCCGAGCTTGAGGACAGAGCGACGCATAGCTCTATCGCCTATGCTCATTGGCTGGAAAAAGCAGCGCAAGCGCCGCCAGACAAGGTATGGGTATGCAAGATTACCGGCAGGATTTATGAGGAATGGTCTCCGGTGGCCGATCCGGGCGGTTTGTTTAACACTATTATCTGGGGCTATCCCGATGAGACCTGTCAGGCGGGGGATGCCGGATGGGCCAGAATTAGCGCCGGAGAGTGGTTGCCGCTAACATGAATTTGGATAGTAACGGTTTTTCTTATAAAATATTAGAGTGTTGTCTCCTGTTTACATTCGTGACTGGCTGTTTGCGGCGGATAACCTGTTTCATTCGAATAAAATTTCCTTTATTTTAAGGGAATTATTTGTGCAGGCGGGTGACGTGAAAATGAGAATGTTTTTTCTGCTGATGGCTCTGGCAATCGGGATTCCGGCAAAATCCCATGCAACAGGCATCGTCAATTTCGGGGGCACCGGTATGCCTGATCCTGCCAGAAGAGCTACAGAAGGGGGCGTCCCGGGAGGATACGACAGTCAGGCGTGCGATGCGGACTACATGAACACAATTCTTACGCAGTCGTGGCTTGCGGGTCAGTATGACACATTATTAAATCAGACCCTTATCGTGAAGCCGGACAGCGTTTTCGAGTATACCTGCTTCCATCAGTTTCTGGGCTACACCGCCGATGCAATTGCGCCCCTGTTCAGCGAGAGCCAGCACTGGGAGGAGTTCGAGGTGGATATCGGAACCTTGCGCGGGTCGAGGATGATTACCACCGGTTTCGCCCGAGAGGAAGGCTCGATGGCAAATGCTCTTACGGAGGCAATCATCCCTTCATTATCGCAGTATCTTCAAGGGAATTTTCCACATACCTACCTCGGAGGTACGGCGGATATCGATGGGGAAGCGCCCTTCATCGGCGGGGCGAGCTATACCTGTGACCATATGGCTTTTGTCTGGCATATCGCCAAGTGCACTAATTTCCATCCGCCCTGGCTGCCGGAAATGGGTCTGGGCAACCTTTATGAAATTGAGAATTTTGTCGACTTTGATCCCAGGCTATATCCGCAAGAATGTAACAACTCGCAGGTTACCCAAGAACTGATTAACATTTCCAATAATGAAGAACTGGCTTTTTATACGATAGATATTCCGGTGCCGGAAGGATATGACTCCTACCAGGTGCTGCGCGATACTTCCTGCACCAGCCCGCCGATTCCGACCGGGATTACCTATGACAGGGAAAATCCGGTAGTCGAGAACGGTCTGGTTGTGGCTACGGAGCGGTTTGTGTTTCAGGAATATGTCTGTCCGAATCAGGGATGCCACTATAATCCCGATTCCGGTGCATGCGAGCAATAGGGACTGCTACAGCTGTTACATAAGTCTCATTAGTCTTAACAGGCCAAAACCGCCGAGAAAGCCGCCGATATGCGCGGCCCAGGCTACCGACTCGCCGTGAGGCCCGCCCATTGAGCCGAAAACAAAAGAAATCGCCACCCAGACAAATACCAGCGGCCAGATGCCCATGCGGCCGACGGGCATTGTGCCTCCCCTGGAAAGCAGCAGTATTGCTGCGGCGAACAGGCCGCTGATCGCGCCCGAGGCACCTACGACCGGTATTGTCGAAAACGGGGAGAAGGCGAAGTGCGCGGCTGCGGAAATCAGGCCGCAGCCAAGCATAAACAGCAGCATGCGCCTGCCTCCCATCCACTTTTCTACGCCGGAGCCGAACGCTGTCATCATTACGCCGTTCATCGCCAGATGCATCCAGTTCCCGTGAAGAAACATATAGCTCACCGGGCTTAGCAAGGCGCTCCATTCGAAGGGCAGTCTCCCGGTGTAAACGCCCGGAATGAAACCAAACCAGGAAACCAGAAAGAGTTGCAGCGAGGAAGGACTGAGCGAGAAAGCAAGGTGGATGGCAAACAAGACCATCAGCAGGTATTTGGTGACCGGAGGCAGGTTGATCACAGGGCCAGATATCTGGCGGCGCTCGTAGAGCTTTTGCATGGCTTCCTGTCTTCGGCGCTCTTTATCGCGTTCGGCGGGTGTTGGCATTTTAACTATGTTGTCCTGCTCCCGGTCGTGTCCGTTGCCTTTGGATTTCTTGTTCATGACGCTCCCGGAATAATTTCATTGTATAGTCTGACTTCAATGCCAGCTTCTTCTGCCAACTGTTTAGAGAGGATGAAATGTTCCTGCCAGCGGGGATTATCACTTTCTAGCGAAACCGCTCTGGCGATGCCTTTCTGGATAATTCGCGACATACAGGCGGCGCAGGGCATAAGAGGGTAGGTGTAGATCGTGCATCCGGCAAGATCCCGGTTGGCGAAGAGCAGGGCGTTTTCCTCGGCATGCAACACCATTTTGTATTTGGTCTCCCGGTCGTTCAGGCGCTCGGAGAGATCCTGCACCGAACGGGCAAAGCCGTTGAAGCCAAGCGAGACTATGCGGTTCTTGTCATCGGCTATAACCGCGCCAACCTTGGTAGAAGGGTCTTTAGACCAGGTGGAGACCAGCCGCGCCAGTTCCAGAAATCTATGATCCCATTTATCACTCATCGGATATCCCCCAGCCGCAAAGTCTAAGTGTATACTATAACAAATCATCTGAATTAAAGATAAAACAATGGGTTCAGGAGAGATCCTTCGCGCTGGCTCATGATAAGTCAAAATTTTGCGGCCGTCTGGGATGAGCGAAAAAAAGGCGCCCGGTGAGGGGCGCCAGACAGGAGAGCTTCTTGAAACTGAAAGAACTATTTCGGGCCGACGGCTCCGAACATCGGTTCGGTTTTGGCGCGGTCGTATTTGTAGACCGCGTCTTCGTTGCCCTTCGGCGCCAGGAAGCTTGGCGGTGTGTAACGGGTGATGAATTTGCCCGCTTCCGCCAGCAGATCGGTCGCCGCTATCTTGCCTTTGGATATTTGAGAGGTCAGCGCATCCATGACGCGTTCGAAGGCGCGCTCGCTGACCTGCATGCCCATTACCACCATCTCGGTGATTTTACCGGCTTCAGGAATGGCTCCTTCTATAACCTTTGAGAAGGCTTGCAGCATGCCGACTTTCTCGGGGTTTTTCTTAAATCTCTTTCCGCCGCCGCCTTTGCCGGAAGCGGATTTGCCCTCATCGTCTTCATCATCTTCGGCTGTTTCGCCGGTATCGTCCTTGATAGCTATCTTCACAAAAGTAGGTGTCTGGAAGCTTACAGGGTATTTGCGAACCAGCTCTGCGGGCAGATCCTTGCCGCTTTGTCCTGGCTTGACGTCAAGGCGCAGCATGTCGGGGTCTCGCCAGTCAAGCACTACGCTATGGCTTTTGAATTCTCCAGGCTGAGGGCATCTTTTTACAATCCTTTTGCCGGGGTACAGCTGTTCTTCTATTCCGGCGTCGGCCAGAAATTTTTTAATATTTAGCTGCATTACACCGCTCCTTTTCCAGTAGGGCCAGATTATCTTTTTCTAATTATGAAAACGATTTTATCTTGGCCTTTTTCGTTTAACAAAGCGTTAATTTCCACGTCCTTACAGGTATTTTTTTCTTTTTTTTCGCTAGCTGTTATACTGTTCATTAGTATCACCTCTAACCTCCGGTTTTTATGCCATGAGACCAGCTATAATCCTCATTCTTATGTTGAGTATCATACCACTTTCAGCAGCCCTTGCGCAAAATTCGCAGGCGCAGAAGCGGCTGTATGTCGGGGGCGCCGAGCAAACGCCCTGTTGTAACGGATCTGGAGCCGTATTCAACAGGGGAAGCAACGGCGAAGCGCCCGCGCCTCTTAACCTTAACAGTATTATGCAGGGCAACAGGCCGCAACCGGGAATGAGGTACAGCGATATAACCGATGGAAGACAGGTGGGAACATTCAGCTTCGGCCAGGACAACAGCGGGGATGCTAAAAAAAGAAAGCTTCAGGAACTTTCCAACCAGACGCAAATGATGGAGTACGATAACGCCCTCAAGCTGTCTGAACAAAGGAGAATAGCTGTTCTCAAGCAGCAGCAGGAAATAGACGCGCGCCTCGCCAGTTACCGGAAACAAACCGAAGAGCAGCAGAGGAAGGCCAGCGCTGACAGGGCTGCGTATACGCCTGTAAATCAGGAGCAACCCAGGAAGGTCAAACAAATGGTGCAGGAGCCCGCCAGGAGCGCTGCGCCGAGGAAGCTCTTTCTGGATAACTGATAAGCGTCGGTCATGCATTTTTGTGAAAAGTATTCGCTCACAGATAAAATTGTGCAGGTGCCATGTCCGCCTTGTGCCTGCATAAAGAAAAGGCGACGAGGATTGGACGGAGCGAAGGAGTCCTTAACTTACTTGAAATAGTTTTTTTTAAAGTCTAGCCTCACGTCCTGGATTTGACGCCGAGGGTTTTTTGATGCAAGAGATTCTGGTCTTGTTGCCTTTTCTGGCTCTGCTTGGGGGCGTTGCCGGGATTCTTGCGGGGCTTCTCGGGATCGGCGGCGGGATCGTGCTTGTGCCGGGGATTTATTTCATTCTCACCACGCTGGGCCATTCGCCGGAAAGCAATATGCATGTGGCGCTCGGAACTTCGCTGGCGATTATAGTTCCGACCGGCTTTTCCTCGGCGAGGGCGCACTGGAAAAAAGGCGTTGTCCGCATGGATCTGGTCAGGCTGATCGGGCCGGGGATCGTCGCGGGCGCGATGGCAGGGACGGTCGCGGCGGACAACATGTCAGGAGGCGCGCTGAAGGCGGTTTTTGCAGTGGCGCTGTTTTTGTTCGCGATAGTAATGGCGGCAAATCCAGCGGAGGACAGGCGTTTCGAACTTAATCCTTCCCGTTTTTCCCATGCGCTGGCGGGAGGGGGGATAGGGTTTATGTCGGCGCTGATGGGCATAGGAGGGGCTACGATCAGCGTTCCCTATATGAGCCTTTGCGGCGTGCAGGTGCGGCAGGCGGTGGGTACCGCTGCGGCGCTGGGGCTGGTAATCGCCGTTCCCTCTTCGCTGGGGTATCTGCTCTCAGGGCTAAACGAGACTGATTTGCCGCCGTTTACCGCGGGGTATGTGAGCCTGCCCGCATTTGCGGTGATCTCTCCGCTTAGCGTTACGGCGGCGCCGCTTGGAGCAAAAATCGCGCACCGGCTTCCCGTTGGAATTTTAAGAAAGGTTTTTTCCGTTTTCATGGCGGTGGTTTCGGTACGCATGCTGGCAGGCGTCATATATGGCTGAGATGCGCGATATACGTTTTTTCGCGTTGGTGACGGCGCTGGTGATTTACGGATTCTGGGGCTCGCCGACGCCTGACAATCCCGGACTGGCTGAGGCGGCGGTAGGGCTTCTTCTGGTGCTGGCGTCCTCGCCTTCCAGAGTTGCGCGCAAGATTTTCAGAAAAGGTAAAGGGGAAGCCGGATGGGAGACGGCGGGCAGGCTGACGCTGCTTTACGGGATTACGGTTCCGGTCGTCGCGGGGCTTGTTAATGCCAACGATACCGGGAACATGCTAAGGGATATTTTTCCTTTTCTGTTTTTGCTGATGCCGTTTTTTTTGAAGGAAACGGTTCTGGCCAGGAAATCGTACCGGTACTGGCTTGTGGGGGCGGCGGTGTTTATCGGTCTCGCGTTCTCGCTGCGGAGCCAGTTTCCCCATGGTTTCAATTTCGATTTTCCGGTCTTCTCTCCGATAATGACTTCAGAGCAGCTTTATCTGGTGAATGCGCCGACAGTTCTTTTTACGGCTATTGTTTTGATAAGCATGGTCTTTGAAAGGCTTACATTGCCGGTGAGGCGGATAAGGCTTGCGGAGGTCGTTATTCTGGCGGTGGCGGGCGCTATTCCGGTAAGCGCGATGGCCGCGGCGATGCAAAGGGCAAGCATGGGGGTTCTCGCTTTGCTTCTGGCCGGGCTGGCGGCGAGGGTCGCGATTTTTCGGCCATTGAGGCTGTTTCTGCCGCTATTCGCGATCGCTGCGGGGTTGTTGTTTTTATGGCCGGAAGTAACGGGATTATGGGAGATTCTATCGCGCAAGACTGTTTCAGTGGGACTGAACAACCGTCTGCAGGAGGCTCAGGCGGTCATGGAAAATCTGCATGACGGTTTTCTGCCGGTGATTTTTGGCAAGGGTTGGGGGGCGGTATTTTCATCGCCGGCGGTCGGAGGGGTGAGCGTCAATTTCACCCACAGCCTGATTACTTCACTGTGGCTGAAGACCGGGCTTGCGGGAATGGTGCTGTCGCTTTCTTTCGTGTTCCTGCTGGCGGTGGAAAATCTGAAGGCCTTCAGGAGATTTCCGCTCGCTGCGTTCGCGCTGGCCGCGCCATTGCTGATAAACACGTTTTTATACGCCAGCTACAAGTCGATGGATTTCGGGATAATCCTGCTTTTGATCGTGATGCTGGCGGAGGCGGACGGCAAGTTGCGCCGGGGCGTCAAGTATAGTAATGAAAACGGGTTGCGTTTATCTCCCAGGCCAGAGTCGGGTTAATGAAATCAAGCTCAAGCAGCAAGCCGACAGTCGTTTTTCTTAACCGCGTCTACCCGCCGCAGCGGGGGGCGACGGGCCGATTGCTTCGCGAGCTGGCAAGGGAAATGGCCGATCAGGGATGGAAGGTGACGGTGATTACCGCCGCTCCGGAAGCCCGCAGGCAAAAGGACGGCACGGTGGAACTGCTGCGCGTTCGGGCGCCTGTGGCGAGCAGGTCGTTATTCGGGTCGGCGCTGATCTGGTGGAGGCTGCTGCGAGAGGGACTGAAGGCAGATAAGCCGGATCTTGTGGTTACCCTTACCGATCCTCCCATGCTGCTCGTCGCCGGGAATATGATAGCCAGGGCCAAGAAGGCGGCGCATCTGCATTGGTGTCACGACCTTTATCCGGATTTGTTGCCGGTTCTGGGGATGAAGCCGCCAAAAGTCCTGATGGGGTTTCTTTCGTATATTTCGGCGAGGGCGCTGCGCAAGGCGGACAGAATAATTGTCATCGGACGCTGCATGGCAAGAACCGTGGCCGGGAAAGGGGTGGATCCGCGCCGGATCTCGGTAGTTCCGAACTGGCCGGATATGGAGCTTGGAGAATCGACGCTGCGGGCTTCGTGGCGACGCAAGAAGGTCAGGAAAGTCAAAGGTGCAAAGCCTTTCAAGGAACTGTTCAAGGACGAAGCGCCGAAATTCCGGGTTATCTATGCCGGAAATATCGGCAGGGCGCATCCCCTGCAGACGGTGATCGACGCCGCCGAAATTCTGGGCAAGAGCTATCCGGAGATCGAATTCGTCTTCGTCGGTGACGGGCCCGGGCAGGACAGGCTGGCGCAGGAGAGAGCCAAGCGGCAACTTAACAATATCAGGCTTTTGCCTTACCAGCCTTCGGAAAGGCTGCGGCAGGTGCTGGAGAGCGGAGATGTGCATTTGATCTCTATGCGGCACGAAGCGGCGGGTATGCTTGTGCCTTGTAAACTGTATTCGGCGCTGGCGGTCAAGAGACCTTGCATTTTCGTGGGGCCGCTGCATAGTGAAGCTGCCAGAGTGATCACCCAGTACCGCGCTGGCGCGGTGGTGCCCCAGGGGCAGGGCGCTTTGCTGGCCGAGACGATCAGGCATTTCCGCGAAGACGGCAATCTCTGGTTCGACGCGCGGGACGGCGCTATAGAGGCAGGCAGGATTTTCGTTCCCGAACAATCCATCGAAGCGTGGATCGACAGGGCAGTGGCGGTGATAGAGAGGAAGAAGTTGGAGTAAGGCGATGATTTCGGATAGAGCTTTCGGAACCGGGCATACGACAGGGCAGGCGGAGCCGACGCTGAGAGATCTTGTCATCGATTTAAAGACGGCCTGGCTTTTCGTGCTTTCCGGGATGGTTGCAGGCGGGATCGCAGCAGTGGCGTTTATGCATCTGGCAGTGCCTCATTACAAGGCAGAAATGATCATTGGGCCGACCGCCGAGACTAGTTCGGCGGATTTGACGGCCTTGCTGGGGCAGTTCGATCTACCCAATCTGCAATATATCGTCAGGCGTCCGGGTACTTCGGAATCGGCGGAGTTTACAAGATTAGAGGCTGTTTTTACCGCTCCGTCCGTCGCCAGCCTTCTGGCGGGGCGCAAGGATTTGCAGGACGGGATCGCGCAGGACAGGGATTTCAGTTTTTCCAGTTCGCCTGATACCGGAAGCGCGGTCAGGCTTTCGGAATATATTTCCGGCAAGGTCAAAATCCAGCCGGTGGGATCGACTTACCTGCGGCGGGTGCGTTACAGCCATCCTGATCCGGAATTCGCCGTCTTGCTGCTGGATACCTTAAGGCAAGCCGCCGACGAGATGATCCGCAGCGAGGTGCGCGAGCAGACCGAAAAGCGGATCGCCTATGTCTCCGGCCAGCTTGAAAGCGTAAAACATCCGCAGCATCGTCAGGCGTTGCTTTCAATACTGATGGAGCAGGAGCATTTGAGAATGATGGTGAATATGGAAGAGCCGTTCGCGGCATCGGTGGCAGAGCCGCCGTCAAGCACTTCCAGGCCGTTTTGGCCAAAACGATCGCTGTTCTATCCGGTATTCGCGTTCGCGGGGGCGCTTGCGGGTTATCTGATTTATTCCCTGAGGCGGCTTGCATGACTATTCCGGTCAGCGCGGTAGTGGTTACCAGAAACGAGGAAGCCAATATTGGCCGCTGTCTCGAGGCGCTGGAGGAGTTCGCGGAAGTCGCGGTAATCGATTCTTCCAGCAGCGACGCGACGACGCGGATCGCGCTTGAAAGGGGGGCGAGGGTATACCCGTTTTTCTGGAACGGACGGTATCCCAAAAAGCGTCAATGGGCACTGGATAATATTGATTTTGCACATAAGTGGATATTTTTTGTGGACGCGGACGAGGTGGTGACCCCGAAACTGGTTAGGGAGATCAAGCGGCTTTTCAGAAAGCCGCCTCCATGCGCCGGGTATTTCGTCAAGGGGCGCTATGTTCTGGGGGGCAGGGAATTACGGTTCGGACTTAAAAACAACAAGCTTGCGCTGATCGACCGGCGGCATATCGAGTTCCCTGTCGTGGACGATTTGGATATACCGGGGATGGGGGAGATCGAGGGGCATTACCAGCCGGTGCTTAAATCATCGTCGGCGGGGATGCGGATCGGTAATCTATCGGCTCCGCTTTTGCACTACGCGACCGAGGATATGGATAAATGGCATGAACGCCATAATAGATATGCAGTCTGGCAGGCGGAGGTGGAAAGGCGAGGGGTGTTACCGGGAGAGGTCACGCCTTTCAGGGCGGCGCTGAAAAGGATATTTCGCAACAATCCCTGCGCCGGCGAACTGGCTTTTGTGCACAGCTATTTGCTGAAGCTCGGGTTTCTCGACGGACGGGCCGGAATAAGGCTTGCTTTATTACGTAAAATATATTACGCTCAAGTGCGAAAAATCGGGAGGCGGTCATGTTGAAGCAAGCTTGGAGAAATGCGAAGAAAAAAATGAGCGGTTTTGTAGAAAGGCACGTTATTGCCGATATGCCGCATCATCTTGATACAGAAAAATTATTCGGGCCAAGAATTGAGTATTACAATCGCCAGACAGGAATAGCGCATTCATCTATTGAGCGTTTTCTTACTCGGCGTGAAGCGATGGGCATGCCGAATCCCAATCTTAATGTCTGGCCCGGCGGTCCGCTGGACGATGAAAGAAGCTACGATCTTGATAGGAAATATTAAGCACTATACGTAACTGGGCCAAGGCGCCACCTAATTTTCAACGTTAAGCGTCGATTTCATTAATTCAATTTTTTAAATACCAAAAAAATCCAGGGAGCCTGGATCGTAATAGCCAAGCCAGTTTCTGCCTTTGTGTGATCATAGAATTTTCTAAGGATGTACACAATTCAAGTTTCCACCTAATGACAGATTGCTCTTTCCTGCCTGTATCAGCTTCGCGCTGCGAGATACCGCCGGTCTCGAAGATACAGACCGGGAGCGGGATGTATAAGGAATTGTTGTTTTTCATGAGGAAACGGCAGGTGAAATCGTAGTCGGCTGCTATTATATAGGAAGTATCGTAAAGGAGTTCGCCGATAGCATCCCGGCGGTAAAGCATGGCCTGATGATGGGTGAACATGCCATTTTTGATGCTGGTGTGGCGGCGGGCGGTTTTGCGGTTTCCGTTTTCCATGGCGTCGCCGTATATGAAGTCCGGTTTTACGCTGCGGCATTCCAAAGACTTTCCGATCTCATCGAGAACACATGGCGAAGCGAAAAGGTCTCCCGCATTCATGAAGAGCAGATATTCGCCTTTGGCACGAAACAGGCCCTTGTTCATGGCGTCATAAATTCCGGCATCAGTTTCCGAGACCCAGTTTGCAGCAGAGGATTGCAGATAATCAGTGGTGGCGTCATCCGAAGCTCCGTCAATAACAATCCATTCATAGTCGTTGCAGTTTTGCGCTGCGAGCGAGCGCGAGGTGGCTTTTAGTCCTTCGAGGTTGTTCCGGGTGATGGTTATAATTGAAAAGAGCATTGCCAGTTTCTCAAGCGGCAAAATGCCTTGCCAGAGCTTCCAGATTCAAATCATCCGCAGACTTTGGCGAGATGACACCGCCGGAGGTCAGGATGTTCACGAAGCGGCAGTCCTTGGCGTCGTAGGCTTCGAGGATGCCTGCGCCGATATCGAAATACCAGCCGTGCAGATCAATGCGTCCGGCTTCCACTTCTCTCGCCACCCAAGGGAAGCTTAGGAGATTATGCAGGGAAACCAGTATCAACGACTGCTCTAGCGCTCTGAGCTTTATATCATCGGGCATATCGGATAATTCCGAGCGGACGGCTTCGAGGGCGGCGTTGCCGATGCCGATCCAGGGCCCTACGAAGTCAAAGCTGTCTTCCGTCTTCTTTCTTTCCAGCAGGGCGCGGACGCCGCCGCATAAAGCGTGTCCCATGACGATAATGTTTTTTACCTTCAGAACCTTGACCGCGTATTCGATGGCGGCGCTGGTGCCGTGGTATCCGCTGTTTTCCTCGTAAGGCGGGACGATGGCGGCAACGTTCCTGACCACAAACAGGTCGCCGGGGTCACTGGCGGTCAGAATGGCCGGGTCGATGCGGGAGTCTGAACAGGAAATGATCAGAGCTTCGGGCGACTGACCGTGTCGGATCAGCTTTTCGAAAAGCTCCGGCCTGCTTTCAAAACAGTTCTTCTGGAAGTTTCCAAAACCTTCTATCAATTTGCGAAAAGGCATGGCCGATTTCCCCTGGAGTCAAGTTGTTTGTGCTGGATAATTAGCATGCTTGTCGTTTCGGGCGAAGCGAAATCGGGGGGCGGATGAGAGGGACAGATGCAACTTAGATTACTCTTTGATGTCGTCAATCCAGATGCCGGTGAGGGCGAGGTTGGCGATTATCTGGCTGATTTTTTCGGCGCTTTCGATAAAGTCGAAGGGTTTCGGGTCGCGGGGGACGACGATCGTGCTGCCGGGGGGGATCATCGCGGGGCGGTGGTTCCAGACGTCCACGTGCAGCGGCTGGGCGCTGCCGTCGGGGTAGACGACAAAAGTGCGGGATTTGTCGGCATGCCAGGTAAAGCCTCCAGCCATATTGACGTAGTCTCTAGCATTACGTTCCTTGCGGAATTGCAGCGAGGATGGAGAGAGAACTTCACCGCGGACGCGGACGGTCAGCGGGCGTTTGGGGATATAAATCCTATCGCCCGGTTCCAGAAGGATATCAAGTTCCGGATGCGCGGCCAGCAAAGCCGGGTCTGCTTCAACGGTGATGCGGCCTACGGCCTCGATCTCGCGCAGTTCGGAGGCGAGTTTGCGGGCGAGGGAAATTTGCGTGGCGTCGGGAGCCTTGTCTTCGCCCTGCATCGCGGCGGCGATCGAGCGTTCAAGATCGGCGGCGGCGGCGCGGAAGCGCATTTCCTCCGATTTGCGTTCGCTTTCACGGCTGAAGATTGCGCCTTCAGGATAGCCCTCGGCGGTAATGCCGCCGGCGCGTTTAATCAGATCGGAAAGCCGGTCGCCCTGGACGATGTCGTATTTACCGGGATGCAGGATTTCCCCAACCAGAAGAACGTTTTTATCCTCGATACGCTGAAACTTCTGATTGACGCGAACCATATCGCCGGGGGCGACAGGTACCGTGGAAGTAGAGGTTTTTTGCAGATTAACATAAATGCGCCTAGTGCCGCTGCGCCCTTCACTATGGCGCCCTTCATCAAGCCTTGCGGAAGTTATTTCGATGTTCGAGGTACTGGCTTCGAGCGTTAGGCCGCCGGAAACGGCAATCAGGCTTTCTAGCGTCGCGCCTTCTGAAACGGGGTAGGGGCCGCTGCTGCGCACCGCGCCTCTGATGAAGGCGGATCTTTCCGCGAGAAAGGAGGCAAGGACGCCGTCGATACTTTCTTCGCTTTCCTTTTCGCCATCATTTGAAAGTGCCCTGGAATTTTCTTCGCTTGATCGCGATAACGAACGGATCTGCCTTGTAGAAAAGAGGCGGACGACGTCGCCGTCCTGTAGACGCAGATCGAACTGGCCGCGGGCGACCAGCCTTGGCGGGAAGTCGAGGAAATAGCCGGTAAGCTGATCTTTGTCGGTTCTTTCGATCACACCGATCAGCGGGTAAATGTCGGGGCCGAATGCCTGTTCGTCGCCTATAAGGGCCGAGAGGGCGGGTGCCTCGTCAAGGGCGTGGATGCCGGGGGTTCGGGTGTGGCCGGCCAGTTTTACGGTGCCGGTTCTCCAGTCCTGTCCTTTTGAAACCATCAGAATGTCGCCGTCGCCGAACAGAGGCGTGAAGGGGTCGGAGACTTCAGAGACTTCTTCATTAATTCGCTTTTAAGTATATACCGGTGTATGTCGTCTGGGAATCCCTGAATGCTGTTTCAGATAGAAGGAGCTATCGCTTCTTCAAGCGCCGTTGCAGTGATGAACTTCACGCCTTTGTCAGTGAGTTTTTTTGCAAACTCGCCGGTATCGGGCAGTCTGGTATCAATCCTGCCGTTTCCTGAACAATCGACAACGATCCAAGTCCTAAAACCTTCGGAAACGGCGTCCAGAGCGGTGTTGCCGGCGCATGACGAAAAGTTGACGCCGGTAATGAAAAGATTTTCAACTTTATGCCTTTTTAAAATTTCAGCAATATCGCTACTGCGAAAGGCCGAAGAGGTTTTTTTGCCGATGAGAAGGGAATTCTCCCCGATCTCCGGTCTGTAAAGGCCGCTTTGATATTTTTCGATGCCTGTGTCGGAATCTTCGTCGATGTAAACTACAACTGTTTTAAATCCGTGGCGGTTGAACAGATTTTTCAGCGCGATATTGCTGTCTACCATTGAATCCAGGCCTTCTCCGGCCAGATATGAAATCTGAAGATCGATTAATACCAGTGCGCTTTTATACGGGGGCTTGCCGTTCATTTCTTTAATCATTTGAGCTTCGTTTTCTTTCAGATTTTGAAGGGTGCTCAAATTAAATAGCTCCTGAAGATTTCTAGGCCTCAGGTATCGGAATGGGCTTTTCAATAAGGCCATGTGGAAAAAATCAGCCATAGGCAAGTCCAGTATTAGAAAGAAAAGAATAGTTACATATTATTTTACATAAGTCAAGAAGGCAAATGTTTGAGGTCAAAAAGAGGCTGGAAGAAAGAAAAATTATATCAATTTGTTTTTTTTGAAGAGATGAATATTAAAAACGGAAGGGGGCAAGCGTCTGGCAGATAAGTGATTTTCCGTCAGTGAAGCGTTCATGGAGGAGGATAAAAGAAAAATAATGTAAAAAAACTTTTAAAAGGTGTTTGACAATGAAAACCAGTGGAGATATAAAACGCCCCACTGACGGCGACGACACAAGTCCGCTGAAAGGTTTCTCCGGAATTTCCGGGGAAAGAGTTGACTGATGAAGGTCTTTGGACTATATTCAACTGATCAGCTTAAAACGAACACAGGTTGGATCTAGTTCCGGCCTTTTTTATGCGGCATATTTCCTGTTGGATACTTCGCCGCGCGGTTATTGGACATCGTGATAGAAAAGAAGAGATTCGCAGGCAGCAGTGCTCGTGACCTGTGTGTTGGACACACAAAAAACGAACCTGTTGTTTGGCGTATCTCATATTGACGCTATGTAAACAGCAGGTCCTTTGATGTCATCTCACAAAGATGGCGTCCTATGGACAATTTCTTGTGAGATAGACAGGAATCAAACTTGAGAGTTTGATCCTGGCTCAGAACGAACGCTGGCGGCAGGCCTAAAACATGCAAGTCGAACGCTCCAGCAATGGAGAGTGGCGCACGGGTGAGTAACGCGTGGGAACGTGCCCCTGGGTGCGGAACAACATCTGGAAACGGATGCTAATACCGCATAATGACTCCGGTCCAAAGATTTATCGCCCAGGGATCGGCCCGCGTTAGATTAGATAGTTGGTAGGGTAACGGCCTACCAAGTCGACGATCTATAGCTGGTCTGAGAGGATGATCAGCCACACTGGGACTGAGACACGGCCCAGACTCCTACGGGAGGCAGCAGTGAGGAATATTGGACAATGGGCGAAAGCCTGATCCAGCCATGCCGCGTGAGTGATGAAGGCCTTCGGGTTGTAAAGCTCTTTCAGATGTGACGATGATGACGGTAGCATCAGAAGAAGCCCCGGCTAAACTCGTGCCAGCAGCCGCGGTAATACGAGTGGGGCAAGCGTTGTTCGGAATCACTGGGCGTAAAGCGTGCGCAGGCGGTTATGCAAGTCAAGAGTGAAAGCCCAGGGCTCAACCCTGGAACTGCTTCTGAAACTGCATAACTAGAGTCCCGGAGAGGTTGGCGGAATTCCGAGTGTAGAGGTGAAATTCGCAGATATTCGGAGGAACACCAGTGGCGAAGGCGGCCAACTGGACGGGAACTGACGCTCAGGCACGAAAGCGTGGGGAGCAAACAGGATTAGATACCCTGGTAGTCCACGCCCTAAACGATGTCAACTAGTTGTTGGGGATTCATTTCCTTAGTAACGTAGCTAACGCGTGAAGTTGACCGCCTGGGGAGTACGGTCGCAAGATTAAAACTCAAAGGAATTGACGGGGACCCGCACAAGCGGTGGAG
>CAZBGS010000012.1:0-28393 GCA_964491785.1 uncultured Pseudobdellovibrionaceae bacterium | reverse complement strand
CCTGCGGCCTTCAGGTTATGAGCCTGACGAGCTACCGGGCTGCTCCACCCCGCGGCAATGAGAGAAGGGCTTTATAGACCTTCACAACCCGATGGTCAAGGGTCGTTCCAGCGTATCTGTCATTTATTTTAAATAAGCTTTTAAATAAATAATCAAGTTGTATATTTTGAGGTTATGGATGTCGTTATCAGGGAAGCTGCGGAAGGCGAGCTGGAGACCGTTCTTGCGGTGGAGAGAGCGGCTTTTGGCGCGGAGGATGTGGCGGGTCTGGTGAGGGATCTTGCCGGGGATCCGACGGCGCGGCCCGTTCTGTCGCTGCTGGCTTTTGCGAACGGGATGGCGACCGGTCACATAATGTTCACGAAAGCCGGAATTGAACCGGAAAGCGGGTTATCCCTCGCTATCCTTGCCCCTCTTGCGGTCGTTCCGGAACATCAGCGCCGGGGCATCGGCGGCAAGCTGATCGAAGCAGGGCTGAAGATACTGGCTGATGGCGGCGTGGATCTGGTTTTCGTGCTAGGTTACCCGGAATATTATCAAAGGCACGGGTTCAGGCCGGCCCGGCATTTCGGCCTTCATGCTCCCTACCCGATACCCGAAGAGGTGGCCGATGCGTGGATGGTTCGGGAACTGAGACCGGGGCGGCTCGGGAATTGCAGCGGGACGGTGATCTGCGCCGCAGCGATGGACAAACCGGAACACTGGCGTGAATGAGGCCGGATTATCAGCTCTTGATGCCGTCAAGAAAACGCCGCCTTGCGTCTTCATTATCAAGGAAAATTCCGGTGAATTTGCTGGTGACCGTGGAAGTGTCCAGCTTGTTCACGCCTCTTGTGCTCATGCACTGGTGGGCGGCGTCGATTACCACGGCCGCGCCTTTTGGCTTAAGTACGCGGTCGATGGCGGTTGCAATCTCGCTGGTCATGTTTTCCTGGGAAACGAGGCGCCTTGCGAAAATATCCACGACGCGGGCGAGCTTGCTCAGGCCCACGACCCGCTCATCCGGCCAGTAGCCGACATGGGCGCGGCCGATGATCGGCACGATATGATGCTCGCAATGGGCGACGAAATCAATATTCCTGACTATTATGATGTCGTCGTAGCCGGAAATGTCCTCGAAGGTCTTGCCGAGTTCCTTCAGCGGGTCGGCGTCATAGCCCGCGAAAAACTCGTCATAGGCACGCACAACCCTAGCCGGAGTTTCGACCAGTCCTTCTCGCTTCGGGTCTTCGCCGATATAGCGGATAAGGGTGCGCACGGCTTCCTCGGCCTCCTCGCGCGAGGGGCGCAGGAAGTTTTTTTCCGGAAAGATATTTACAGGCTTTTTAACTGCTTCTATGGTCATTGCTCTGGATATAATCGAAACTAAAATGAAAAGCCAAACTTTTTAGCTATGACAGACCTTGTTTTATATAACACTCTGGCGCGTGAAAAACAGGTATTCAGGCCGATAGACCCCGGCAATGTGCGGATCTACGCGTGCGGCCCCACGGTCTACAGCTATGCGCATATCGGCAACGCGAGGATGGCGGTCGTTTTCGACGTGCTTGCAAGGCTGCTGCGCAAACTCTATCCGAAGGTGACTTACGTTTCGAACATCACCGACATCGAGGACAAAATCATCACCGCGGCAAAGCAAAGCGGCGAGCCTATCGAGACAATCACAAAAAAATATGCCGACATCTACAACAGCGACATGGCGGCACTTGGCGTGCAGCTTCCGGATTTCCAGCCGCGGGCGACCGAACATATCGAAGGCATGCTGGAGCTGATCGAGGCGCTGATCGGGCGCGGCCATGCATACGCCGCGGACGGGCATGTCCTGTTTCATGTGCCCTCTTTCCCCGGTTATGGCGGGCTTTCGGGGCGCAGCCGCGACGACCAGATCGCGGGCGCGCGGGTCGAGGTAGCCCCCTACAAGAAAGACCCGGCGGATTTCGTGCTCTGGAAGCCGAGCACCCCGGATCAGCCGGGATGGGACAGTCCGTGGGGAAGAGGCCGCCCCGGATGGCATATCGAATGCTCGGCGATGAGCGAGAAGCTGCTCGGGCTTCCCTTCGACATTCACGGCGGCGGGGCCGACCTCAAGTTCCCTCATCACGAAAACGAGATCGCCCAGAGCTGCTGCGCGCGCGGTACGCAGGACGACCTTTCCAGCTTTGCGAAATTCTGGATTCATAACGGCTTTCTTACGGCCGAGGGCGAGAAGATGTCGAAATCTATCGGCAATATCATCCTGGCGCATGATCTGATCGAGACCGCTCCCGGAGAGGCGATCCGCTATAACATGCTCTCCGCCCATTACCGCCAGCCTCTTGACTGGACTGCCGAAGGACTCCAGCAATCGCGCCGGACGCTTGACCGGATGTATCAGCATCTCAGAGATCTTGAGGACGTAACGGCGGAGCCGGAAGCCGGTGAATTCGATGCCCCGGACGAGGTTATCGAAGCGCTGTGCGACGACCTCAACACGCCGAAAGCGCTTTCGGCGCTGGGCAGTTTCGTGAAAACGGCTGTCGATGCCAGAACCGGCAGGGAACGCCGCGCGGTCAAGGGACGGATAATCGCCGCCGGGCAGCTGCTCGGCCTGCTCGGCGAAAAGCCGGGGATCTGGCTCGGTTACGGGCAAGAGGCGAACGCCGGCATCGACGCGGAGCGGATCGAGCGGCTTCTGGACGAGAGGCAACAGGCAAGAAAAGACCGCAATTTCGCCCGCGCCGACGAAATCCGCAACCAGCTGGCCTCCGAAGGCATAGTGATCGAAGACACCCCGCAGGGGCCGAAGTGGAAGGCGGGATAGATCGATCCAGTTTCATGTCATATAGCTTGCGTAACAGAACCTTGTTCTGCTAAATCCCCTGTCTGCAGCAGGAATTACTCATACGCGCAAGTTGTTTAAGGAATAACGATGGGTAGGACGATGAATGAAGCGATAGTCCCGGTCATACTTTGCGGCGGTTCTGGTACGCGGCTTTGGCCGGCGAGCAGGGAGAAACTGCCGAAGCAGTTCCTTCGCCTTGCTGGCGAAAATTCACTTCTGCAGGACACTTTTCTGAGAACAAGGCGTATCTGCAATGCCCTCCCCGACCGCTTCATGACAGTCACCCTTGCTTCTCTTGGTGCCAAAGTCCGTGAACAGCTGGCCGAATCCGATCCCGCGGCAGCCGGGCATGTCCTGAACGAGCCTTGCGCCCGCAATACGGCTGCCGCGGTCGCACTGGCGGCCCTGTATGCGAAAACGGCTTTCGGAGAGGATGCGATCCTCTGGGTTCTGCCGGCCGACCATTTCATGGGAGACGAACAGGCCCTCGAAACGGCATTTCATCTTGCACTTAAGGCGGCTCAATCCGGACGGCTCGTCACGTTCGGCATCCAGCCGACCCGACCCGAGACCGGCTACGGATACATCAGAAAAGCCGCGACCGATATCTGTGAAGGAATTTACAGCGTCGAACGCTTTGTCGAAAAACCGGATCTTGAAACAGCGAAATCTTACCTTTCTGAAGGGACTTACCTGTGGAACAGCGGCATGTTTGTATTTCGCGTGCGGGACGTGCTCGATGCTTTCGGGACTCATTCCCCGGCAATTCTCGAAGGCGTGGAAAGGGCCCTGCGGGCCGGGACGAAAGGCAATCCCGATCCCGCGCTCTACGAGGCGATAAATTCCGAGCCCTTCGACAAGGCGATAATGGAGAAAAGCGATAAAGTCGCCGTAGTGCCATGCGATCCGCAATGGTCTGATATCGGTTCCTGGGAAAGCCTCTGGGAACTACGGGACAAGGATGAGAATGGCAATGTCACTGACGGTTCGGTCGTATGCCATCGCACGGAAAACTGCCTGATCAGCGCTTCAGGCCGCCTTATCGCCTGCGCCGGGGTTGAGAATCTAGTCATCATAGATACTGGAGATGCGATTTTGATCGCCGCCAAAAGCGATGGATCGGCGATCAAGGGAATTGTAGATCAGCTGAAAAAGTCACAAAGCCCTCTGACCGTCGAGCCTCCAGATCGCTTGTAAGCGGCGGCTACTGCGGCTTGCGTAAGGGGAACAACAACTCCGTCCTGCCGTTGGCGAGCTTGAACAGCTTGCTGGAAAGGAATGGACTTTATGATCTTAAACCGTTTCCCTCTAATCGATACCCGCGGCAAAAATAACAGGAGGGGAGCATGAATTCGGCAAAAAGCTCCGCAATCGCTGCTCTCCGCACCCCCCTGACGGGAATAAAGACAGCCGCCGCAATTGATGCGCCTGACAAATGGATCGCCAGACTGTTCACCGATTACAGGGAGCTTGAATCGCAATGGCGGCAAATGGAAATGCAGGGCCATTGCACTGTCTTTCAGACCTATGACTGGGCGGCGTGCTGGTATGACGCTGCTGCCTCCTGCGCAGAGGCCGAACCGCTGATCATAACGGCTAGCAAAGGGGAGTCCGGAAAGCCGGTCTGGATTCTGCCTTTATGTCTTTACAAAAAAAATGGAATAAAAATTATTTCTTTCGCCGATCTGGGCGTTGCCGATTATGCCGCTCCGGTCATGGCGCCGGGCGCGCCGCAAAACGAGCATGCGATCAGGGAATTAATCAGGCAGGTATTGGCCGCCCTGCCGCCTTGCGATCTGATCCTCTTTGAAAAACTTGCGGCAGATATTGGCGGCATTGCAAATCCGCTGCTTCATTTAAGAGGCCTGAATGAATTCCCGGCGGGTTGCCATGGCATTCGCCTTGACGGCCCCTGGCCGGAACTGGCGGAAAAAATCATGCAGCGACGCCTGCGATCTACTATCCGCCAGCAAAAGAAGAGAATCGAAACGGAAGGCAAAGTAACTTTCGAGTATAATACCAGTCCCGAAGCCATGACATCGCTGATGGCTGCGCTTCTGGAGATGCGGCGCGAGAGATTCAGACTAACAGGCCTTTCCGACATGCCGCAGATGTGGATCGATTTTTATCAAAACCTTGTAACTCGCCAGAGCCGGGCCTTCAGCGCCAGCATAGTCACCATGTCGGTCGAAGGCCAGGCCATTGCAACCTGCTTTGGTCTGACCATGGGTAATACCTATTACGGCATCTTGCCCACTTTCGAAATGGGAAAATGGGACAGTTACCGGCCGGGCATGCTGCTGTTCGACGAGATGCTGACGAGGTTTGCCGCGCAGACCGGCGGCAGCGGCTATTTCGATTTGACGGTGGGTGACGAGGTTTACAAAAAACGCATGGGATGCCAAAGCCACCCGCTTTATCAATGGATGCGCCCGAAATCCGTAAAAGGTCTGGCATTCTTTCTGGCGCTGCGCGCCAAAGCATGGCTCAGACGCCATCCCGCGCTTTTTGAAAAAATCAAAAGAACTATCAAAGATCCTGCTTCACTTTTGCAAAGAAATAAAAAAACCTTATGACAGGCAAGCCCTGTATTTGCATATGTTTTTAAACTGTACCGGGCAACTCGTCTGAACTGCGGGGAATCCGCAGACCTTGCAATTACCAGCGCTCTGGCCGTCTCCGCAGATAACCTCGAAGCTGTTATAAACCAGCATGCCGTAGCCGGCCTGAATCCGGCGGTGCAGCAGATAGTGATAGAATCCGGCGCGCCGCAATCCTCTTTGCGAAATCTCGCCGCTTTCACCTACGAAAGCATATACATACCTTGCGCCATATTTGGCGGCCTGCTTCGATATCATGGCCGAAGCGCTGGCCATTATTCCAAGGCGGCGGTGAGAGGGAATTGTATAAGACTGCTCGATAAGCGCTTCACCATGTTTTAGTTTGGGGAAAAATTTGAACCGGGCGAGAAGCCCGTTATCTTCAGGGCCGAGCAGCCATTGTATGAAACAGGGCCTTCCCGTTCGCAGATCAACGGCTACGTACCCTCCCTTGCCAACCTTGCGATGAAATCTCCTGCGCCATGTAATTTCCCTGTCCTCGTCTGCGGATCTCTCGCCATGAAGGGGAAGTATCAGATCAATATCCCCTTCGGCCAGAGGGCGAACGGCAATCGGTATTCCCACTTGAGGAGTCTTGATCTCATCCGACAAATCCCGCCGCAGGCCATAGCCTGTAACGCTCGAATAGAAGCCCTGATGAAGTCTGCCCTCGATTTTCTTTTTTAGTATGATCAATTGGGAAGACTTGATGTTCATAAGGGACTTTCCTGTTTCGATTATCCCCTGGCAGCGGCAGGTATGTCATTATCGGAAAGTCTTCTGAATTTGTTGCGCACGATAATGCCGAAACCCATCTGGGTTCGTTCATGAGTTTGATAAAGATGAAATCCGGCCCGCTGGCATCCCTTGATCGAAGGGGTATTGTTCTCCTCGACAAAAGTCAGCACGTAGCGCGCACCGAAGCGAGAGGCATATTCGGCTATCGTCGCCATTGCCGCAGGCATGACGAAACGCCCGCGGTAGGAAGGAAGGGTATATGCCTGCTCCAGCAGAGCCTCGTCTTTGCCAAGCGTTGGAAAGCACTTGAACCGCTCCAGAAGTTTGTTGTCTGCGTGGCCAAGCAGCCATTGCATGTAACAGGGAGTGCCGGTGCGTTCGTCGACGGCCACATAACATCCGTTCGGAATTCTCCTGTGGAAACCTCGCCTCCAGATGATTTCCTGCCTTTCCACTGGCGAATCCACGCCCTCCAGCGGCAGAAGTATGTCCAGATCCGACAGGATCAGCGGGCGTACCGAAATCGGGATTCTGGCTTTCGGTTTCTCCAGTTTCTCGTTCAGGTCGCGACGCAGGCCGTATCGCCTGTATCCGGAAGAAATCCCCTGCTCAAGCCTTCCGGCAATACGCTGCCTGAGATTGCTGAATGACGCCACGGCTTTGCTGTCAGGTAGCGGTTTAGGGCTGGTTATAAAAGTGCTCATGACAATATCCCTTTAAAAAAATTTACATCGGCTTTCAGCTGGCCCCGGTCTTGCTCAGGACAACCTTGATGGTCTTCAGGATGATGATCAGATCTCCCCATAGCGTCCAGTTCCGGACATACCAGCTGTCCCACAGCACGCGGCGTTGAAAGCTGGTGCCATTCCGTCCGCTTGCCTGCCACAGGCCGGTGATGCCGGGCCTTACTGAAGTGTATTCCTCGATCCTGTCGCCATAGGCGCTGATTTCGCTTTCAAGGATCGGCCTTGGCCCGACAAGACTCATGTCGCCCTTAAGCACGTTCCATAGCTGCGGCAATTCGTCGATGCTTGCCTTGCGGATAAGGCGGGCGGTGCGGGTCTGCACCCGGGGATCGTTTGGAAGTTTGAAGTATCTCTCCCAGTGAGCTTTGGCTTCAGGGCTGGCGGCAAGATACTCATGCAGGAGATGATCCGTCCCCGGCTCCATCGTCCGGAACTTCCAGCAGCGGAACAGCTGGCCATGACGACCGACGCGGGTTCCCGGATAAAGCGGCGTTCCGCTTTGACCTTCAAGTTTCAGCATCGCCGCCACGACGAGCATGGGGATTATAAAGATCGCAAGCGCAATTACGGCGCCTGTAATATCCATGCCCCTCTTTAAAAACCTGCTAAGCGGTGTCGAAGCCGGTTTCTGACCATCGAGAAGCATGACGTCGTTACCGAAGAAGTAGTAAGGTTCCGTATGGTAGATGCTTGCCCCTGAGATCGCTGGCAACAGCGCAAATCCGTTTTTGTTGCGGGTAAGAATTTTTACTAGATCTTCCCTTTGCGAGCCGCGGAAGCTGTCCAGCGCGACAAGATAAAAGAACCAGGGATTGTCGATGATGAACTGCCGGTAATCATCAAGTTCGGTAAGCACATTGATTTTTTTGTATTTTTCCGGGAGCTCCTCGCGATCCAGCTTCTCGGGGTTTTCCCGCAGCAGTATGGCGCTGGCATCCAGTCCCATTCCATCATCGGAAGCCAGGGCATAAAGCGTATCCGTTGCCGTGTTGGCGTCGGCAATGATAACCGCAGGCAATCTCCAGGCGTCCGACCAGCTTTTTATCAGATTCATGAAGTATCGCATTGTGATAATAAGCACGAAGGCGGCTACCCATGTGGTGGCTATGAATATTCTTGAGTAATAAAGTCCGAAAGCGTAACTGGTAAAGCCTTCCACAAGAACGGCGAAAGCCATAAGCTTTGAAATCTTCTGAACCTGGCTCCACCATGGTATCCGCTTGCTGTAATGCCCGCTCAGATAAAGAAAGAACAGCATGCCAAGGGAAAGGGAATAGTAGACCACCTGACGAAATTCCGCAGTCTGATAGAAACCGGCAGGAGAAGATGTTTCAAAATGGGTTATAATGCTGCCGGCCAGGGGGAGAGATAGGGAATAGGCCATCATCAGGGCCAGCATGTCCAGAGCAAAGACCATGAAATGAATTTGCTTCTCCTGCGCCTGTCTGCCGAAGGCCCATGGCCGCAGGCGGGCCGCACTACCGGAATCGGACATAAACACCATTTCTTTACCTCTCCTCTCTTGGCTCCGCAGTCAGTCTCTCGTTAACGGCTGCGAATATAATTAGTTTCATTTCAGGAAATTATTGTCCGCCACGCTGGGCAGCCAAAGACTTGCCCGGAAGCAAAGCCATGTTCAGACCCCGCACCAGAAAAACCGCGTTTCCAACTACATAGCGTCCGAACAATCTTCTTGGCTCCTGCAGCAGGCGATACATCCATTCCATTCCGAAGCGGCGGAAGATCAGCGGCGCCCGCCTGACCTTTCCTCCTATGAAATCAAGAATTGCGCCGCCGCAGATTATCAGGCAGGGGTAATCGAGTTCTCTGGCCAGAAGCGCTGCTATCCGCTCCTGCTTGGGCATTCCCATTGCAAGTATTATCAGTGCCGCGGGCTGCTTTCTGGCCGCCTCCAGATAAACGTGATCCTCCTGGAAGCCGTCAACCATCAGAACCGGCCGCACGCCTTTTTCGCTTATGACGGCGGCCGCGCGTTCGAGATAGAACTTCTCGGTTCCCAAAAGCGCCGCCTCTTTACCTGTATAAAGCTCGATAATCCTGGGTATCAGATCTGTTCCGTTAAGGTTGAGTCCAGGATCGTCGCCTAACATTTTATAAAGTATTTTCATGCCCGAACCGTCCCTGAAGACGTAATCGCACAACATAAGGTGATTAAGAAAATCGGCGCTCTTGAAACAAAGATTGAAAGCGTGCGCGTTGACGAAGCCAATGCTAACAGGCTTTCCCAGTCTTTCAGGTTTGAATGTGGCAAGCAGATCCGACAGCGACCGCTCCTCGCCGACAATAAATATCTTTTTTATCAAGGGAAATAACTGGTTATTTTTACTCATTTTTTTGTCCTTCACACAGCTTGAATTGTTGGCGGGATAATCCAGCAAACGCTTTTTTCTAATGTTTGGCAGGGCCAAAAAATTCCTGTGCTTGCTGTTCGTATAAAGGCGAGGAAATAAAAAAGGCCGCTTCGTACTGGGAACTCCGAACAGGTCTTATTTGTAGAAACTACGCCTGTCCGGCGGGGAATGCTGGGCGCAACAGGTTTCATTCAACGGATCTCTTTTAACGAAGGCGGCACAAATGACTGATATGATTTTCGAGCCAGAGCGGCTGGCGCCCGGATACAATATTGGCGATTACGATCGCAGACCCTGGGGAGCCTGGTTCGTAATAGATGTAACCGATCCGGAGAACGGAGGCAGCGGCTATTGCGAAAAGATCATCGTTGTCGATCCCGGAAAGATCCTGTCCTTGCAGTCTCACGATTTGCGGCATGAGACCTGGACGGTGCTGGAGGGCAGGCTGACAGCTATCATTGACGACGAGCGCTTCACGCTGGAAGCCGGGCAGAAAATTGATGTTCCGGTGGGTGCCATCCACTGTATGGCGAACCTCGGCAGCAAACCCTGCATCGTCAAGGAAAAGCAAACCGGTATCTGCCGTGAAGAAGATATAACTCGCTATCTGGACGCCTATGGCCGCGTTACCGAAGGTTCGTCAAAACGAGCCGAGGACAGCGTCGAGCTTTATCTCGCGACCATGGAACAGATGAAACAAGGGCAAGAGAACTATGCCTGACAAGAGGTCATACTGTCTTTACATAGCATTTTTTATTTTCTTCTGGCTATTGGTTTCGCCAGCTGCTACTGCCGCGCCGTTTTGTGTCGAGCAGCAGGGAATTCCGTCCGAATGCTGGTTTTACGATGTCAATTCATGTCGGCATGAAGCCGGAAGAAGAGGCGGCCATTGTTCAGTCAATCTTGAAGAAGTCACTCTTCCTGAGCAGGGAGCGCCTTTCTGCGTAATGGATTCCGGCATGGTGCCGGTATGCAGTTTCCAGAGCGGGGAAAGCTGCAACGAGGCGGCGGCGAAGGGAAACGCTGTGTGCTTTCAGAACGCAAGCAGCGAAAGCTACGACCCTTTCCGAATGGATCGTCCTCTGTTCAGACACAAGAATTAAAGAACTGATTCCTCAAAAAAGAAAAAGGAAGGAAGCATGAAAGAAGCAATCAAAAAAATACTTCTCCTGGTCGTTTTGGTGGCGCTGCCGGTTGCAGGCTGCTCCTCTGCGCCAAACCGGGCGAAAATCCCTATTGCGGCGGAAGGCAAAACCCCGATCGCACCGCTTGCGAGCAACCTGGAGCCGTACAGGCTGCAGGTCGGAGATGTGATTCAGATAAGAATGCTGCTTAATCCTGAACTAAATGAAGAGATGTCAGTTCGTCCGGATGGCATGATCTCGACAACTGTCGTTCAGGACGTTCAGGCTTATGGCAAGACGGCCAACGAATTGCAAAAGGAGCTTATAGAACATTACAAGGTTCACCTGATTGAGCCGCAGCTGAATGTGATCGTTAAATCTTTTGCGCCCAGCAGGATATACGTTCTCGGGGAAGTGGCATCTCCGGGAGAAATGGTTTCGGTCGGCCCGAACATGACGCTTCTTCAGGCGATCTCCCGTGCCGGCGGAATGCTGAATTCCGGAGACGAGCATAACGTCCTGATCTATCGGCGCGGTGCCGGCGAAGAGCCTGAAGTGTTCCGTGCCGACTACAAGGCGGTAACCGACGGAACCGATCCTTCCGGCGACATCCGCCTTGCCGCCTATGACGTTGTTTTCGTGCCGCGTACCGGCGTTGCGGATGCCTATAAGACTTATCAGCAAAGCATCCAGCAATTCCTGCCGGCAAGCTTTGGCCTTGGTTACGGCCTTTAGGAAAGAAGAAGGAGTATATAAATGGATATAGAAAGCTCGCCAAGAGGACTGCTGACGGCATTCTTCCGTCAAAGCAAAACCTTCCTTCTCGTCTTCGCCGTAATACTGACGGCCAGCCTTGCATATGTCATGTCCCTGAAGCCTGTTTATGAGGCCAGGGGCAGCATGGTTGTTAAATTTGGCAAGGACAGCCGCTCTGAAGCAAATGTAGGAGACAGGGGCAATTACTCGGACTCCGATGCCGCAGCCAGGCAGGAGATTATACTTTCCTATATTAAAATCATGTCCAGCCGGGATCTGCTCCGGGATATCGTTAGCGATTTCGGCCCCTACCGCCTTTACCGCGATCTGGAAAAAAACCTTCCCCCCGGAATATCTCCGGAAGAGGCGGCGCTTAATTCGCTGATCGATGGCGACCTGCGCATTGGCTACGACAAATCGCATCTGATCGAGGTTTCCGTTTATAACGGCGATCCTGAAGTGGCGACCGAATTCGCTTCGCGGGTAATGGCGTCCTTTATACGCAAGCGTACCGAGATCTACAATACTCCCCAGACTAGTTTCCTAGAGCAGCAAATCGAGGAAGCGCGTCAGAAACTGGAAGTGTCTCAGAAAAATTTCCTGACCTTCAAACAGGAGGTCGGGGTCTCCGATATCGATGAGGAGATAGCCCAGCTGCTGCGTGAAAAGACCGACCTCAGCGCCGTAGCCTTTGCCTCGGTTACCGAGGCGCAGGCGAAACTTTCCGAACTGGAAGCCCAGGAAGCAGAAATGCGGGCCACTTACAGGTCGACAAGCCCCATGCTGATACGCCTCCAGCAAATGGTCGCTGTCGCCCGTGCCGATCTTCAAAGACGCCAGAGTGACCTGAACGCATCCGACTCCGGCAATTCCTTTTCCACCAAGAAAGCCAATGTCGATAAAAGGCTTTCTTACCTTGAATCGCAAAGAGGGCGTTATAACGACCTTCACCAGAAAGTCAGAATCGACGAGGACAATTACCTCTTCTACGTGAAAAGAGGTGAGGAAGCCCGTATCAACAATCTTCTTAACCGGCAGAACATTACCAGCATCAGCGTCGTGGATAATCCCATCACGCCGTCGATCCCGGTAAAGCCGCAAAGAAACATCCTTCTGGCGATCACGCTTCTTGCTGCGATGATGGCGGCAACCGGAGCGGCTTTGTCGCGGGAATTGCTGGATGACCGTCTCACCAGTCCCGAACAGGTTTATTCCGCTCTCGGCATTCCCGTTCTTGCAACCTTCGAGAAGGAGAAAGCTATATGAAGCAGGATAATGTGGCGATAGCCCCTGAACTGCCGGAAATCCTGAAGCAGCAGGGTGGTTCCAAAACTTCGGCTTCCAGGGAGGAGCGGTTGCTCGCGGCTCTGGTGGCCCAGCCTCTTCAGGAAGTTTCGGCAACGCCAAAGCTGGCGGTGGCCGCAAGAAAAGTTGCTCCGCTATCCAATGCTATCCGCCGTTCTCTGGCGATAAAGGTGAATGCGGCGATCATGTTCACAAGCGCCTATGGCCGCGAGGACGCGCCAGGTATTGCGTTCCAGACCGCAAGATCCGCCGCGATCCACAGTTCGGGCAGAGTGCTTTACATTCATGCATCTGAACGCGATCACGCCTTTTTCCATGACATCGAGGAGAGCATTCCGATGTCCCTGGGCGATTTCGCCAATAGCGGAGGAGGAAGCGTTCTGCCCTTCGTGGTCATTGAGGATTCAGGACTGGTCTGCGCTTATTTCAGTAATGCCGAGGAATGCGGCGGCCCCGGCCTGCAGGCGTTGATGAAAGCCCTGAGAGCGCGTTTCGATTTGATTGTCATCGGAGGAGACGAATTGCTGAAATGCGGCGCATCCCTGTCCTTTACGGATCTGGTGGACGGCACGATTCTGGTCACGGAGGCGGAGCGCACCCGCAAACCGGTAGCCAAGAGGTTAAAGCGGACGATTGAGGAAAACGGCGGCCAGGTTATCGGCGCCATCCTCAATCGCCGCCAGTACCATATACCTGAATGGATTTACCGGTTTATGTACGGCGGTGACAGATGAGAGTTGCGGCGGGCCAGACATCCCCCACCATGAAGCAGCGAATATGGGACAACGAGACGTTTTCCTCGCTCGCGATAATGGGAATGCGCGTAGGGATGCTGGCCGCCAAATTTATTCTTTCGCTCTTTATCGCCCGCTTTCTCGGGCTTGAGGAACTGGGCATCTACGGCCTTATCGTCGGAGCTTCCGGAACTGTGCAGTCGATCATGCGCGGCGGGGTTTTCACGCTGCTCTCGCGCGATGCCGTCCATCAGTCGCTTGCCGAGCTGACCCACCATCTGCGCCATTACGGGCTTGGCATGATATTGGTCTATATTCTCATGATACCGGTGGCTTATGGAATCGGCTGGTATTTTGACGCGACAATGCTTGCAATGCTGGCCCTGGCCGTATTTCTGACCGAACATCTGTGCTTCGATGCCTTCGTCCTCGTCAACAATCTGCAATATCCCAAGCTGGCGAATTTCGTTTTTACGCTTCAGTCCGCCAGCTGGATTTATCTATACGTCGTTCTCGCTTTCCTGTATCCATCGCTGCAAACGCTTGAAGCCGTTCTCTCCTTCTGGATTGGCGGAGGAATGGTGGCCATGCTCCTGGCCGCCTGGCTGTCGCGAGGCTGGCCATGGAAGAAAGCCTTCGGCAGCAAGCTTGAGCGGCTGTGGTATCCCGAAAAGATCAAAAGCTCTTTCAAGCTCTATGTGACCGACGTGCTGAGTGTCGCCAATTATTACATGGATCGTTACATCGTAACCCTTTTCCTGAACCTGGAGATAACCGGTATCTACGTCCTGTTCTCGCAGGTCGTGACCGCTACATGGAATCTGGTCAATTCCGGTGTGATGGTCGTGTACCGGCCCCGCCTGATCAAGGTTTACGACAGCTGTAACCTGGCTCCTTTCAACGAGCTTTTTAAGATATGCCTCAAACGAACGCTGCTTACGACATTTGCCCTCTCGCTGCTGGCGGGACTGACGGTTCCTCTGATACTCCGGTTTGCCCAAAATGATGCCCTGCTCGAATATATCCCTCTTCTGTGGATCATGCTTGCGGTTCTGCTGGTGAGGATCTGCGCAACGGCAGCGGGCGGAGCCCTCTTCGCCATGCATAAGGATCGTGAAAATTTTTATCTGAGCGTTGTCAGCTTCTTCCTGACTGCGATCTTTGGCTCGATAGGAGTAATCGCCTTCGGGGTTTATGGCATTGTGCTCAATACGATAATTGTTTCGGTGGTAACTGTGGTTTACGCCCGCGCAGTCTGGGTACGGCCCCCGTCCGCAGCCGATGATATTGATAATTTACGATAATGTAAGTGAAGTATATGCAAGGTGAAGTATACACAAGACATTGCTTGAGTACCTTCCGCGGGAATATCCCGGGAGTCAATGAATCTTCTTTTTACGGCATTCAGACGGACAACGTCGATAAGACCATTGACAAGAGAAATATCATGATAGTCTCGTCAATCTTCTTTCCGCATATTTTCGGCGGAGCGGAGATCGCTGCCTACAACCGGGCTGTGCTGCTTTCGAAACGCGGCTACAATGTCAGTGTCATCACTCTCAAGGAAAAAGATGCTCCTCCCTCATTGGGAGATATGTCTCCGGAAGGCTTCAGGATTTACCGGATCAAAACCCCCAGGCACTATACGCTGTTCGAGCGCACCCAGAATCTTCCCGCATGGCGCAAGGCCGTCTGGCATCTGCATGATTATTTCGACAGGCGCAATCCGGGGATGATTGGCTCCATTCTCGACAAGGTAAATCCCGATTACATATTTATCGACAATTTAATCGGCCTCGGGTTCAATTCGCTGGCGGAGATCGGCCGCCGGGATATTCCAGTGGCTTACATGCTGCACGATCTTAATCTTGCCTGTTTCAACACAGGGATGTTTAAAGAAGAAAAAATCTGCAAGCGCCAGTGCCTGCAATGCAAGATGGTGGGCGTTCTGCGTCAGGCTCCTTTGAAAAAAGTCCCGCGCCTCGGATTTATTTCACCATCAAGGTCAAATCTCGAAAAAACCAGAAAGATGGTTCCCGCCACTGATCGTGCCCTGTCGGCAGTGATCCAGAACGTGCCGGAGGCTGCGCCTCCGCTTGCCGAGAGGAAAAATTCCGATCACGTGCGCTTGCTTTTCGCAGGCCGTATCGATCCTGTCAAAGGAATTGAATTTCTTCTGCGCACGCTGGACGGGTTGAGCCGCGACCATCATTTTCATCTGACCGTACTCGGCACAGGCCCGAGTGAACAACGTTTAAGGACGGAATACGGTGGTAGAAAGTGGGTGACTTTCCGGGGCTTCGTGCCCCGTCACGAGATCGCGTCAGTGCTGATGGAAAGCGATCTGTATTGCATGACATCGCTGGTGGCCGAGAGTTACGGACTGGTAACCGCACAGGCTTTGCAGCTTGGAACCCCGGTCATCGGCAGCGATGCCGGAGGCACCGCCGAACTGGTTCGCAATGGCGTCACCGGAATGCTGGTCAGGCCCGGGGATGAACAGGCCTGGCGCGATGCCTTTTTAAAAATTTTTTCCGAACCTTCGCTTCTCCGGCAATGGAGCGAAAACGCCGCCCGTTATGCGCATGAATTCAATGAAGACACGATCATGCAGGCGTATGAGGAATTCCTGGAAAAACTTTCTGCCTCGCCGCCCGTTATTTCTGAAGAATCCAATTCGATTACCGGAGAAACGCCATGAAAGAAAGTTTCCGCATCCTACATATCGTCCGCCAGTTCCACCCGGCCGTCGGGGGTCTCGAAGCCTATGTCAAAAGCATGATCGAGCATCAGCAGAAACTGGGACACGAATGCGCCGTTCTGACACTTAACAGGGTATTTCACGGAGATAGTGGCGTCCTGCCTTCATATGAAATGATCGAGGGCATACCTGTTCACCGGGTTTCATTTGTGGGCCGCAGAAGATTTTTTCTGCCGCTGGTCGCCCCCTCGTTTCTCAAAGGCTTTGATATTATTCATGTTCATAACACCGATGGTTTCTTCGATTATATATCGCTTCTGGCCGGACTAACCGGCAAGCCTGCATTTGCCACGACGCATGGCGGTTTTTTTCACACCAAAGATTTCTCGGCGATCAAGAAAGTCTATTTCGGCCTGATAACAAGAACATCTGGCAGGCGCTACCGTGCCCTGTTCGCTATTTCTCAAAACGATTACAACATATTTAAAGGCGTCAACGACAACCTGATCCTGAAGCCGAACGCCATCGCTCCGCCGGGAGACTTCACCGCGCAGGGCGATGATTTCGTCTATCTTGGCAGGCTGGCCAAACACAAGAATGTCGCCGCCCTGGTCGAGACCTTCGCGCATCTGAAAAACCGCCACGGCGCGCCCGGCAGGCTGCATATAGTCGGGCCGGAATGGGATGTCAGCGTCGCCTCCCTCTCATCGCTTGCTTCAGGCCACGGCGTTGAAAAAGAAGTAATATTCCATGGATTTGTCACCAGCCAGGAATTGCAGGCCATACTCCGCGACTGCGGCTGGTTTGTCTCGGCGTCTTCCTTCGAGGGATTTGGCATGTCGATGCTGGAGGCGATGTCGGTAGGCCTTGTTCCCTTCGTCCAGCCCAATGAATCCTTCCGAGAACTGGTATCCGCCGGCAAGGTCGGTATGTGCGTCGATTTCACCAAACCGGTAGAGGCCGCCGCAAGCATTGCCAAACATCTCGGCTCCATATCGCTTCCGGATCGCCGCAGGGCGAGGGAATTCGCCGCCGGATTTTCATGGGACAAGCTCGCCGAGGAAACGATCACTGCCTACAGGGAGTTTTGCGGATGACAGCCGAGGACGTAATCGCCGCCGGAACCGCAAAAAGCCAGGCGAGGGAAGGAGCGCATCCGGCAAGAGCTGGCTGGCTGGACGGATTGCCTTCCCGGATCGTGGCCGGGGCGGTGCTTTTTAATTTTTTCCTTTGCTTCGTTAATACCAGGCTGACCGGCATTTCCGAAACCCATGTCATCCTGTCGGAACTTATCCTTGTCTCGCTGGCGGCCGCATACGGCTTTGTCAGGCCTGATCCCGGCCGTTATTACTGGCTGATTGTCCTTATCCTTCAGTTTGTTTTTCTGGCTTTCCTTTCCGTTTTCAGAGAGGAAATTATGATCAGGCAATTGCGTGACGTGATGATTATGCCGGTCTTCGCCGCCCTTGGTCTGGCCGCATACAGAGCGGATTTCACGGGAACGCTTCTTAAGCTCAGCGCCTTTATCGGCGCTGTCGCTCTGTTCGAAGCATTTTTTCTCGACGTCTTCACCGACTTCTTCAATATCAGGGAATATTTTATCGCCAAGGGATATGATCCCGATTCCTTCGAATACGTGGATGGCGATGTGTTTGTCAGCGGTATCCGGCCCGGCGAACGCTTTTTCCCTTTTCCCATCGAGATCCACCGCATTTCCTCTGTTTTCCTTGAGCCGGTCTCTCTTGGTTTTTACGCCTTTATTTCGGGGCTTTATTTCATCTCGATGAAAGACCGCCTGCCGCGAAATCAGGTGATAACCGCCATATTCCTTACCCTTTTGCTTATATGGATGGGAGACGCCCGCATGGCGCTCGGCTCGCTCGTTCTGGTTATTGTGTTCCGTTTTCTGTTCTCGCGTCTGGATCACCGCCTGTCCGCCCTGATATTTCTCGCCTCTCTTGCGGTCAGCGTGTTTGTCGTCGAAAGCGGAATGTTCAACCTCGGCGGCGAAGGCTTCGGCGCGAGGGCCTTGTGGATGGTGGAAAGGCTGGTTTCCACGAAAGACGGCCAGTTTTTCGGTCTCGCGCCCTATAGCGAGGAGATGGTCGATTCAGGTCTGCTCTATCTCATCGGCACCCAGGGCGTATTCGGCTTTCTGCTTTACTGGCTCCCGCCGATAATATTCAAGGGGAAGTTTTCCCCCGAAGCCAGGGTTTACTGGTTTGGAGCCTCGTTGTTCCTAAGCTTCGGCTTCATGATCTCCTATGCGATCTTCACCATCAAAACCGCGGCTCTGCTATGGTTCTGCTATGGCTACGTAATTGCGCGCACCAGCCAGCCCGATGCCGAAACGCCTGAAACAGAAAGGATCATGACATGAGGTTATTACTTGTGGCCGCATTGAGCCTCATAATTTTCTCTCCTGAGGGCAAGGCCTATGAATATGAAGTTCTTCCGAGGCTGCGGGTGGCTGGAAACACGCTTCAGACCTTGCAGGGAGAACCGGTAACCTTGCGGGGCGTAAGCCTGTGCAGCCTCTCCTGGCATGACCCGATGAGCCTGCTGCGAAAGGTGACGGATTCGGAAGAAGGATGGAACGTCAACGTCCTCCGCCTTCCGGTGCAGCCCAAAGAATGGGATCGTCTCGGCCCCGGCGACTATCTCCGCGACCGCCTCGACCCCGCTGTCGAGGAATGCCGCAAACGAAATATTTATTGTGTCATCGACTGGCACGAGATAGCCGACTGGAACGACAAAAGGACGGCGCGCAAGCTGGAATATTTCTGGAAGATCGCCGCACCCCGCTATGCGAAACATCCGAATATAATGTACGAAATCTTCAACGAACCAATCGGCCCGAAGCACCGGGAGCGCAAAAACTGGCTCGCCTTCCGCGAAACCGCCCAGAAATGGGTCGATCAGGTCAGAAAGGACGCCCCCGAAACAGTCCTGCTCGTAGGCTCGCCCCACTGGAGCCAGATGCCATCTTTTGCCGTGGAAGACCCTTTGCATGGCGAGAATCTGGTTTATGTCGCCCATATCTACGCAGGCTGGAAGCCGGAGACATGGGACGGCCTTTTCGGCGACGCCTCCAGGAGAATTCCCTTGTTCATATCGGAATGGGGCTGGAGTTCCGAAAAGAAAAACCGCGCCACCCCCTTCTACGGAACCCTTGACGGTTACGCCGAGCCTTTGCGCGCCTATCTCGACGAAAGGCCGCATATCAGCTGGACGGCATGGAGCTACGACCCCGAATGCGGCCCGGCGATGCTGGGCACTGACAGGGAAATGGGAGATTTCGTCCGCGGCTGGCTGGAAGGATACCGAAAAAAGAACCCTCCTCCGGCAGGGAGGAGGGTTTCGGTCTCTCAGGAGAGTCCAGGTTAGGCGGTGGCGGTGTTGACGAACTGCAACTCGTTGGCGTTGAAGTTCTCGACCGTGGCAAGGACTACGGCCTTGGCCGCTCCCGCCGCACCGTCGGTATCGAAGGCCACGACTGCGTGCGCGCCGCTCTGCGTGACGGAAACGTAACCGTCTGAAAGCGCCTTGTCCATGCTCCCCAGCCCGTTGGCGGCAAGCAGGGCGTTAAGGTCGATCCTGTCGATTGCCTCGAAGCCCTGGATGACGTCGCCGGCGTCCCCGATATCCAGATACCGGAAAATGTCGGCGCCGGCGCCCCCGATCAGCAGATCCGCTCCGGGCCCTCCGATCAGGATGTCGTTGCCGTCATGGCCGTAGAGGAAGTCCATGCCGCTGCCGCCATAAAGAATGTCGTTTCCGGTGTCGCCGTAAATGACATCGTCACCGGCCCCGCCATAGACCTTGCCCGGCGCTCCGCCGATCAGGGTCACCTTGTCGTTTCCGGAAGACAGTAACACGTCTCCTTCCCCGTACAGGAACACATCGAACTTCGAGTGATCCAGGGCGCTGGTATCGAGCATTTTGAGACCGGCCTTGCCATGGCTGATCGTCACTTCGCCGTGATCGCTGTTCGCCAGGAACGTCGTCCCCAGCTTCACGATCCCAGGGCTTGTGCAGGATGTAAGATCGATATGATCCACTCCCTTGATGCCCTTGAAGTTGTCAGTATTCAGGTCGGCACGCTGGCTGAGGATTTTCAGCGTGTCGTACCCCTGTCCGAGATTGGCGACGTCACCCGGGTCAAGCTGGGTGTTAAAGGCAAGAATCGTGTCGTTCTTGCTTGTTCCCGTGACGGTGGTCGGTCTCAGGTAGATATTCGCCGTAATCCCGGCTTCGTTTCCATGAGGCTCCGGAACCGGTTTAATGACACTGACCGGGTCAGGATCCGGATTGGGCTGTGTCGGGGTAGTCCCTCCGGAACCGAAGATAAAATCCTGAGCCTTGAGCGCGGCCATGGTGACATTTTTCAGGATTATCTTCTCCGACGATGATATCGTGACCACCGTATCGGCGCCCGATTGCGAGAGACCGAGATTGGCAAGACCCTTGACAGTCCCGAAGGCTCTGAGATCGATACGGTCGCTGCCTGCGGCAAAGTCCGTGATCGTATCGGTTCCGTCGCCGGGCTTGAACACGAACACGTCGGCTCCTCCGCCCCCGGTCAGGGTGTCGTTTCCGCCGCCGCCATGAAGAATGTTATTAAGGGCGTTACCGATAATAATTTCGTTCCCCGTGGATCCGGCGATGGAACCATTCGCGCCGGCGTTCATTTGTAGGACTAGGGATCCGGCAAGTTTCCCGGATATGGACAAATTAATATTCTCGCCGATATTGATCGTCCTGTCCGAGGTAATCGCCGAAACATCCAGTCTGGCATTAACCGGGGTAGAGCCTTCGCCTGAAACCGTAAGGCTCTGACCGGTGTTTCCATTGAGAAGCGCGAAGGAGTTTTCCGCGCCGCCAAAACGGATAGCCTCGATGCCCCTGACATTGCTGCTGTCCGAAGCGTCCACGTTCACCGATTGCCTGAAGATCAGGGTATCGTTGCCCGCGCCTCCGTCGACGGTAATATCCTTGGTCAGCAGATCCTTGGCGAATTCGAAGGTGTCGTTGCCGTCGCCTCCGCGCATGGTGACCCTGGCGGCTTCCATCACCACCATCCGGTCGTCGCCGACCTGACCTTCCAGAGTGGCATTGCCGCCGCGGACGATCATCAGATCGTTGCCGCCTCCGCCATAGACGGTGCCGGTGGTGCCCGCGTTCACGGTAACCGAATCCGCCCCGCCCCAGAGACGAACCACTCCGCTGCCGTTCAGCAGCACTTCATGGCCCTGCTTGTTGATGCCGCTGGTATCCAGCTGGATTCCGGCCGATCCGTAATTGATCTGAAGCGTGCCGTTATCAGTGGTGTTCATGAAAGCGGCTCCAACCTTGATGACCGCGTTGCCCGTCGATGCCCTGGCGTCGATGACGTCGATGCCGGAAAGTCCGGTATAGCGGCCGGTTTCAAAGGTGAAATCAGCGTCGCGAATCACCAGCGTGTCCTTGCCGGCTCCGAGCTTGATATTGTCGGTCGAGTCCATATTGGCCATCAGCGTGTTGACGATATCGTCCTTGCTCGTACCGTTGATGGTGGTCGCTCCGGCCTTGTTGTCGGCGGTAATGCCGCCTGTGGGAGTCGGCTCCGGATCGGAGGGCTCCTGAGTGGCGGGCGGTTGCTGCGGCTCGGGTTGCTGCGGTTCCTGCTGCGGCGCTCCGGGCGTCATGAATTCCATCATGTCGCTGATGGCATGCGCATGTTTGACATTACTCGTGCCCAACCCTTCAGGATTGATGTAAAAGCAGTAGTCCTTTCCCCACCAGGGGCCCGCGCCCCAAAGCGTCCAGCCGATCCACGCCTGACTGTGGGCTTCCATGTACTTCATCATCGCTTCGATTTCGGTGTTCGCGTGTTCCTGGCCCGGAAGCGAATCATTTGCCGCCCCGGTTTCTCCCAAAAACAGCTTGAAGCCTTTGCTTTCTGCCCACTCGGTTACCTGGACGAGTCTTGTCGATCCGGCACCCGGAACCGCCTTGCCCGTAAATCCCGATGAATCGGCATCCAGATACTGGTGGACGTCGAAAGCGAAGTTGTTAAGAGGATCCTTGAAGTTGGCGTAGGCCGCGGCGTTGCCGCTCGAAACCCATGAATGGGCGCCTGACCACGCGGTTCCGGACAAAAGGATCTTGTTGGTAATCCCGTCAGCGCGCAGATCGTTTACCACCTTTTGGGAAATGTCCGCCCACTGCTGAGCCGGAATGTTGTACGGCTCGTTCATCAAATTGAACCAGACCGACTTGTCGCCTCCGAACACATCGCCCAGCTTGTTCCAGACATCGCTCAGTTTGGCGGCGTCCGTAAGCTGGCCGTTGTATCTTGCGTAGTTATGCATATCTAGAATGATCGTCATGCCGTTTGCCTTGGCAAAACTGACTGAATCACTCAAGTAGGAAAGGTAAGCCTTGTCCAGCGCTCCGCCGGCCTGCGGCTGAAGGCGCTCCCAGGTAAAGGGCAGACGGATGATATTGGAGCCGACATTTTTCGCCCAATAATCATAGTGCTCTTTGCCTGGAAGGGCATAATCCACCCAGATACGATTCCCGGATCCAAACTCCAGCCCGGACAGATTAACCCCTTTGTATTGTATAGACATTTGTTACTCCTTACTGGTAAGTAAATAGACAAGTAGATGTAAGTAATGTTGATGAGTAATCCGGATTATCATGAACAAGCCTAGAAAACAAATTTTTGCAAGGGATCATTATTTATTTTTTAATTTGAAGTTTATCAGGGACTTGCGGCGGGCGTTTAAAATAATTTTTAAATTTATTTAATAATTTAAACCTTGTGCGGCAAATGGATTACACCGAAGATTTACCGGCCGCCATAATTACTTGTAATTATTGAGTTTCAGCTGCCCACGAGTGGGGCGAGTCCGCCGAACCCCAAGCGGCTAGCGGAAAAAATTTTTAGTACAAAAATCAAAAAAAATGATCAACGTTCCCGGAAATGGCGATAACAGCGGCGAACCAATGCGGGTTAAGACCGTTAGCTTTTGTCGGGAAAGAAAGGAAAATCCGATGAGAAATGTTTTCTTGCCGCTCGTCGCACAAATTTGTGAATTTTCAGGGTTTGTTCGTCTTTGTCAGATGTATGGGGGTCTGGGTCTGATTTTAATGTTCCACCGCTTTACCACAGAGCCAGAAAAACGTGTGGACAACAACGGCGTTGCAAGCGGCCAGTTTCTGAACAAACTTCTGGGCCATATAAAACGAAGCGGCCAGGAAATCATCCCTCTTCGCGATGTTCCAGGGGCGATTGCCGAAAGGAGGCGATTTATCTGCCTGACTATAGACGATGGTTACCGTGACAACGTCGAGGTGGCGTTACCGATTCTCCGGCGTCACAAGGCCCCTGCAACAATTTTCGTACCCAGCGGCGTCCTTGATCGCTCACTGGATGCATGGTGGCTGCAAGTTGAAGAACTGGCGAAGAAACACCCTCATCCGCAATCCGCGTATCTGAAAATGATTTCAATGATTGACCGCAATCCGGCGCTGCTTGCCCAGATGCGTAACTCGTTTGCCGCCGATCAGGAAGAACTTAATGAAAAATATTTCATGAATGCCAGGGAGATAAAAACTATCGCCCAGGATCCGCTGATCGACATCGGTGGCCATACGATCACTCATCCCCGGCTCAGGAGTCTGCCCGCAGACATGGCCTATTATGAGATTGCCAAAAATAAAGACGATCTGGAGAAATTGCTTGATCGCGAAATCGACACCTTCGCATATCCTTTTGGTAATTCAAGAGCCTGCGGGCCGCGGGAATTCGCTCTGGTGGAAAAGGCCGGGTACAAGGTTGCCGTCACAACCCGCGACGGAAACGTCCTTCCAAATCATGAGGGCCACCTTACCGCGTTGCCGCGATACAGTGTGCGTGGCCAGTTTGAACGCCTTGCCATATACGAGCTGCAGCGCAGCGGAACCTACCGCGCTCTGAAGTCACGTTTTGGCCCGACTTTCGTAACCGGCTGAAAAGGTTGCCTAGCAATTGGAGGTCTTGGCAGGCGGTGAGGTTTTGAAATTTATTTGTCTCGGAACCCCGGATGTCAGATTGTTCTTTACCTGTCTGAGAAAATAATAAACCGACTTGTGCTTTTTCCAGCATAGATCGGCTTTAACATTCATTACTATTTCTTCTTTGTTTGCGAAATAATACTTATATTCGAAACTGCCTGTCCCGTAGTCGATGTAATCCACCGATCCCACCAGATCCGAGCACAAATCGTAGTATGTCACCAGCAGGCCGGGGGACATGGCCGAGTACTCTTCGTTATAACTGAACATATTGCTGTAAAGCACCCTGTCCGGGCTTTGATACTTGAAGCTGTAGGCCACAGACTTGCCGCTGTTCTTCAGATGGAGGCGGGACAACGTCACGAAATCGTTATTCAGATATAGATCCCTGACGAAGTCTCTTGCCTTCTTCTGGCGGAAAGTATCCCATTTTCTCTGGTGAAAATAGATGAACTCATCGATATAGTTCTCATTCTTGTCAGTAAAAAAATCATATTGCAGTTCGTCATTATAATCCCTTTGGGCAAGATGCTCCTTCCTTTTCAGCTTCTTGTATTTTCTGCCGAGCGAGGCAATCAGTTCCTCGTTCCTGCAGATTAGCGGCTTGACCTTGTAGCCGTATATCCTCTTTTTGTAGATAAACTCCTGATCAAGCCGCCGCATCAGATATTTGAAAAAAGCGCAGTCGGGAAACACCAGTCTAAAATCAATCTCGTATTTGTTTTCAATTATGAAATTTACAAAATCCTGCGCGGCTTCCCTGTTCCGGCATAAAATACAAAACTTGTCAAAAAAATCCGGATCCGTGCCGATAGCGTGCAGCTTGTGACCCTTTCGATACAATGGCGCCAGAATTTCAAGGCGATCGCCATTCCATCCGGACACCAGGAACAATTCCCTGTTATCACCGAAATATCTGAACCAGACATTGCACCAGTCATATGATGTGTTATAGATTTTGCCCGCCTCTTTATACAGCTCCTGCCATTTGCTAATAAGATGAGGTGAAAAATCGTTATATATTTTGAAAGTTAATTGCATTAACTCTCCCATTTCTTTGGTGAAGGATTTGCCTATGTCAAAGTTGATTATGAAGTTATGTTTCTAACGCCGGACGCCGGATACAATTCCAGTCAACGGCGTTTTATTTAAAGTGGCCGGGATCTGAGGAAACAAGCGGCATCTTGCCCCTTTCAGCTTAAATCGAATCCCAAAAGACATTTGACATAACTAATCAAATATTGTAATAGGTATAATTCTCATCGGCAGTTTTAAAGGGTTGAGTAATGAGGCTGCGAAGTGTATTCAATTTTGCTGCTAAAGTAGGCGTATCCGTGGCTGCCGGGGCGTTAATCAAATCTGGAGTCATCGGGGGAGCCGAAGCCATGGGCATTTCGGCTGCCTACGATTTCGCGATAGCAGCAAGCGGCGCGGCGCTTACCAATCTTGCCGTGACTTCCATCGAATTTGCGGTAAAGGGGAAGCTTCGATCAAAAGAATTCCGCTTCTCGGCCCTTTCAGGCATGGCCACTTCTGCACTCACAGGCGGCTTGCTTTCGTATTTTTCGCCAAACATCGGAGGATTCTTTTCTGATATATGGCGCAGTGATATGATGGAAGAGGTTAAGCGAGCTGTTGGCAGCTTCCTGTCCGGAACCGGCAGCTTAGTTAATACAGAAAACGTAATTAACGAAACCCTTGGCAACCAAGTTAATGAAACGCTTACTCTCGATAATATAGTTCCAGCGGACAATACGTCCGATGTCGGCCCTTCCTTTTCGCCGTCTACGGAAACCGGGTCTTCGCAATTTGATCTTTCACCGCGCGAACCGGACGCCTCGACGAATAGCGGCACGCCCGATACGTCGTTTCCTGAAGATGACTGGTCACAAACGCCGGATGAGGAAATGATCGATGCCCAACCCGATTACGACAAGCTGCTGGATCAACAAAACGGCCAGCTCCGCGACCCTGAAACAGGCAGGATTTACGATAAAGAAACCTTGATGGAAATTGATCGTGGTTCAGGCTTGTTGATAGATTCAGAAACCGGCCAGCTATTCGATCCTGATACCGAGAAATACTATGATCGCAAGACATTGATGGAGATCGGCCAGGATACCGGCTTGCTGATTGATCCGAAGACCGGCGATCACTTCGACCCCGAAACCGGCAAGATATATGATCCGGAAACCTTTAAGGAAATCGATCCACAAACCGGAGAACTACTTGAGCCTTCTTTCGATGATCCGGAGCCTGAGCAGCATCTTTATGATCCGGAAACGGGAGAGATCAAAAACGGCTATCAATACAACGAAGATCTTACAAACCAGCCATTTGATGAGAATTATAATATAAATGAAAATTACGATTACTGGGAGGATACTCGCCCGCATGAGCAGCGGGATGCCACCGACCTGAAAAAAGTCCCGCCTGTGGCGGACAAGCCTGATATTCCTGCCCCGGCTGATGAAAAAATGCCTGGCGCGGTAATTGAGACATCGCCTGCACCTGCAGAAGTAATGCCATTCTCCGACTGGGCCAATCTGCAATCGAGCGGTCTTCACTCTGCAATCGAGCAGTTTATCCCCGAGTCACCATCGCCAAGACTGGAGATGATACTGGAGCGCATGCAGTCAGACAATGCGAATGTCAGAGCGCAGGCGGTAAAGGATTTTGCGCATGGTCTTTATAACGGCGTTTACGGACTTCCCAAAAACGTGGATGCGGCCTATGCCATTAACAAAATCGCCATTGATATAAATCCGGAAAATGCACAGGCTGTGTTCAACCGGGCGTACAGCGAACTACACGGCATAGGAGTAAAGGCAGACCTTGAAAGTGCAGAGCATGGCTTCAGAGACGCTATCAGGCTCGGCTACAAACGTGCGCATAAGTATCTTGATTATATGGCAAGGATGGGTCTCCTAAGGAATAAATCGAGAGGATTTATTATCCCTGGCCACGACTTCTAACGCATCTGTCTAGTTCATCAAAGAGGAAACAATTGTTACCTGACGGATTTTATGATCTGGTTTTACGGGAAAGTCATAATCCATAAGTCGGGAAGTATCTATATGCAAATGCCGCATGCTCTCGCCATATACAATTCCAGCCGGAGCCGCTTTTTTAATTTTTAAGCTGCTTGCGGAATACTGAAATGGGCGGTCTTTTGAGGAAATGTTTATGTTACGCAGTATAAAAAACAGGCTTGATTCATATCTATACTTTGAAATCGACAGGCTTCCTGCCGAAGGAATTACGAGCCTGCCCGATCGCCTTTGGCCGTTCGTCTGGTTTTTTGTCCGGCAGATAAAATGGCTTCTGGTAGTGTTAATGTTTTTCGAGCTGGTCTGCGCCGCCGGGGTAAGCCTGATGTTCTGGTTTGTCGGCGAGCTGGTCAAGCAGTCTCATTACGAGGCCGCCATGCTCTGGGCCGGAATTGCGATGCTTGCGGCTAGATTCGTCAGCAACGCCGTCCTCGACGGCAGTTACAGCCTTTATTACGGGCCGCATACCGGCAACCTTATCCGCCGCCAGCTTTACTGGTATACATCAAGGCAAAGTCTGAGCTTCTTCCAGAACGATTTTGCCGGCAGGATCGCTAACAAGCTTCTGCGCTCCGCCCCTTCGCTGCGCGACGCGGTAAGGTCGATCGTCGGTTCGGTCTGGTTCGCGGCAAGCTTTACGGCAGTCAATCTCTGGCTGATGAGCCGCTACAGCATATGGCTTGCAGCTCCGATGTTAGTATGGCTGCTGATATACGGTGCCCTGCTTTACTATTTTGTGCCGCGCATCCAGAAGCGCTCCGCCGAGCATGCCGACGATATGAGTACCCTTACCGGCCAGATCGTCGACAGCCTTACCAACTTCCTGCCAACCAAATACTTCTCCCAGACCGACTTTGAAGACCGGCGCGTCGTCAGGCTGCTCCGCCAGCACAGCAAAAGCTTCCGCGCCGTGACCGGAACCATCTATCTCCTGACAGTGCTGATAGACGTGATAAACGTTTTGCTGCTGTTCTCTGTTGCCGCGGTCGGTTTCCGTCTGATCGATCTAGACGGTCAGGAAGCGGTCGCCGCCGCAGCCATGGCACTTCCCATGGCCTTGCAGGCGACTTTTCAGTCACGCTGGATAACAAGGGAAATTACCAGCGTTTTTGAAAATCTCGGTGCGGTTCAGGAGGCGGTGGAAGCCCTCTCCAAACCCCACACCGTAACCGATATGGCCGATGCTGCTGATATCAAACTGACACCGGAGACCGCGGAAATAGAGTTCCGCAATGTCTCCTTCCACTACGGCCATGACGTGAAGCGGGTAATGGAAAACTTTACCCTGCATATTCCGGCAGGTCAGAAAATCGGTCTTGTCGGCCATAGTGGAGCCGGCAAATCGACAGTGTACGTCGTCAGGATATGTTGGACAGGTTGGGTGCCTAAATTAAGGTGGTGTT
>CAZBGS010000011.1:0-38958 GCA_964491785.1 uncultured Pseudobdellovibrionaceae bacterium | reverse complement strand
AAACATCACCTTAACAAGGAGCCTCTATCTGTCCAACTTGTGCTGACGGGGAACAAACTGGGAATAAACTAGCCCGGATTTCTCACACTCCTTTGGCTTCTGGTTTTTAGCGAGACCGGCCTTTTCCATGTCCACCTGTCGCCATGCCGGTGCAGAGCGGTACGATCAAATGAATTCTTCCAAATATGCCAATCGGTAACTTGTGCTTCGACCGCCACCGGAATTTTGAATCATAACGCAGCGATCCACCAGCTCTCGAATATCCCGCAACGCCGTGTCGTTTGAGCATTTTGCCAGCTTTGCATACTTTGGATCCACATATTATTCGCCGCATAATTTACGGTGATTGTACCAGCTATTCACCCTCAATGAAAAATCGCCGCATTTTTGCGGTGATTAACGGAAATTATTGCCGCAAGGCGAAGATTATAGGGAAAAAATAGAGTCGCCTGACAATCCGGAGCAGGCTTTTTGAATAGTTTGAAAAATGCAGGCCAGGGGAGGACAGAATCCCGCTTCCTTTTTTTTGAAGTCCGGAATATATATCGCGTAATCGATTATGGCGGTTTAAAAGCGTTATAACATCATGCTTCTCATAGAAAGTTCAGGATGTCTTGTCACCGACCGGCGTTACGCGCTGGCCATGCAGTGGCATGCCGAAGGCGATATTAAATCAGCAATCGAGCTGCTTGAACAGACCGCCGATCATTCATGCAACTGGTCGCCGCTCTTCTTCAAGCTTGGCGAACTCCGGATGGAAGCAGGGGAAAGGGACAAAGCCATCGATGCTTTTCGTCGCTGCCTGGAACTTGACCCAGCCGACCGCCAGGGCGCGATCATCAAGCTCTCGCTTCTTGGCGCAAGTCCGCAGCCGCAAACTTTACCGGCCGGCTATGTGGAAAGCCTTTTCGACCAGTACGCTCCGCGATTTGATAAGGCTCTGATTGAAAACCTTTCGTATAATGCGCCAAAGCTGCTGGCGGATGCGGTTGAGCGGATCAGGCCTTCAAACGGACAGGCCGAGCGTATTCTGGATCTCGGTTGCGGAACCGGGCTTGCCGGAGAAGCTTTTTTCAAAAGAGCCTCGTGGCTTGAAGGCGTGGATATCTCTGCAGGCATGCTCGCCGAAGCAGAACGTAAACAGGTGTTTCACAAGCTTTCGCAATCGGATATTGCCGAATATCTGGCCGGGCTCGATGATAAGGATAAATACGAAATTATTCTGGCAGCCGACGTACTCGTTTACCTTGGCGAACTGGGACAATTGTTCAGACTTGTCAGCGGCAGGCTGGCCGAAGGCGGCCTTTTCGCTTTTTCAGTGCAGAAGCTGCCGCAAGGAGATTACCTCCTTCAGGGCGATCATCGCTACGCCCATAGCCGCGATTATCTTGTAAAATGCGCGGAAGATACAGGTCTAAAGGTGCTGCTTTGCCAGGATGAAATCGTACGCAAGGACGGCGGCAGGGACGTCTCCGGCCTGATCATGGTCTGCGCCTGCGCCCGCGGTATTCAATCGGGAATCATGGATACGGATATCTTCATGCCAGCCTTTCCAGGCAGGCGTCAGCACCCCACAAGATAAAGCAACTAGTTATAAACCATACTTAATTTTTCTTCTTTATATTGCAGGTAAGAAAAAAATTCATTTATTGTTTTCTCATCGCTTTGCAATAATTGAATGAGAAATTTTGAAATAATCGAAAACATTTCCTCATCAGGGTTTTTGTTTTGAACCTCGTTGCAGAAATCAATAATAAGTTTTCTTAATTGCATTTCTGTATCTCTCAGCTTCAATTCGTGCGACTCGGAAAGAGCGGCAGTCAGTTTTGACAGGATGTTCTCAGGTTTAATACAAGTACTGGCCATTTAAAGTCTCCTTGAAATATTCGGTTCTTAAAGGGAGAGTGAATTGTCGTCTTTGATATCCGAAGCGGGCTTCTGCATCGAGCGGTGCAGGATCTGGCGGATTTTCTCTTCTGGCGGCGTGCCGTAATCGAGCATCTCCACGCTGAAGCCAGTAATCCTTTTCAAACGGCTGATCGCTTCATCGGTAAACAGCATCTTGCCTGCGTAAACCTCGTACGGCTCCATGTCCGGACGGTCGCGCATGATTTGCTTGCCGCCGAGCGGAATGACCTCAAGCCCCATGTATTTATAGGCTACTTCCCAGACCTTGGTCGGCATGAAGCAAAAGAAACCCTTGATGTCTTGAGAGGCACAATAGATTGCGGATGCGGCCAGACAATCGATAAAAGCCTTCCGTCTGTCAGGGTTTTTTTGTCCGTCAGGAAATTTGACTGGCAATCTTTTGTTATCGACTATTACCCGGCTCGTTTCAAAAAAGTCAGAAGCCAAAGGCAATCCTTCCGGGTGGTCGATCAGGTGGGGGAGATTATTGCCGATCATCGAGATGTCGCGTCCGTACTTGTCGATGCTGGGGTGAACCCTCACCACGCAGGCAATATCGCCATCAATAAATCTTTTTACAAAATAAACCGTGCCCTGCATGTCCGAGTTATCGGTTTCGCTATGCAGTCTCTTGATAGGGGTGTCCATAAAATGGATGTGGTCTCGCCAGCCCAGCTCATCGACGCCAATACCACGGAAGTGAAATATTTCCGCCAGAGGGTCGCGGGGAAACCAGTTTGAAGTATTATCAACCGTAACCACCTCGATACCATGTTTCAGGTCGTTCGGATTGTAATGTCTTGCTGTCGCTGCTTCTTGGAACTGGCCTTTGATAAGCTGTTGCAGAATTTTGCTAGCTTCATCGCCGGCGGTTGAATTCGGACTTTTACTTTCCCTGTTCACTTTCTTCTCCCCAAGGTTTTTACCCACCTTTGTCTAAGAAGAAACAACGGGAAACTTTTTTTAGGTACTACCAGTATTAGTAGGTTATTACCCCCGGAGAAATCAGTTTAAGTCGCAATGCCTTGGAAACTGCATGAACCTTGTTGAAGGTTCCTAGTTTCTGGAAGATATTTTTCCAGTGGAATCTCACGGTATTGAAGCTGATATTCATTATATCCGCGATCTCGTCGTCAACCTTTCCCTCGATTGCCCAAGATAGAATCTCCGCTTCTTTCGTCGTTAATGTTATAGTCTCGTTTCTGGAAATAAGGTTGCGGTATGTTTCATGGAAATAGACGCTAAGAAAGAAGATCTTGCTAAGGACATCGTAATCCCTTTTTTCCGGCAAACGCCTTGACCGGGCAATGCCGATACCGGTTATCTCGTCATAGGGCGTGGCAATCGATATCCCTATCCCGTCGCCGACCCCTGCATCCTCTGCGTCCTGCATAAGCTTGTATGCGTCGCTGTTCTTGTCCTCTTTCCGGGTTACATCGTCCCAGAAAAAAGGCTTTCTTGTATCAAGCAGCTCTTTAACGACCGGGTCGATTTTCAGGAAATTATTTTCACGGTAATGATTCATCCAGTCGTCAGGGTAACTCGTCGAAAGACCGTGCTGTTTGGGCAGACATAAAGAGGGATGATCGGTGCAAAGCGTGTATGAGAGCTTGTCATAGCCGAAAAAGAGCATGCTTTGCAAAAATATTTCGAAGGCTTCTTCTGGTGTTTTTGCCTGGTTAAGCTTCTCTACTGTTTCTTCCAAAATTCTCATTTTTATTTTAATGTTTTTATCAAAGTTCTTTCTTACTATATTTCTATAAATAATTATATTTTTTATTTACGCAAAAATTCGCCTGCCTTCTTCAACCGGAGTCCGGGGACACCGGCTGAGACGAGGAGGAGGAGGAAGCGGCGGCGATACTGGAGTTTTCGGTGAAGCCGTTTATTACTCCCAGTTCGGCAAGGCTGGTGGCGGGGATCATTTTAAGGGCGTTCTTCCCCGATGCGTCGCGATGGTCGATGATTTCCTGAGGAACGCCTCTGCTGACCAGATAGTCGTCTGCCTTTGATCTCATGCCGGAGAATTTAATAAGCGATTCGGGGATATCTATGATCGGGACGGGCCTGTGAAAGCCGAGCATCATATCGCGGTCGGCGATCCGGTTGTCGGCGGCCATAAGCACTATGATACAGGCGCTGTCGCAAAGATTCCTTGCTATTACAGTTAATCCAGGCCTGTCCTCGATCAGCGAGGCGGCTTCCAGAGCCTGATCGACAAGGCCTCCGAAGCTGGTAATATGAATTTCCCTTATTTCGGGATTCTCCTTCAGCGCGTTTTTCAGGCGCCCGGCAAAACTCGGGCCGATCAGCCCGTCAATATAGAGAACTTCGCCGAACAGATCCGGCGTCATGGTAAAGTCGTCATAGCTCATTCGTTCCATTTTAATGCGGAACAGCAGCGGGGCCTGGACGACAAGCATGACGGAAAAGGCCATTATAACAATGCCGGAAATCAGCGAGAGCAACTTTATGCCCTTGCCCGCGCGGCTTCGTTTCGTTTGGAGGCGTCCGGCTTCCTGCCAGAGTAGATAGATGAGATATCCCCCGACCAGAACGGCCAGCGTCAGGGTGACACTCCAGATAAGAAGATCAAGCGTATAACCTGCCAGGTAGCTTCCATCTGTATGTGTAGCACGCATGCCAAGGCCAATGTGAAATGTATGATGGCGTTCCATGCAGAACCGAATTTGTGCTTTTAAATATTCAGGAACATTTCCGTCTCTTTCAGGTTGATATGGCTTAATGCAGGATTCTGGATGAAAAATAAATTTACAGTCTGCAAAACATGCGGAATACGCTACCGGGCGGACACGCTGATTTGCCCCAGATGCAGGAGCAAACTGCCGCCGCCATAGGCAGATCGTTCACCCGACACGCGGCGCCTTACTGTATTGGCTCCGGCATATTTCCGGTTCGAAAGAATTTTGCCGGGTAAGCAGGTCGCCCGCTCCCTCAACAAAGCTTCTGGCCAGATCCATTGCGATTTTTTCATCAGGATCCCATATTCCTGTTTTGCGTCTGAAGTCTTCGAGGTAATCATCCGTGATGCGTCTGGCTTCTTCTGGTGTCCGGGCCTCAAGCAACTTATTTGCAAAGCCTCTGGCCGGATGCTCGAAACTGAGCGTCTGCACTCCGCCGTATACAAATTTGGAAGCTTTCTCAATGGCATCATTTTTGTTAAAACCGGAATTGAATTCCCCGGCCAAGCTACCTTCAGCCAGACCTGCGAACTTGCTTGCCTCCTGTGCAAACCTGACTGCTCCGGCGGCGACTGCTTTAAATTTCAACACTTCAAACGACAGATCAGACATTGTGAAATCCTTTGTTATCTTGTGAAATACCGAAGATTAATAATTTAAAACAATATGTCAATAGAGAGGGGAATCATAAAGCTTGCCGATGACTCGCTCTAACAGTCTTTTTGAGAAACTCTCTCGTCATCCCGTTGGCACGGAATGACGTAGCGGGGTTTTTCAGCAGATTGCTTAAGTAATCGTTTGCGCTTTCACGCCTTCCGCCTTAAAACCGTGGCAATGAATCATGCGGATATCATAGTCCTGGGAGGTGGAGCGGCAGGGCTTATGTGCTCGGCGCAGGCCGGACAGCGCGGTCGTTCGGTTATGCTGATAGAACACACGGGCAGGACGGGGGAGAAAATACGCATCTCCGGCGGCGGGCGCTGCAATTTCACCAATCTGCATTGCTCGGCAGACAAATACATTTCAGCCAACCCACATTTCTGCAAGTCCGCGTTAAGCCGGTTCTCGCAATACGATTTCATATCGATGGTCGATAGCTACGGGATCAAATGGCATGAGAAAAGCCCGGAGAAGGAGACCGGCCAGCTTTTCTGCGACGAGAGCGCGCAGCAAATTATCTCCATGCTGCAAAGCGAATGCGGGAAAGGCGGCGTGAGGATCAGGTTAAACACTGAAATTGCGGCTATCTCCCGGGAATCCGGTGAGTTTAAATTGACCTGCGGCGGCGGGCAGGAATACTCATGCGCGAAACTGGTTATCGCCACTGGCGGCCTTTCGGTTCCGAAGACCGGCGCCGGCAATTTCGCCTTCAGGATTGCGCGGCAGTTCGGAATCGGGGTGGTTGAAACACGTCCCGCCCTTGTACCGCTCACCTTTACCGACGAAGTTCTGGAACTGACCCGCTCGCTCTCGGGGGTCAGCGTCGAGCCTGTGATTGCAAGCGCCGGGGAGACGAGTTTCAAGGACGCGCTGCTTTTTACCCACCGGGGACTTAGCGGGCCTGCTATACTGCAAATCTCGTCTTACTGGAATCCGGGGGAAGCTATTATAATTAATCTTTGCCCTGGTCATGATATCGGCGCGGAACTGAAGGCGGCAAAGTTCTCGCAGCCACGACAAATGCTACATACTGTTCTTTCCCGCTTCCTGCCCAAACGGCTTGCCGATGATATCGCCTTGCGCAGCGGGCGGGATGGACGAATGGCGGATCTGCCGGATGCCGCCTTGCGTGAAGTTGCGGCCCTGATCCACAAATGGGAAATACGTCCGAACGGCAATGAAGGTTACCGCACCGCGGAAGTCACGAGGGGCGGGATCGATACCGACGAGTTGTCCTCGAAAACCTTCGAAGCGAAAAAAGTCCCGGGACTCCATTTCATCGGCGAGGCAGTCGACGTGACCGGGCATCTCGGCGGCCATAATTTCCAGTGGGCCTGGAGTTCAGGCTGGTGCTGCGGGCAGGAGCTTTAACCCTGATTTCACACACTCTCGCAGCCGTCATGCCCGCGGCGCGCCGGAAGGCGCGCTGATCTGCGTGTATCCGGATAAAGCGTGCGGCGTTGCGCACATATATATAGCCAGCCCCCCGCATGCACTGCGCGCTGCAAGCAGCGGCTTCGTTTACGGGGGTGGCAATCCGGAGCAAGCTCTTATAGACAGTGTGAGAAATGCGGGTTAAGCGCCGTCTTTCATGGAGTTCCTTAATCTGAAATATCGGAAGCCCACCCAGAACATCGCCGCCCAGCCAGCCCCGACGAGCCATCCGGCCAGTACGTCGCTTGGCCAGTGGACGCCAAGGTATACGCGGCTGATACCCACGAGAACGGTAATCGTAACCGCAAGGCAGAGAAGGAAAATCTTAAGGCGCCTGTCGGGTTCGGCTTCGGCGAGAATGGCGCCGAGGCTGAGATACACCACGGCGGACATCAGCGAATGTCCGCTCGGAAATCCGGGGAGCAGCGTGAGCGAACCGTGGGGCACCAGATCAGGCCTTGGAACATCGAAGCCAAGTTTGAAAATATTGCTGGCGACCGTTCCGCTGGCGACAACGCACATTAAATAAATCGCCTGCCCGCTTTTGCGGAGTACGGCAAGATATGCCGAAGAAGCAAGAGTGATCAGCCCAAGGATGGCGATACCGCCGAGACCGGTAATATCGCGCATCATTTCCTCCAGCCATGGCGGCCCGAAGGGATCGGAGAGGTCTGCGGGATTTCGCATCAGTTTGAGGATATAAATGTCGATGCTGTGGCTGTCCCCTTCGAGAACTTCCTCGACCACCTCACCGAACATTGAAAACGCCCAGATCGCCAGCACCGCAACCACAACCAGCAGCGGCTCCTTATATCCGGCACTGATAATTTTCTTTAATCTTCCATGCATGTCGATAAAGGTAATCTTGTTTTTGTAGAAAAAATTTCCATTCCCTCCGGGCGAAGGATTTTCGATTTCACAGCGTACAATGAAGCGTGAGTACCAGGAACACGTGAGTTCTATAAGGAGGAACCATGACCAGAAAAAATTTTATACTGGCTACGATTGTCGCTTTGATAGCCATCCCTGCCATACCGTCTCAGGCGGAAGCCTCGGGCGGCCGTTACTGCCGTGAATATACAAGAACCATTACCGTCGGGCGCGAGTTGTATGAAGGTTACGGCACCGCCTGCATGCAGCCTGACGGCTCGTGGGAGATCGTATCCGAGCAGGCGCCGCGGTTGCCGGTCGTTACCAGAGAAGTATTTTATGAAACAGCGCCGGTAAGGATCGTCACGCTCCAAAGCCGTAATCCTTTTATCTACCATCCCCCGCGAAACAACACGATACTAATCAAGTTCAGGGATAACGACAGGCGCGGCCACGGTCATTATGACCGGCATCGGCATTCTCATCATCATAATCATAAGCATGACCGCCACGACCATAATAGAGGCGGGCGCCGCTGATTTTCCGGCCATACCGACAACTGATACCGCTTGCCCGGGCCTCCCTGAAAGGTGGCCCGGGAATACCGAAAGACTTAAGTACACAGCGCCATGGCGGCAGTACTGCCGCTCTGGAAGCCCATTGTTTTGCCTGCCCGGTTGATATTGCAGGCAATGTTAAACTTCTTTTTAACAGTTTTAGAAAGCAAGTTGCTTATATCAGGTCTTGAATCGAGAAATCTCATATATTCCTTATGCGTGCCAATAAAGCACGGAACCAGATTCCCCATTTCGTCTTTTGCCAGAACCGCTCGCGCTCCTCCCCGCAAATCCAGACTATAAATATCGCCCAAATCTCGTTTTTTTCTGATCAATTCGGGATTATGCGCCGCCTTGTCCGCTGCGATAAGAAATGCCGAAAGCAGATCCTTGCGATTTTTTACGCTGGCTAGAAAAGCCTTTGTTACGATAATTCTCATTATATGAATCCCTGTTTTCTATAATTTTTCCAAATAATATAAACAATTGTCCTGAAAGATCAATACCTTCCTCATATGAGGAACCCCGCCTGTAACGACGGGGTTGGCGCAGCAGAACAAACAGGAGGTTGATCATGCATGGCGGCGCCCGTGATTCTATTGCCGGTTCCATGGCCAGAAACGCCATATCTCCGTTTACATATGCAGCGCCTCTGATCAAAAGCGCGATAAAGAGCGGCAATCTTCAGATCGTTTATAACGGAGAGACCGCCATCGAGGCAGGTGACGGGAGCGGCCCGCTGCACGTCATGCGGATATCCGATCCCGCAGCGCTGATGGCGATAATCACAAAACCGGATCCGGGTCTCGGGGAAGCCTGGATGGATGAGGGATGGTCGCTTGATCGCGGAGACCTCAGCGGCTTTCTTAAAATGCTGATGCGCAACAGTCCGGCCGCTAGAGATGACGCGGATTCGCTGATGGTGCGGGCATGGAAGAACAAACCGCCTCACAAGACCAACGGAGAGGACGAGAGCCGGAACAACGCCAGTCATCATTACGATATCGGCAACGATCTTTACGCTTCTTTTCTCGATCAGGAAATGAATTACTCCTGCGCGTTCTTCGATAGTCCGGATATGACCCTCGAACAGGCACAATCCAACAAACTTTCGGTGACAATAAACAGACTGAAGATCGAGCCGGGAATGGACGTGCTGGACATCGGCTGCGGGTGGGGAGCTTTATGCAAGGCGATTGGCCGGGAAACGAAAGCGGGGAAAATCACCGGCATCACCCTTGCCGCCGATCAGCACGCTTACGCGAACGCGAGCCTTTCCTTGCAAAGAGAAAGAATTTGTTTTCTGCTTGAGGATTACCGCGATCATGCCAGGCGCAACAGGAATGCCTATCACAGGATCGCCAGCATCGGGATGTTCGAGCATGTCGGCGCGAGGCATTTCGCCGATTTCTTTGCCGCGGTCAGGGAGATGCTTGCGGAAGACGGGCGCGCGCTGATCCATACGATCCTGCGGCCCTCCCCCGGAGGCCCGACGAGCGTCTGGATCGACAAATACATCTTCCCCGGCGGCTGCATCCCCTGGCTTCCCGAGATGCTTGAGGCGGCGGAAGCCGAGGGCATGCGCCTTGCCGAAAAGCCGTATATCCATGATAGTTCCCACTATGCCAGAACCTTGCGGCACTGGCGCAGGAATTTTTATCTGGCCTGGCCGGCGCTGGACGCCCGGCGTTACGACCTGCGCTTCAAGAAAATGTGGGAATTCTACCTCGCCTCCTGCGAGGCGGGATTTGAAGCCCTCGGCTTCCATGTCGGTCAAATGGTTTTCGAGAAAGACCGATAATTTGGCGTTCCTTTCTCCGCTTGTGGTATCATGGGCTGTTAATCAGTTTTTTTTGGAGCAGAAAGAGCATGAGATCAGCGAGATTTACAACGGCGGCTGCTTTGGTGATGATGGCCATGCTTCTGGCGGGGTGCAGCGCGACTTCCCGCAACGCCGCGAAGGGCGGGCTTATCGGCGCAAGTGTCGGCGCTACCGGCGCGGTGCTTACCAATCGCAGCGTCGAACGCGGAGCCATCCTGGGCGGCGGGGCCGGAGCGGCTCTCGGCGCGATCTGGGACTAAGCATCGATCTATCAGGAATGAATTCAGCCTGATATTCAATAATATAGCGGGTGCTAATTTTGAGAACTTTTGCCGGAAACGAAAGTTGGCGTCTTTTTCCAGGTAAAAGGATTAACACTTATAATGTTTTTCGACGGATATCACGACATCGCAAGGGTGCTGGTGACAGGAACGCTTGCCTATATCGGGCTGGTGCTGTTGCTGCGGGTATCGGGGAAAAGGACGCTTTCAAAATTCAACGCCTTTGACTTTATTATCACGATAGCCTTCGGATCGGCGCTGTCGGCGACAATCCTGGATTATTCCGTGTCCCTGTCCGAAGGGCTTGCCGCGCTGGCGCTTCTGGTGGCGCTGCAATATCTAACCACATGGCTTTCGGTACGCTCGGAAAAATTTCAGACGATCGTCAAGGCGCAGCCGTCGCTGCTTTACAACCGGGGCGAATTCCTGCGCAGGAACATGCGCAAAGAGCGCGTCACCCACGAGGAAGTTCTGGCCGCGATCAGGGAGCACGGGTCGCCGGTAAGCGAGGTCGCGGCGGCGATAATGGAAACCGATGGTACGATTTCGATCCTGACCAAACCGGGCGGCGAAGGCGCTGCCGAAAAACGGGAAACGCTTAAAAACGTCAGATCGTGAACTTAGCGTCAAAGGCCATAACGCGACCAGATTGACCGCTCGTCGATAACTTCAAGGATCGCCCGAACCGTGGCCGAGGAATCGAGTTCTCCCTTCAGGATTGAGGGGATGAGCTTTTTCTCGGGGTGAAGTTCTGCGAACCTGACTTTTTTGCCGAGTTTGTCACGCATTACCGCGCGCATTTCGCCGAAGCCGTCGATCAGGCCAAGTTTCAATGCCCCGGCGCCGCTCCAGAATTCCCCTTCGAAAAGCTTGCTGTCGCTGCCTTCAAGTTTCTCGCCCCGGCGTTCGGTAACCCATGATTTGAAATTCTCATGGATCTCGTTCTGGACAGTTTTCAGGCGGGCGACATCGGAATCCTTTTCCGGCAGGAAAGGGTCTAGAAAACTCTTGTCTTTGCCGGAGGTGTAAATCCGGCGGGTGATGTCATGTTTCCTGATGAACCCGTCGAGACCGAAACCGGTCGAAATAACTCCGACCGAGCCGATGATCGAGCTTTCCTGCGCGTAAATTTCGTCCCCTGCGCAGGCCAGCCAGTACCCTCCCGAGGCGGCGACGTCTTCGACAAAGGCGTAAACGGGAAGCTTTTTTTCATCGGCCAGCGCCCTGATATGGCCTGCTATCAGCGAGCACTGACCAGGCGCGCCGCCGGGGGAGTTGATTATCAGCGCCACGGCCTCGATCCTTGAGAGGCCGAAGGCTTTTTCGATCAGCTTTGAATGTCTGGCGTGGGAAATGCCGCCCCGGCGCATAGTCTGGTCGGCGATGATACCGGAAAGGCGCAGCACCGCGACTTTCGGCCCCGGCTTGAGGATTCTGTCAACAACGGGAAGGGCGCGAAACTTGTTCCAGTATTCCGAGGAGGTTTGTTTAAGTGATCGGGTGTCCATCGCGTAAAATCCTGTCTGCCTGCTGCGTATATGAACCGTCCTTATTATGTATCACAATTCCCGGCAACAGGGCAGAAGGCGATCTCATATCCTTCACAGCTCTAACGATGACCCGCTTTGCCGGTTCCTCAAGCCTTGGCCAGAGCGGAATGATTTCAATCCCGCCAAAGCGGCGGCCAAGACCCTGCAGGATTTTGTCGAGAGCGTCCGCGCGGTGGATCAGGGTAAAGCGTCCTTTCGATTTCAAATTCCGGAAAGCGGCGTCCAGCCAATCCTTCAGGGTGGCAGGATCGGTTTCATCCAGATTGCCCATGCTAAGCGCCTTGCTTTCGCAGGGCGAGGGGGTATGGGCGCCTGCTTCGAGATAGGGGGGATTGCAGATGACATGATCGAATCCGCCTTCGGCAAAGGCGCGGATATCGGATTTGAAAAAGCGGCAGGAAACGGCCCTGCCGTTCTTTTCGGCGTTATGGGCGGCGAGCTTCACGCACTCGCCCTGTATGTCGACACCGGCAAGGGTCAGCCCCTCCACTCTTTCCATCAGGCAAAGCCCCGCACCCCCGACGCCGCAGCCGAGATCAAGGACGCTCTGGCCCGGCGCGGCGAGGCATGCGGCGGCCAGCATCACCGAGTCCAGTGAAGTGCGGAAGCCGTCTTCGGTCTGGCGCAGCCAGACCCGTTTGCCGAGAACATAAATATCATTTCCTGAGGTCATATCAGTTCTTAGCCGGAGGAAGCGTAAAATGGAAGCTTTGTTTACTCGGCTCCTCACATGGCAAAGTATTTGCCGCGGCGGGAAAAAACTGCTTTAAAAATGTTATGATAACGAACTCAGGCCATAAAGACGTTAATCCCCTTGCCCGGCTCTCCTCGCTGCTGGCGGGAGAGATGGAGCAGGTAAACGCCATCATCTTCGACAGGCTTTCGTCCGAGGCGGAGCTTATACCGCAGGTGGCGCGGCATCTGGTCGCCTCCGGCGGCAAGAGGATAAGGCCGCTTCTCACAATCGCCTGCTCGCGCCTTTACGGAGACGGGAGCGACAGGTCTTACCGGCTCGCGGCCTCGGTGGAGTTCATACACACGGCGACGCTGCTGCATGACGACGTGGTCGACGAAAGCAACGAGCGGCGGGGGCGGCTTTCCGCCAACGCGGTCTTCGGCAACCAGGCCAGCGTTCTGGTCGGGGATTTTCTGTTCTCGCGGGCCTTCCAGCTCATGGTCGAGGACGGATCTCTCGAAGTTCTGCGCATCCTGTCGGGTGCTTCAGCGATCATCACGCAGGGCGAGGTGATGCAGCTTATGGCCGAGGGCAATCTCGAGATAAGCTTTGGAGAATACGAAAACGTCATCAAATCGAAAACCGCGGCTCTGTTCGCGGCAGCCTGCGAGATCGGGCCGGTGATCGCCGGTCAGGGGATCGAGGCGGCGGAAGCGATGTGCGGCTTTGGCACCAATCTCGGGATAGCTTTCCAGATCGCCGACGATATCCTCGATTACAATTCCAGCAGCAAGGCAATCGGCAAGACCGTGGGCGACGATTTCCGGCAGGGCAAGATGACCGCCCCGGTGATCATGGCCCTTGCCAGAGGCGGCGGTGACGACGAGCGCCGGTTCTGGAAGCGAACCCTTGTCGATCTCGAACAGCGCGAGGGAGATCTTGAGCGTGCGCAGGAAATCCTGAAAAAGCACGACTGCTACGCCGCGGGAATGTCCCTTGCCCGCAGCTACGCCGATAAAGCATATTCCTGCATGGAAAGCGCCCCGAAAGGCGAACTGCGCGACACTCTTAGATCCATCGCCCGCTTTGCCGCTGACAGGGAGTATTAAAAGACGGATATTCAGTTAGTTAAAATAAATTAAATTTAATAAACCGTAGGTAACAGGCAGGTAAACCGGGGCAAACAAAAGCAGGCGGCGAAGCTTTTTGGTCTTAGCGAAGAAGTAGCCAAGACTGATCAGCAAACCGGCTATCCATGCCCAGATCGTCCCTCCGAAAAACGAAAAGAAAAAGATCTGTCTGCTCTCTTCAGGAAGGTCTGCGGGCAGGTAGCCGGTGAAATAGGCTATATAGAAGACAAGGCTAAAAGAAAAGAATCCCAGAACGTTTACCAGGATGAACCAGATGAAATCGGTTAGCTTGGGCATAAACCTTTTTCCTTTCCCTCAAAAGGCAAACAATTATAACAAAAAAAAGACTGCCTGATTTCAGACAGTCTTTTGTAAAAAGTATTACGTCAAGGATTATTTTACCTGACGTGAATGGAATACCTGTTCGGCTTTCTGGCCGCTTTGCTGTTGTGAACCGACGGTACGCTCGGAAGCGTAAGGCGCCTGATCCTTATAGCCTTCACCTTTTGAAGTGCAGGCGGACAGCGTAGCAGCAAGGCCGAGTATGCAAACCGTTGCAAGAAGCTTTTTCATGTTTTTTTCCTCATTACTTTAGTTGTTAAATCTGCAGACCAACATTAACTCTTTATATCAGAGCATTTCGGATTCTTTACACTGTCAGTGGAGCAATGTGCAAGTGATTTTACAAGCAGTTTTTTTGTTTATCATTAAATATTTAGATCATTTGTCAGAATACCAATGTTTGACTGTCATGTGCGGCTGTTTTTACGAGCGCGCTCAAAATATGCATCTATGCCTTTTCTTACCGAGGCGAGAACTTTGCTGCGGTAATCGCCGTTTTCGAGCATCCTTGCCTCACGGTTGTTCGACAAGAAGCCTATCTCGATCAGCACCGAGGGAATATCCGGCGACTTCAATACGGCAAAACCCGCCGAGCGGTGCGGATTGGGCAACAGTCTTGTGCCTCCGCTTGCCATCTCATCCGTTAGGGTGTTAGCCAGGAATTTCGACTGGTTCATAGTGTCGGTAACGAGAAGGTCGGTAAGAATTATCGCCACGTCCTCATCCTCGCCGCTAAGATCCATACCGATCAGATCGGCACGGTTTTCCTTTTCGGCCAGTCTGGCGGTCTGGGCATCAGAGGCTTTTTTTGAAAGCGTATAAACCGAAGCCCCGCTAACGCCGGAATTGTCCATCGAATCGGCATGTATAGATATGAACAAGTCGGCATTTAGGTCGCGGGCAATGGCAACACGTTCTGATAATTTCAGGAAAACATCTGTCTCCCTGGTCAGTCTTACGCGGTAGCGGCCCGTGGCGAGAAGTTGCCGCTTCAGTTCCTTGGCGGCAGCAAGGGTAATATTCTTTTCGTATATATTTCCTGCGGCAATGGCTCCGGGATCTTTGCCGCCATGTCCTGGGTCGATTACGATCAAAGGCTTGTCCTCGGGAGGTTTGGCCGCGACCGGGGGCTTCGAGACCGGCGGGGGAGCGGCCACCATGGCGGCGGAGGCTTCCTGAACCCTCGCCGGAGGCATTGACGAGCCGCTGTTTAAAGAACCCAGGATACGGCCTTTCTGCGCGTCGAACACGGATTCGGGAACTTTGGCGTAGTCGATAACCAAGCGATTGGGCAGATCTCCGGAACTCTCCAGTAAAAAGGCGGATTCGACTGCTGCAGGAGAGGTGAGGTCGAAGACGATACGGGAGATCGCCGGGTTGAGAGCTCCCTGCCTTATACCGGATATGGCCGAAGACGAAGGCTTGTCCACCGAACCAGCATTCCACTGGAAATGCGGCAGATCTATTACCAGCCTGTAAGGTGAAGACAGAACAAAGACCCGGAAATCCGCCACCTCGCTGAGATCAAGAACCATGCGGACTTTGCCGGGATGAACGCCGAAACGAATCTTTTCCACACTGAAGGCACAGGCATCTCTACCCTGAAAAACCATCAGGCCAAAAAGGAACGCCAGAAATATACGAAAATAGTTTACTCGATTCATTGGTACTTTCCGGATTGCCCCACTATTTATGTATTAACAAACCGGGGGCGAAAAGAGAATAGCCTGAAGCGGATTTTCCCCGAAACCTGACAGCCGGGACGTAAAGTCTTTTGAAATCAAAAAAAGCCTTGCGCTTACAAATTCTTCCATAGTTTTAAGGCAATCTCCATTTAATTGTTTTTTTCGTTGTTAGTTTTTAAAGAAGCGTATAATGTGCGCATTAGCGACATGTTGCGGCTTTAGCATTTGACTAGCAGGAAAATCGGGTTTCGCTAGCTGCAACGTAAGTGAAAGATCCGGGAATACAGGCTTCTTCACAGGCGCTGGGTCGTTTGGATTGGCAAATACGTTGCAGCGATCTTCAAGCCGAAAAAGCAAACCACATAATTCCGGACTCTGGATATAACAATAATAACAGCGCGCGGCTGCGCCGCCTGCTCTCTTCGTCGCACGGGAGAAGGCCGGGCCTGCATCCGCAATTAGGAGTCCATAAATGTCTAAAAGAATGCTTATTGACGCAACCCACGATGAAGAAACCAGGGTTGCCGTCGTCGATGGTAACCGCCTTGTCGAATTCGACTACGAAAGCAAGGTTCGCAAGCAGATCAAGGGAAATATCTTTCTGGCTAAAGTGACGAGGGTAGAGCCTTCGCTTCAGGCCGCTTTCGTTAATTTTGGCGGCAACCGGCATGGTTTTTTGCCTTTTTCCGAAATCCATCCCGATTACTACCGTATACCAATCGCCGACCGGGAAAGGCTGATTGCCGAGCAGGCTGAGGAAATTTCCGCGCTGAAGCAGGAAGAGGAAGAAGAATTTCAGGCTGCCGCTGCGGCCACAGAAGCCGAATTCGAAGATAGCGAAGACGATGAGGAAGATTTAATAGAGGAAATCGGCGGCAAGCATCCCGACGACCTTGAAGCGGATGCGGATCATGAAAGCCTGGAGCAGGCAACCGATTCTGAAAATGTTGAAGGAACTGAAGAAGATACAGGTGACGAAGAAGCAAGAAGCGAGCGATTCGAGGATCCCGATCAGGATGCCGACGAAATATCCGGCAATGTCCGCGAACCTGAAGAGGATGAAGAAGATTCCGACTATCTGCCAGGGAACACCATCGAACCTGAGGGCGGGGAGAGCAAAGACAATTTCCGTGGTGAACAGCGTGACCGCTCCGGCCGCAGCAACCGTCACAAACGTTTCAAGGGCAATCATCATGGCAAAGGCAGGCGGCATGTCCCGCACCGCAGCCGCCGTGTAGAAGTTGTCGGCGGCGAGGATTTCGATGGCGACCATCCCCGCAGGTTCAATTACAAGCGGCATTACAAAATCCAGGAAGTGGTCAAGCGCGGCCAGATAATGCTGGTGCAGGTCTCCAAGGAAGAGCGCGGAAACAAGGGAGCGGCGGTTACCACTTATCTGTCGCTGCCGGGACGCTACTGCGTGCTTATGCCCAACAGCCCGCACGCGGGCGGCATTTCGCGCAAGATCGCCAATTTCAAGGATCGCCGTTATATGAAAGAAATCCTCGGCGATCTTGATGCGCCCGAGGGCATGTCGGTGATTCTCCGCACCGCCGGGGTCGAAAGATCAAAGGCGGAGATAAAAAGAGATTTCGACTATCTGCTGCGGCTCTGGGACGATATCCGCGAACTTACCCTGAAATCCACGGCTCCCGCACTGATCAACGAGGAAGGCAATCTGGTCAAGCGCGCGATACGCGACATTTATACCCGCGATATCGAGGAAGTGATCGTCTCAGGCGCGGAAAGCTACAAGAACGCCAAGAAGTTCATGAAATTGCTGATCCCCTCGCATGCGCGCAAGGTTAAGGAATACAAGGACGAGCGCCTGCCCCTTTTCCAGCGCTACCAGGTAGAGACTCAGATAAACGATATCGCCGATCCGTCCGTCACGCTCAAGTCTGGCGGATATATCGTGATCAATCCCACCGAGGCACTGGTATCGATAGATGTCAACTCCGGCAAAGCGACGAAAGAGCGGCATATTGAGGAAACCGCGCTTAAAACCAATCTTGAAGCCGCCGATGAAGTCGCCAGGCAATTAAGGCTGCGCGATCTGGGCGGACTTGTGGTCATCGATTTCATCGATATGGAAGACCGCAGAAACAACGCCAAGGTCGAAAGGCGCATCAAGGAAGCCCTTTCACGCGACAGGGCGAGAATTCAGATCGGAAGAATTTCCTCATTCGGGCTAATGGAATTGTCGCGCCAGAGGATGAACCCCTCGCTTACCGAAAGCCAGTTTCACCGCTGCCCGCATTGTCAGGGCGTGGGCTTTATCAGAACGCTTGACGGAACGGCGATATCCGCTCTACGGGCGGTCGAAGAGATCGGTACTTATGGCAGGCATGCGGAAGTGACGCTGAAGGTATCGAATGAAGTCGCACTTTATATTCTCAATAACAAGAGATCGATGCTGGCAACGCTGGAGCAGCGTTATGATTTCCGGGTGGTTATCAGCATCGACAATAGCGTTCTTCCCGGCAGCTTTACCGTTGAGCCTGGAGCTTTAAGGCACGACGATCATCCGGCAGAAGAACCTGCCGAGCAAGAGCCTGCGGAAGAAAGTCACAAGGCCCCAAGAGAACGCGAGGAAGGCGAAGAAGACGAATCACGGGAAAGCAGAAAAAGCAGCCGCAGGCGCGGACGCAGAGGCGGGCGCAGGAGGAACAGGCCGGATTCAGGATTTCCCCGTAGCGAAGACAATGACGAAAATACCGTCATGCAAGCCGGGGAAAGCGAAACGGAGGGTGATAGCTTAGAAGAGGACATCGCCGCAGAAGAGGTTTCTAATTCCGATGATGGCGAAGCGGTTATTTCCGAAGAGGGTGCCGCATCTACCCCGCAAAAGAGCAGGGACAAGAAACCGGGAAGAAGACAGCATGGCCGCAAGAACGACGACAAGAACATCAGGGCCAAAGGCTCTTCCGAACGGCAAAGAAGGCCCGCGCGCGATGAGGAACGGGAAGCGGCTATAGATTTGCCTGACCAGGCTCGAACGGATGAACCAGCCGCTCCCGAAACTGCGGAACAGGCCGCCGCCACCACACAGGTTATCGAGCCTCTTACAAGGGTTGCAGCTTCGAAGCCTCAGAGAAGCGCGAACTACGAAGTTGTCAGCCAGGCTCCCGAGCAAAAGAAGAAAGGCTGGTGGAACAAGCTAATCGATTAGCATAGTTTCACAATAACTGAATGCAACCGTATTCAAGTTAAAGAATTATCATAGTTTTAAATAAAGCCGGCTATCCTTGTAAAAGGAGGGCCGGTTGTCAATTAAAGAACATGATTCTTCAGGAAGCGCGCTAATAATCATTCTGATTGCCGTGATACTTTTCTCGGCTTTGACCTACGCCGCCACGGGGTCTTTTCGCGGCGGGGATTCCGGAACAAGTTCGAGCGAGGACAATGCCAGGATCAAGTCCTCCCAGATCATACAGTACGCAACCAGCATTGAACAAAGCGTAATGAAAATGCTGTTAAAGGGCACGTCTGATACTGACCTGAGCTTCGACACAGAGGCATGGGGCCATAGCGACTACCAGCATTCCCCTCAGCAGCCGGTGAGCAATCGCATATTCCATCCCCAGGGCGGGGAAGTTTCCTGGTCTAGGCCGCCAAAGGATTCCAATGACGGAAGCCCGTGGGTGATTACCGGCGCGATCAGGATTCCCGAAGTGGGCCTGACATGCGCCGATGAATCATGTTCGGAGCTTGTCGCCATTCTGCCGAATATCACAAAGGCCGTATGCGACAAACTTAACTCGATACTTGGTGTCAGCGGCGGGCAGGAAATCGTCGATCTCGCCGCAACAAGCGCCAAATTCACCGGCACCTATTCCGCCGGCGACATACTTGGCAACGAGGCTATTGCGCCCGGCACCAGAACCGGATGCTTCGAAGGCGCGGGAGGCGGCGGCGCTGCCCCCGAAACTTATCATTTCTTTCATGTAATTCTTCCGCGCTAGATTGCTCTTTTTCGCGAGCAAGCGTCCCGAGATCCTTCACTTCGTCAGGATGTGCTAGATCTGCCAGTTTTGCAAACGGCGGCATGCCTCGATAATGTTTTCGGTCGCTCCGGCGTAAGAGATGCGCACAGTTCCGTAGCCGCGGCTCACGTCAAAATCGACACCCGGAGTAAAGGCCACTTTCGCCTCGTCCAGCATTCGACGGCAGAAGCTTATGCTGTCATCGGTCAGGTGGCTGATATCGCAGTAAAAGTAAAAGGCCCCCTGAGCTTGCGATAGCTTGCCGAACCCTGCCTTGGGAAGCTCGCGGCGAAGGATTGCGCGGTTATTACGGTAGACGTCCAGGTAGCTGTCAAGAGCCTTGCGGTGATTGAAGATTTCCAGCGCAAGATGCTGGGCCAGCGTCGGCGGGGAAACGAAGAGGTTTTCGGCAAGACGCTTGACCGGATCGACCGCCTCCTCAGGCAAGACCAGCCAGCCCAGACGCCATCCGGTCATCGCGAAATATTTTGAGAAACTGTTGAGTACGACTGCCTTGTCGCTAAATTTCAGCACTGTTTCAGCGGGCTGCTCGTAAGTGATACCGTGATAGACCTCGTCGGAAAACAGCCTTACGCCATTAGATTCGCACCACTGGCTTATTTCCTTAAGTTGAACTGGATCAATCATTGCGCCGGTCGGGTTCGCGGGAGAGCAGATTATCAGTCCGTCGATTTTTTCTTTCAGCGCCTCAAGATGGGCGAGAGTCGGCTGATAGTTGGTGGATTCGTCAACGTCGAATTCGACCGGGACGATGCCAAGAGATTTCAGGAAGTTACGGTAGGCCGCATAGCCGGGACAAGCCATTGCCACTTTGTCGCCGACGTCAAGCATGCCAATGAACGCCAGCAGGAAACCTCCTGAAGAGCCGAAGGTAACGGCTATCCTGCGGTAGTCGATCTCAATGCCGTAATTCTCTTTGTAGTAAGCGGCGATACGCTGGCGCAGCGGGGTCATGCCTACAGCTTCCGTGTAACCCTGGCGCGGGTCTTTTTCGATGCATAGCCTGGCATAATCAAGAGCAGCAGCCGGAGCGCCGAAGCAGGGCTGGCCAGCCTCCAGCCTCTTGACGTCTTCGCCTCTGGCAACGCGTTCGTTAACTTCCCTCAGGATATCCAGGGCTCTGAAAGCCGGTACGTTGGAACGATCTGCTGTTTTGAATGCCATTTCCCGATCAACCTTGTTTCAATAATTTTCCTGTTAAGTTCATAATCACAGCTTAAACCAAAAGTCTATAGGCCTCGCCGGGAAACAGACAATATGTCTAAAATTTTATCAATTTTTTACTCCACTTTTACTTAAGCTTGTTATTATATGTAAATATACAGGACAGTTAGAGAGAAAGGACCCCTTCCCCAAGTTTGATTTGTAGCCTTGTCCATTTGCAGCCCGTTCGGTTGTTGCCCCGCAGACTTGAAACCGGACTTCAGCTTTGACCAGATGGACTTTTTCCAGGCCGCCGGTGCAAACCGGCGGCTTTTTTTTTGCATCAGGACTTGCCTTGCATATATGATTGTTTAGCGCTTCTTTTTCCGGAGATATCCCATGCAAGTCCAGTCTTTTCTTACAATGATAGTTGCCGCCTGTGCATTTGCCGTTTTTCCTGTCAGCACGTCGATTGCCGAGGAAACAGCAAAGCATACGAACGATCCGATCGGCAGACTTTCCGCCAACACCGGTGAGTTACTGAACGGGCTGGATGAGGAAGGTCTCAAATTCGTCTATTCGACCAGAATGCGCGACGGGGTGATCAGGGCCACCCATTATATTCAGGGCATGGTATCAGGAGCTGTGGAAGCCTGTAGCAAGGCGCAGCCCGACATGGAAAAGCCGCTTAGAGAGCGGTATTCCAGATGGTGGGGAGCTGTCGAACCGCCGCTGAAAGAAGCGGAAGCGCATACCAAAAAGACCATCGCGGAACAAAAGCTTGTGGCGCCCGACAAGATTATCGAGCATTTAAACCTGGTAAAAGAAGCTGCCGACTTTAGTCAAAGCAAGGTGGAAAAGCAGTATGTCACCGACAGGGATGCCTGCCAGTACCTCTTGGACAATATGGATGTGACAGAACGCACTCTAACCAGCCAACTGAAAGACACTTTATCGGCTATACCGCTACCGGAACCCGAAGTTAAGGGCAACGATGCTGCGGGCGCCTCGAAGCAGGGCGAGTAACCTATCATGCGCATTCTCCATCTCATGGCCGGAGCCCGGCACGGAGGGGCGGAGACGGCATGCATCGACATGTGCGAGCTGATGGCGCGAAAGGGTATCGATATCCAGGTGGCTACCAGGCCCAATGATGAAAGGGTGGGAAGATTAAAAGAAAGCGGGATAATAGTTCACGAGCTTCCTTTTGGAGGAAAGCCTGATTTCTATACCGGCTGGAAACTTGCGAAAATCTGCAAGGATTATTCTCCCGATATAGTGCAGACATGGCTTTCACGCGCAGCGGAGAAAGCCCCGGCATGGAAAATCTCCATGGGAATACCGCGCTACCTGATCGTCTCGCGCCTCGGGGGCTATTATAAATTATCGCATTTTCCAAAGACCGACTATTTCACGACAATTACTCCTGATATCAAAACCCATCTGATCAGATCGGGAGTCGCGGAAGACCGGATCAGGCATATCAACAATTTTGCTGAAACCGAGGAATGCGAGAATCCCGCAAGCCGGAAGTCGCTTGATACTCCGGAAGATGCGACCCTGCTTGTCGCTCTGGGTCGTCTGCATCAGGCCAAGGCTTTCGACACGCTGCTAAAAGCGGTAAAGGATCTGGAAGGGGTTTATGTCTGGATCGCTGGTGAAGGGCCCTTGCGGGGAGAGCTTGAAGCCTTGAGGGGCGAACTGGGGCTTGAAAAAAGAGTCAGGTTTCTCGGCTGGCGGGATGACCGGGCGGCTCTGCTCAGAGCGGCGGATATCTGTGTCTTTCCTTCCCGCTACGAGCCTTTCGGAACAGTGTTCGTGCAGGCCTGGGCGCAAAAGATTCCTCTGATAACCTCGAATGCCGACGGGCCCAAACAATTCGTCCGGCATGAAGAGGACGGTCTTGTATTCGAAATCGATAACGAAAGAGAGCTTGCAACAGCAATTACCCGCCTTGTGGGCGACAAACAGCTTCAACAGCGTTTCGCCGATAACGGATATCGCCGATATATAAATGAATTTACGGCCGAAAAAACGCTTCGGGCCTATCTCGATTTTTACAACGAGATACTATCCGGGAACCGGCCCGGTCGCTAACCCCGCTATCAGATCATTTCCATCAGTGCGAAAAAGGTTACTCCGCTCATCATAAAGATTGCAGCCAGCGGTTTAAGGGATATGGATCTGGCTGCACCCGGCAGCAGTTCGCATATCACCATCCAGATCATTGCCCCGGCTGCGAAACCAAGTCCCAGAGACAGCAGCGGGGAGAACATATTCACGAAGAGATAGGCCAGCACTCCGATCAGCGGCTGAGGCAGACTGGTAAATATGCTCCACAATCCGGCATTCCAAACGCTCATACCATTTGGAACTGCAATCAGCGAGATGGCCAGACCTTCGGGAATATTGTGAAGGGCTATGGTGAGGGAGATAAATTCACCCATATATTCTCCGCCGCCGAAAGACACTCCTATGCCGACCCCTTCCGCAATCGAATGCAGCGTCATTACGAATATAATCAAGAAGCACTGGTGGTGCGAGCCGCTTTCAGTACGGGTCATCCCCGGCAATTGCGGAAACGCGTTTCGCAGCCGGCCTGCCATCATGATTAAAAAGAAACCGGCAATGAAACCAAAGAGCGGGGTCAGGTAATCCGCATCATTGCCCAGGGCTTCCTTTACCAGGCAAAAGCTGGCGACAGTCATAAGAGAAGCAGCTATTACCTGTGCCGGCGCGAGCATTTTGGCGGCATTTTTTAATATTATCAGCGGCACTGCTCCAAGGCCCGTAGCCAGCGCAGTCAGCATGCCGAACATAAATACAGTTGATATGGTGGTCATCTGTCCGGCTAACAGACATTACCGGGCGGGGTTCCTCATGGACTAGCCGCAGCAGCCCCGAGGCTGCGTCCGGCCTTCACCCTGCTGCGAGGTTTTTCTTTCCACCTCGTAGCCGGCTTCTTTCCAGGCAAGCATGCCGCCCAGATAATAGACGACATTTACGAACCCCGCTTCTTCCAGCTTTTTTCCTGCCCTAACTGCGGCGGTACATTCCGGACTGGCGCAGTAGACGACAAGTTTTTGCTCTTTGGAATCTGAGAGTTCATTGATCCTTTCCACAAGATCCCTGCTATCGGCAGGCACGTTAATCGATCCGGGGATATGCTCCCTGCCAAAGGCTTCTTTCGACAAGGTATTAATAAGAATGAAATCCTCGTCGTTTTCTAACATTTCCTTTAATGTATATGCAGTTATTCTTTCCACTTCATTTCTCCTCTAATTTACACACCGAAAGGATAAAGATCGGCCCCGCCATTCTCCCTTACCGGAGCAAGCGGCGTAACCGGGCCAGTGTCCCTGAGCCACACATAATGATCGAACTGTTTTGCCGGTTGTACTTCGAGATAGTGGCTTGTTCTCTCGGTATCCGGGCGATAGATGACGCCGACCGCCCTTTGCTGGTATTTTTTTTCGAGCTGCCTTTGCAAACGATCGTCGAGGCCGCCGGTTATATCGAGCAAGGCATTCTCCATGCCGCTTTGCATCCAGAGTTCCTCAAAGCTGCCCTCGATCGGGTACATCAGGCTTACGATACTGACAGGCCCTCCCCAGTAATGAGCGGCGGCGACTTCTCCTGTGGCTGTGCCAAAACCGACCAGTCTTACATCCTCGCCTGCGCTATTTTCCCGGCATAACTGACCAAGATTTAATTCGCCCCGCCGCCGCCCCAAATCGGTTGCCCTTGCGTCGCCGATGTGCGAGTTGTGCGCCCAGACGACAGTTTTGAGCATTGGGGCATAGTCGTTGATCCGGCGGCTTTTTCTGATTGCTCTCAAGGTATCGAACATATGACGGTCACGCAGGTTCCAGGATTTCTCAGTGGCTGAAAAGATTGCCCTGTAGTATTTCTCGGCGTTCGCTACCAGTTCCGCGTTGCGGGAAATATCGAGAAAGCTTTCGGCAAAACTGTCCAAATATATCCGGCGCTCTCCCATCAGATCCATCAGCATATTCACGGCGGCGCTTTCGCAGCAGGCGTATCTGTCCCTGATCGCCGCTTTCCCGTAACTGACCGGATCATGCAGCCATGGCTCGAAGCACTCATAACGCTTGCGGGCTATGTCGGCGAGTTCGCTGTCAGTGCCTTTGAGAAAATCGATTATTGCGTTGATGGATGCCTGCATTCCGTAAAGATCGAGTCCATATATCCCCGCCTTCAATTCCGAATCCGGCATGCGGTCGTTGTACTTTCGCAGCCAGTCAAGAAACTGTCGAAATTCCTCATTGCGCCATACCCATTCGGGGAAGCGCGAGAATGCCGGCTGACCAATATCCGGGACTTTTCTGTCCCTGACATAGCCATCAAGCACTGACGCATCCGGCCAGTCAGCTTCAAGGGCGATGATTTTGAAATCATGATTTCGAACAAGTCGTTGTGTTATTGCGGCTCTGGCACGATAAAAATCGCCGCTTCCGTGGGTCGATTCCCCAAGCAGCACTATATCCGCGTCTCCAAGATGATCGAAATATTCTCCGAAATGAGGACTTTCGGGAGACGGCAAAGGTATGGCATCCTGCCGCAGAAGTTGCTGAACTGAAACCTGTCCGGTCTTTTTTGTTTCATTTTCCGGCTGTATACGCATCGCCCCTATCCAACCTGATAAACAGGTAAAAGTTTCGGATCATGGCAAAGCAGCGTTTGGTAATCTACACCGAGGCTCTTTATGGCTGGGGTGCGATATAGCAACCGGAACGATCAATATATCCTACCTTCTCCATATAGTTAAGGTTATCGCAGGCGCTATGGTAACCGAGGGTGATTGCCTTGACAAATCCCTGCCGGGCTTTTTCGTAATCAGGCTCGGTTCCGATGCCGTGCAGATAGCTGTAAGCTTCGTTAAATACCGCCTGGGCGTTTTGGCCGCCGCTGATTTCGATTGCCAGCTTATTTACAACGAAGGCGGCCTCCCGCACTTTTGGCAGTCCATAAGCACCATTATACAATCCGTGAGCAAAATCCTTGACCGCTTGCGCACGCACAACGGTGCTCTCCGAATCCATCCGAGTAAGAATATCTTCAAGAACCGGGGAAGGTTTTTCAGGAATGAATTCCGCCATTGCAGCTTTCCACTCGCTGAACGGGGTGTCCATTGACAGAGAGGTTATTTCTTTCTCTTGTTGAATTCCTGCATCCGACTCCGGGGGCGGGGGCGAAGTTTCCTGAGGTGGCGGGGTTTCCTGAGGCGATAAAGGCTCCTGGGACGCCGGTTGTTCTGCGGGAATTTCCTGAACCGGGGTTTCCGGCAGCGCGGGCGCAAGCGGCACCTTAGGTTCCACCGGTCTCACCGGGCCGTAATTCGTGTCCCCTTCGTACTGGTCGAGGGGATGATAATGATCGGCCCACCAGGGATCGAATTCATTCACATCTGGTTCCTGATAGGGTGTATATTCGTCCTCGATATCGCCCTCCGGATCGCCCGTGTTATAATCATTAGCAGTTTCATTTTCATGGATCTGCTGATCCGGTTTTTCTGGCGATTGCTCCGCCTCGATCGGATCTTGTGGCATCGGCTCAGCTGGTTGAGGGGCGTCTGCGGTTGCATTTCCGGCTTCTTCCATTACCAGCTGCGTATCAGCGTATTCACCGTAAGGGCCATTATCCGGAACGGGTAGACTATCCGAAACCTGGGGAGCGGAAGGGGCCATAGTGAAATCTGTCAAGCGGGGCATCGTTAACCCGGCAAAAAACGATTTTATGCTACGCGCCGTTTCGCTCTGCCACGCATCCTCAAGCAATCCCTGAAGCCCGGGAACCAGATATGAGAGCACACCTCCGGCAAGCGCCGAAGTACTCATTCCTTTGAGAAGAGCATTTCGGTATTCTTTTGATTTTAAAGATTTTTTCTGACCGACAAACTGGGCGGTAGTGATTGCAAAATTAGTAGCAGCCGCACCTGCCGCAGCCACTGCAAAATGAAGCGCGGGAGAAACTCCCATAACATCGGCCCCGCTCATTATACCTGCCTTAATGGCCACACCCGCAATGGCCGAAACACCGACCTTGGCGGCAAAATTAAAGACTTTTCTCAATGACATCTCAATTACCTATCAGTTTTTAATTCCGGGAATAAAGCTCTAAACTCTTTGGGCAACACCGACCTGACATCGCTCATCTCACCTTCCGAAACATGCTTTTCCAGCAGCTCAAATACTGAGCTGGCCAGAAGCGCCTCATCCACGTTCGGGCAATTACCTTGCAGCTTGTGCCGGACTTCATCGAGAAACTCATCCAAAGAAATTTTTCTAGGTGTATTTGATGGCTTCCATCCTTCATAGAAAATGCCTCTGGCGATGAGGGGCAATTGTGAAGACAGATCAGCGCCTTCCTCAAGCGTTAATCTGTCCCTTAGAGTTTGCAGTACTGCCCGCACTGTCGCATAAGCGTCTTCAGGGCTGCTTAGTAACGATTTTTCTTCCAGATCCTTTATCCAGCTCTGAAATACATTAATTTCTCTGGCCAAGTTATGCGCATATGCCATAACCACCTCATCTGCTGCTAAGTGTCCAATGCCGGGAACACTTACGCGCTTCACGCAAGTTTGTTCCAGATTGAAAGCGGCCTGATTTCTGTAAATAAGTTACGTAAAATTATTGAATTTTCGATAATACTAATGTAATCATCATTGTACTAGTATCAGCGGATAGCGAGGGACAATTGGTGCAAGAAAAAGAAGAACAGCTTAAGCAGGTCAGCGCCAAGCTTAAGGATGAGCTTAATAGGTTAAGAAGTTTACAGTCGGTTGGCGCAGAGGCCTTGGTAGAACATCTTATGGGGCGATTCAATGAGAAAGATCTTGCCAATTTCATTATCGAGAAAGGCACGGAGACGCTGAATATGCATTTCAATTCGGCCGCCAATAAAGATCCTTTTTCTACTATGGCGCATTTATTCAGGGATGTAATAAATAAATGTTCGCGCAAATGTGAAATGATTACTTTTGATACGACGAAAAGAACCTTGGAAGCTGTGAGTGACAGCGTTAGCAGGGGATACAGCGCCCTGGCACTGAATCTTGAGGCTCTTTCGATCCTGTCGGGTCTTTCACCTGATAAATTATCGAGGATTCCTTTGAAGGACAATCCAGTTACTCTGGCGCAGGTTCTGTCAGCGTACGACCATTCTCTTACCGAGATCAAGACATGCCTGAGGGAAATTTGTGGAATAAAGGGAGTTAAATTTCAAATATACACTGATGAATATAATCTTACTCTGGCTCTTCTAAAGGGGCTGGAGGTAATAAACTTGCGCTATCATTGTGATCCAGAGAACGTCCATTTGCCGGTTGACAGTCTTCTGCCTCAGCCTTACATCCCTGAGGAGCCAAAGTAGTGAGGTTACATGAGTAAGCTGGACGATGCCAGTACGAATTTGAACAAGGCGCTTTCCACTCTGCGGCATATCATCAGAGTTGGACAGAACCTGTTAGAAGAGCGGCTTAATGAATCTTATTCGAGGAAAGATCTCGAAAATGTAATAGCAGAAAGAGGAACGCCTACCTTAACCAAGGCTTTCAATGAAATACTGATTGATCCAAATAAAGCAATCAGGCATGCCTTTTATGATGTGACAGGCAAAAGCATCATGGGACTGGAAGTGATTACTGCCATGCCACATCTCAATGCCTTTAATATTAAATACGTTATCGGCAAAAGTCTTGTTGCGCTCGAAATGAATATTAAATCCATCTCGAAAGTAATTGGAACAAAACTTGAAGATCTGCCATCTCCTGTCAGGGGCCAGCCGCAAACTTTTGAGGAGGTGCTCGCAATTTACAGGGATGCTTTGCCTATAATTGAAAATGCTGCTACTAGACTTTGCAAGCAAAAAGGCATTGATCTTAATCTCGATTTTTATCGTAATCTTCCGCCAGAAATAATTTTTAAAGGAATGGACGCTCTTCTTCCTCCCCGTCGGCAGGAAGAATTGAAAAAGCCTCAGCCGTGAAATAACGACCATGCGATCATCACGAGATAAAAAACGGGCCTCGGAGGAGGCCCGTTTGATTTAAGCGGTATTTCTTGATCAGGCAGCCTTTTTCCTGGCTTCTTCGGCCTTTTTCGCCTTTATTGCAGCCTGTGCGGCGGCAAGGCGGGCGATCGGCACGCGGTAAGGCGAGCAGGAGACGTAGTCCAGACCGATCTTTTCACAGAAGTGGATCGAGGCGGGATCGCCGCCGTGTTCGCCGCAGATGCCGAGCTTGATTTTGCTTCTCGTCTTGCGGCCGCGTTCGCAGGCGATTTCCATCAGCTGGCCTACACCCTCGGTATCAAGGCTCTGGAAGGGGTCTTTTTCGAAGATGCCCTTTTCCACGTAGTGACCGAGGAAGTTTCCGGCGTCGTCGCGGCTCATGCCAAGGCCGGTCTGCGTCAGGTCGTTAGTGCCGAAGCTGAAGAATTCGGCTTCTTCGGCAATCGAATCCGCGCAAAGTGCGGCGCGCGGGATTTCGATCATCGTGCCGACCATGTAATCGAGCTTCATGCCTTTTTCCTCGAAGACCTTTTCCGCGGTCTTGATGACGCGGTCTTTCAGCATCGCCAGTTCCTTCTTCGAGACCACCAGCGGGATCATGACTTCAGGAACGACGGTGCCGCCGGTCTTCTTAGCGCATTCGACCGCGCCTTCGAAGATGGCCCGTGCCTGCATTTCATAGATTTCCGGGTAGGTGATGCCGAGGCGGCAACCGCGGTGGCCAAGCATCGGGTTGAACTCGTGCAGCTCGGAAAGGCGGCGGCGGACGGTGTCTTCATCCACGCCGATGGTTTTCGCGAACTGCTTGATGTCCTTGTCTTCCTGCGGCAGGAACTCGTGCAGCGGCGGGTCGAGCAGACGAACCGTCACCGGCAGGCCCTGCATAATCTCGAACAGGCTTGCAAAGTCCGAGCGCTGTTCCGGCAGCAGCTTGTCCAGAGCCTTGCGGCGTCCGGCTTCGTCACTGGCGAAGATCATCTCGCGGACGTTTTGAATCCGCTGCGGATCGAAGAACATGTGTTCGGTACGCGCCAGGCCGATGCCTTCGCAGCCGAAATCACGCGCTGTTTTTGCATCCAGCGGGGTTTCGGCATTGGTGCGAACCTTCATGCGGCGGCGTTCATCCGCCCATTGCATCAGCAGGGCAAAGTCGCCGGACATTTCAGGTTGAAGGGTTGGAACGCTGCCGACGATCACTTCGCCTGCGCCGCCATCAATGGTGATGATATCACCTTCTTTAATGGTTCTGCCATTAACGGTGATCTGCTTTTCCTTGTAGCTGATATTCAGCGCACCGGCACCGGCAACGCAGGGCTTGCCCATGCCGCGGGCTACGACAGCCGCGTGCGAGGTCATGCCGCCGCGCGAGGTGAGGATACCGACGGATGCGTGCATGCCATGGATGTCTTCCGGCGAAGTTTCCGAACGGCAGAGAATGACCTTCTTGCCGTTTTCAGCTTCCCTTTCGGCGTCATCGGCACTGAAGTAGACCTGTCCGCAGGCAGCGCCCGGAGATGCCGGGAGACCTTTGGCGACTACGTCCTTTTTCGCATTAGGATCAAGGCGCGGGTGCAGCAGGTGGTCAAGCTGGGCCGGATCGATGCGCAAAACAGCTTCGTCCTTGGTGATCAGGCCTTCAGAGACCATGTCCGAGGCGATCTTCAGTGAAGCTGCGGCGGTACGCTTGCCGGTACGGGTTTGCAGCAGATAGAGCTTGCCGCGTTCGACCGTGAATTCAAGATCCTGGATTTCGCGGAAATGCTGTTCCAGCTTGTGGCGCATGCCGTCGAGTTCCTTGTAGATTTCCGGCATGGTGACTTCCATCGACGGCAGGGTCGAACCGTCACGCTCCTTGCCAATCTCGGTAAGGGCCTGAGGCGTGCGGATACCCGCAACGACGTCTTCGCCCTGCGCATTCACAAGGTATTCGCCGTAGAAGTAGTTTTCGCCGGTCGAAGGATCGCGGGTGAAGGCAACGCCGGTGGCGCAGTCATCGCCCATATTGCCGAACACCATGGTCTGGACGTTGACGGCCGTGCCCCAGTCGCCAGGAATATCGTGGATTTTGCGGTAGGTGATAGCGCGCGGAGCCATCCACGAGCTGAATACCGCGCCAATTCCATGCCACAGTTGTTCCATCGGATCGGTCGGGAAAGGCTTGCCGGTGTGTTTTTCGACGAGAGCCTTGTATTGCGGAACGATTTCCTTCCAGCCTTCGGCAGTGATCTGAACGTCGAGTTCAAGTTTGTGTTTCTTTTTGTAGCTTTCCAGGATTTCCTCGAAATCGTGGTGCGGAACGCCGAGAACAACGTCACCGAACATGTTTACGAAACGGCGGTAGCTGTCCCATGCGAAACGCTCGTCGCCTGATTTTTCCGCCAGGCCCTTTACCGTCTCGTCATTAAGGCCGAGGTTCAGAACGGTGTCCATCATACCGGGCATGGAGATCCGGGCGCCAGAGCGAACCGACATCAAAAGCGGGTCGTTTTTGTCGCCGAATTTCTTGCCCTGATCGCGCTCGATGCTGGCAAGCGCTTCCTCGACCTGCTTCTTCAGATCGGCGGGATAGGTGTCGTTATTTGCGTAGTAATATGTACATACTTCAGTCGTGATAGTGAAACCGGGCGGGACAGGAAGCCCCATATTGGCCATTTCCGCAAGGTTTGCTCCCTTGCCGCCAACAAGGTTTCTCATATCGGCGCGGCCATCGGTCTTCTCGCCGCCAAACTGGTAAACCCATTTCGTCATATAAATCCCCTCAAAAAGTTTGGAATTGGATGTTCGCACATACATTAATCATTTCCGGGGGAGATTAAAGGGAAAAGAGATTAAAAAGCCAAATTTATGCGATTATGTTTAAAACATTGAACCTGCATCACTGACCAGGGCCAGCTTATGTCGAACAGATTAGCGAGTGTTTGAAGGATACGGGCAAGCTGTAGGTAATGTGAGATTGCCAGCACAGTCATATTGCTCGCAATAACATATCTGAGAATTCAAAACTAAATTTCGAGCCGCCAATTATTGCCGGGAGCTTTCCTAGGATCACATACTTCAAATGCGTCTTCAGAATAGGCTAAAATCATTTCATATACTTCTTGGAAACCCTCTTCTCTGCTTTCGCTAAGAGTATATTTACTTAAAGTCAATTTAGATGTTTCATTAAGGATGATTTCCACTTCGCCATTTTCATCTAAGCGTACGTTCCATCTGGGATTTGTCGGGTTATATATAGCTGGTAATCCTTTCATTAAATTCTTGCAGCTTTTGCTTCAAATCTTCAAACAACATTGGAATCTTTCTCCTTGGCTCAATTTTTAGGAGAGTCAATCTATACTTAACATATTAGAATTGGAAGAAGAAAAATTTACAGATCCTTGACCATCATCAGGCAGAGATCGTCATCAATGGAGCGGATTTCACCATGGGAGACGGTTTCCCGGTCATAGGTTACCCCGCAGCCGTCCGGCATATAGCCAAGGCGGGCATAGAGACGCTGGGCCGGGCCGTAATCGGACAGAAGTCCAACACCTATACCCATTTGCTCGATACCCTTGGTTCGGGCAAGACCTTCGCAATAGGTGATAAGCGAGGTTGCCACTCCCTTGCGTCTTGCTTCGGGAATTACGTTTAGATCCTGGATTTCAGGGATGCCAAACTTGCGGAAAAAATGATATTTAGGCTTCCAGTTAAGCATGCAGTATCCAACAAGGGATCCGTCCAGATTCGCTCCAAGAAGAAGCCGTTTTCCTTCTTCCTGTTCGGCCACGCATTGCTGGTAGTAACCTTCAGGTTTGTAAAAGCCCACATTTTCGAATATGTGCCGTAGTTTATGGGCTTCTTCGCAGGTGGTTATATTTATTATTTTAAGGGTTGCGTCATGGTCTGGCTTCATCGCTCCCAATAGTCCTAGTTCATGCATAATTCACCCAATTTGCTTTTAATGGAGCTACAGAAATAATCCGGCTTATCAGTACTTCGGGCAGAACGGCCCAAGCCTTTAGGAGGCTTGAAAGTCACTTGTTTAATGCGGTCGGGTTGGTGCCGGTACAACCGATATCATTATATATTTTATAACAAAAGTGATGAACGCACAACATAAGGAAGCGACACTGGCCTTAACTGCCCTTATCCCCTCCGCGTAGATCGGGAGTACGAATCATGATTTTCTCACTCCCACTCTATCGTCCCCGGCGGCTTGCTCGTTATGTCGTAGACCACGCGGTTAATCCCCCGTACCTCGTTCACTATCCGGCCCGCGACGCGCCCCAGGAAATCGTGTTCGAAGGGGTAGTAGTCGGCGGTCATGCCGTCGGTCGAGGTTACGGCGCGCAGGGCGCAGACGTAGTCGTAACTGCGGGAATCGCCCATGACGCCCACCGTCCTGACGGGGAGCAGCACGGCGAATGCCTGCCAGATTTCGTCATACAGCCCGGCCTTGCGGATCTCTTCCAGATAGATCGTGTCCGCCTTGCGCAGAATTTCCAGCTTTTCGCGGGTGATCTCGCCGGTAACCCTTATCGCGAGGCCCGGCCCGGGGAACGGGTGGCGCTTTACGAAGTCCTCATGCATGCCAAGCTCTATCCCCAGAGCGCGAACCTCGTCCTTGAACAGCTCACGCATCGGCTCGACCAGCTTCATTTTCATCCGGGCGGGGAGACCGCCGACATTGTGGTGGCTCTTGATGGTCACGCTCGGCCCGCCGAGAAAGGAAACGCTCTCGATCACGTCCGGATAGAGCGTGCCTTGCGCGAGGAAATCCGCCCCGCCGACCCTTTTCGCGCAGTCCTCGAACACGTCAATAAAGGTGCCGCCGATGATTTTGCGCTTCTCTTCCGGGTCGCTCACGCCCTCAAGCTTGCCAAGGAACAGCCCGCTCGCGTCCTCGTGGATGAGGGGAATGTTGTAATGCTCGCGGAACAGCGAAACCACCTGGGCGGATTCGCCGGCGCGCATCAGCCCGGTATCGACATAGATGCAATGCAGCCGTTCGCCGATCGCCTCATGCAGAAGCACCGCCGTGACCGAGGAATCGACGCCCCCGGACAGGCCGCAGATAACCCTGCCGGAGCCGACCTGCTCGCGGATTTTCGCAACGGCCTCGGCCCTGAAAGCCGCCATCGTCCAGTCGCCCCTGCAACCGCAGACATCATGCGTGAAGTTCCTGAGCAGCTGCGCGCCATGTGGAGTATGCACAACTTCCGGGTGGAATTGCACACCGTAGAAATGGCGCTTGTCGTCCGCGATAAAGGCGTAGGGCGCTCCCTCGCTGCGCCCGATGATGCGGAAGCCTTCGGGAAGGGCGGTCACCCGGTCGCCGTGGCTCATCCATACCTGCTCCCTTGCTCCCTTGCGCCAGAGATCGCGGGTAATCGGGGAATCGTCCATCACCTCGACAAAGGCGCGGCCGAACTCGCGGTGATCGGAACCGGTGACCTTGCCGCCAAGCTGCTCCACCATGGTCTGCTGGCCGTAACAAATGCCGAATACGGGAAGCCCCGTTTCAAATATGCTCTCCGGCGCGCGGGGGGAGTTTTCCTCGGTAACGCTGCATGGACTGCCCGAGAGAATGACGCCGCGGGGACTGAAGGTTTTTATGCGGGACGGATCCGCCTGGTTGAACGGCCATATCTCGCAGTAAACACCGCTTTCCCGCACCCGCCGCGCTATCAGCTGCGTCACCTGCGACCCGAAGTCGAGAATAAGGATACGGTCGTGTTTTTCCGGTATGGCGGTCATGGCCTTCTTCCTGCAGACAGTTACATCATTCCACCCCCTTTCAGGGGCGGGAATTTATTCAACCGAAATAGAACATAACAGGGAATCTTGCGCAAGACATGGAGTTAGGGCTATAAACATTTACATATTTAATTTATTTACTTCGGAAGGTACGCAATGCCCAGAAAACGCCCCTACCGGCTGGCGGAAGCTGGCTGTGACGATTTCTTGCATGATGAATTCAACCGGCTGATGCAGCAATCATTTTCGGAAACCGAGGACTGCGGTGACAATCCGGGAGGTTACAAGCCCGAGGGCATAAACTACGTTCTGCTGTTCAACCGCGTGGCCGTTGCCGTCGTGACTTTGATCCCCGAAAGCGGGGAAATAAGAAATCTGGCTGTCGATCCGCAATACAGAGGAAAGGGGATCGGGCATGTGATGCTCGACTTCGTGCAGCGTGCGGCCGAGAGAAAAGGATGCCGCCATATTGTGGCCGCAAGCGATAATAATCACCTAGATTTTTACCGGAAAGCCGGTTTCCATGTTTACGACATTCTTAGCGCAAAAAATGACGGAATTTATCTGGTGGCCAAAAGTCTGGGTTAAAACTATTCGGGATGACCCTAGAATCCGATCGGGGTATTGGTTATCCGGTCAGGCAGTATTTTATTGACATAATATCGCCAGATCATTATAACCTTTTCGCAATAGGAGTAAAAAATTGCCTGAAAGAAAGCTTCGTTTTCCTGACGGTTTCATCTGGGGCACATCCACCGCCGCCTATCAGATCGAGGGCGCGTGGAACGAGGACGGCAAGGGGCCGAGCATCTGGGACGTTTTCGCCCATCAGCCCGGCAACATCAAAAACGGCGATACCGGAGACCTCGCCTGCGATCATTATCATAGATGGCGCGAAGACCTTGATATTCTTAAAAGGTACTCGATCAGGAATTATCGCTTTTCAGTCTCGTGGCCCCGCGTTCTGCCGCAGGGTACGGGGCGGGCAAACGAAAAAGGCATTGGCTTTTACGACCGCCTGATCGACGGCATGCTGGAGAGAGGGATTACCCCTTGGCTTACCATGTTCCACTGGGATCTGCCGCAGGCGCTGCAGGAACGCGGCGGCTTTGAAAACCGCGAAATTACGGAATGGTTTTCCGAGTATGCTGGCCTTCTGGCAAGCCGTCTTGGCGACCGGGTGAAGAACTGGATGATACTTAATGAACCCAGCGTCTATAGCTGGATCGGCCACGCTCTTGGCTTTTATTCCCCCAAAAAGGCGGACGCGAGTGCCTATCTGGCATGCGCTCATAATCTCAATCGCGTTGTCGGCAGCACGTACCGTGAGTTGAAAAGCGGCTATCCGGAGTTCAACATCGGCTCGGCCTATACCCTGGTGCCGACCCCTCCCGAGGACGAAAAGACCTCTCCACAGGCAGTGGCGAGAATGGAGGCAATATGGAACGGCAACTTCTTCGATCCGCTGTTCAGGGGGACATATCCTGAAAGCTTCGCCGATATGTTCGCCCCCTTTATCATGGAAGGGGACATGGATCTCTGCCGCACCGATCTTGATTTCATCGGCGTCCAGCATTACAACCCGATCGAGGCCAAAGACGATCCCTCACGCGTCTTTGGCGTTTTTTTTGGCCGCAAACCCAAAGGCAAGCCGGTCACCGATTACGGCTGGGTGATAGATCCCGACGCTTTCGCCGCCGCTATCGAAGGGTTCAACGCCAGATACAATCCGGCCTCGATAATCGTCACCGAGAACGGAGCCGCCTTTTTCGACGGGCGCAGCGGCGATGAATGTCACGATCCGCGCCGGATTTCCTACCTTGAAAAATATATTGCTGCCGCACATCGGGCGATTGCCTCAGGAGCGCCGGTGAACGGCTATTTCGTCTGGTCTTTCATGGATAACCTCGAATGGAGCGACGGATTCAAATACCGTTTCGGCATGGTTTATATCGACCATGAAAACGATCTTGAGAGAGTACCGAAAGATTCGATCAACTGGTTTAAGGAATTAATTGAAAGCAACAGGCTGCGCGTAACGGAGGAGGTATGATGCAAAAGAGGGTGGGAGTAGTATGCGCGACCTACCGCGATCCCGGCAAGGATTCACTCGTGAGACTTTATGGAGTCGTCTCGTTGCTTGACCAGATGCGCAGGCAAAAGGGCGGGCACGATATTAAACTGGCACTTGTCGACGACAGTCCCGAACCGCACCCGTTTTATGAGGAGATCGCAGAGGCTTTCGCCGACAGCGTCATCTACATCCATGCTCCCGACCGAAATTCTCTGAGCGCTATACTTCGTCACGAATACCCGCAATCCTCAATATTTGTTCCTACAGATGAAATCCTGCAAAAAGCCAGCCGCCTTGAACTGGCGGCAAGACTGAAAAACGGTGAAACAGTATTCAAGCCTGATTACAGACTAGCTTGCGGTGAATTTGATCTGAATAAAGACGAATGGGATTACGTGATTGACCGGAAACCTGCGCCAGGAAGTCTTGTCATCGGAAAGCTTTCGTCAGCTTTTCTTGAAAATGCTTTGTCATCAGGCGACGATGAGAATGTTGCTTTTTGGGCTAAACGCATTGCACAAGTTCGCACTTTTGCAAAATACCTGCCTTTTGAATCCGATTATCCAGTCCAGACAAATATTTTTAGCCAAATCTTTCAAGTTCGGCCGACTATAGGCATGAAAAAGAATGTTGGCGTAGCCGCCATCGCTGATCGCTTTGGCGAATTTGACGCCATTGTCTTCGCCGACGACGACGATCATCATGGCCCCGATTATGTGGCGCGGAGCATAGAAGCCTTGGGGGAAGGCCATTTCACCCGCATGACGCGCTACCTGACCTATATTCTCCATAACGACGAGACCCGCCAGATACCGGGTATTTTTGAACTGAAGATCAAAAAAGATTTTAACGGTTACTGGGATTTACCTTCTTTGGAGGAAAAAAGAAAGATGCATTGCTGGCATCCGGAAGGCTATGTATATGACCATATTATAGGGAAAAAGTTTTCGAGGCCGGTAAACATAGCCTGGCCAATCCTCTCTCATGAAGGAGCATTGCACACCTATAGCTTTGCCGCCTGGAAAAAGGCGGTTTCGATTTTTGGCGGTGCCGTCCCGGTCTCGTTTTGCGAAGACCTGCTTTTCTACAGGATGATGAAAGATAGTTTTGGTTGCGAATTTGATGATCGCATTACTGAAATTAAGCCGGGGGAAGAGAGTTTCATCCGCATGGCTGATGGTCGTAATGAATCGGTAATTGAATGGATGGAAACCATAAGGCTGGAAGACTTCCCGCAATGGGGCAAGGAGGCTATGAGTATTTTGAATGCTGCAAAAAAGATGGATCCTAAATCACACCGTCATGCGCTGCAGTTGATGGCCCGTAAGTACATCACGGAGGGGTGCCTTGACAGTAATCTCTTGCTTATTGACAGACCAAAAACATTGATCGACTCACCACAACCTGTTCCAGATTGAAAGTTATAAAAAATAAATCAGTAAAAGCTATTATGGCTCTAGAATGTGTAAGCGGCCTTAATAAAACCTGAGTGTGAGGTAAAGTCGCCTTTATTATTCAGGAGATAATTCATCCCGAATTCCCAGGAATCCGGAACCCAGAACGTTAATCCCGCTTCGAGGGAAATGTTATGCCGCTGTGGTTCAAAACCATTTGTGACTAAATCGCTGCCGCCAGCGTCCAGGCGGGAAGTAGTTCTTATAGCATCGCTCAGAAAATCATATTTGTATTGTGCCTGCAGGGTCGGAGAAAAGACGAATCCACTTTCACCTATAAAATTCCATGCTGCCAAGCCGCCCAGGCCAGCCTCCATAACATGGAGGGCATTGTGATCAACAAACAGGTTCATGCCTCCAGCGCCATGCTCATTGTAATCATCAGCTGAGATGTAGCTATAATGAAACAAAGCAGAAGGAGAGAAAGACAACGCACGTCCAACTTCATACCTTTTGGCAAGCTCAGAGTTTAGCGCTATTTGCTCACTGACGAAATCGGCACTGGAGGTCAACCCGGAAACACCACCGATGTTATTCCTGACTGTTTCGTTGTTATTATAGGCGTAAGAAACAGACCCGTTGAGAAAGGTGTTTTCTGCCACTTCAAAATCAGCATAAAGGCTAAACATGTAAGAATCTATTTCAGTGGCCGTCTGATTAGCGTTTTCAGAATCTACCTTGCTTGAGGCATAACCGACCGCAAAACCGATAACTGTTGAGTCTTCGATATCTCCAGTATCAGCACCAAAAGTAACGCCTTGCGATTTAATCTCGTATCCGTCTATCGATTCTCTTCTGCCCTGTTTTCCGGCATGGCCAAAATACTGCCCCCAGACCTTTCCGCCACCGCCTTCGTTTTCAGAACCGGTATTGCCAGCGCTTACACCTGTCAT
>CAZBGS010000010.1:0-43033 GCA_964491785.1 uncultured Pseudobdellovibrionaceae bacterium | reverse complement strand
CCCTGACTTCACAGCGAAAACCATCATCGAGAAGACGCCGATCTGCTTGCCGAAGAAAAGTCCGCAGATTATTCCCAAAGTGACAGGTTCACCGAAGTCCGAAAGCCCAAATCCACGCAGCGGCACACCGGCATTGGCAAAAGCGAAAAGCGGAAGCACCCCGAATGCCACCCAGGGATGGAGCATATGTTCAATGCTTTTCAAAGGAGATTCATTTTTTTTCTTCTTTTTCTTTCTTGCCCTGGCTCCAAGGGGAATAAACAAGGCGGTAATGACCCCTGCAAGTGTCGCATGAATACCTGATTCGAGAAGAGATACCCAGAGAATAACGCCAAACATTACGTAAGGAGCGATCTTCAGTACATTAGTCCTGTTAAGCAGAAACAAACCCGCCAGAGCCACACCCGCAAACCAGAGCGGGAAAAGGGACAGGTGATGGGAATAGAAAATAGCGATCACCAGAATCGCGCCGATATCGTCGATAATCGCTATGGCGGCAAGCAGGATCTTGAGTCTTATCGGGGCCCTAGGCCCCAGCAGAGAAAGCACGCCGAGCGCAAAGGCTATATCGGTCGCGGCCGGTATTGCCCAGCCATACAGTCCTTCTCCGTTCTCACGGTTTATCAACCAGTATATCGCGGCGGGAACGACCATTCCCCCCAGGGCCGCAAGAAATGGAAGGGACGCGCTGCCGAGCCGGGAAAGCTCTCCCTCGACCATCTCGCGTTTGATTTCCAGCCCGACCAGAAAGAAGAAGAGAACCATCAGGCCGTCATTGACCCACAGAAGCAGGGATTTCCTGATCTCCGTGTCCAATTCCACGCCGGCGAAGCCAATGCGGAATTCGATTTTATTTAAAACATAATTATACAGATCGTATAACGGGGTATTGGCGACGATCAGCGCAATCAACGCAGCCAGAACCAGAAGCACGCCGCCGGACGCCTGAAGCTTGAAGAACTGGCGCGTCATCTTGAGGAAGTCGCGCGACCTCTGCCTTGCGGCTTCTTCTATTTCCAGAAATACAACCTCGACGGTCTCTACCGCTTTTCCGAGATTCTTTTCGATGTTGAAATTGAAAATGCCGCTAAGCGTGTTTTTCATTAATCAAACCACTTTCTTTCTAATACCCGCCCAGTAGACCATATCATCTTCCGGAAGCAAGGACTGTCGCTTTTCCTCACTCCTTTTATAAACGTAAATACCGAGCACCGACAAGCCGACACCCCATATTGCCCCCAGCGACCCCATGGCGTTGAGCACGTAAGGAGCCTTTTCGGTTTCAAAGATTATAACATATGCGATACCGAACATCTACGCGGCCCAGGTGAAAGCCATCAGATATCCGAAGGTCGGGCGCATCCTGCTTATGTATTTATCGCCTAAGGCAATCTCCTGACGCAGACTTTTGTTTACTTCAGAGATGGTTGCGGCTTCTTCCTCGATCTTCATGCGAAGAACAGATTCGGCGTGCCTGTGGGCCTCTCCAAGTTGTTCGGAAGATATCCCGCCGTTTTCCAGCACCTTTTCCACATCCTCGAGAGCCTTTTTTGCGGTTTTGGCTGCGGGATTATCGATGGTGGCGAGCGCTCCGGAGAGAGTCTGAACCAGAAGGGGCAAGCCGATCTTTGAAATTACCGTTGCGAGCATTTCTTTTCTCCTTTCATGCGGCAGTGCCGCCGGTATGGCTGGCTGGGAAAAACTTTTATTTGCAGTTAGTTATTTGAGAAATCAAAAAAATTAGGAACCCGTCCGATTCGACCCGGTTGGCTACGTCGCAATCAATCCCAAAGGAGGCACTTTATTATGAAGAAACTTTTATTTACAACGGCCATCGCGTTTATGCTGGCCTCGCCCGCAATGGCCGCGGGAGAGGATAGAATGATGGGAACCCAGGGCTCGCAAATGGGAACACAAACCCAGCAAGGCGCACAATTGAGTTCGGAAACGGTTCGTGAAATTCAGCAAGCCCTGAACGATCAGGGTTTCGATCCCGGTCAGATCGACGGGATCTGGGGACAGAATACGGCTTCCGCACTCCAGGACTATCAACGAAGCGCCGGTCTTGAGCCTACCGGACAGCCAAATACCAATACGCTGCAACAGTTAGGCGTCAGCACTGCCGGAGTTTCCGGCCAGCAGCAGGGCGGCACCATGGGCGGCACGACTGGTAGCGGTACCATGGGCGGCGGCACCATGGGAGGTGGCACCATGGGCGGTGGCGGCACGACCGGCGGCGGCACCATGGGAGGTGGCGGTACTGGCGGCGGCACTGGCGGCGGCATGTAACCCCTAACAAATCTATATCAAAGAGATCCTTATCCTTCTGGGTGAGGATCTCTTTCTATCTATATGAATCTGTAGAAAATGTGTTTGCCGATTACTCCGACGGGGTTTTCATTCTTCGCCCAGTAGGGGTTTGTTCCGGCGGCGTGATAGTGGGTTGCGCCGTTAGTTGGATCTTTCAGGCTCCCTGCCAATGCCCTTCTTGCGATGCGCAATGCTGTGGCGAAATAGAGATTTCCAGCATCGACATCCAGCAGTTTACGGTAGTTGGGATCGGTGCGGTTCCAGCAGGAAAACTGATAGGGTTTCTGGCATACCTGAATGATATTGTTTCCCCACCAGTAGCTTCCTTTTTCCCTGGCGACAGCGACGCGATTCATGACCACCGAGGCCACCGCCTGCATTCCCTGTTCGCCCTCGCCGCGCGCCTCCCCCCATATGGTACGGGCAAGAGTGTCTGTTTCGAGTTCCTTATAATAAGCATGCGCGGCGACATCCCTTGCCCCGCCGTCCGGCAGGGGAATCAAAGTTTTTTTTCTCATTTCTGATATTCCTTTTTTTTGTGTTATTTCCCTCTCCCGAAGGGAGGGGGTCGAGAGATTTAAAGTTTTTCCGCTCTTAGCGCCTCGGCTTTCAGGGCGGTTGCGTCGAGTTTGGCTTCGATGCGCAGAAGGTGGCTAACGAGGCGGTTCTCGAGTTCCTTAAGATCGGCGTGGGAGGCGTAGGACTTGGCGACTTCGAGCTTGAAGGCAGAGAGACCCTCGCGCATCTGGCTGGTGCGGGTTTCAAGGGAATCGCGCATTTCCCTGATGCCTTCGGCAGCCTCCTGTCTGGTGCGCCAGTTAAGCAGCAGCAGGCCGGACAGGGCCGGAAGATCGACGACCGTGATCCACCATGCGAGATCGCTGGAGAGAAGATTCATGATTAACACCTCATGTTTGTTTTTCAGACATTGAAGCCGGTTTTCGCCTTCCGGCTATTGTCGGCTGGCCGCCAGTTCTGACGGCCCGTCGCGCCAGCCGGCCTGAGGCGCACAGGTTCCAGTGACAATGCGCCGGCCACCGCGTCGAGACCGTCGTCATGGCCCCGGCAGGTTCCGGGACGCCATTCCCGCATTTCGGTTATGAAAGGCGTGGAGTTTACGCCTTCATGGGCGAACAGGGCTCCGGCGGCCAGAACGGCGTCGAAGGCTTCCAGTATCCGCAAGTCCTTGGGCCTGCGGCTTGAGATTTCGCGCACCGTGCAGGGTATTTTCATACGGGCGATCTCCTGCCTCAAAATTCCGGGGAGGAAGCGGCCAAGGCCGTTGATTTCCAGAGCTACTGACGGGAGATGGTGCTCTCCGGCCAGGGAGGCGACCATACGGCACTGGGCGGTGGCCTCGTCGGTTTCCCCGGAAGAGGAGAAAGAGGAGGAGTGGCGGCAGCGGAGATATTCGATCCGGTGGAGATAGTACCTGCCGTCTTCGCCGGTGAAAACAGCGGCAAGGACACTGCCGTCGCCGCCCGCCCTGCCGAAGGCAGGATCCCACCACGCGCTGGCCGAAACCATTCTGTTTTCCCCGATATACAGGGAGCGAAGCTCCTTCACCATGCAAAGGGGGTCGGCGTAGATTTGCAGCAGGCCCGGATCGAGGCGGCCTTCGGCGATATTGACCGGCTCCAGCATCATCTGGCTGCGGAATTTGTTCGGGCCGGTGGCCTTGCGGATGCGGTCGATGTCTTCGGGGGAAAATCTGTCCGGCCACGCGCTTTTTCCGCTTCCGTCAAGCAGCGGGATTTTCAGCTGGCGGAAGCCTTTCAGGAAGCCTGAAGTATCGTATATGGTCTCAAAGGTATGCGGGGTGCCTATATAAATGTGCGTTCCGCCGGGAACCAGGACATATTCGGTTTCGGCGAGCCGCTCTTTAAGTTCCTGGCGTTTTCCGGCGCTGTCGCAGGTATTCGGGACTTCGACATCGTCGCAGATTATCACGTCGGCGCGGCTGCCGGTAATATTCGAGGACACTCCGCGCGCCAGCATCGAGGGGTCGCGCAGTTCGAGAGTGCGGCGCACCGTAAACCTGTCTCCCGCCCACTGGTCGCTTTTCTGCGGTTTGAGATGCGGCGTCAGCGGGTGGCGTTCTATGATGCGGCGCACGTTTCTGACCATCTTTCTCGCCAGGGTAAAATCGGCCGCGAGCACCAGTATTCTAAGATCCGGGTGACGATACAGCAGCCAGGCGGCGAAAAGCCCGACAATGGTGCTTTTGCCGCAGGAGCGGAAGGCCATCAGCAGCAGGCGTTTTTCGCCCTTGAGCCAGCAGTTCTCCAGCCACAGCGCCATTCTGAAATGCAGATCAGGCGTCTTCATCCCCTGCCTCTGGTTCCAGAGCGAGAGGAAGATCGGGAAATCTGAATTGCTGGACATTGGCCGGCCTTTAAGGGAATAGGTTTTCGCCGCTGTGATATCGTTCCAGTTCCTCTTCGGCGGCGGACATCATCGCGGAGAGGATCGCCTTGTCGTTGGATGGAGCGTCATCTCCGGGCAGGTCGGCCCAGCGCGCCAGCTTCAGAAGCAGTTCGATATGGGCGATGGCGATCTTGCAGGCGTTATGATGGGCGGCAAAATCTTTCGATTCGACGCCTGAGGCGCTTTCCGAGAATTTCTGGTACGAGGTCAAGGCCCGCGCTATGGCGTCGGGCAGGAATCCCGCGGTCTGGACGCGTGAGGTTTCTTCGATTTTCCGGGTCATTTCTACTCTTTGTTTTTGGGTGTTAACCGAAGCGGCTGACGATGTACCACTGGCCGCCGTTGGAGACGACGGTGATGGCGTCGAAGCGGTCGTTCAAAGGCTGGGCGTAGCCGTCGGGGCCGCTGCCTCCCTGCTCGCTTACGGTTATCGCGTTCGGGGACGGATCGGTCTTCTTGATGGTGACCGCGCGCCCTGCCGCTTCCGGAGCGTTGGCGGGGGGAAGCCTTGCGGTAAGGGCTCCGCCGTAGCTGGAGAGCAGGTAGACGTCCACGGCCATGTCGATATCGTAAATACCGCTGCCGTCGAAATACCGCGTGTTGCCCGCGGTGCGATTGGAGGAGATGACGAACCACTTCGCGCCGTTGGAGAGGACTGTCACGAAGTCGTTTTCGCCGCCGAGGCAGAAGGTTCCTCCGTCCGGCCCCGGCCCTCCTTCCTCGGTAACGGTTACGATGTTGGCCGAGGCGTCGATTTTTTTTACGGTCATCTGCGCGCCCGCCGCCGAGGCGGCCTGCGGAAGTTTTACCGTCAGGGGGCCGCCAAAGGAAGATACCAGGTGGACGCTGTGGGAGAGGTCGAGGCTTATCGTACCGCTTGCATCGATATATTCGGTATCGTAACGCTGCAAGGCGGCGGTCAGATCGGTGACGCTGGTTCTCCGCATTCGGTTCTTACAGGGGTGTCCGGCGTTGTAGGCGGTGTACTCTCCCCCCGAAAGATCCCAGATCGCCGCGCCGTCGCTCATCGAGAGCAGGTTGAATATCGAGGTTTCGAGCGAGCCGCTCTCCAGCTTGATATTGGGAACGAGACTGGTGCTTTCGGCATAGGGGTTGATCAGCAGGGTCTTGTTGGAGCCGGAGCCGATGATAAAGCAACCTTGCGCGCTCGCGCCGTTGACGTTGGCTTCGCAATCGATGAAGGAGTTGCTGAAGCTGCCGTGCTGCACGTAAAAGCCCGCGCCTCCGGTAAGGGCGCCTTTGGAATAGACGCGCACCCTGTCGAAACGGTTGGCGTTGGGGGTATCGCCCGCGCCGCTTCTGGTGAGGTGCACGCCGTGAACCATGGGCTGCTCGATCAGGATTTTCGAGAAATTATTCCAGTAACAGGGCTTTTCTCCGTCGTTGTGGCCGTCAAGCTGGATGCCGGTATTCGGGCCGGAGATGACGACGTCGGAGACGAGGTTCTGGGTGCATTCGGCGTCCCTGCCGAAAAGCTTTATGGCGATGTTGCCGCCGGTTATGCGAAGGCTGCGGATTTCGCTCTGGTAACCCGGAACTTCGATGGCGTTGAAGGCCGAGGACTGGCAGCTTATGACGGAGGACTGGCCGCAGCCGGTCAGGGATTTTCTCGCGGCCAGGTTAATGGTCGAGGAAATCAGGTAGTTGCCGGAGGGCAGAAACACCGCGTCATGGGACTGAAGCGCTTTCTGGATCGCCTGGGTATCGTCGGCAAGGCCGTCGCCGACCGCGCCGAAATCCTTTGCCGAAACCATATCCGCTGCCTTGTCGGTAAGGGAGCGGGTAACGGCTCCGGTTCCGGGAGGGGTGAAGGATGGCGGAGCCTGACTGTCGCCGGGTTCGTATACCGCGGGGTTGCCGCCGCCGTCGAAGCCAAGGACTTTTCCCGCGCGCACCGCCTTGTCCGGCAGGGTCGGGGTTCCGGGAATTTCATGGTCGTTATAGCGCAGCATCCGTCTCTGATAGCGGTTCACCTGCTGGATGGAGGCGACGAGGTAATCGAGTTCGTTGTTGATGGCTCTGGCGGAGAAGTCGCCTCCTTCGAGAAAGTCGGTCATCCGCTCCAGCGGCAGAAGCCTTTCAAGGGTGACGATCGTGCCCGCCGCGGGGGCCGTATCGAAAACCACGGTTCCGCCGGAAGTGCTCCCCGCACCCGAGACGTCATATCGGCCAACCTGCCTTGCGCCGTTCAGATATACGGCCATGTCCTCGCTGGCAAAGATCGGAAAAGGATACTGGAAAGCGGTATCCGTTCCGCTGGCGAGGTAGCGCACGACCGGCTCCACAGCCGGCATTTTGATGTGTTCTGGCATGTTCCTGTCCTTTTTTAATATTTCCTCTTCCCACGGGAGAGGGATGCGAAAGCTTATCCCTCGAAGAGGGATTAGCTGGAGCCGGGTGAGGGGCATGGCGGCGGATTTACAATTTCGGGATCCCTCACCCTCCCGCTTTGCGGTTCCCTCCCTCTCCCGGAGGGAGAGGGGATTGCGCCGGATGATTCAAATGCGTTAGTACTTTGACGCCCGCTCCAGCTGTTGTCTCTCGGCGAGTTGGGCCCGCTGGAGGACGTTGATGCTGCGGCGATTTTCGAGGTCGAGATCCATTGCCCTGATTTTCATCGCGTCCAGCTTTTCCCTTTCCTGCCGCTCCTCGTCGCTTTCGGCGAAGAGGCCCAGCAGGACGGCCTGCGCGCTGCCATCCGCGGAACCGAATCCCGAAGCGCCGAAGGAAGCGGTCTGCCTTGCCATCGCCCTTTTCAGGGCCGCCTGGCGCTCTCTTGCCGCGGCCTGCGCGTCGACGGCGATTTTTTGTTTTTCGAGCATTGCGGAGCGCGCATCCTGCGCTTCCTGTAATTTCTGGGCCTGCGCCAGTTGCGCCAGCGCCAGATCATGGCTGGCGACGAGTTCCTGCCTGCGGCGTTTTTCCGCTTCGGCCTCGGAGGCTCCGGACACGACATCGGCGATACCGCCAATGCTTTTCAGCACCGGCGACACAGCCCCGGTCAGTGAGCCGATTTGTTGAATGCCGCCAAGGACACTCGCAGTGGTCAGTCCACCCATTTGGATTTCCTCTTCGTTTGTTATCTTCTCAGTTGAAAAACTAGTCGTTGACTTTGAGTTCGGTTGTTACCGACAGCAGGGTGAACGGAAGCGGGGCGTTTTGTTCGATTCGCCACAAGGCTTTCGTGCCGTCCCTTTGCCAGCCGTAGGCGCGGACGCGGATGTCGCCGCTTACCAGCGGCGGCGGGGCGAAGACGTCGTCTTCACCTATCTGCCTGAGGGCGACATCCTTAAGTCCCCTGCCGACATCAAGACGCAGGGCGGCGGTTTCATAAAGTCTGAAAACCGCCTGAACCAGTCTAGTTTTGCGCGCTCCGCCGGCCTCGCTGATTTCGCTCGGAGGCATCGGTTCGATTATGTGGGTATAGGGAAGCCCGATTTCGACTTTTGCCGCCGGACTATCCAGAGTAACCTGACCGCCGGTTACTGTCAGCGGATCATGGATTATTCCATCGGCGACGATCGATACCGTACACGCCTCAAGATGATCCAGACCCGACCATACGGCAGCGGGCGGAGAAGCCGTACCTGCCAGCGCGCAATCGAGATTGAGGCTGTCGTCGAATTCCTCGACGCTGTACGTGCCGCCGCGATCCACCAGTACGTACACCTGTTCTCCGACGACGGAGACGGATCGGAATTTTCCCGTTGTCTCATGCAGCGTCCAGGCGGCTACCTGTTCGGAGCGGAAAATCGTCAGGGTGGCCAATCTGCCGTCGCCGCGCACCAGAAACAGCAGGCGGCGTTTCTGATCGAAATCCTGATCGAGAGGATCGGCGATCAGGTGGCGCGAGAGCAGCGCGAGGTCGGTAGCCTGATAGGCCTGCTCGATATCGGTGTAAAGGAATTCCCTTATTTCCTGCCGGTTGCGGGCGACGAACAAGGTCGCCCCATCGACGCTGAGCGGCGGGATGTAGCGACCGATGACCGAGCCGATGCGCGTCTGGCGGTTTAGTTGCACCGAGGCGGGGGTTAGCGGAGACCCGGTTACCATCCATTCGGCCCCACTGGTGAAAACCTGCAAATGGCGGCCGGAGAATATGCCGCGGATGGCGTTGACCTGATCGGAGAGAATGGCGAATTCGATTGCCTCGTCGTCCAGTCCGGCGCCAATATCGAAGTTGAAGAGGTCTCCCGATCTGGAGAACCACAGGCGGTTGGGAAGGTCGCGGCTGCCGCCGATGACCAGGCGATCCTGATGGAAGGCTACGGAGATGGGATAGCCGCGAACTTCGCTGAACGCCTGTTCCGCCCAGTCAATGCTGGCGCCGGTGTTCGGGAGGGGTTCTATTACCGTGGCGGTCACGACGGTCGGCGAATCGTAATCGGTAATCAGCACTTCCCTGCCCTGAACCCTCAGGCGCGTGCCTTCGTGTTCCGGCATGAAAACGTTCGCGGAAGCGGTAAGGGATATCGAGCCGCCGGTTCCTCCGGGCGTCAGGGTTACGCCGCTTGCGGCAAACTTATAGTATGGCTGGCGGACAATGTTGCCATCGTCGAACCAGGCCCAGTCCTCAAGCGACCAGAGGCCTGAGCCACTGCGGGTAAGTTTTTTGGGCGGTACTTCCGGATGAACGAGCAGAAGCGTATCGGCGCTTTGCGTCCATGACAGTCCGGCGATGCGAGAGGATGTCCAGGGAGCGGGCACAGTCGCCTCCCTGACACCGTCGGCATACACGTCGATCCGCAGATCGGTTACCACCAGCAGATATGTCTGCTCGGAATTGAACTCGAAAGCGATCAGGCGGCCGTCTCCGGCGGCGGCGTCGATATAGGCGAGGCCCGCCCGTCTTTTTACTCCGCCGGTAGGCTGGATGAAAACGTTGCGCAGGGCGAGAGCGCCGTTCTCATAAGCGCGTAGATCGCCGCGGCCGAGCAGTTCCCTTCCCACCTCCCCGGCCGTGAAGGTGGTTTTGATCTGACGAATGCGGGTCATGGATTCCTCTTGTTATAAAAGAAAAAACCCCGCCTGGCGGCGGGGTTGGGTTGGTCTTATCATATAATTCTTTATGATGGCGCGGGGGCCAGAATTCCGGTTTTCGCGTCAGGCAGCTTTTTATCGTCTTTTGCGGCGAGCCTGTCGTTATCCTTAGAGGCTTTCATCATGTTCCAGCCTAGATAACCTGCGCCGACCGTCAAAACCGTTCCAATGATCGAGCTCATCAATCCGCCGCCGGACGATAGCATCCTGAACGGCAGCCCCACAGCCAGAGCGGCGACGAGAGCGCCAACTACGGGATGCATCGAGCTTAACGCGTCTTCCACTGCATCCGCCATCTTTCCAGCTTTTTCGGGGAACATATCTCTGAGAGCGAGACTGTCTGACGGCAAGGGGTTTTCCTGTTTCTGCTGCGCTGTCCTGTTGCCGCCATCGCCAAACAGATTATATTCCCGCGGGTCATTCACAGCCGTATTAAAGACTTTTTGGGCAAGACCGTCGTTGTCCAGCCTGCCATCCACAAAATCATGCACTGCGTTCTGGCCGTGCTTGCCGGTCAGGTTGTCGACTACAACGGCTTCGGTTCCGTAAATGGCTCCCTTGGCCAGCGGCCTCGTTCCCGGAAAGAGCTTCAAGGGATAGGTAAGAATGTTTACTAAAGTACTGTTTGCCTTAAGGCCTTTACTTGCGAGATTGAAAGTACCCTTGGCCAGACCTGTAGCCGCGGTTGCGGTTTGCGCCACTTTTTCGCTTTTTACCGCGGCAGAAAAAGTACCTGCCAGCTTGCTGATAAAACCTGTGCTTTTTCCTGCCGTCGCCAGCAGCTTGGGGGATTTGACCAGCCCTGCTCCGCCAGCAAAAATGCTGGCCACGTCGAGAACGGTTTCGGTTCCGTCCTTTATCATACGGTCGGAATCGGTTTCGACCTTCGCCGGGCCAAGCGCCCAGCCGACAGGATCGACCTTTTTTATGACATTGGTTTCAGTCCAGTTCTGAATGGCGCTTCCTGCCGAACCGTCGTAGAGGTTTCCGCCCAGTTTTTCAGCGCCTTTGTCGGCAAGGTCAGCCAGGTAGCCGGGAATCGCAGGAATGCTGGCGACAAATCTCTGTCCGCCTTCGCGCACCAGAAGAAGTTTGTTGCCCAGATTGCTCCAGAAACCTCTTTCTGCGGGTTTTTCCTGTTCGTTTCTGCTATTTTCTACAGGCTCGGCCATAAGCCACCATTAATTTTACATAGTTATTTATAGCAAGATTATACGCATTTAGTTAATTAATTACAAATTTCCCGCAGTTAGTTCTTGATTTACATTATTGTCCAATAACTTAATTATCACCTAGCCCCTTGCATCCACCAGAGGGAAGCTTTCGATTCTTCCCGGGCTGTCCTGCTGCGCGTCTATCTGTCTGGCGCGTTCGTATTCCATTTGGGCGATTTTGAAGGCTGTTTCGGCACGGCTGGTGTTTTCGGTGACGGGGATAGTAAGTTCGGCGGAAAGCCTTGCGATCAGGGCGGCGTCGAAGTATGGGGGGAATTCCTCTTCTTCGGGGCGAAATATATAGGTCAGGATTACGCTTTCGGAATTGGTGTGCAGAGCGCCCCTTGCGAGGCGGTAGCGGATGCCCCTGCCCCGCGAGCCGGATCCGGCGGAAAGCGCTCTCAGGAAGTCGACCGGCAGCTGGTAGGCGTAGCGGTAATCGGCGGCCGGTTCGGTTTCAAGGCACGTCAGTTCGGCCTGACCTGTGGCGAAACTCCAGCCGTAGGCGGAAAGAAGCGCATCGCGCACGGGAGCGTACAAGGCTCCGGCGATTTCGGATTCGGCGGTGCCGTCGTCAAATGATGTTATCGGCGCAGCACCGATGCGTATCAGCGCGCGGCTTGCGAGAGCAATATCGTTCAGAGCCATGATAATTTCCTTGATAATTGCAGGTTCCCCGCCGGCCCTCTCCCACGGGGAGCGGGAGGGGCCGACGGAGAGGGAGGGTGATGCGGAAAGTGTTTTTTCAGCTGTAAAGCGTTATGGTGACGGCTCCGCCGGTTATATCGGAAACGACATAGAATTTGGTGGAGGGTGTGCCGTCGTTATCACTTGTGACGATCATCAGGTCATTTTCACGCAGCATGCTTGACGCGTTGTTGAAATAGCCCGCGCCGGTAACGGCATTGTCGGGGGTGGTATAGTGCCAAAGCGTGAAATTGTTCGCGTATGCGAGCACGCTAAGTTCGGAAGCTGCAAAGCCAGCCATGGTGTTTCTCCTTGATTATATTGTTTTGGGTTATTATCCGGAATGATTTTCGTTGCAGAGAATCTCGACTACGCCATCGTGGTCTATGAGGCATGCGCCCTGACTCATCATATTGTTTACGAAGTGCGAGGCGCGATCGCCGTGCCAGGTGATGTCGGTGATGACATCCGAGGCCGACGCATGACCCACAGCAGATTTGTGATACCAGAAGCACGAGCGGATATCGTCCTCGTCCAGCGGCAGACCCGAATGCGGGATCCAGTAAGTTCCAAGCCAGTACTTGGCCTGGGTCGGCGCCATGAAAGGCAGGGCGTCGGAGCCTACATAATCGGAATTCGAAAATTCGTCGATCGAGAGCAGTTCGCCCCACTGCCTCCAGCCGATAACCGCGAATCTCTGGCCATCGTCCGGAACGTCGTTTTCCCCGAGCATCCCGAGGGCTTCCATTATTTTTTCCAATGTTAGGCCGGTACCTCCGCTTTCTATCTTCTGGTTGTCAGTTACGGTGGCAAGCTTTTCAATTATAAGATTGTCGCTTTTGCGGCCCATAGCGTAGGCGCCTGCATTGGCGATCACCTGACGTTCGTCGATATTGGTCTTCATTTCGTCGAGACGGTCGATCCAGTCGCCGGCGTAATAGTCAGTCAGCACGCAGGTCGTGCTGTCGTGACTGATGCCCATAACGGGAACCATGCCGTGGCTCGCCTTAATGTTGGCGAGGCCCTTTCCCACTTTCTGGAAGACGGCTTCGGAGCCGACGACATTATTGATGGTGCGAACAGTGTTCCTGAGTTTGGAGCCCTGACGCTGATAGGCTTCGTGCACTTCACGTTCGAATTGCTTGATGAAGGCCTGATCTATTGAAGTAGCCATGATACTTTACCTTTATGTATGAGTTGAGACAGGCCGGTCGAAGGGTTGTCGTATCACGGCCCTGTTCGATAACCGGAAAAACCGCTCAAGGGGCGCTTCGGTGAAGCGTTATCCCCGGCTCGGCAGGAGAAATAAAAAACGCCGGAAGATACAGTTCCGGCGTTGACTTTCAAATACTAGGTATTTTTTCCTATATTGTCAAGAACTTTTTTTGCCGATTGAATTTGCGCACCGATATATGGTAATATCCCTATAAAATACAAATGCTTTCGGCGGAAAAGGCGGGGTGTGGCAGGAGTACGCGAACGAGGGCATGATGCTTACAGCGTTTAAAAACGGCCATAAGGCCAGCAACGATTCCTTCGATACCCGCAGGCGTTTCGACCGCCGCAGCTGCGACAAATGTATCGGCATTATAAACGGCAATCTGTGCCCGGTCGACAACTGGAGCATCGGCGGCGCTCTTGTGGAGAGCGACGAGAGGATGTTCTCCAGCGGAGAGCTTGTAGATATTACCCTGAAGTTCAAGGTTAACGACACTATTCTAGATGTCGATCACCGCGCGCGAATCATCCGCAAAAGCAAAGGGCGAATCGCTCTGCAATTCGCCCCGCTCACCGATCCGATCTGGACGGGTTTCAAGAAGGTCATCGATCATTACATGGCAAACGAATTCGCCAATTCCCAGGCCTGAGGGGGTTTCTTTAAACCATTTCCACCGAATCACGTTTGGCGGATACGAGAGTGTGAGAAATACGGGCTAGCCCTCGCCATACATTTTGCGGAAGCCTTCGGTAACTTTCGAGACGAAGGATGGATCGCGTTCGCGCCAGTATTTCGGGTCGCGCATCATCGAATGCAGGTCTGATTCGGCAAGCATGGCTCTGGCGTCGCCGTCGCGTGACATGCCGGGATCCCGGGATTTCATCATACGGTGCAAGGCTATGACGCCTTCAAAGGTGCTGGAGAGGCTTTCGAGAACATCTGCGGGAAGGTTCTTCCGGCCGAAAGCCAGAAGCTGCCTTGAGACCTCCCGCCATTTTTCCTCGCCGCCGAAATAGCCGGTAAGGCGTTCGATTTCGCGGTCGGCCTGAAAGTCTCCGGCCAGTTGCGCGATCATGGGCACGAGTTTTTCGGCGGCCAGATTGTAGACTTCCTGCACCTGGTCGGGAGTAAGACCCTTGGCGTGCAGTCTGGTGTTAACATCGGGATCGGGCGAGAAGAGACCGTGGCTTACGTCGATCTCGTATTGATCGGGGCTTTCGGGGAGTCCGAAACCCCGAAGAAGGTTGATTCTGTCTTCGTCGCTTTGCGGCACCGGCATACAGGATGAGAGTTTCTTCTCCAGTTCGGCATAGGATTTTATCAGGGCGCCCAGCCGGATTTCCTGTTTCTCCTCGTCCCAGAATTTTTCGGGGAGTCCTTCCGGACGGCTGTCCGGGAGTTTGGTTTCGATTATCGGGTCGTTCATTGATTCAGTCTCCTTTTCTGTCAGGATTTGAGGTTAAAAAGATTATCCGTTCCTGCCGCGGTCTATCAGGCGCAGGATGGTGGCGACCAGGGCTCTCTGGCCTTCGGTGTAGCGCAGGCATTCCTCGTGGACTCCCGGGCCGAAGGCTCTCTGGAAAGTCAGAACCTGGAGGTGGGAGAGGACTTTCTGGCCGTCTTCGCTCGAAAATAACCGGGCAAAGCTTTTCTCTATTTCTCTCTGATCGTGTTTGCCTGTTTCCTGAGGACTGTAGACCAGCCCTTTTTCAATCGGGGTCATCGACAGTTTTTGTTTGAACAGCATCATTTCTTTTTCCTTCCTTTATTTCATTCACCGGTATCCCGCGGCAGGGGCGGCAGTTCGTTGCGGATGAGGTTGGAGGGGACGCCCATGGCGTTTCCGAGGAAGCGCGCGGCTTCGGCGAGATTTACCGCGCCCGCAGCTTCGCCGCCCATCAGCAGCACCGAGTTGATCCAGTTAAGGGTGTTCCGGACGTTGCGCTGGCCCTGCGCTCTGGCAAGGGGAGAGCGGTAATCGAGAGATACGTAACGGCCGTCGAGGCTGATATCGGGAACCTCGCCGCGCCGTCTCAGGATATTGAACGCGCGCTGGACGAGAGGGGTCAGAAGCTCCGTCTGGAGGCGGCCATAGGTCGCGCCTAGGATGAGGGCCATTTCCGCGCTGCGTTCCAGAACCTCGGTGGCGGTCATGTTCGCCGCGCCTATCGGGCCAAGGAGGTCGGTTAACAGCGCATGCTGGATCCGCCTGCGCAGGTCATCCAGGACGATCTGGGATATATCGAACCTGCCCGGCATTTCCAACGGCGTCAGGCCTTTGGAGCCGACGGCCTTGGGAATGATGGTTCCGGGCACGAGTTCGATATTGGCGGGGTTGAGAACGCCATCGTCGTCCGCCTGCCAGATCCCGGTCACGGAGATGGAGGCGTTTTTCAGGATCAGTTCGACTACCTTGTTGGCGGTCTTGATATCTGGCAGGGCTTTCATGACCGGGGAGCGGCCGTAAATTTCGCCCGGAGTTTTCAGCCAGCGGAAGTTGATCACCGGGGAGGCGGATATCCTTACCTGCGCCAGGAAGTCCGGGTTGCCGCCCTCGTTCGGGAGCATCGCGGTATAGCTGAAGGCGGTTCCGTCGGGGAGAACGCTCTCTAGAACCTGAAATTTTTTCTGCGGGTCTTTGGTTCCGTCCCGAATCATCTGCGGCGGCAGATCGGCGTAAGGATAGCGGCTGCGAAGCTGGGCGAGAGTCAGTTCAAGATCGCGGAAAGTGCCGTCAAGAATACCGCTCTCCCCCTCCTCCAGCACCACATCGCTCAGAGGGGCGGCTGAGAAGCGGAAGGCGGAAAAGCCTCCGGGTTCGGCCTCTTCGAAAAACAGGCTGGCGGTGCCGCCGACGCAGAGGTCGAGAAAGCACTGATGAATTTCCACCGAGAAGTTGGAGCGGTCGAAATGATCCTGAATGGTTCTTGCGGCCTTTTCGAGAACCGGGGCGAGAGCCTCTGACTGCTCGGGGCCGAGATCGGGGCCGGGCTTGAGGCCGAACCACTGCGACCAGGGAGGGGTCAGATTGCCGAGAAGCGAGGCGGCGAGATGATCCACCGCGTCCATCGCCGTGGCGTCGAATATACGCTCGAAGCGCGGGGTTCCGGCCTCCAGCCTGCGAATGAATCCGGCGCGTTGCGGCAGGGCGTAGTCGTAGGCCTCCTGCCACAGATGTTCCCAGTTGCCGCGCCTGCCCTGCGCTGTCTTGTAGCGCCGCAGGATTTCATGGGCTTCCGGGCCCTGGAGTTCGGTTTCCATATCGTCCCTCACATGCTGCATGGTCATTCCCCGAGCAAGGTTTTGCGCTGGGGGATCTGCAGGCTCTGGGAGAGCAATCCCCTGAAGCCGGTAAGCACCGTCCCCAGCCTGCCCCGGTCGCGTTTAAGCAGGCTCTCGGTTCTGGCTCTGGATAGTTCCTCGGAGGAATCGCTTCCGCCGGAGGGGGGATTTTCTGAAGTCTGCGATTGTGACTGCGGCTGGGAGGAAGCCGGATATGCGGTTGCCGCGGGCATATAGACCACACTGGTCTGCACTGCCGGCGCTTTAGGTCTTGAAGCTAGCGATCCCATTATTTTCTCCTTTTGATAGAAATCGGTACAGCTGCCAGGGCGTAAGAATCAGCCGCCGGTGCAGGCCCAGCAGGCGCTTTACCGCCTCGACACAGGTAAAAGGCATCAGAGGGGCGCAGCGGCTGGCGCAGCGCTCCATGCTGGCGGAGAGGACGGTAAGCCCTCTTGATTCCAGCCACTGCGGAAGATCGAAGCTTTCCGGCAGGTGGCCGTAGCAGGTTATTTCGGTATAATTGGCCAGGGGGTCGAAACTGATCCAGCGCCCGCCATCGCGGAGAAGCACGAAGCAGTGCCGGAACCCCGGCTTCAGGAAGCGGCGCAGCCATTGAATATCCGTCTCGCCGGAAAAGACCACCCATACAGGCCGCGTCATCCCCGCACCGGGAGGGGGAGCCGATTCCGACTGACCGGGAATCAGAGGCTTTATTTGCGGGGATGACGGGCCGGCGGCGATCATTCGGACACTCCCTCGATAACCATCGCCCCGAGGAGCCAGTTATTGCCGCCGGTGCGCAGGGCGCGCACTATTCCCTTGGAGACGAGAAGGTCGGCAAGATGGTTCATCGATTCTTTCCAGATTTCGGCAGACCTCGCCTCTTTGACGCGGCGGGGGTCGGGCGGCATCTGGCGCTGTCCGTAATGACGCAAGACAACAAGGTGATCCCTTTGAAGTATCCGGTTGCGGTAAAGACGATCCACGGCCTTGAGAATGTCAATCGGGTCGCACGGCCGGTGAAGCAGAGATTCGCCCGCCAGAAACCTGGCGCCATCCTCCCTGGCCGTCTGGTTGCTGATAAACCAGAACCACGCCTCCTCGGCGCTTTCGAACGGAGTGGCGTTCACATTCGGCACAGGTCTCGGGGCATAATTCTCTTTGCGCATATCCGCTCACTTTTTGTTCACCTTATGTTCTCTTTATGCTATGATTGGTTTTCGATGTCAAGGGAAAAATGGGAAGATTTTCCTATTTTATTTTCCCTCTCCCGAAAGTAGAAGGTTAGTAAAATCGGGCTTTACTAACCGGGCCTTTTTCTTGAATATAATCCTATGATATCGCATGAGAGCATATGGAGGGCCGTTGATCGTCTGGCGGACGCTTACGGTTACTCGCCATCGGGGCTGGCCAAGAGGGCCGGGCTCGATCCCACCGCATTCAACAAAAGCAAGAGGCACGGGCCGGACGGGAAGCCGAGATGGCCGTCGACGGAGAGTCTGGCCAAGATTCTGGCGGCGACGGGCGCGACCATGGCCGACTTCATGTCTCTGGCCGCGGACGAGGCCGGGGAGGAGGAGGTCTCGACGCTGTGCCGGAACCGGATGCCTATCATCGGTTTGGCGCAGGCCGGGCGCGAGGGTTATTTCGACGAGGACGGCTATCCGAGCGGCCAGGGATGGGAAGTGATAGACTTTCCGGTTCAGGGGCCGGTGGCCGACGCCTGCCTTTACGCGCTGGAGGTAAGCGGCGATTCGATGCAGCCGGCCTACCGCGAGGGCGATATACTTATCGTCTGTCCGGTTACCGATGTCAGGCGGGGAGACCGCGTGGTTGTCAAGTGCAGGAACGGCGAAGTGATGGCCAAGGAACTCATTCGCCAGAGCGCGGCGAAGGTTGAACTGAAATCCTTGAACCCGGGGCACGAAGACCTTACTCTGCCGGCTGGCGAAGTAATATGGATGGCAAGGATAATCTGGGTAAGCCAGTAATCCGGCCGATTGATAACCCCCTAACCTTAAAAAAGGAAGCTGGAGCTTATGACGGAAGAAAGCAATGTTGCGAGAGAAACGGCCAGGATTCTGATTGAAACCAAATCGGTTCTTTTCAATGCGGAAAACCCCTTCACTCTCACATCGGGGAGGAAAAGCCCGGTTTATATCGACTGCCGGAGGCTGATATCGTTCCCGGCGCCGCGCGCCAATCTGATGCGTTATGCCGCGGACATGCTGCGCAGGGAAGTCGGGGAAGAGAACATGGACTATGTCGCGGGCGGAGAGACTGCCGGAATTCCTTACGCCGCGTTCATCGCCGACCGGCTTGCGAGGCCGATGCTTTACGTACGCAAGCAGCCCAAGGGATTCGGCAGAATGGCGCAGATCGAGGGACATATACCGGACGGGGTCTCTCCGAAGGTGGTTCTGGTGGAGGATCTGCAGACGGATGGCGGCAGCAAGAAAGTATTCATCGACGCGCTGCGGCAGGCAGGGACTAAGGTGGAACACAGCTTCGTGATCTTCCATTACGGGATTTTCCCGCAGAGCGAAAAGAATATGAAGGATCTTGGAGTGCAGCTCCACGCCCTTACCACGTGGTGGGACGTGCTGGCTTACGCGCAGGAAAAGGCGTGCTTCGACGACGACACGCTGGATGCGGTGGAGGACTTTTTGCACAATCCCGAGAGCTGGCAGGACATCAGTGCCCAGGAGGGGCAAGGATAATGATAGGATAAGGATAACCCGAGGCATATGGACGCTCCCGTTAAAATTTCGTTTTTCTCCGCGGATACCTTCGACGCGCAGCATGCCAGAGACCGGCTGGTCAAGGCATATGGCCAGGCGGATCCGGAGAGTGCCGATGTCATCGTCGTGCTTGGCGGCGACGGGACGATGCTGGAGACGCTTCACGAGACCATAGGTCTGGACAAGCCGGTTTACGGGATGAATCGCGGCTCTGTCGGCTTTTTGCTCAATCCGTACAGGGAAGAGGATTTGCCGGAGCGGCTGGCGGCTTCGCAGGCGGTGATCATCCATCCGCTGAAAATGAAGGCCTGTTGCCAGGACGGAAGCGAGCATGAGGCGCTGGCGTTCAACGAAGTCTCGCTTTTCCGCGAGTCACGCTATGCCGCCAAGATCTCGATAACTGTGGACGATACCGAGAGGATGAGTGAGTTGATATGCGACGGGATTCTCGTATCCACGCCTGCGGGCAGCACCGCTTATAATCTGTCGGCGCACGGGCCGATCATTCCGCTTTCCACCGACGTTCTGGCGATGACGCCGATAAGTCCGTTCCGCCCGCGGAGATGGAGAGGGGCGCTGCTGCCCTATAATTCCGTTATCAAAATGTGTGTGCTGGACTCGAAAAAAAGGCCGGTGGGCGCGGCGGCGGATTTTATCGAGATCAGGGATGTTACGCGCGTCGAGGTACACGAATCGAGAAGCGTCTCGCGCACCCTCCTGTTCGATCCCGACCACAGCCTTGAGGAGCGCATCCTCAAGGAACAGTTCATGGCTGAGTAGTCGTTCAGGAAGCCTACGAGCTGTAAATTGACGAGAGGATTATCTGCTTCCTGCCTATCGCCTTTTCAAGCAGTTTAAGGCCGCAATCGTGATATTCCTGGCCTGAATGGCTGGCGCAGGCATCGGCCAGCACGTAGGGCCTGAAGCGTCCGTCATCAAAAATCGCGCATGCGGTGATCAAAACACACATGTTTGTGTCCAATCCGCACAGGTGCACTTCCTCGATCCGGCTATCCTCAAACATTTTGAATATTACGGGGTTCATGCTGTTATAGACGCCCTTATCGATAATGAATGCGTGGTTCACAGGTCTGAAAGCAAGAGAGGTTTCTTCACCGGACTGCATCCGTTCCCAGCCAAGCCATCTTATGTAAGGCGATTCAGCACTGTTGATGAAGCGCGAAGCCAGTACCGTATCGTAATAGGGATTGCGCTGGAGCGCCGTAACGGCGGCAGGCAAGTGCAATGTATGAGCGTTCATAAACCCTTTTTGAACGTCGATTATAAAAAGGGCCTTTTTACTCATAAGGTTGTCTTTTTTCTTTAAGGGAAAGATTCATGTGCCACAAAAGCAGACTTGCCGCAGTGCAATGAGGTTCAAACTTCTGGCGCATGGTTTCGGTTTCTTTGGCATCGGGTTTTTCCTGCAAAGAAAAATAATTCCTAAGGCCGATCTGGATACCCAGATCTCCGGCGGGCCAGACGTTCGGGCGGGCGAGAGCGAACATCAGATACATCTGCGCGCTCCAGACGCCAAAGCCTTTCTGCTTGGTAATCGTGCCGATCACTTCGGCATCGTCCTGCAGGCGCAGCGCTTGGAGATCTAGGCTTCCGCCAGAGATCGAGGAAGCCAGGGCGATAATATATGATGATTTCTGGCGGCTAAGACCTGCTTCCCGAAACAGGCTCGCTTCTGCGGCCAGCACGTTTTCAGGGGTTAGCGGATTTATCGTGCGGTCAAGCCTTTCCCAGAGGGCGCTCGCCGCCCTGATTGAAACCTGCTGGCCCAGGACTATCCTGACCAGACCGGGGAAGCCGGGATCGAAACGCGGCCAGAGATGGCCGGTATAGGGAGCAATGCGGCTGAATACAGGGTCGCTGCGCTGAAGAAACCTTATTCCTTCAGCTATTTCATCTACTTCGTGTAGATATTTCACTTGCGGCATCAATGAACGGCTACAAGCTCAGCGCCTCGTTTACTATGGCGGCCTGCTCCTCGACAAAACGTTTGTAAGAACCCGTGGCCGGGGCCGACATTTCGGGGCGGCCGATATAGCGGGCGCGGCGGTATTTGTGGCCTATCGCCTCAAGCGAGTCCTCGAAACGCTGGCCCATATAGAACCAGGCGCCCTGATTCCTCGGCTCTTCCTGGCACCAAACGATTTCGGCGTCCGGATGGAGGGCGAGTTTCTCCGATACCGCCTTCATCGGGAACGGGTAGAGCTGTTCTATCCGGAGAAGCAGTATATCGCGGATATCGCGCGCCCTTCTCTCTTGAAGCAGGTCGTAATAAACCTTGCCGGAGCAGCAAACTATTCGCCTGATCCTGTCCGGGCGTTCAAGCAGGGCGGCATCATCGTCGTCGAGATATCGATGGAAGCCGGAGTTGCCAGTCATATCGGAAAGCGCGGAGACACAAAGCTTGTGGCGAAGCAGGGATTTGGGGGTCATCAGCACCAGAGGCTTGCGGAAGTCGCGGCACATCTGGCGCCGCAGGACATGGAAATAGTTCGCGGGAGTTGTGCAGTTGCATATCTGCCAGTTGTCGTCGCCGCAGAGCTGGAGAAATCTTTCCAGCCTCGCCGACGAATGTTCCGGCCCCTGCCCCTCCTGGCCGTGAGGCAGCAGCATTACAAGGCCGGACATGCGCGCCCATTTCGCCTCGGCGCTTGAGATATACTGGTCGATGATCGCCTGGGCGACGTTGGCGAAGTCGCCGAACTGCGCCTCCCATAATACCAGCGTGTTCGGCTCGGAGAGCGAGAATCCGTATTCGAAGCCGAGAACCGCGGCCTCCGACAGCGGGCTGTTATGCACCTCGAAGACAGGCTGGTCGTCGCGGACATGTTCAAGAGAGCGGTATCTGCTGCCGTCTTCCTGATCATGAAGAATGGCGTGGCGCTGAGAGAATGTTCCCCTGCCGCAATCCTGGCCTGACAGGCGGACTCCGAAACCGTCGTCGATAAGGCTTCCGAAGGCCAGCGCCTCGGCGGCAGACCAGTCGAAGCCTTGCCCGGTTTCGAACATCTCCCGGCGGGATTCCATGAATTTTTCAAGTTTGGGGTGGAGATGGAAGTCTTCGGGGACGGTCGTCAGAACTTTGCCGATGCGGCTTGCCTGTTCATCGGTGATGGCGGTATTGCCGCGCCAGTCATCGCCATAAGCTCTTTTGAACCCCTGCCAGCGCCCTCCGAAATTGTCCGAAGCGTTGGGCCTGTAGCTTCCGGTAGAGTTGTAGGCGTCATCAAGCTGGCGGTATACTTCATCCGCCATGGCCTGAATCTCCTCTTCCGTGGCCACTTTTTCCGAAAGCAGGCGGTTGGCGTACTGGGAGCGCGTGGTGGGTTGTCTGCTGATACGCTGGTACATCAGCGGCTGGGTGAACGACGGCTCATCCCCCTCGTTGTGGCCGTAGCGGCGGTAGCAGAAAATGTCGATGACCACGTCTTTGCCGAATTTCTGGCGGAATTCGGTGGCGATACGGGCGATATGTATTACGGCTTCGGGATCGTCGCCGTTGACATGGAAGATCGGCGCGGCCAGCATTTTGGCGACGTCTGTGGGGTACGGGCCAGACCTGCCGTGTTTGGGGGTAGTGGTGAAGCCGATCTGGTTGTTGACGACTATATGGATCGTGCCGCCGACCCGGTATCCCGGCAGGTCGGAGATCATCAGGGTCTCGGCGGCTATGCCCTGCCCCGCGAAGGCGGCGTCCCCGTGAAGCAGCAGCGGCAGGACTTCCCTGCGGCTTTCATCCCGGCGCTGGAGCTGTTTCGCCCTGACCTTGCCGATGACGACCGGGTTGACCGACTCAAGATGCGATGGATTGGCGGTGAGGGAGAGATGGACGGTGTTGCCGTCGAAATCGCGGTCGCTGGAAGTGCCGAGATGATATTTTACGTCGCCCGATCCCTGGACGGCCTCCGGGTTGTCCTGCCCCTGGAATTCGGCGAAAACGGCAGTGAATGGCTTGCCCATGACGTTGGTTAGGACGTTCAGCCTGCCTCTGTGCGACATGCCGATGACTATTTCTTTCAGGCCGAGCTGGCCGCCGCGCTTCATGATCTGCTCGATCGCGGGGATCAGGACTTCGCCGCCGTCGATGCCGAAGCGCTTGGTTCCTGGGTATTTTTTGTGCAGGAAGTTCTCGAATACCTCGGCTGCGGTAATTCTTTGCAGGATCGCACGTTTGCCGTTGATCGTAAAATCGGTGCGGTTGCGGGTGTTTTCGATCCGCGCCTGAATCCATTTCCTTTCCTCAAGATCGGCGATATGCATGTATTCGACGCCGATGCTGCTGCAATACACCTCCTGAAGAGCGCTGAGGATTTCTCCGAGCGTCGCCGTCTCCAGGCCGAGAGCGCCGTTGATGAAGATCGGGCGGCCAAAATCGTCACCGACAAAGCCGAAATGTGAAGGATCGAGTTCCGGCTGCCTTTCATGTTCCATCAGTCCCAGCGGATCAAGATTTGCGATCATGTGGCCGCGGAAGCGGTAGGAACGGATGAGCATCAGGGCGCGAAGCGAATCAAGCGCCGCGCTTCTGCTATCCTCCTGCGGGCTTGCAGCAGTTCTGCCGCCTGCTATGGCAGACGTAACGTCTTTGCGGTTTTCCTCCGGAGTCCAGCTGGCTCCGCCGATCTCCTTTAACAAAGAACTTTCATCTTCGCCGAGATCCTCAAAAAAGCTTTTCCAGCTGCTATCGACTTTTTCGGGGGACGAGAGATAAAGCGAATATAGATGCGAGAGATAATCCGCATTCACGCCGCCCGGGAAATCGGTCAATGATCTTTTGCTCATCAGCTACTCATATTGTCTTAATGAAATTTATCCGAAACTTCACCTGCATCTATATGTAGGGCATCGGCCAGCTCTTTCAGCGCCCTCTCCTCGATTTCGCTGATATTCATATGAAGGCCGAATTCCCCGGAAGTCCTTTTTCCCTTCATCTGACCGATAGTGTTCTCGAACCACAAACGGGCGCAGGCATTCAGCTTGTCGACGAGAGGCTTGTTTTCGAGCGCCTCGTTATAAGCCATAGCCACGGCGAGCGCAATTTCCATCAGCGATGCCTTGTAAGAAGCCAGATCCCCGGATCGTATCCTGTGCTCAAGAATTTCGATAGAGCGGGTTACATCCTGCAAAACGGTTTTGGCATCATTCTCCCAGGACGGCCACTGGTTCCGGGCGGAAAGAGTCTTTTCCATCAGCTCCATTACAAAAGCCGATTCACAAAAATTACCGGCTATGACATTTAGAAGATGTTCCAGAGCAATGCTTTCCTTAAGAGCTGAAATATCCCCGCCATCCGGATCACAATGGCTAAGCCAGACGCCGACCCGGAAAGGCACGGAAACAAGGAGAGCCTTCTCTTCAGGGTTAAAGTCGGAAAATGAATAAACAATTTTGTTCAATAACCACCTCCATCACAGCAAGTGGCGATTATAATATCAAAACAGGTTAATAAGAATAATTAACTGTTAGAGCATCGATCTATTAGGCTGAACCGTCTCCCGTCAATCCCTGCGGACACGCCGTCAGAGCGTTTAAGAATTGACAAAATTTACTTTGTCATAAGTTTTAGTGTTTATAATTACGGCATGAGTTTTTTGTCTGCTGAATTTTTAAAAGCAGGAAGGCCGAATTCAATTGAAAACGGCTTTGAATTCATTGCGGGGCCAGTACTTCGTAATTCGGATATATTGATTCTGAGCGATACCAGTCATGCAAAAAGCACAAGTAAGGAAAGCGATCTGCTTTCACCCGAAAAGTTGCTGCGGTATTCAAAGGCAGGGGTCACGGATATTTATATTGAAAAGCTGGAAAGCCTTGATCCGTATGTCAGGAAACTGGAGCGCGGGGAAATAGGAAGAGAAGAGTTTATCGATATTAATTTCGAGGGAACCACATCAGTTCATTATTCCAGAGATGTGCTTAGAACAAAACTTGAGGTTACGGCAGATGCGATTATAGCCGGCTCAAAACTGGATCCCCCGGTCAGGCTTCACTTTGCACAGATAGAAAACACTGAAGAACAGGAAAAAGAATTGTTTAAGTTGATAGATGGCGTCGAACCACCCAATGAAGAAGTCGCTGGTTTGGTTAGGAACCTCGTTAGTTCGTTCAAGGATAAAGGACTGGAACTAACAGACAGTGACCTCGAGGAACTTGACGTAATAGCCGACTTTTTTTGTCTGCACCCCCACATACAGGAAACCATGGTCAGTGTAACGGGTTTTGATCCGTATAAAAAATTGTCCCGTCAGTTTGAAGGCAGGCTCAGTCAGGAAGATGTCAATGTTTCTCTCGACGATTTTTATGATCTGAAGTGGCGCCGGGAACGTGAGATAGAAGAGATGAAACTCAAGGTATTAAGTCTGGATCAGCAGTACCGAGTCGATAATGACAAAATTCTTGCGGACAGAATCGCCAGTACGAAAAATCCAGAAGGCAAGGCTATAGTGGTTCATGGCGCAGCGCATGGAGCTGAAAGAGATAATGATCTTGATGAATTATTAGAGAAAAAAGGTTTTTCCGTCAGCCGTATCAATGTTGTTTACGGTGAAGAAAATCCATTGAACCCGGAGAAAGGGCTTCAGGATATCTGCGATGCGGACTATTACCCGGAATCCGGGAAGCTGGAATTCCGGGACGTAAACAGCGATGGAAAAATCGAGGGGCTTCCCAAAGAAATCAAACAGCCATTAATCAAAACGCTGTCGGGGATTGATATGTAATTTATTTAACTCTGGCCGTCAGTCGTCAACTGCCAGGGCGGCAGACAGCTCTTCAAGGGCGGTTCTTTCGGCAGGGCTGATGTTGGCCTCATGCGATTTGTCTTTTTGGGTCGAAGGGGCGATCGTGCCGGCCACTTTCTTGATAAACCCGCCAAAGGCCGAGTGGCTCTCTTCTTCAGGGTTGAAATCGTCGAACTCGTCGGCCGCCTTAGCCACATGACTGGCAATCCTGAGAACCATGAGGCGATAGTTTTTGGCCTTGCCTTTGCCAAGCTTTGCCTCGACAAGCTTTATCGCCTCGCGGCTATCTTCGACTATCGTGAAGATCTGTGTCTGCCATTTGGGCCAGAGATGCCTGCTGCCTAATATGCTTTCGGCCAGTTCTTTGGTAAAAGGAGAGCCGATTTCCATACCGGCAAACTTTTTCAGCATTTCGGCAAGGGCTTCTTCTTCCTGCGTGTCATCATGGCCGCCTTCCTCGTCATCGGCCTCGCTGATCCATACGCCGGCCCGGTAAGGCAGGGAAACCAGCAGAGCCGCTTCTTCTTCGGAAAATTTTTCAATATTTGAATCTGTCATTTAACAATCCTTTTCCGGCTATCCGAGAATTTTAACGAGCTCTTTCAGCGCGGCCCTTTCCCTAAAGCTAACGTTTTGCGAATGAATAATTTCCAAATCTTTTTTCTCGCTTTTCCTGCTGGATAATGAGCGGCAGCAGGAGGCCAGTACGCCAATCAGGTTTTTATGGCGCCCCTCTTCCTTGTAGGCGCCTGCTACCGACAGGGCGATTTCCATCAGGTTCTCCCTGAAACCGGCCTGGCATTTCTCATCAAGCCTTCCGGCAAGCAAGGCAAGCGCGCGCCTGCATTCTTCAGGCACTTTTGCTATGTTTTTCTGCCATTCAGTCCAGTTTTTTTTGTTTTTAACAGTCTCTTCCATAAGAAGCTGCATGAATTCCGATTTGCACATATCCTGGGAATAGGAGGTGATCAGACATTCCAGGGTTGCCAGTTCAAGCCGGTCGGCCTCATCTCCGCCGGAAAGGTCTGCCTGGCTGATCCAGTAGCCCACACGATAAGGAAGCGGCACCAACAGGCTTTTTTCCTCGTCGTTGAGACGGCAGAAAAGGTTTTCAGTATCATCGGAAAAGGCGCGAAATGTTTCTGACATGGATAGCAACCCAAAAGGACAGAGATTACAATTTTTATTCTAACCTTTCAGATAATTTCTGAAAAGGCGGTAAATATAGACGGCTACGCCGCCAAAGCCTTTTGCGCTGCCTGGCCGAGGCTTGCAGGGCTGTCGGAGATGATAAATCCGGCAGACCTTAAAGCTTCAAGCTTAGATCCGGCTGTGCCCTGTCCTCCGGAGATTATCGCGCCGGCATGCCCCATTCGTTTTCCCGGGGGGGCGGTAACTCCGGCGATAAAACCTGCTATCGGTTTCTTCTTTTTGCTATCTTTATAGAAAGCGGCAGCTTCCTCTTCAGCGGTTCCGCCGATTTCGCCGATCATCAGAATCGCTTCGGTCTCGGGGTCGGCAAGAAACAGATCGAGGCAGTCGATGAAACTGGTGCCGTTCACGGGATCGCCTCCGATCCCGATGCAGGTGGACTGCCCCAGACCTGCCCCGGTGGTCTGAGCTACCGCTTCGTAGGTAAGAGTACCGGATCGCGAGACTATGCCGATTTTGCCACGCTTGTGGATATGGCCTGGCATTATTCCGATCTTGCATTTACCGGGGGTTATCACGCCGGGGCAGTTCGGGCCTATCAGCCTTGAGCCTGAGCCTGCCATAGCTCTTTTTACCCTGACCATGTCCAGTACCGGAATGCCTTCGGTAATGCAGACTATCAGTTCGATGCCTGCATCCACCGCCTCCAGTATCGCGTCGGCGGCGAAAGGAGGGGGGACATAGATTACCGAAGCATCGCAGCCGGTCGCTTCCCTTGCCTGCGCCACGGTATCGAAAACCGGCAAGCCAAGATGAGCCTGCCCGCCTTTTCCGGGAGTCACGCCGCCCACCATTTTCGTTCCGTAAGCGATTGCCTGCCCGGTATGGAATGTGCCCTGCGCGCCGGTAATGCCCTGGCAGATGACTTTGGTATCCTTGTTGATAAGAACGGCCATGATTTCCTTCCGATGTTTATCTTTACTCTCAAGCCGCCGCCACGGCCATTACCACCTGTTCCGCGGCTTCGGCGAAACCGGCGGGGCTGATAACCTGCAGGCCCGATGCTGACAGGAGCTTCCGGCCCTCCTCGACATTGGTGCCTTCCAGCCTGACGACCAGCGGCACGTTCAGGTCTACCTCTTTTGCAGCGGCGATTATTCCTTCGGCGATAATATCGCAGCGCATTATGCCGCCGAAGATATTAACGAGAATACCTTTAACATTCGGGTCGGAGAGAATGATTTTAAAGGCGGCCGCGACTTTCTCCGCATTGGCCCCGCCGCCGACATCGAGGAAATTGGCGGGTCTTCCTCCGTAGAGCTTGATAATGTCCATCGTGGCCATGGCAAGGCCCGCGCCGTTTACCATGCAGCCGATATTGCCGTCGAGGGCGACATAGGAAAGGTCGTGATCGCGGGCGATGCGCTCGCGGTCGTCCTCTTCGTCCTCGTCGCGCATGGCGGCTATTTCCTTCTGGCGGAAAAGTGCGTTGTCGTCGATGTTGATCTTGGCGTCAAGCGCCACAATCTCCCCGCCCTTCATCACGACCAGCGGGTTTATCTCCAGCAGCGAGGCGTCTGTACTTAAGAAAGCTTCATATAAAGAGAGCAGGAATCTGACAGCCTTTTTCTGAGCATCTTCCTCAAGCCCCAGGGCGAAAGCAATGCGGCGCGCATGGAAGGGCAGCATTCCGGTTGCAGGATCAACAGATATCGTAAATATTTTTTCAGGCGAGCTTGCGGCCACTTCCTCGATTTCCATTCCGCCCTCGGTGGAGGCCATGAAAACCACTCGGCTGCTGGCGCGATCGATAAGGACGCCAAGATAAAGCTCTTTCAGAATTTCGCAGCCCTCCTCGATGTAAAGGCGATTAACCTTGCGGCCCTCAGGCCCGGTCTGGTGAGTGACCAGGGTCATGCCGAGCATACGGGCGGCTTCCTTGCGGACATCTTCCAGCGTGCGAACGACCTTGACACCGCCTCCCTTGCCTCTACCGCCTGCGTGAATCTGGGCTTTGACCACCCAAACCGGCCCACCCAGCGATTCAGCTGCCCTGACTGCCTCTTCCACCGTCATGGCTGGAATCCCCTTCGGCACAGGCACGCCGAATTTGCGAAGCAGGTCTTTTGCCTGATATTCATGAATATTCATATTGATCCCTACTATGGCCGGTTACCGCAGAAGCTTACACTGTATATAGCTAATTCATCCAGACAAGCAATTATTACAAAGTGTTAATAAGCAATTTTGATATCTTTAACCATAATGAATTAAAATAGGCATATCTGATAAAAGAGGAAATTTGCACCTGTTTAAAGGTTGATAATTTAAAGGCGGTTTTCCGGTGGCGTTTGACAGAGAAGATAATGATTTCAGCGTAAGGCCGGAAAACAACGGCAGGCCTCCTACGCATGATGCCCGCGAACGTCAGTTATTCACTTATGATCTGAACGCCGAACAGCTGTCAGCTCTCGAATCCCGTACCCTGACTGATGATCCTGATCATGTGGATCCTTACGCAAGCGACAGGCGGAACGGGCCATATGAAAAAGAAAGCGAAGAGGATAAGAAGAACAGGATACTCCTCCAGCATGTGATCTGGCGTCAACAATACAATGCAGCGTATTTGGCAATGACAGATCAATTTATTTTTGATCTGGAAGAGATGCTGGTAAACAAAGACAAAATTGCACAAGAAGTCAAAGAAGGCGAGGAAAAGCTTCAGGAAATAAAGGAAGAGGCCGATAAACTTGAAGAAAAGACAGTAGAACAGGCCACGGAATGGCTTGAAGCCAATAGTGCCTATACGGATGCAAAAAATAATCTTACCGACAGCCAGGGAAGAAAAGTCATTATTCTGGGTGAGGATACAAATAATCCTGAATTTGTCCTTGCGGATGAGAGCGGCAAGCCGCTGACGGGAGCTGACGGCAATACCGTCAAGCTCGAGGGCGCAGAGAAAACAAGGCTAACCGAGACCTTTCGCAATGAAATCGTGCCTTTACGTCAATTAACCGAGGAAAAATTCACAGCCGCAAGACAAACCGAAATCAAAAGCGAGCAGGTTCAGCAAACTCTTGCAGTCAAGAGTGAGGAAGTAGTCGCAAAGCGGGAAAAGTTAAACATGCTTGAAAAGCATGGTGTTACCAGAGAGCAGATCCGGGAGATGAAGGAAAACAGAAAGCTGCTTCAGGAAGGAAAGATAGACAGGCAGGAATTTGAGAGCAGGATTCCCGAAAACGCCCGGCGAATGTTCGAAGAGCGAAAGGCAGACATGCATGCGAAACTCCAGGAACGCGGCATGTCCCAGGAACAAATTGCGGAAATTGACAAACAAAAAGATCTTATGATTGAAGGCAAGATTTCCCGTGAGGAATTCAGAAACAGCCTTCCGGAAGTGGCCAGAGAGGTCATGAGAGACTTCCGCAGGGAATCCGGCTTCAAGCGCAGCGGTATTTCGGCTTCATCGGAAATGGAAGGCACAAACGGACATCTTTCTGCAAGGTTTGACCAGGCGGCAAATCCCGAGCCGCAAGCCCCTGATGCGACCCCGGGTATGCAGCTTGACCAGACCAAGGCCCCGATTGTTCAGGCGCCGAGAATGTGACCTCCTTATAACCTCCTGTTTTCATTGCGATATTTCAGTTTTTTTGTATGCGTCTGGCGTGATGCGGTAAAATTGAAGCAAATGATCCCGTATGAGTAGTGGGTTTAATGTCAGACAGTTTTGATACAGGCAGTGATCAGGTATACCCGGCAGGAAACCAGTTGCCTCCCGTCAACGGTCGCACCCCGAACGAGGCAGGCAGAAACCTCAGCAGGGATCGTCTCGGACTGCAGACTTTTCAACAAAATCCCCTTCTTGCCTTCTTTTATGTTTTCATGCGCCTGCTCCAGCATTTCGGCGGGGATGACGTCTTAAAAAGTTTAGATGATGAAAACAGCTTCCTGAACAGGTTCGCTACCCAAACCCTTAATATCGAGAAGCCGAAGAATCTTGTCGCCGGGCTTGCAGGAAAAGCGCCGGTAGTCGGCACGGTGCAGGTCGGCGAGCGCCAGACGGCGGTCGACAGTGTTCTTGAAGCGGCGTCCAGTTCAGCCGGAGTCAGCCCCGAGCTGGTGCGGGGAATCTGGGGCATCGAAACACGTTTCAGCTCTCACAAGACCATGGTAAGCCCTTCGGGATGTTCCGGGCCGTTCCAGTTCAGCAGAGGAACGTTCAACGAAGTTTTCGGCAGCAAGGAGCTGCGCGGCAGGATCCTGTCCGAACAAGGAGACAGGCTGGAGCCGGAGGTCAGGCAGGCCCTTCAGGAAGGCAAATGGAGCGTCAAAACCGAGTGGGGCAGCGATCTCCGTTTTCATCCGGTCGTATCGACCTATGCCGCTGCTGAATATATGAAGCAGGTGGGGAACACGATCGGCGCGGATCCGAAAAATCACAACGATTTCGGAAAGATCTACGCCGGCTATAACGTCGGCCCCGGCAATGCCCGCAAGCTCGCATCCCTCGATGCCAACGGAAGCCAGGCAAACGCAGGCAGGGCACTGGGGAGCGCTGCGTCATGGAATCCGGCCTTTTTCACTGGCGGAGCTTCAGCATCCGAGGCGCTCGGGCGATATCAGGCCTATGTCGAAAGCAGCATCAGCAGCTATAACAAGAGCTTTAAGGCCGGAGAACCGGCACCTGCTCGAGTGGCCGAGGCCAAGACCAAAGCGCCTGACGGAAGTCTGCGGGTATCATTCGAAACTGCCACAAGCGCCGAACAGCCGATCGAGAAAAGGCCGGTTGTGGAACATAAAAAAACTCCGCTCAGCCAAGAGTTCGCGGCAAAAGCCGATCCGGCTCAGGAGACACCCGCACAGACCCCCGCAGAACCGGCGATTCAAATCATCCCGGATCTCAAGGCGGCTATCGCAAAAAACAGGCCAATGGCTCTGGCTTAAATACGTCTTTCCAAAAGCAACGGAATTATCTAAAGTCCCCGGCATTATAATTAAGAACATAAAATAAGATAAAAGGCATATTGATGACCTTTCGCGTCGGCGCGTTAGCAGTGTTGTGTTTACCGTTGTTGTTTTTGTCCGGATCCTCGATAGCGGGATCTTCCAAGGCAACCCAGACAGCTTATGGCCATGACGCCGATTGCTACGAAAACTACGACGAACTTTTTTCCTCATACACCATCCGTGACGAGAACACTTTCAAAACCGCTGCCGCCTTTGCCAGCGACCTTGAAAGCCGCGGGATCGACAGCGATAACATCCTTGCGATCTATTCCATCAGCAAAAAGACAAAGGTAAATTTCGATTTGCTGCTATTGAAAGCGATCATCGAGAGCGGGCTTGGCGAGAACCTGATAGCCGCGAACAGTTCGGCCAGAGGGCTGTTCCAGTATATCGAACAGACATGGCTGGCGCTGATGATGCAATATGGAAGCGAAGCGGGCTTTCCGGAATATGCCTCAAAGATTTATGCGGAAGAAAAAACAAGGATTCTCAAGGTTCGGGGTGGCACGGATTTGCGGGAGAAGATACTTGATCTGCGCGACAATCCCTATCTTTCTTCCTACCTCAAGGCCATGCAGATAATTGAGGAAACCGGGAAGATCAAAGCCATGAAGAAGAAGGGAGAGGTTACCGAGACAGATCATTATCTTTCGCATTTGCTAGGCCTCAGGCTTGCGGGCATCTTTTACAAGCTGCTCAACAGCGATTCCAAAACAGCGGTTGCCGACGCCGATCCGGCCATGCAAAAAGCCGCGGCGCTGAACAAGTGGTTCTTCTACGACAAAGACCGGGCGCTTACCGCCAAAGAGGTTTATGAAAGAGCCGAGAAGCGGGTTCAGCAGGAAATAAGCAACATATCGGCAACCAGAAAGCTGACCGGCAAATTCTGCGTCGGCCCAAAGCTGATATCACTGGCCAGTATCGAATAGACCTCGCAGACTCTACAAATCCCCTCACCCGGCGGCGAGTTTTATATATCTATCGTTTTAACCAGTTCGCGGACTTCGGATACTGATTTGTCGAACAGGGCTTGTTCTTCGGGAGACAGCTCGATCTCGATGATTTTTTCCACTCCGTTACTGCCGATCACTACCGGAACGCCTATATAAAGGTCGTGGACGCCGTATTCGCCGTTCAGTCTGGCGGCGCAGGGGAGGATCCGGCGCTTGTTTTTAAGGTGGCTTTCGGCCATGGCGATGGCGCTGGCGGCCGGGGCGTAGAAGGCGGATCCGGTTTTCAGAAGGTTTACTATCTCGGCCCCTGCGTCGCGGGTGCGCTGGATTATATCGTCCAGTTTTTCCTGTTCGAGCCAGCCCATGCGAACGATATCCGGCAAGGGAATCCCCGCCACGGTGGAATAGCGCGCCAGAGGAACCATGGTATCGCCGTGACCGCCGAGAACGAAGGATGTCACATCCTCGACCGAGACGTCCAGTTCGCTGGCGATGAAATAACTGAATCTGGCGCTGTCGAGGACGCCGGCCATGCCCACGACCTTCCTTGGCGGAAAGCCGGTGGCGCGGTGCATTACTTCCACCATGGCGTCGAGCGGGTTGGTGATGACGATTACGAAAGCGTCCGGGGCATAATTTTTTATGTTTTCTCCCACTTCCCGGATTATCGCGGTATTGATGCCTGTAAGGTCTTCGCGGCTCATGCCGGGACGGCGCGGGACGCCCGCGGTCACTATCACTACGTCGGCGCCTTCTATCGCCCTGTAGGACGAACTTCCCGAATAGGCGATATCAAAGCCTTCGATAGCCGAGGCCTGAGCGAGATCGAGAGCCTTGCCCTGCGGTATGCCTTCGGCGATATCGACCAGAACGACTTCTCCCAGTTCCCTGATTCCGGCAAGAAGCGCAAGCGTTCCGCCAATCTGACCGGCACCGACAAGTGCGATTTTGTTTAACCTGCTCATACAACATCACCTTTCAAGATCTTATTCTAATCTAGACCGAAGTCGAATTTAGCAAAATGATTTATTTGCTGTCTTTTTGAATTCTGGCGACGATGAGAATCGAGATCTCGTAGAGGCCTATTATCGGCGTGGCCAGAAGCACCTGGCTTACCACGTCCGGCGGGGTCAGGAGGGCGGCAACGATAAAAGCCAGCACCAGCGAATATTTGCGGTTCTTCTTCAGGGTTTCCGGGGAGATAATGCCCGCATACCCCAGTAATCCGAGCAGGACGGGAAGCTGGAAGCACAGACCGAAGGCGAATATCATCGTCATCACCATATCGAGATATTCGCTGACCCTGGCTTCGAGCTGTATGGGCAGAACCGTATTCGCCCCGCTGCTCTCGAAGCTGAGGAAGAACGGCCATGCGGCGGGCATTACCAGGTAATATACTGCCGCGCCGCCGCAGAAGAACAGCAAGGGAGTGGCGACGATAAAGGGAAGCAGCGTCCGTCTTTCCTGCGAATAGAGGCCCGGCGAGATAAACAGCCAGATCTGGGAGAGGAGGATCGGCGTCGTCAGGAAGATCCCCGAGAAAAAGGCCACCTTGAGATATGTAAAGAAAGCCTCGGCGAGGCCGGTGTATATGAGCCTTCCGCTGCTGGCCTCGTCCATGGCGTCGGCGAGCGGCTTTACCAGAAAGCCGTAAATATCCTCGACGAAAAGGAAGCTGGCGAAAGTGCCTATGCCCATGGCCAGGAAAGACCAAACCAGCCGCCTGCGCAACTCGGTCAAATGGACGGCGAGGCTTCTGGGCCTGTCGGTTTCGATGTTATCCATCCTGCTTTGGCTCACCTTCTTCACCGTCTTTTTGCTGATCTCCGGTTTCCGCCGCCGGGCCGGGGATGTCGATGGCAGCCGCCTTGCGGATGCTCTCCAGATCGCTCTCGCGCATGAGTTCGTCGAACTGTCTGCTTAAAGAGAATTTCAGATACTGGATTCGGCGGACGAGGCGTCCTGCGTGATAAAGCAGTTTGGGGATATCGTCCGGGCCCGTGGCGAAAACCACCACGGCCAAAATCAACAGTAATTCCGGCCAGCCTATATCCAGCATCTTCCGGGACTACTCTTCATCTTTGTCTTTTTCGGACGAGTTCCCGATCTTTTTCTGGCCGGCTTCTTCCTCGCCGGTCAGGCCTTTGCGGAAACTGCGGATTCCCTTTCCCAGATCTTCCATCATGCGAGGCACCCTGCCCGCGCCGAAGAGCAGGAAGACCAGCACAACGATGATCAAAATCTGAAAAAAACCTACGCTCATGACTTCATTCCTTTTTTCAGGGTTCCTCTCCGGTATCGGAGATCTCTTCTTCAGTGTCGTAACGTTCCTCGAACATGTCCGCGGTCTCTGGCAGCGTCTCGATGGCCGGGCGGCGGTCGAGAAGTCCGGATGCCTTAAGTTCGTCTAGTCCCGGCAGGTCGGTCATGGATTCGAGGCCGAACCTGTCGAGAAACGCCGTAGTCGTTACCCAGGTAAGCGGCCTTCCTGGGCTTTCGCGCCGCCTTCCCGGTTTGATCCAGCCGCCTTCCATGAGAACGTCGAGGGTGCCTTTGGAAGTGGCCACCCCCCGGATGTTCTCTATTTCCGCTCTGGTCACAGGCTGATGATACGCGATGATCGCCAGGGTCTCAAGCGCGGCTCTTGACATCTTGCGCTGAACTTCGCGTTTAAGGCTGAGAGCGTCACCGAGATCGGGGGAAGTCCTGAAAGCCCAGCAGCCGTCGACCTCGACGAGATTTACTCCCCTGTTGCTGTAATCGGCTTTCAGTTTGCCGAGGAGATAGCCAAGATCGGCGGAATCCCCGAGCCTTTCACGCATCGATTTCGGCGAGAGAGGTTCGGCGGAGGCGAAGAGCAGAGCTTCCAGAAGCCGTAACTGATACTGGCTGTCCCTCATGGTAATTCTTCATCCCCGCCTGTAAAGCTGGCGCGCATGTAAACGGGAGCGAAAGGGGCGTCCTGTCTGATTTCCAGTTTGCCCTGCTTTACCAGTTCGAGTCCGGCTGTGAAAGTGGATGCCAGGGCGCTTCGCGAGAGCAGTCTGTCGGCGATGTTTTCCGGGATCAGGCTCCGCAGGGTCGTCCAGACGCTTCTCGCTCCCTTTCGCGGCAGAGCGCCCAGCATCCGGGTCAGCCGCTCCATCGCCTGCTCCATCGACATCAGAGAGAATTTGGGGAGGTCGTATTTGCCTTCGTCGCGACGGCGGCGGATATCGCCATAGGCGCGAAGCAGATCATACAGGTTGATGCTGTATACTGTATCGGTGGTGACTTTCAGATCCTCGGGCATGCCTCTTGCAAAAAACTTTTCGCCGAGTTGCGGGCGCTGCATCAGTTTTTCGGCGACTTTCTGCATGGCTTCGAGGCGGCGAAGCTGGAATTGAAGGGCTTCGGCCATTTCCTGGGCGGATGGTTCGTTCTCCGCTTCGGGAGTCGGCAGCAACAGTCGGGATTTCAGATAGGCCAGCCATGCGGCCATCACCAGATAATCCGCGGCAAGGTCGAGCCGGAGTTCCCTTGCCCTGTCCACGAATTCGAGATACTGCCTTGCCAGTTGCAGAATCGAGATTTTGGTGAGGTCGACCTTCTGGTCGCGGGCGAGTTGAAGCAGCAGGTCGATAGGCCCGTCGTAGCCGTCGAGGTTGAGCAGGAGAGTGTCCGTCAGGCGTGTATCGGCATTCTGCCTGTCCCTTGGCGGATCTTCCTGAAAGTCTGTGTTGGCGGCGTTCGGCAAATTAGAGCCTTCTCTATATCTGTTTTTATATGCAGGCGCGTTTTAAATATCAAGGCAGCTCGCGTCAAGCCTTGTCAGGGATGAGGCTGACAGCGGCGGGAGAGCCTGCGCCAGCTTTTCCATTTCCCTGAAATCGCCGCTGCAATGTAGCACGGCGTCGCATCCTGCCTCCAGCGCCATCAAAGCGCGGCGATCCACCCCGCCAAAACCGTCAAGCGCTTTCATCGCCAGATCGTCGGTGATCAGAAAGCCGCCGAATCCTATATCACGGCGGATCACCCTTTCAACTACCTGCGGCGAAATGCTTGCGGGGAGTTCATCATCGATGCATTCGTAAACCACATGGGCGGCCATTCCCCAAATTTTTTTCGCCAGACCGGACGCGGCCACATGCCTGAAAGGCTGAAAGTCCGAGGCCAGTTCGCTGCGGCAGGCGGCGACCCTTGGCAGGAACAAATGGCTGTCGGCGGCGGCGCGTCCGTGACCCGGCATGTGTTTTACGACAGGCGTCACGCCGGCGGCGAGAAAGACACGGCACATTTCCAATCCCAGAGCCGAGACAGTCTCCGGCCTTGCCGAGAACGCACGGTCGCCGATTATCTCATGAGTGTACGGGGACAGAACGTCCAGCACCGGGGCGCAGTTGACGTTGACGCCGATCTCCGCAAGCTCCCCTGCCATGGCTTTTACGCTGCTCTCCAGTGTCAACAGGCCGGCCTCGCGGTCGCAGAAATAGCATTCGCCGAACTGCTGCGCGGGCGGATAGGCATTCCAGTGCGGGGGCTTGAGGCGCTGCACCCTTCCCCCTTCCTGATCGATCAGAACCGGACAGTCCCGTCCGGCGGATTCTTTCAGTTCGTAGACAAGTTTTTTGATCTGGTCGGGGTTCCGGCAGTTGCGGGAGAAAAGGATGAAGCCGAGAGGGTTCGCCTGCCGGAACAGGTCTTTTTCTTCCGCATAGAGGCTAGTGGAACTTACGGAGAAAAACGCTGAGAGTGGCGGACGGCTGCGATCAACGGCTGACCACAAGACAACCCCCGGGATTTCGGCTCTTTATGGCTTCGCAGATTTTTCCTGCCTGGTTCTGATCATACGGCCCGGCCTGTATCCTGTAGAATTTGCCGCGTTCGCCGAGGTCGGCTTCCTGAACCCGGTACTTCGAGCCGGAAAGCTCGGCATGCTTCTTTTGCAGGCCCGGCCAGGATTGCTCGGCCGCCTCCCGGGTTTTGACGCTGGCGAGTTGAATGAAATAGTTTCCCGAAGGATTGGGAATGGCTGCGGCAGGAGTGGCGGCACCGGCGGCAGGTTCGATCCTGGCCAGCGATTCGGCCATTTCCTGTTCTTTCTGCGCAGATGATTTTTCATGCTCTTTCAGAACCGACTGCACAAGCGTTCTCGTTTCCAGGGAGACATCTGCGATCTGTTTTTCTTGCGATGCCGCTGCTGATTCGGTGGAAGCAGAGACTACCTCGCCCTCGTTTTCCTCGAGAAGGTTCAGGGCGGCGGGGGCTTCATCGCTTCTGGTGTTAAGACCCGCGAAAAGTTTACTGCGGTCAACCTTGTCGCTTTCATCGTCAAGCAGGTTCTCGACTACCTGCGTACCCTTGCCGTCATCGCGCAGGGTCTGGAAAATCGTGCTGTCCCGGTAGGGAACCTCCGTGCCGCCACGGTCATCTGGCTCTACCCGGAACGGCTGGTTTTCCGCCCTGATCAGCGGAACCGCCTGACCTGAACCGGAGGCCGATTCGCGTGGGTAGCTGTACCAAAGCACCGTGACCAGTATTGCGATCATGGCCAGAACGACCATGAATGTCAGAAGCGATCCGCGGCCATGAATGCGGCCGGTACGGCTCATGGCGTTGCTTATGGCGGCAAAGATCCCCTCGTCTTGGCTGTCGAAATCATCCCTTTGGTTTCTAATCATCGCACTATCCTTGTCTAACGCAGTCTTCGAGCACCCCGGAACTACCATCCTGCACCTTGAGAGCACAGTACATTACCGCCATTTTTGCCAATAAACAGCATAATGCCACTTCGTGAAAGCAGGTTCTATCCAAATGTCAATTGTATTAGCAAGATTTAACAGATAACTGCCCGCAAAGGTCAAGCGGGATTTTCCCTATCTCCAGTCGAGGTTCAGGTCGAACAGGCGTTCATGCTCCCTGATGGCATAGCGGTCGGTCATTCCGGCGATATAGTCGCAAATAACCCTGGCGCGGATCATATCGTCGGCGGCGCCTCCGGCAGCGTTCAGATCCTGTTGCCAGCGGTCGGGCAGCAGGTGGGGATTATCGAGGAAAGCCGCGAACAGGTCGGAGACGAGGCGTTCGACCTTGTACCAGATGCGGTTGATCGTGTAGTGGCGGTACATCCTTGTGAACAGGAAATCCCTCAACTCCCCTACCTTCCGGTGCATGTCTTCGGAAAAGGCGACCAGCTGCCTGCCGCAGGCCCTTACATCTTCCGGGCCTTGAGGGGAGATTTCGGCTATGCGCCTGCGGCTTTCTTCAAGCGCGTCCTCGACCATGGCCCCGATCATTTCCCTGACCATTTCATAGATAAGGTAATGATCTTTGATTGACGGATAATTTTTTCTCACGATTGCCATGATTTCCGCGAGCAGCGGGACGTCCTTCTCCAGATCTTCCAGCGAGAACAGGTTCGCCCTCAATCCGTCCTCGACATCGTGGTTGTTGTAGGCGATATCGTCGGCGAGACCTGCGGACTGCGCCTCCAGCGAGGCGTAAGAGTTGAGGCCGAAATCTACGGTGCGGCTCACTTCGTCGAGAGTCACCGGGAGGGGGCCGGTCACCGGGCCGTTATGCTTGATAACGCCTTCAAGGGTTTCCCAGGTGAGGTTGAGGCCCGGCCAGAGCGGATATTTGCGCTCCAGCGCGGTCAGGATGCGCAGCGACTGGTCGTTATGCTCGAAACCGCCGTATTTTTCCATGCATTTCTGCAGACATATTTCCCCCATATGGGCGAAAGGCGTGTGGCCGAGGTCGTGGGCGAGCGCCACGGCTTCCGCCAGATCCTCGTTGATCATCAGGGATCTTGCCAGAGTTCTGGTGATCTGCGCCACCTCAAGGGTGTGGGAAAGGCGGGTGCGGTAGTGGTCGCCTTCGTGGTAGACGAAGACTTGCGTCTTGTATTTCAGGCGCCGGAATGCGCTGGAATGGACGATACGGTCGCGGTCGCGGTGGAACGGGGTGCGGTGCCTGCTTTCCGGTTCGTCATGCAGCCTGCCCTTGCTCCTGTCCGGCCTGCATGCGTATGAGGCCAGCGGCAAAGCGCAATAGTTGCAGGAAGAGATGTTTTCGAAAGGCCCGTTCATATGACCAATACTAGCCGATACGGCGCAAACGGCAAGCGGCAAAGTCTAAGGAGTATCTGCCTCTCCCGCGAAACCCCTCTCCCGCCGGGAGAGGGAGGGGCCGCGAAGCGGGAGGGTGAAGGATTTCCGGAGATGGAAATCCACTACCCTGTTTACACCTGCTTGCTTAGTGCAAGCCCATTAACTTAAAAAACGGGGCTTCCATTGCCCTGCTCAGCTTGCTTTCAGGAACCACCCTCGATGCAACGGCGAGCAAAAAAGAACCGCATAGCGCGCCGACATAACCGATACATTTTGTCGTGCCGGCGACCTTTTCCCAAGTCTCCTTTAAAGGTTGCATTCCTATCCTCCGTTATTTTTGGAACTTATTTATTATCCATATTAATCGTATTTCTCAAGTTTTATTTAAGACGGGAGCGTTTTGCTGCTAGGCTGGAACGCATGAAAATCGCTTCATGGAACGTCAATTCGATCAAGGCAAGGTTACCTCACGTCATCGGCTGGCTGGAGAAGACAAAGGTCGATGTCCTGCTGATGCAGGAGTTGAAAAGCCTTGAATTTCCCGCAAGCGAATTCCTGAATGCCGGTTACCTTACCCATGCGGTTTGCGAAAAGGCCTATAACGGCGTCGCCATTGCCGCCAGAAGCAACTTTTCCGTCACTGCGCAGGAGCTTCCCGGGGGGGGAACGGATGAACCGGCAAGGTATGTGGAAGCCGATATCAACGGCATGCGCGTAATCAATATCTACGCGCCCAACGGGAACCCGTATCCCGGCGAAAAATTCGACTACAAGCTTGCGTGGCTGGAGCGGCTTTACGAGCGGCTGAAGCATTTCCGGCGGCTGCGGATACCGTTTCTGGTCGGCGGCGATTTCAATATCATTCCCGAGGAGCGCGACTGTTTCGATCCGGCGCTGTGGCGGGGCGACGCCCTTTTCCGCGCGGAGGCAAGGGAGAAGTTCCGCGCCATGCTGAATCTCGGGCTTTACGACGCGTTCCGTCATTTCAGCGCCGAAGGCGGGCATTACACTTTCTGGGATTATCAGGCCGGGGCGTGGCGGCTCAACAAAGGCATTCGCATCGATCACTTCCTTTGCTCGCCTGCGATCACGGACAGGCTGGCATCATGTTATATCGACCGGGGGCCCAGAGGGCTTGAGAAGCCATCGGATCATACGCCGATTGTCATAGAGCTGAAATGAACATCAGGCTGGCAGCGCTTTTTTCAATTTTTTGCCTCGGTGCCTGCGGCGCCGGACGCGAGACGATATACGACTACAAATATTATCTTGCCAACAAGGGCGCAGGTCAGGCCAGCACGCAGATGTTCGATCATTGCCGCAGCTATGGCTGCAAGGTCGTCGATTCGATAGTTTTTTATCCGGAGGACTGGAGCGAGCTTGAAAGCATTTTTACACCACCTTCGCGCGACGCCGCGCAGGAGAGGGCGAGAATTTCCATGGCCGTCGGCTGGTTCGAGAGGAAGGTCGGCGCTATCAACGGCACGGCGGAGGATATTCGCGGAACTTTCGAGGAATTCGGAGAAAAGCAGCATGATTGCGTCGATGAAAGCACCAATACGACGATTTATCTTTCGCTGATGGATCAGCAGGGGTTTTTGTTGTTCCACAGGATCAGGCTGCCGCATATGCGGGCGCCTTTCTTCGGGGGCGGAGGCTGGCCGCATCTGACCGCCGTGATAACGGAAACCGCGGGAGGCAAAGAGTTCGCGGTTGATTCATGGTTCGAGAACAACGGCGAACCGGCGCATATCGTGGATCTTGAGGTATGGGAGAACGGATGGCGTCCGGGGGAAGATAAGACCATTCATTGCGATTAAATCCAAGTTATCCATTGTCTTTACGATAGATGCCTTTTACCCTAGAGGATGAATAACCTTTCAGGGGAACCCGGGAAATGAAAGCACGAAGAATGAAAAGAATTGCTCTTGGTCTGGCGGCTGCGACGGCTATTACTACCGCTTGCGCCCCTCCGCTCATGGGAACGCTCGACGTTCTTGCCGACAGGGTCGCGAGACCGGCGTTCATGGTCGAGCGCGTAATTCCGGCAGGCCCGTTCATGCTGACCGCGTGGGAGCGGATGCATGCGAAGAACAAGGTCGCAAACGTATATATAGAGGGCGACGGTCTTGCGTGGATTTCGCCGGGGAGAATGTCGCTTGATCCCACGCCCAAAAATCCCGTGGCGCTGCATATGGCGGCTTTCGACAGGGCTGAAAATCTGGTTTATCTCGCAAGGCCATGCCAGTATTCGGGAATGGCGGACAAGTCCCCCTGCCCTTCGAAGTACTGGACGGATGCGCGGTTCGCGCCCGAGGTGATCGCCGCATATCATGAGGCCCTGGACAATATCAGGCGCATGTATGACGTGACCGGATTCCACCTGATCGGATACAGCGGCGGGGCCGGTGTCGCGGCGCTGGTGGCGGCGGAGCGCAAGGACGTGCTTTCGCTGCGGACTGTGGCGGGGAATCTCGATACCGAAGCTTTCACCAGTTATCACAATGTCTCGCCGATGGCGGGGTCGCTGAACCCTGTGACCGTGGCGCCGCAGCTGGCAACATTGCCGCAGCATCATTTCATCGGCGGAAACGATCAGGTCATACCTCCGGCGATCTTCCACAGCTGGTCGCAAAGCTCCGGGCCGAGCGACTGCGTAAGGCACACCATCGTCACCGAAAACCAGCATGAAAACGGCTGGGCGGAGAAATGGCCCTCGCTGCTAAACGTTCCGCTGGAATGCGAGGTACCCGCTCCCCCGGCCCCGGCTCCGGTGCCTTATGAATTCTATGATGTAAAGAAATAATCCCCTCTCCCGCCGGGAGAGGGAGGGGCCCGCGAAGCGGGAGGGTGAGGGATTTTCGGAGTCAGGAAATCCACCACCACCCCCCTCACCCGGCTTCAGCTAACCCGGATTTCCCATGCTCTCGTATCCGACATACTCGCGGCGCGCCGGAAGGCGCGCTGATCTGCGGGTATCCGGAGAAGGCTTTTACGGACAGTGTGAGAAATACGGGCCAGATCATATTCCGGTCAGGTTGACCCGCCCTTCACCGACGAAACCCTCTCCCGCCCGGGAGAGGGAGGGGCCCGCGAAGCGGGAGGGTGAGGGATTTTCGGAGTCAGGA
>CAZBGS010000009.1:0-67882 GCA_964491785.1 uncultured Pseudobdellovibrionaceae bacterium | reverse complement strand
ACAGACCGGGAGGAACCTGAAGTCTTTCCTTGCTCTCGCCGTGGCGTTCTTCAAAAAAGTCCGCAAGGAAAGGCCGGACGTCATTCATCTGCACAGCACGTTTGCGGGCGTGATCGGGCGTCTGACCCTTCTTTTCGTCAGGATGACCGCTCCGGGTTACCGGCCTGCGGTTTTGTATTGTCCGCACGCTTTCAGCTTTTTCATGGAAGGTTCTTCGTTAAAGAAAAAAATCTATGCTCTGATCGAAAGGGCGCTTTTGCCTTTGACGGATGCCGTTATCTGCGTCAGCCGTTTTGAGAAGGACGAAGCCGCGCGTTTCGGCGTGGCCTCCGAAAAGATCAAAGTCGTTTACAACGGCGTGCCGGTTCCAGCCAAAGCCGAAGACAAAATAAAATCAGATAAACTTGAAATGATGTTCCTGGGCCGTCTCGATTATCAGAAGGGTTTCGACATTCTGCTGGACGTAATGAAAAGGCTCGAAGGAAAACCCTGTCATCTTACCGTGGTCGGCGATGTCATCTATGCCAGGGATCGCCCGCCCGAGCGCCCGAACGTCACCTATAAGGGCTGGGTCGCGGCATCCGAGGTTCCGGACTATTTCGAAAAAGCCGACCTCCTCATCATGCCAAGCCGCTGGGAAGGGTTCGCCATGTGCCCTCTGGAGGCCATGGCCTGCAAGACCGCCGTTCTCGGAAGCGACGTGTGCTCTGTCTCCGAACTGATCGAGGACGGTAAAACCGGGCGGCTGGCGCCGGTCGGGGATGTCGATAAAATCGTGGAGATCCTCGAAACCACAACCCAGGCCGAATGGCACGCCATGGGACTCGCCGCGCGCGAACGCATACTCGCACAGTTCACGGCGGCAAATATGGGCAGAGAGACCATCGCCCTCTATGAGGAAATTATACGCCTCCGTTCCCGACAAAAAGATACAAGGCAAGATGAGACAATTGAGGAGAAAGCATAGATCAGACTGGCAGGCAACCTCAAGCCGCCCTGCGCTCCATTTCTTCAATCTCCCCCAGCACTTCGCGGTAGAGGGCGATGCTTGCCGTGATTGCCTGGCCGGTGAAGCGTTTTGTTTCGCGGCCATAGGCGTCGAGGTAGCGGACGATGTCTTCCTCGCGGCACAGGCCGGTCTGGATTTCGTATACCTTGCACGGGGCCTCGGTAAGGTTGGCCATGCAGTGAATGCCGTAAAGGGGGATATCGACCGTGTCGCCTGCGTAAAGGGTAATCCGCCTGCCGTCCAGAATAACCGTCAGCGTTCCTTCGCGCACTTCCCAGCGCTCCGCGCGGTGGTCGTGAGACTGGAGAGAGAGGATTTTTCCCGGATTTACGGTGATGATCTTTTCACAATATTCTTTTCCGTTATCAAGAATTCCGACCCCGGTCACCGCATAGGTTCCCCACGGGCGCACGTCGCTGTCACCGACCCGGTAGGCCGCAAGGCCGCAGGCGTTGTTATTGCCGCTGTTCGCGTTCGCTTCTGTCATGGTTTCACATCCCTCCCATGGCCGTTTTCAACGATCGCGGCAAGCTAACATATATGCTCGCGAAATTTCAAGGAAATCGGAGGTCTATCTTGCGACAAGCACCTGATAGAAATGATAGCTGCCTGCGGGCGGGGCGGCGTCTCCTTCGAAGCAGGCGGCCATTCTGCCTTTTTCCGGGTCTGAGAGGCTTAAAGCGTCGGCGGGAGCAAAGGCTCCGGTAAATTTGTTGGCAAATCCGTCGAGCGTCCCGGTATCTTTCGGCGGCGCGTCGAACGGGTTGGTGACGCCCAGTCTGTTATTGATTGCCTTGCAGACTTCGAGCTTCAGGTATGGAAGGAACACAACGAGATCTTCGGTGGCGCTGTCGCCGACCTCGACGACGGCGTTGCGGCCCGAGAACACCCACTGGCCGTAACCGGGTGCAGCCGAATATGCGTTGTCGAGCCATTCCTCGGGCAAGGTCTTGTAGATTACCGCGCCGCCTTCAGCTCCGAATATCCTGCAATATTCATCGGAGCAACCGGCGTTATTATAACCTGGGACAATATTGTTTCTGAAATCGATTTCACCGGCTCCATAGCCTCTTAACACGATCTGGCCGGTCGCGGTGGCAAGAGTGGTTGCGAATTCGATTATTTCAGTTGCGGCAAGACCGGCCTTTTCCTCGGACAATGCCGAGGAGGTGCCGCGAGTGCTTTGCGAAATAGCATAACTGAGAGCGGCGAAAAGAACCGTGCCGATCAGCACGTAGAACATGGCGTTGCCGCTATCACCTTTTCTTTTCATGGGACTTGTCCGCTCCATTAATGAACTGCCGGAAATCATCCTTGTGGATCAGCGGCACATGCACCTGTATTTCCTCGACTCCGTTCGCGGCCAGAGTAAGAAAAACCGCCCTGCCGCTGCCGATTTCGACATTATCCAGCATTCCAATGCCGAGAATGGGCTTTTCGAGAGGCTCGCCATGCCGCAGACTGTCTTCTATCTGGCGGCGTTTTTCCTGCTCTTGCTCCGGCAGTTCCTCAATCGCCCTGACTTCCAGTTCCGGAGTCACCCACTCGAAACTGAAAAGCGAGGCGCGCCAGCTGTCAAGGACTTTGGAAACGCTCACGGGAATGGAAGTGTAGTTGCTTTCCCTTCCCATGATTGCCGGATTGTCTATAAACCTTACTTCTTTCATCGGGCACATTATATATTAACCTGGGTGGAATTTTTTATTCTCTGTAATGTTTAGTACGATCAGGATAATAATTTCTTAACAGGGGACACAAGAGATGACCGCCAACATTCCTGAATTAATTCATGTTATCGAAGAAGCCGATGAGGTGAGCTGCAACGGGGGCGGAGGCGCTTTGGGACATCCGATGGTATTTTACAGCTTCGGCCTGAAACGTTCCGTACGCTGCGGTTACTGCGACCGGCAATTTATAAAGGATAATGCAAATTCCTAATATCGTCCGGGGGTAAGGAGACATGATTGAGGGCTACTGATAATTATGCCTCCTTAACCTTGTGAAAGCGGGCCGCAAGAATGGTTATTCCTGAAACCGCAAAAACCAGCCCCTGCCACCATGCCTGCCACAGATCCCATCCGACAAGCGAAATAAAAAATACTGAACAAAATACTGTAAAATAAAGCCTTCTGGATGCATGGTCGGTCGCCTTACGGCAAAACAGCAGCAGCAGAATTATGGCTGCCGTCCCGGCAACTGCGCCGATTATTCCGAATTCAAGCCATAACTGCAAAGCCAGGTTATGGGGGTGCATGATGGTATCCGAGTGATAATAGATCCGGGCAGTTTCGAAATCCTCGATGAACCTTGTGGCGTGCATGCCATAGCCGGTAAAAGGAGATTCCAGAATTTTCCAGCCTATAAAATCCCATATTTCCAGACGCGGGCTGGCCGAGGATTCTATCAAGAGCCGGTTTGATCTGAAGAATTCCGCAAAGTGCCTGAAAAGCAGCGGAGCGATAAAGGGCGCCGCCCAGAGTCCTGCGACAAGCGAGCCTGCGGCGATTTTCCATGAAAGACGGGAATTGCCCGGAAAATAGTTGAAGAGCGCGAAGGCCAGCAGCGCTACGATAAACGCCATCTGCGCCGACTGGCTTACGGTCTGCAGCAGCAACAGCAATACCGGCGCCATCAGAACCAGCACCCCCGCCCTGCCCCATCTGCTGAAGGCCATGGTCAATCCCGCCGGCAGGAACAGGATCAGCGCTGTGGTCTCCTTGTTTATCTCATATTTTTTTATCCTGTGGTTGATGAAATTAGGATCATTCGCATGGAGCAGCCTGAACAGCGGCAAATCAAAAATGATTTCGATCAAAAGAACCAGCGACACCAGCAGCAGCAATACCGGCACAAGCGGCAACAAGTGCCGAAGGCGTTCGAGCGGATAGTTCAGGCAAAAAGCGATAAACACCCAGCCGCCTAAAAAAACACCGCCAATCTTGAATGCCCGCTCCAGCGTTTCAGGCGGGTTTATCGACCACAAAGAGCTCAACAGGCCAAGCACGATAAAGGCCAGCAGAAGCGCCCCCAGCCGACGAGGCCAATCCGGCCTGATTTTCTCTGAGAACAACAGTCCGGCAAGTCCTATAATACCTGCAATTCCGGGCATGAAGGCGAAATGCCGCGTGGTCGTCACCATCAGCAGCAACATGGCGGCAATCAGCGCAAGGATAATATTCCTGAAAATTACAGCTGAGGGGCCCATTAGAAAATGTCGTTCTGATCAAGAAAAAAATCAAACCTGCTTGAAGAAAACAATTCCCTTGCTTTCCCGGTCTGCCATAGCGGATCGGCTCTGGCGACGCATAACAGGACATCATGTCCGCAGAGAAGGCTTTCGCTGGATAATCCTGAAAAAGAGTGCGGATCTATCAGCAGAATTTTATCTGGCGCTTCAGCGACAAGTTCGCCTTTCCCGTTTCTGACAAAAAGAACCTCGTTCAGGATATAAAGGGTGAGGATTTCCTGATCCGATACGGATTTGAAGCGGGCGATACAGCAATTGAAACCTTCACGCTCCACTTCCCTTGACTCAATCACTTTCCCTCCAGCCAGCACCGAGAGATCGAGAACCTGTTTTATATCTTCAATATTACGGGCCGATCCCAGTTTCATAGCGGTTGACAGAGAATTGTTTTCGATGCCTGAACCCGCAATATCTCCGACTCTTACCGGCGCGCCGAAAAAGTAGACAATCCTGCTATCGGACAACGCCGTCATGTTACGAAGAATGGATTCGGCGCGCGGTAAAGACACCGGGGTTTCTATAGTTATTATTTCATTTTTATCCGTGGCCAATACCAGCGGAGAAAATGAATGATCCAGCCCGGCCACAGTAAAACTGTTGATATCCACCAGCGGCACGGCGCGACCGCCTACTGAATCAAAGTCAACCAGAGGCAACCCCATCGCCACGGCTGTATCAACCAGTATAATTTCCTGACCAAGTTCAGGTGCATAAATTCCATCGGCAGGCATGCCGGTCAGCCGCCGCCAGACATCAACCATTTCGGGTATAAGCTTTTCCTTTGGAAGTTCTCCGGCGTCCGCCGGGCCAAGCTCGGCAGCCGTTATGAGTATGCTTTCGGAAGGAAAGTCGCCCAGCGCTTTCAGTTCGAGGCTGATATCGTCACGATGCCTGTCCAAAGAACGGCACTGATCCTCAAAGCACAGGCCACCACCAGTGGTTAAAACCGAAGCACCTTTGACAAGACGGTATAGATCTTTTTTATCCAGCAGCATGGCCAGGAGCTTACCCGGAACGCGGCATCATGACAACCGGCTTCAACCTTGATCCAGTTTTTCAGGGGCAACCCCAGATTTTTCCTTTACCGTTTTCAAGGCTGCCTCTCCCTGCGCACTACTTCCACGTCGATATCGGCAGCCTGGCCAGCACCTCTTCCGCAAGATCGTTTCTGCCACATTGATTTGAAAGAAAAGGTGGATCGGCCGCTCCGTTTTTATCCGGGAATACAATATAAGAAAAAGGATAAAGTCCTACTATACTGCTTCCTTTCGGAGGCTTTGGCAGCACTTGATCCTCTATCTGCCTTTTAAGGCCAAGCAGGATCCTCATTTCGTGCTGGTCTTCCACGGCCACCACCAACCTGTTTTCTTCCTGCGCCATTAAATCGTAATATACTTTCATATAGCTGGCGTAGCAGATATCCGTGAACCTCTCGGGCATGTTGGCAGCGAAATGCGACTGCCACCAGCCATCATCAGCCGCCATCGTTTCGACGAGTCCGGCAAGTGTGATATTTTTATCTACGGCAAGATCAAAATACCTGTAGAGAGGATCAACAGCAATTATTTCAGCTTTGGAGATATTTTTTTCGTATTCTATCAGCTCCTGCGTTCTGAGTTTGATCCGTTCGCTCCATTCCGGAAGCAACGCGTCATCCATCACGCCTTTATCGATGGCGTCTCTTGCATAAAGAATGTAAGGCGTTACCGGAATGTTGAAGTAGACCTTATCCGCATTCGCCATACCAAGAACGTTCTGGCGGGAAATCGGGCCTACTATTTCGGAAGCGTGAAGATCATCCATGAAATCAAGGCTGATCACCCTGCCATATTCTTCGTTTGTGGCCGTTTTCATCTGGGCAGGATCCGTTAGATGAAGCACTTTTCCTTTATCGGTATAGCCTGCAATTCCGTGTTTGCCGAACAAACAGGTTCCGGTTACGAACACTGCGGAAGGTTTCCGGCATTCCTCTTTTTGCTGCTGGCCCTTGCTGCCGTTATTGCCGCTATTGCCGTTTGGCACATATTTCTGGGCGTTAAGAAATACGCTGGTCTTGCCGTCATCCAGTTCGATGAACGGAGTGATAATGCTGCCATGCTGCCCCCAGTGCAAAACCAATGGTGTTTCTTTCGGTGCAGGGACAAATCCCTGGCCTGCGAGTTCATTGAAGAGACGGGTAAGCTTTCTGGAATTTTTGGTGGAAACATTGGTTACAGCGACTTCCCTGCCATAAAAGGACAAGGAAGTACCGTTGCCGTTAAGCTTTAAAGGCTGATTGTCAATCACAGCGGTAGTATCGCTTATATTGCTTTGCACAATCTCCCGGAGACTGCATCCGGTTGCCTCGTGCTGATGATCTGTTTCTTCAATTTCTTCCAGATCAGCGACCAGTTGCTGATACATAAAGACCTCCACTCAATTACCTGCGGCTTACCATACTTTACCATATGGCAAATATGCAACAGCTTTGAGCGGACGTTCACTTTGAGTGAGCGTACTTGAAATAAGACCTGATCAGGTCATATAATGTTTGCGATCATATATTCATATGGTTCGGCGCTGCCTGGCAGGCCGCAATTAAATGAATGGAACTTGCTCACAGGAGGAGTTTTAAGATGAATACCACCAGACTGACTCTATTCGACAGCCCCCTTTTTCTTGGCTTCGACCATTTCGAGAAAACTTTCGACCGCATGCGAAAAACGGCAGGAGAAGGCTATCCTCCCTATAACATAGAACAGATCGGTGAAAACGGCTTCAGGATTACCATTGCCGTGGCCGGTTTCTCCATGGACGATCTTGAGATTGAACTTGATAACAACCAGCTAACGATTCGCGGCAAACACCAGGACGAGGATGAAGGCATCCAGAGAATTTTCCTTCACCGGGGGATAGCTTCGCGCCAATTTCAGCGTTCTTTCGTGCTGGCGGACGGGATCAAGATCGAGGGGGCCACTCTCGATAACGGATTACTGAACATAGATATGCACAGGGTGCAACCCGAGTCCAAAGCCCGCAAAATCGAGATTACTGCTTCCGGCGCAACAAGGAACGGGTCAATCGGGCCGCAAGCCATTGATGTCGAGGAAACCGCCGATGGCGAATCCAGAAGAAAGCCGGCAAGGGATAAATAAAAAAAATAATTTGTCCTTTAACCTGAAATTAGTCTTCTGACGATTATTTTGTTAAAATGAGCTTGATCATTATGACAGAGAACAATTACACCAAGGCCAGCGACTACTTCAGGGGTCTTTCCGCAAAAGACTTCCTGAGCTTTGGCATTCAGCATATTGCCTATGTCCGGCCTGTAAAAGTCGACGACAGGGTAGCCTGGTCGGTACATGCCGCGGACGGCACCCCGCTTTCCGTGCTTGAATCGAGGGAAGTGGCTCTTGCGCTGGTCAGGCATAACGAGCTTGAGCCGGTTACCGTACAATAGGCATCTTAAGGCATCTTACGAATCTATCGATAGCGACTGCCGCCCGAGAAGTCAGGCGGCATCATTTATTGCTGCGGGCTGCTGCTGAATTAAAGACCTGAGCAGATTGTTGTTATTCGTTTTTCTCAGGTTGCGGCACAGGTCGCGATCACGAAACAGCCTCGATATGCGGGCAAGGCGGCTTAAGTGAAGCGGGCCGTCTTTTTCGGGAGAGACAAGCAGGAACACCATGTCAACCGGCTGGCCGTCCACGGCGTCAAATTCCACCGGCTGGGAAAGTTTGGCGAAAAGCGTGTAAGGAGCCTTGATACCGCATAATTTCAGATGAGGTATGGCAACACCCTCCCCGATCCCCGAAGGATGCCGGTTTTCTGCTTCAAAAAGCTTTGTCAGGATTTTTGGAGCTTCGAACCCGGTTTGTTCGGATGTCTTTTCTGAAATAAAGTGAAAAATCTGCTCTTTGTTAAACAACTTTAGACCCGAATGGATCGAGTTTACTGGAGTTACAAACGTCATATGGAATCCCCACACTTATGCCTAGTGCTTTAATCGCCGGTATCAATAAACAAGAGCGCACGAAAGTTCCAGTTATTTTAAAAAATTTTCTTAGCAATATATGAAAAAAGGGCCGTCTTCAGACAGCCCTTATAAAATTTACAGAATAGATTAAGATTTTACCAAGTCAGTCGATCAGCCGTTATCCACCAGATCGATCCAGCCGATATTGCCGTCCTTGCGGCGGTAAACGAGATTGAGACCCTTGTGCTTTGCGTTGCGGAAAAGCAGTGCATTAAGATCGGAGAGATCCATTCGCATTACCGCATCAGGAACGCTTAAGGTTTCGATCTCGGTTGCGATCTCGGCGATGATCGGCGGATCGTCGCCGTAGGGAACACCATCGTCCTCGCCTTCATCTTCATCCGCAGGCGCAGCAAGAGTGTAGTCGCGGGCCTTGAGCGAGACTTCCTGGTTTTCGTGGTTATCGCGCAGTTTGCTCTTGTAGCGGCGCAGTTGCTTGGCAACCTTGTCGGCGCAGCTTTCGAAAGCACCGTACGGATCGCCAGCCGTGTCGTCAGCCACGACCATTATTTTCTTTCCGACCCTGATGCTGATCTGGGCCTTGTAGAGGCCATGGCCATGGCCTTCACGCGAGAAGAGAACAGTAGCGTCAATCGCCCTGTTGAAATACTTGCTATTTATATCTTCCAGTTTTTCAGAGACATGGGTTCGCAAAGCGTCACCAACATCAATTTGTTTGCCTTGTACGGTAAGCTGCATTTCTAGACTTGCCTGTGTTTCAAAGTTTTTCTCAAGATGAAGCTAAGTTTTAGCCCTTTCGTTTAACGGTGGCAAGGGTATAAGATTTCCCTGTTCGTAATAAAACGAATAGCGGCCAGCAAGGGTAATACAGGAATGCAGCTAATTCTGGCTTCAGGAAGCAGGGCGCGCCGCGTCATGCTAGAAAATGCCGGGGTAGTTTTCAAGGTGATCCCCGCAAATATTGACGAATCCAAAATCCAATCTTTCGGCCTTCCGCCCCAGGATCTGGCGATAACTCTGGCACGGGCGAAGGCGGAGGCAGTTTCACGCAGCAAGCCTGAAGCCATTGTGATCGGAGCGGATCAGGTGATGGAATTCGCAGGCCGCAGCCTCGCCAAGGCCGCCTCGATAAAGGAAGCAAGAGAGAGACTCAAGGAGATGAGAGGCAGGGAGCATACGCTGATTTCATCGGTTAGCCTGCGACGGGCCGGGGACGAGCTTTGGTCTTGTACTGACAAGGCGGTTCTAAAAATGCTGGATTTTGACGATGGCTTCATTGAAGGTTATATTAAGGCAGCGGGGAGCGCCCTGCTTGACACCGTAGGCGGGTATGAGGTCGAGGGGCCGGGAATACGGCTGTTCGATCAGATCAGAGGTGATTATTTCACCATACTGGGAATGCCGCTACTGCCTTTGCTGAAAAGGCTGCGGCAAGAAGAGGGAATATACGATGAAGGTTAATTCCGGGGTTCGGGCCGGTCTGATAGGGCATCCTGTCGGTCATAGCAAGTCCCCGCTGATTCACCGGTACTGGCTTGAAAAATACGGTATTGACGGCAGTTACGACCTTTACGACGTCCTGCCGGACGATTTGAACAGCCAGGTGGAGAGTCTAGTAGCTTCAGGGATCGCCGGATTTAACGTCACCGTGCCCCACAAGCAGGCGATAATGAAACTTTGCCGGGAACTGGACGAGACCGCCAGGGAAATCGGCGCCGTCAACACGGTACGCGTTCTTGACGATGGGTCTCTTTGCGGAAGAAACACCGACGCCTTTGGCTTTATTATGAATATAAGGGAACAGGCTCCTGACTTCGACTTCGCTAAAGGCCCTGCCCTGGTTCTCGGCGCGGGCGGGGCGGCAAGAGCGGTGATTTTTGCCTTGCTTAAGGAGGGGGTTCCGGAAATAATCCTTGCAAACCGGACTACGGAGAGAGCGCGAGCACTGGCGAACGGATGCCCTGATCCTTCACGCGTGCGGGTTATAGAATGGCATGAGAAAGAGGCAGCGCTGGGCGGCGCATCGCTTCTGGTCAATACCACTTCGGCGGGAATGGCGGGAATGGCTCCACTTGATATCGGACTCGAGAATCTGAGACGCGAGTGCGTGGTTCATGATATCGTTTACGCGCCTTTGTATACCGAACTGCTTTTGAAATCAAAGGCACTGGGCAATCTTGCGGTAACCGGCGCAGGCATGCTGCTTCATCAGGCAAGGCCCGCTTTCGAGGCGTGGTTCGGAATAATGCCGGAAGTAACGCTGGAGTTGAGGGAAAAGGTGATGAAATGATCATCGTTGGACTTACCGGCTCGATCGGGATGGGCAAAACAACCGCCGGGAGGATATTGCAGCATCTTGGGTTGCCGGTACACGATGCGGATGCCTGCGTGCATTCCCTTTTAAGCCCCGGAGGCGAAGCCGTCCCCTTTGTATCAGCGGCCTTTCCGGAAGCGAAAGGCGAAAACGGCAGGATAGACCGTCACAAGCTCGGGCTGATCGTATTCGCCGATCCGGAAAAAAGGAAGGAGCTGGAACAGATACTTCATCCGCTTGTGCGCAGGCAGCAAAAGCGCTTTCTGCTGGCTACCAGTGTTAGGGGCTCCAAAATCGCCGTGCTTGACGTGCCGCTGCTTTTTGAAACCGGGGTGTACAGAGGCTGCGATTATACCGTTTGCGTGACCGCCCCTTATTTCATCCAGAAGCAAAGGGTGTTATCAAGACCCGGGATGACGGAGAAAAAGTTCCGGGATCGCCTGAACAGTCAGCTTCCGGATATCGACAAGCGGAAGATGGCAGATTTCGTCGTTCAGACGGGGCTTGGCAAGGCATATACGTACCGGCAACTGCGGGCGGTCATCGACAGGATACTGGAAGAAGAAGACAAACGGGCATGCGCGAAGTAGTACTGGATACAGAAACCACCGGGATCGACCCTCTGGACGGCCACAAGATTATCGAGATCGGCTGTGTCGAACTGCTCAATCATCTTCCGACGGGAAGGCATCTGCACCTCTATATCAACCCGGAGAGGGAAGTGCCGGCAGAGGCGGTGGCGGTTCACGGACTTACAAACGACTTTCTTTCCGACAAGCCGGTTTTCTGCGAGGTATACGACCAGTTTCTGTCCTTTATCGAAGAGGCCCAGCTGGTCATCCATAACGCGGAATTCGATCTGAAATTCCTTAATTACGAACTCAGGCTGGTCGGGCATGGCGGCATTGTCGGGAACAAGATAGTCGATACGCTGCTGATGGCGAGGAAGAACTTTCCCGGGTCTCCGGCAAGCCTTGATGCCTTGTGCAAGCGCTTTGCGATCGACAATTCGGCGCGGGAGCTGCATGGGGCGCTGCTGGACTCGCAAATTCTGGCGGAAGTCTATCTGGAGTTGCTCGGAGGACGGCAGCACGGGCTTGGGCTGGCGATAGAGACCGGAGCGGCGGCCATCGAAGCGCTAAAGGAATCGATAGCCGGCAGGCCGTTCCGGGAACCCCGGGTCTTCAAGCTGGACGAAAAGGAGCTGGAACTTCACGAGGCCATGCTTGGCGAACTGTCCGATCCGCTCTGGAAGAAGGAAGGCTGACTTCAGAGTTCTATTTGACCGCCGCGAGCATTGCCATCGGGCCGTTGCGGAAAACTTCAGCACTAGAAAAACCTGCCTGCGCAGAGGCTTTCATTATTGTTTCCGGCAGGTATTTGTAGCTGTTGTTGGATATAAAACGCTGCATGGCCGGTATTGAAAACTCATTTCCGTCTATCCAGAAATGCTGGTCGATTATCGGATAGACGTAATGGGCACATTGCAGGGTTTTTGCTACCCAGACAGGCTCATGCCTCCATTTTTCAGGATTGAACTTGCCTTGCGCTATGCCGTCACGGGCGAGACGATACAGGATGCTCAGAACCTGTTTTTTCAGGTTGGGTTCGTTGTATGAAGCCAGCACTTTTTCCCCGTCGGTCTCGGTATCAAAACTAGCAAAAAGGCAGTCGCCAGAAGACAGCCCTTTCGCAATATTCCCAAGCATCGATACGAGCTTGGGAAATGAATCCGATCCATGACCGCCGGGAAAATTACCCAGCGAGATGCCCCACATTATTACTGCGGATCGGCCATGCCATTTTTTTTGGAGAGGGGATGCGATGAAGTCCATAATTACACTGCCGGTATCAACCTTATACCTGCCGCTGATGAAACGCGTAGCCATCAGGGCAATATTGTCTGTACTGTCCAGAGCAATATACTTTCTAACGGAGGCGGCCTCTTCCAGTAACGGCAACGTCTTTCCTGTAAGGGAATCCTCGCATCCAGGGCCGAATTCTACAATGGTTTCGATACCATCCAGATACTTCCGGAAGTCTGCGAGCTTTACAGTATGCCTGATATTTCGCTCGTCTTCATAGGCAGGATAGTACTTGCCTGGTTTTTTTACCAAGGCCGACCAGTGTTCCTCCCCTGCAGCAAGGTCTCCAGGAAAAAGGGGCGGGCAATACTCCCATTTCTCCATATGGCCTTGCGCCTTGCCGGAGAGAAGAGAGATGCAATCGGACACGTAAGAAGCCGGGACGCTTTCCATGTCAGCAACTGACGAAATCAAATTAACCCACCTTGTCTTTAGACATTTCCCAAATAATCTCAAACATTTTCCTCAGGCTTTCCGACACAGGTTTGCTATCTACCACGGTGACCACCACGTTCTCTTCGGAGAAGTTTACAAAGGCCAGCTTGTCACCATAGATGTATATCGAACTGTCGCCAAAAAGCTCCTTGGCCATCCAACGGTACTCAGCATATGTTGAGGAGGTCAAGTGGGTATCGCCGTCCCTTAGAAGAACGCGGACTTTTGCACCGAGTTTCGTCATCCGCTCATTATGAACTGGTTCGTAACCGCCTAGCCAGTAATCGTAAAGATTCTCGACATGACTGGTTGTGCAGAGATCGGGATCGGCATGTGTTCTTGCGGTATCGTAAATGTCATCGAAGAACCTGATAAAGCCGTCATGTCCCTCATAGGTTACGACACGGCTCTGGCGGGGACGGACTCCGCCGTCCTCGGTGAAGTCGACGCCGCCCAGTTCGAATGCCTGAATTATCTTGTTCATGGTATTCTGGTGGGGCGTCCGTTTGCCCTTCTCATAGTTAATGATTGAAACGTCGGAAACCCCCGATCTTTTCGCGAGTTCCTTCTGACTCCAGCCTAACAAACCTCTGGCTGCCCTGATCTGATTAATATGAATGTTCATTTTTTTGCACCCTCTTTTTTATGCAAATATGAATTTTAACCGTACATTAATTCTCTCTATCTAAAATGTCCAGATTTTATTTAACTAGGTATACAAAAAGTGAAATTTTAAGCTTGACAATATAGTGCGCTTGAGATAAAACAGCTTATTACTTGAGAATTTACGAAGAGAGCTTGTTGGAAGACATGATTTTTTCCCGGAACCTGAGTGCGAGTAAAATTTGGCATGAAGATGTCCGATCGATGAGCGATCAAGAGCTTACAGAGATCATGGACTATCTTTTCCGGGAACGCTGCAGACTGCAGCAAAAACTCCTTTCCAGTGAGGGTGTGTCTCTGGAAAATTCTCCTGTTTTACCCCACACACAAAACTTGCAGGATGCGGCGTAAAAACCGCATCCTCTTTTTTCTTTTTTAGTTTTTATTTAATTTTCGGCTTTTTTCATTTCCTGGCTGAACTGCTCCTGATAAAGAGCACGGAAGTCCACAGGATTAAGCAGCAGTGGCGGATATCCACCGCTTTGCGTCAGTTCGCCAAGGAGCTGGCGGGCAAAGGGGAAGATCGTTCTCGGCACTTCGATCAGCAGAAGCGGATGATGGCTTTCCTGCGGAACGCCCGGCAGGGAGACCAGAGCCGCGTAATGAATTTCGCAAAGGAAAAGCGTCTGGCCCGACCTTAATGCTCTGGCGGTCAGCTTCAGCACAACTTCATATAAATTTTCTTCGGCCGATGCTTCAAGCTTGCGGGCATCCATGCTGATATTGATTTCCATCTCCGGCCCGCCCTGTCCGCCACGCAGAGTCTCAGGCGCGTTCGGGTTCTCGAAGGATACGTCCTTTACGTACTGGGCATGGATGACCACAGGCATTTGCGGCCCGGACTGAGCCTGGCTGTTGCCGGTTTCATTTGAGTTTTCTGTCATATTATTCCTGTTCTAAAATTTGATCCCGGAAAGTGCTTAGCACAGCGGGCAGAAAGGCTCAAGAGCAGGGGCTAAATCAGCGACCGGTTTTTTGACGGCTATTCTTTGCGCCGGTTCTCGTCCACGCGCTCAAACTCACCTTCTATCGTATCGCCGGCTCCCGGATCGCTTCCTTTTCTCTCAACCCCCTCCTGCATCCCGAACTGACTTACGGACATGCGGGACAGCAGGAACTTTCGAATCTTCGCCCTGACAGCCGGAACCAGCAAGAGAAAGCCGAAAGTGTCAGTGACAAAACCCGGCGTCACAAGCATTGCAGCCGCTATTACCAGGCAGAACCCGTCGAACAGTTCCTTGACCGGGAGCCCTCCTCGGTTAATTTCCGATGTGGCCTGCCGGAACGTACTGAAACCCTGATAGCGAAAAATCAGCCCGCCGATGATTGCCGTCAACAGCGACAGGCCAAGTGTATTCAAAAGGCCGATATTATCGCCTACGGAAATGAAAACGCCTATTTCGAGCAGAGGCAAAAAAATAAAGATTAAAAAAAGCGGCACGATAATTTCCTTGTCCTCAAAGAAAAACGCTATATTTATGACATAGAAACATTCTTCAGATAAGACAAACAATTTACCTTTCAGGCTTTGTTCATCGGAGAGCGGCTGTGCTGGATTGGAACGGGTTATTAGTATAGTTTTGTTAAAGTTTGTGGTTAATAATAAGTCCAGGAAAAAGAAGGTATAGAAGGTAGAAGTGCCGACCGATGTTTTAATATATGCGATCGTTGCTGCGGGGCTGGTTTTCTGGCTCAGGAGTATTCTTGGAACCCGCCACGGCGACGAGAGAGAACGTCCGAACCCGTACACGGCAGAGCAAAGCGGAAAGATCCTTAACAACGGCGAGCTTGTCGAAGCCTCGGCTTTAGTTCCCGGAGAGGAAGACCGCATAATCCAGTTAAGCCAGCATCCGACAAACAAGTTTTCAATCAACGGCAAGCAGGCCGAAAGCGGCCTTCTCGATATATACGGTGCCGACAAGAGCTTTGGCATCGAGCATTTTCTAGAAGGCGCGCAGGATGCTTTTATACTGATCGTCGAAGCCTTCGCCAAAGGCGATCTCGATACCCTGCGCTCGCTGCTCAGTGAGACAGTCTATGCCTCGTTCAGTAACGAGATCGAGGCGCGCAAGGCACGAGGTGAAACCGTCAGTACCGAGATCCATGCGATAAGACGCATGGAAGTAACCGATGCATTCCTGCGCGACCGGACTGCCTATATCACTATACGGTTTACTGCGGATGAAACCTGTGTGATCCGGGACGAGGAAGGGATGATACTTTCAGGCAATCCCGAAAGAATAACTGAAATGGTCGATGTCTGGGTATTCGCGCGGGAAGTGCGTTCCCGCGATCCGCGCTGGCTTCTCGTGGAGACACGCGATGACGTCAGGGAAGATTACAAAACCCCCCTTCCCGATTCCGGCGGCATTCCCTAGCAGGCTACTAAGGCCGCGCTTCCCTGTTGGAGAGGCGCATACAACCAAAAGTCATGAGTCTTTTGCCGATCCTTATTTCAGCAAAGGTTTTACCTGAGGCCAGAGGCTTTTGTCGCCGAGCGCCAGAACCCTGCCGTCCGATTTCAGGGTCAGAGGGAGGCCCTCCCAGTCGCAAATCATTCCTCCGGCGCCTTCGACAACGGGAACCAGAGCGGCGAAGTCATATGGCGCCAGTTTCGTTTCAATAACAATGTCCGCCCAGCCGCAGGACAGATAAGCATAATTCATGCAGTCGCCACCAACGGCCTGGGTCTTGCCGAGCCTGCGCAAGGATGCATAGACTTCCCGCTCAAGGCCGCTTTCGAACTGGCCCAGCGGGTCTGTAGTCGTCACGAGCGCGCTGGAAAGTGCAGTGCATGGACGGGTTTTCACCGGCCTGCCGTTAAACACCGTTCCTTCAGGAGTGCCCAGCCACCGTTCCGCCGATACCGGCTGATCGATAATGCCCAGTACCGGCCTGTCGCCCTCACAAAGAGCGATGAGAGTTCCGAAGGTCGGCCTGCCGATAATGAAGGATTTCGTACCGTCTATGGGATCCAGAACCCAGGTATAGCCGCTGCGGCTTTCCTTGATTCCGTATTCCTCTCCGAGAATCCCGTCATCGGGTCTTTGTTCCTCGATTATCTCGCGAAGCTTTTTTTCGATGGCTCTGTCGGCGATGGTTACGGGCGAGGCGTCGATTTTGCTTTCAACATCGAACGGCAGGCGGAAATACTGTCTTGCCACCTTGCCCGCCTCATCCGCCATTCGCATCGCAAGCGTCCTGAATTCATGCATCATGTTAACTTTCAAATCAGGGATGAAAAGATATCTTCATACTTGAAACGGCAGACGGCGCAAGGAGATTCTGTATAGTCGTGAATGGCAGTCCCGCCTAGAATGTTGAACCCCGAGCAAATAGCCGAGGTCGTCAGGCTCAAGCTTGGAAGACCGGGCAAGAAGACTCTATTCAAACCATGTAAATCCTACTTCCATTGGCTTAAACCTGTCCGTCAAGTACCGATCTTACTCTTGAAGCGAGACTATACCTGCTGAATGGTTTTGATAAAAGCTGGATGCCCGGCTTCAGACGGTTTTTGTTCATCAGGGCATTCTCGGTGTATCCGGACATAAAAAGCACTTTCAATTCAGGCTGCACTTCTTTCGCTCTCAGAGAAAGTTCTTCTCCATTGATACCAGGCATGACAACGTCGGTAAGAAGCAAGTCGATGTCATTGTTCTGTTCGATTAAAGATATGGCGTCATTGCCGCCGGAAACAGTCAGAACCTGGTAACCAAGGCCGGAAAGGACGGCGGCGGTAAAGGCCAGCACATCTTCATCATCTTCCACGATCAGAATTTTTTCGCTACCCCGGGGGAGTCTCTGGCGGGCGGGGGCATCTTTTATTTGGGAATCCACTGGATTAATTTCGTCACTGGCAACGCAGGGCAGGAAGAGTTTTACGGTCGTACCGATGCCTTCTTCGCTGTAAATCCGGGCAAAGCCGCCGGACTGGGCGACGAAGCCATAAACCATCGCCAGGCCAAGCCCGGTTCCCTTGCCTGGCTCTTTCGTCGAGAAGAAAGGCTCAAAAGCCCGTTCCAAAGTCTCCGGCGACATTCCTTCTCCGGTATCACTGACGGAAACAACGTTAAACCAGCCGGTTTCGACATCGGGGTGAATTTCGGCATACTCATTCTCGATAAAGACAGTGGAAGTCTCTATGGTAATTATTCCGCCTTCATGCATGGCATCCCTGGCATTGATGATCAGATTCATCAGCGCGTTTTCCAGTTGGACGGAATCGATATATGCCGTGCATTTAACCTTGTTGAATATCGTTTTTATCTCGGTTTCTTCTCCTACCGTCCTGTGAGCAAGCTCGACTACGGAAGAAACAAGCTTTTCGATTTCGGTGATCCGGGGTCTTAATACCTGACGCCTGGAGAAAGCCAGAAGGTGCTGGGTAAGATCGGCAGCTTTCGATGCGGCCCTCTGGGCAATCTGGGCAGGCTTGACGATCATGCCGTTATCCTTGCCGATCTCCTGAATTATCTCGAGATTGCCGGTGATCACGGTGAGCATGTTGTTAAAGTCATGGGCTATACCGCCCGTCATCCTGCCCACAGCCTCCATCCTCTGGGAGTGATCGAGACGCTTTTCGATTTCCTTTTCACGGGAAATATCCCGCTCGATGGCGGCGTAATTGATAAGTCGGCCTGCGGGGTCGTGGATGGGAAATACACCGACCGACGCCCAATATTCATTGCCTGACTTGCTGATGCGGACAAGCTCGCCCTGATAGGGCCTGCCCTGTTTAAGTTCCTTGCAAATCGCGTCAAACAAGTCCCTGCTTGAGGCTTCATCCTTAAAAAGGTAGGGAGGCTTTCCTTCGGCTTCCCCGGAGGTAACTCCGGTCATCACAGTGTAGGCCTTGTTAACGTAGACAACTTTCGGCCCGGGATAGACCAGATCAGTTTCCATGATTTTGACGGCATCGCTGGTGGAATCCATTACCGCCTTGAACATCTGAAGACGCCTTACCGCCGTTGCGACGTCCCTGGCAACGAACCAGCCGAAACCTGCCACTGTGGAAACGACTAACAACAGGAGAACGCCCAGAAAAACAAGCTCTCTTGCGAATCTCTCATTAAGGTCGTCAATATAAATGCCGGAACCTATTATCCAGCCCCATGGAGTAAAACCCTTGACGAAAGAAACTTTTGGTTTTGGTTCTTTTTCGCCGGGGCCGGGCCAGGAATAATCGACAAAACCAGCGCCCTTTTCCCTTACCACCCGTACGAATTCGTTGAACAGAGGGAAACCCTCGGGATCCCTGTAATCGGACAAGTCCTTTCCCTCAAGCCAGTACTGATAAGGGTGCATTATCATTACCGACTGAAGGTCGTTGATCCAGAAATATTCCTTGTCATCATAGCGCATATCCCGGATGAGTTCTTTTGCGCTATCCTGAGCCTGATCCAGAGGAATCTGGCCGCTTTCATAAAGTTCGTTATAATATCCAAGAATGCTATAGGCGCTCTCTACCAGATTCCGGGTATTTTCTTTTCTGCTTTGAAGTAAATGGAATCTGTCCTGGATAACTTCGAATGCGCCGAGCAGAAATATCAGCGCCACCGGGAAGGCCACCAACAGAAAAAGTTTGGAGTTCAAGCTGATATTCTTAAACACTATCAATCAGATCACAAAGTTTTATATGGATACGTTACTAAGAATATAGAGAAAAGTAAAAATAATTACAGGATAAATATTATCAGGCGACTGCCCGCTGTACAGCCGGGAGCGCCGCAGGCTCTCCGCATTTTCTGAGAAGATCCAGTATTTTTTCGTGAAGTTCGGGATTTCCGGAAGCGACGACCTTGTCTCGGGATTCGAGGTTGGGCGGGCCGCCTCTCCAGTCGGTGATTATACCTCCGGCGCCTCTGACGATGGGGACTACCGGCAGCGTATCGAAAGGCCCGAAATGCTTTTCAAGCACAAGATCCAGCCAGCCGCAGGAAAGTTGGCCGAAGCCGTAGGCGTGGCCGCCCCAGGCGATGAACTGGGTGGCTTCGTGGATGGCGGGAAGTGTTTCGAATTTGGTGAAGTTACGGGGACTGGTAATTCCGGTGCGCGCCTGTTTCAATTCGCTGCATTTGCGAGTCTTTACAGGCTTTCCGTTAAAGGTGGTGGGACGGCCTTCAACGCCAAGCCATCGTTCCTTCAATACTGGCTGGTTCATCAGGCTCATCACCGGCTCGCCATCGCGGCACAGGGCGATAAGGGTTACGAAGGTCGGCCTGCCGCCCGCGAACTGCTTGGTGCCGTCGATAGGGTCGAATACCCAGGTATAGCCGCTGCGGGTTTTGGTATTTCCGAATTCCTCGCCGCAGACTCCATCATCGCCTCTATGCTCGGCGACTATCTGGCGAAGTTTTATTTCAACGCTGCGATCGGCTTTGGTTACCGGGGATTCATCAGATTTGCATTCGACGTCGAACGGCTTGCGGAAATATTCATGGATAATCTTTTCCGCTTCATCGGCCATGTAATACGCCAGTCGGATGAAGTCGTCCATTTGATCTCCTGCGGTTTGTTTTCCAGCGTTATTATTCTTAAGTAATTTTCGCGCCAATAAATCATATATCGGCCGAAAAAGAAAGCTTTATTTTACAGAATATCTTTTTGTCCCCCGGAATTTCGCCCGCCTACAAAGCATAAGCCGTGACTGATTGAAGGTGTCTTTCTATTTTTTCGGTTCCTATACCAAGCAGATCGGGACAATTTCTTCTCAACTCCTTACTTGGGGTTTTGTCCTCAAGACGAGCATTGGCACACATGGCAAAAATCTGATCGGATTGCCGGATTAATGCCTTGTTTTGCCTGTCCAGCCTGATTTTCTCCTCACGGATATTTTCCGGGGCAATATAATTATCAAGCCCTGACCCGAGCCAAGGCTCCACAGACAGTCCGCGGTTTGAAGGGCTGCCTTTCATATGGGTAAGAGTACTGCCACAGTTTCTTCTGGCCCGCCAGCTTTCGACCAAGGCCCCTTCCGCGGACGGATATGCTCCCATAGGCATATCCACATATACCCGGTCTGAAACGTCAATCAGTTCCTGAATGTTCTCAAAAGGCGCGAACGTTATATTGGTTTTGATCCGCTTTAAACCAGTCAAACATTTATATTCGGTTTCCAGTTTCTTAAGAACCTGAGGGTCGGGATGCGTTATAGTGATAAATCCATCTCTTTTCTTTTGCAGATTCTCCGATACACGAATGAGCTTTTCAACGTTTTCCGTGAGATTTCCCATACTGCTAAGCGAGCCCAGGATAAGGATGCTGTCTCCTTTTTTCTGACCGGACAGCGATCTTGCAACATGCCACGGCTCTATTTTTTGAATTCTGCTGAAAATGTGATCCTTGCAGAAAGTTACGTCATTTCTGAGTTTGCCGTAAATTTTCTGAAATCTCTGTGATTCTTCGGGATGATTACTGACTAGCGTTCTCCAACCGTCGGCGAACTGACCGCGAACATGCGTTTCTCCCACACGAGCGCTTGCAAGGCCGGACATAACCTTGAGCAAGGAGGCGTAAGCCTGCGCGCCGGTAAGGACGCTTACTTTCTGTTGATCCTTGCAGGGGAAATCAGCAAACGAGGACTCGTCACCATACCATACCTGTCTGGAACAGCTTTCCGCGAACGGCACGGGTGCCGTTTCCATCCAGGCCTTGATCTCCGGCGTAATTACCGAAGACTTGAAATCAATTACAACGAGATCACTTACTGCAATATCGTTTTTCATTATCCCTCCCTGTCTTATGCCAGATTCTTCGCAGCTCTACCCAGCCACGGAATCGCATTGATACCAATTTAATTGATAGTTATTTAATCGCCTAGCATTTCTATTATGACAAGTCAATAAGTGTTTCGTGGAATCTTTTTATTGGATTGAGAAAATCGCAAAAATGCTTATAACTAGGCAATTCCACATAATAAAAGATCGGCAGGACGATGAAGACGGTAAACGATATTCGCAAGGAATTTTTGAGCTATTTCGCTTCCAAAGGGCATGAGGTGGTGAAGTCCAGTCCGCTGGTGCCGCAGAACGACCCGACGCTGATGTTCACCAATTCCGGGATGGTGCAGTTCAAGAACCTGTTTACCGGAACCGAGACAAGGGCTTACAAGCGCGCCACGACCGCGCAGAAATCGGTGCGCGCCGGGGGCAAGCACAACGATCTTGAGAATGTCGGCTACACCGCACGGCATCATACTTTCTTCGAGATGATGGGCAACTTCTCGTTCGGGGATTATTTCAAGGAAGACGCGATTTCGTTCGCATGGGAGCTGGTGACAAAGATTTACGGCCTTCCGAAGGACAGGTTGCTGGTCACCGTATATCACGAGGACGACGAGGCCGCGGCTCTATGGAAGAAGATCGCAGGCTTTAGCGAAGACAAAATTATCCGCATTCCCACTTACGATAATTTCTGGATGATGGGCGACACCGGCCCCTGCGGGCCATGTTCGGAGATTTTCATCGATCAGGGAGACAGGCTGCAGGGCGGGCCTCCGGGAAGCCCCGAGCAGGACGGCGACCGTTTCCTTGAATTCTGGAACCTCGTTTTCATGCAGTTCGAACAGCATCCGGACGGTTCGCGCACTCCGCTGCCCAGGCCCTCGATCGATACCGGTATGGGGCTGGAGCGCACGGCCGCGATCATGCAGGGCAAGTTCACCAATTACGATATCGACCTGCTGCGCGGGATCATCGAGCACAGCGCCGATATTACCGGGGTATCTCCTGACGGGGCGCAGGCTCCGAGCCACAGGGTGATCGCCGACCACCTGCGCGCCGCCACTTTTCTGATGGCGGACGGGGTCATGCCTTCGAACGAAGGGCGCGGCTACGTGCTGCGGCGGATCATGCGGCGCGGGATGAGGCACGCGCATATTCTGGGCGCGAGCGAGCCGCTGATGTACAGGCTTGTGCCCACGCTGATCGGGCTTATGGGCGAGGCCTATCCCGAAATCGTGCGGGCGCAGGCGCTGGTGACCGAGACCCTGAAGCTCGAAGAGACGAGCTTCAAGCGCACTCTGGAGCGCGGCCTTAAAATTCTGGACGATGAGGCGTCGAAGGTGCGCGACAAAACGCTTTCCGGAGAAGTCGCCTTCAAGCTTTACGACACTTACGGATTTCCGGTCGACCTTACCGCCGACGCGCTCAAGGCAAAGGGACTGAAGGTCGATATGGAAGGTTTCGAGAAATGCATGCAGCGCCAGAGAGAGGACGCCCGCAAGAGCTGGGCCGGATCGGGAGACGCCGCGCTCGACAAGCTCTGGTTCGAGATTCTCGACGAAGTCGGGCCGACCGACTTTCTGGGCTACGAGACCGAACAGGCCGAAGGGATTATCAAGGCTATCATTAAGGACGGAAAGAAGGTTGAGAGCGCCTCCGCGGGCGAGGAAATCCAGATAATCACCAACCAGTCCCCCTTCTACGGCGAGTCCGGCGGGCAGAGCGGCGATACCGGAATCATTGAAACCGATACCGCTCAGGTCGCCGTGCTTGATACCGTCAAGCAGGTAGGGAAGCTCTGGGTACATAAGGGCGTGATCGAGAAAGGCCAGATCGGTGCCGGCGAGCCGGTGAAAATGAAAATCAATACCGACCGGCGCGATGCCATCCGGGCGAACCACTCGGCGACGCATTTATTACATGCCGCCTTGCACAGAATAGTCGGTGAACATGTCATCCAGAAAGGCTCGCTGGTTTCGCCCGACCGGTTGCGGTTCGACGTCAGTCTTGCGCGCCCCCTCACCGACGAGGAGATCGCCTCGATCGAGGCGATGGTCAATGAAGAGATCTGGGCGAACACACCCGCCTGCACCCGCCTGATGAATGTCGAGGAGGCGATGAAGGCCGGGGCCATGGCTCTGTTCGGCGAGAAGTATGACGAGGAGGTAAGAGTCCTTACGATGGGAAGGTATTACCCCTCACGAACAAATCACCCCTCACCCCAACCCTCTCCCAAGGGAGAGGGAGCTTTAACCTCTCCCTCGGGAGAGGTCGGATCGCCATCAAGCGATCCGGGTGAGGGGCTTGTGCCTTATTCGCTGGAACTTTGCGGCGGAACTCATGTGCGCAGAACAGGGGATATCGGGATGTTCAAGCTGACTTCGGACAGCGCCCTTTCTGCCGGCGTCCGGCGACTTGAGGGCGTGACGAGAGGCGGGGCACTGGCGCTATTGAAAGACGAGGATGATATTCTCCATTCGCTCTCGGAAATGCTTAACGTCTCCATATCCGCGCTTCCGGAGAGGGTTAGAATCCTGTCCGAAGAAAAGCGCAGGCTTGAGAAGCAGGTCTCGGAACTGAGGCGGCAACTGGCCACTTGCGGCGGCGGCGGAGCGGCGGCGGCGGGGCCGGAGGTGAAGAATATCGGCGGCGTTAAGTTTACCGCCCGCGTGCTCGACGGTTTTCCCGCAAAGGATCTGAAGCCGATGGCTGACGATCTTAAGAAAAAACTCGGCTCAGGCGTTATTGCCCTTGTGGCCACCAACGAAGGCAAAGCCTCACTGGTCGTGGCGGTTACCGACGATCTGACCGGGAAAATCAGCGCGGTCGAACTTGTGAAAGCCGGCGCGCAGGCTCTTGGCGGTTCGGGCGGCGGCGGTCGTCCCGACATGGCTCAGGCCGGCGGCCCCAACGCTGACGCGGCCAATGATGCGGTTAGTGCAATTGAGAAGGCTTTAGCCAGTTAGTTTCTGATCGTCACCCCGGCGCAGGCCGGGGTTCGGACAGGTCATAACATGGAAGAAAAGAAATTCTACGTCTACATAATGGCTAAAGGCCGCAACAGCACTTTACTTACGACGGCTTCACGAAAAAGTACGGTATCGACAAACTGGTTTATTATAAAATTTACGACAATGCCGAAGCCGCGATAATTCGGGAAAAGCTGCTTAAGAAATGGAAGCGCCTTTGGAAAATGCGACTAATTGAGGAAATGAATCCGGGCTGGGAAGACCTTTATGGAACGATTTGCAAGTAGCAGACTTCACCTTGACCGTACCCCGGTCTTCGCCGGGGTGACGAAACAAAAACAGTTATGCCTGCGAAGGCAGCCATCCGGACAAGTCCAAGAAAGGAACCGGGATGCTTTATGGCCTTAGCATATTAATTTGTCGCGGAATGGCGCTGATGGTAGCCCTTTACTTGGTATCGTCGTTTTGGATGTTTGCCTCACTGGTGGCCAGCCCAAACCTGTCCGCAGAAGACAAAATTGCCTATGCGGCTGTTCCTTTCTCTTATTTTGTTCTGATAGCCGTATTCTGGTTTGGCGCGCCGTGGCTTGGTAAAAAAATGGTGCGCGATATCCCCGAAAGCGACTTGCAAAAGCCATCCCCGGTTAAATTCGAGGAACTGGCTATGCTGGGTTCTGCGCTTGCAGGCCTGCTAATATTAGTTGAAAGCATAGGATCGCTGATCAGAGGCCTGCCCGAAATCATGCAGCTTTTTGATTCAAGTAAACAGGTAAACTGGGGTATCGCGCTTCAGGGACTTTTGATGTTCCTGCTTGGATCATTCCTCCTGTTCCGGCCATCTGATTTAGGAAAAATGCTGACATGGCTTCGGCGCAAGACGTAAACGCCATGACAAAACCGCCTCGTAAAAAACCTGAACTCCTGCTCCCCGCCGGGTCGAAGGATACGCTTAGGGCGGCGGTGTTGTATGGGGCGGACTCGGTTTATATGGGCACGCCCGATATGTCGATGCGGACTTCTTCCAAACTCTCGCTGGAAGATGTGGTTGATGGAGTGCGTTTTGCCCATGATAATGGTGTAAGAGTATATTTAACGCTCAATATCTTCTCGCATAACAAGGATATTCCAAAGCTTCCCGAATATGTCGAGACTATCCGCAGAGTAGGGCCGGACGGGATTCTGGTATCAGATCCGGGCATATTCGCTTATCTGAAAGAAAATGCCCCGGAATTCAATCTGCATATTTCGACACAGGCCAATACCTGTTCGTGGCTTACGGTAGATTACTGGAGGAAGCAGGGGGCGAAGCTGGTGGTGCTCGGGCGCGAGGTCAGTTTCAGGGAGCTTGCCGAGATCCGCGAGAAGTGTCCTGACGTGCGGCTTGAGGCTTTCGTGCACGGGGCGATGTGCATGACCTATTCAGGGCGCTGCCTTCTCTCCAACTTCATGGCGGAGAGGGGGGCCAATCAGGGGAACTGCGCCAATTCATGCCGCTGGAATTACCGGGTTCACCTGAAGCTTAAGGACGGCAGCTTGCAGGAACTCGATATCAACGAGAGCAATTCAGGTCTGTTTGAATTCCTGCTGGAAGAAGGCTACAGGCCCGGGGAGTTTCTTCCGATCACTGAGGACGAGCGGGGATCTTATATTCTCAATTCCAAAGATCTGTGCCTGATGCCGCGGCTCGACGAATACATGGGCATCGGAGTCGATGTCCTGAAGATCGAGGGGCGAGGACGAAGCCCCTATTACGTCGCGCTTACCGCCCGCGCTTACCGGCAGGCTATCGACGACTGGTTCGAGGATCCGGAAAACTGGGATCCGAAGCCCTATATGCGGGAACTGGAATCCATTCCCGGGCGCGGCTATACGCTCGCCTTTCATGACGGGCGGCTTACCGGCCACGCGCACAGCTACGAGGTAAACTCCTCGGCGGGCGAATGGGAGTATGCCGGGATTATCGAGGAAACCACGAACGACGCCATGATCATCCGCGTCAAGAACCGGCTGGAGGCGGGCGACGTTTTCGAATTTCTTCCGGCGCGGACGGATAAAAGTTTCTTCCTGCGCCTTTATGAATTCGAAACCGCAAAGGACGAGAAGCTTGAGGTTGTCAACGCGGGCGACCAGGTTTCAATCGTTGTGCCCTTTTCCGCCTTCGACCGCGAGAATGCCCAAGAAATCAGGGATTTGCTGAGGCCGGTGACGGTGATCCGGAAAGAGAAAGCCATAAGCGAAGCCGAACGCGCGCGCCTTGCGCATGACCGCGCGGCCATGCGGCTGGAGCAGGGGCGTGGAAGCGAAAAAATTTATGCGAGAACCCGTTCGAAATTGCAGGAAGCCGTGGACAGCGAAAATTCCGGCCGTCCGAGGCACAGGTCGCCGCGTCTTGGAACCGAGGGCTGCTGCGGCCGAGGATGCAACGGCTGTCACATCTTCTGGAACGATCCTTCCTATGAGAAAGCAAGAGATCTGCTGTCGAAGAAAAAACAGGGAGAAATGCTGGATCGTGTTGCAAAAAAGAGTAAACCGCAGTAATATCAACGTGTTCTTTAGCCTCTCCCCAATACAGGCATGGTGTTTAAAGCTGTATAGCTATACGTATAGACTATACAGGACTATACATGCGGGAACCGCCGGGTGGGCGGCAGGGTGTATTGCCCCGGTCAGGGCCGAGGCGAATGCATAGCCACGTACCGTTGGATAGCCGATTTTACTACAGTTTTTGCCCCCTCCCGCCGGGAGAGGGGTGCGTAAGCTTATCCCCCTCACCCTCCATCTCCCGGTGGGAGAGGGGTTTTGCGCGCGGTTTAATCCGAGGGAATTGAACCTTTCGATTTGATGTTCTTTTCGGGGAATAATATAGTTTTTTCTTATAATTCAGGGATTGTCCGGTGATGAGCGGTTCGCTGTTTGACTTGTCGATTGAGGATGCAAGGCACAGACACAGGAAGCTGTGCGAGACCATCCGTTATCATGACCGGAAGTATTACAGCGAAGACGAGCCGGAAATCTCGGACGCCGAATACGACGGGTTGCGGCGCGAACTCGAAGAGCTGGAGGCCGGATATCCCGAGCTGATCACCCCCGACAGCCCGACCCAGACCGTAGGCGCGGCTCCTTCGCAAGGCTTTAAAAAAGTGCGGCATGCCGTGCCGATGCTCTCGCTTTCCAACGCGTTCGGCGAGGAAGACGTTTCGCAGTTTCTAGAGAGGGTACGGCGCTTTCTGAATTTGCCGGAGGACGAGGCGATCGAGGTTTTGGCCGAGCCGAAAATCGACGGGCTTTCGTGCAGCCTGCGTTACGAGGACGGCAGGCTGGTTATGGCCGCGACCAGGGGGGACGGATACGAGGGAGAAGATATCACCGCCAACGTCCTGACCATAGGCGACGTGCCCGCGAAACTTGCCGGGAAAGCGCCGCGTATTCTTGAGGTTCGCGGCGAGATCTATATGCGCAGGGACGAATTCGCGGAACTGAACAGGCGTCAGGCGGAAGCAGGCAGGCCGGTGTTCGCCAATCCGCGCAACGCTGCGGCCGGTTCGGTACGCCAGCTCGATCCGAAGATCAGCGCCTCAAGGCCCCTGCATTTCTTCGGGTATGCGCTGGGAGAGACGAGCGGGGTGTTTGCGAACAGCCAGACGGAAGTGCGCGAAAGGTTACGGGATTTCGGCTTTGAGGGAGCGGAGCCTTCGGGCCTGTGCCGCTCGGTGCGGGAGATGATGGATATCCATCAGCGGACGCTGGAGGCAAGGCCGGATCTTGCCTATGAGATCGACGGGGTGGTTTACAAGGTCAACCGCAAGGACTGGCAGGAAAGGCTAGGTTTCGTATCGCGATCCCCGCGCTGGGCTACCGCGCACAAGTTCCCGGCGGAGCAGGCGGTGACAAGGCTCAACAAAATCGACGTACAGGTTGGCAGAACCGGGGCGCTTACCCCGGTGGCAAGGCTGGAGCCGATTACGGTGGGCGGGGTGGTGGTCTCGCGGGCGACCCTGCATAACGAGGACGAGATCGCACGCAAGGACATTCGCGAGGGAGACATGGTGGTCGTGCAGAGAGCCGGGGACGTCATTCCGCAGATAGTCCGGGTTCTGGCCGAGAAGCGTGAAAACGGCACCCGGCCTTTTCCCTTTCCCGAAACCTGCCCGGTCTGCGATTCTCTGGCCATCCGCGAGGAAGGCGAGGCGGCGAGGCGTTGCACCGGCGGGCTGGTATGTCCCGCGCAAGCCGTTGAGAGGCTGCGGCATTTCGTAAGCAGGGACGCGTTCGACATCGAGGGGCTTGGCAACAGGATAATCGAAGACTTCTGGGATAAGGGGCTGGTGCGCTCGCCCGCGGATATCTTCCATCTGGAGGAAAAGAACCGGGAGCTTGAGAAGCCCTTGCAGCAGTGGGAAGGATGGGGAGAGAAGTCGGTATCGAATCTGTTCAGGGCGATCAGCGAGAGGAGAGTTATACCGCTGGAGAGATTCATCTATGCTCTCGGCATACGGCATGTGGGGCAGGCGACGGCGCGCAAACTTGCCGCGACCTACGGCAGTCTGGCCGGCCTGCAAAGCTCGGCCACCGAGGCCGGGGACAGGGAAAGCAGGGCCTATGCGGAGCTGCTTGGCATCGAGGATATCGGGCCGAATGTGGCCGGGGAGATCGCGGGGTTCTTCGCCGAGGAGCACAACATCCGGGTTCTCGACGAACTAAAGGCGGTGCTGACGATAGAGGACTTCAAGGCTCCCGAGATCACAGGCAGCGCGGTTGCCGGAAAGACGGCCGTTTTTACCGGCACTCTTACGACCATGACCCGGCAGGAGGCCAAGGCGCGGGCGGAGAGCCTTGGCGTCAAGGTTGCCGGATCTGTTTCCGCGAAAACGGATTACGTCATCGCCGGAGAAGACGCCGGTTCAAAGCTTTCCAAAGCAAGGGAACTGGGGGTGACGGTGCTCAGCGAGTTGGAATGGTTGGAACTTACAGCTTATTCCGGGCCCTGATTTCATTCAGTTTTTTGAGGGCGGTTTCTATGGAGGGCGGGTAGTCCCTGCGCTCCACGAACTCTCCGCCGCCGGTGTTGCGGGTCATCGACATATCGAGCGCGTGCACCAGCTTTTCGGCTATTTCAGCCGACTCCTGTTCGAGAGCCAGTTCGAGGGCAAAAAGTATCCTGTCGCTAAGACGATCTTCTTTGCTATTTTCCGGAAGTTTCATGGGTGCATATGCTCCTGATTATCATGTTAGCTACTTTGCCTTGTTCTCAGAACGGTTTCAAGCTCTCGGGTCTGTCAATTACGCAGGTTTTGACAAGGTTGTCAAAAGCGTTAAGAAAGCCGTTCCTGATTTCATCCCTTTCCATCAGGGTTTCATGTCTGGCGTGCGGGTTATCGATGAGTGTGCAGTCCGGCAGCCGGAGCGCAGCCGACCGTATAGCTTCGTTGTCGACAAACTCGTCCTTGCCGGAAATATGGATCATGACAGGGGTCTTTATGGATTCAAGATAATTCTTTTTTTGCACACCGTAGCAGGAGCGGCAAGCCTCGAACACCCAGCGATAGGTTACTCCGCCAGCCTGCAGGCGCGAATCATGTCGGCACCAGGCGTTATGGATACGACTGCGCGCAGGATCGCTTGAGAAAGGCCCGTCCTCATAAGCGCCGCGCCATGATTCCTTCCAGTCGCTTTCGCCATATGCGTAGAGACCTCCAAAAGGAAGGCTGACCATGGCAGTTATTACCTGCGCCAGAACCAGTGGCATTTTGATCGCGCATATTCCGAGCATCGGAGCGTTAAGAGCGGCGCAGTTAAATACATCTGGATATTCATGCATATAGTGAAGGCCTATATTCCCGCCCAGAGAATGGCCAAGCATAACTAGGGGTATGCGTCCAACATCCGGGTGGACGGCAGAATGCTTGACGTACTCCATGATAAAGTAATGAAGATCGGCGACATCCTGCTGGAAGCCGGTTGAATGCCGTCTTCCCGAAGAGGCGAAATGACGATCCGACCCGCCCTGCCCCTGCCAGTCGAGAATCCAGAAGGAGAGATTGCGGTCAAGCAGATCCCTTGCCAGCTCAAAATACTTCTCGCCAAATTCAGAAAGACCCGGCAGGCACACCACGACGGCATGAGGTATGCGGCTTTTCGGGGACACGGTGCCAAAGCGCAGGGTTTTGCCTTGCGGGTTGCGAAAGCTGTGCCAGCGCCACCCTTCCGGGGGCAGAAAGCGTTCTTCAAGCGGCGGCAGTGAATTCGAATCTGGAATGCTCATCGCGCTATGTTAATACAAGGCATTGAAGTCACAAAGCTTAATAACCTGATATCAGGCTACTTCCATTCCAACTTCTGATTTAAAACAGCCGAGCAACAAGGTTCGATATCGCATTCCTTGCCGTTGGGGTAGCCGCATTGCGGCTCAACGCCAGAGGAAAACTGGTATTCGCGGCCGCTTTCGTGCTTAACGGTCAAGGATATGGAGCCGGGAATTTCTTCCATCATCACGGCAAAAAAACCATGTGTTTCCGGAGGCATGGCGCATCCGGATTCACCGATCATGATGCCCTCACGATCGCAGATAACATTGTTTTCGCAACTCCTGAAAGGCAGAGAGCCCTGGCAGTGGTAGGCCGTACCGTCGGCAATCAAGTCGAAATGGTATTCCCCCGGAAGCCATTTGCCATCATCGAAATTTATTGTCAGTCCACTGACGCAGCCGATCATGGTGCATCCTACCTGTGCAAAGGGTGCCCCGGACGAGAGGAAGGTCAAGACAAATGCCGCTAGGAAAACCTTCCGGGATACAGACAACTTCATGAGTTTTCCTTTCTATTCCAGTGCCTTGATGATCTCCTCGGTCATTTTTTTGGCGTCGCCCAGGAGCATCATGGTGTTGTCGCGATAGAACAGCGGGTTGTCGACACCGGCATAGCCTGAGCCTAAAGAGCGCTTCACGAACAGCACCGTGCGGGCGTTTTCGACGTCGAGAACCGGCATGCCGTAGATCGGCGATTGCGGGTCGGTCTTGGCGGCAGGGTTGGTAATGTCGTTGGCGCCGATGACGTAAACGACGTCCGTCTGGTTAAAGTCGCGGTTGATGTCCTCAAGCTCGAAGACCTCGTCATAGGGGACGTTGGCTTCGGCAAGGAGAACGTTCATGTGGCCGGGCATACGACCGGCGACGGGGTGGATCGCGTATTTAACGTCGACGCCTTCTTTCTTGAGGATGTCGGCCATTTCGCGAACCGCGTGCTGGGCCTGGGCCACGGCCATGCCGTAACCGGGGACGATGACCACCTTGCCGGCGTTCTTCATGATGTAGGCGGCGTCTTCAGCAGCGCCGATTTTGGCGCTTCGGTCGCCCAAATCCGCGCCTGAACCGGCCGACTGCTCCCCGCCAAAGCCGCCGAGCAGGACGCTGACGAAGGAGCGGTTCATCGCCTTGCACATTATATAAGAGAGAATCGCTCCGGAAGCGCCGACAAGAGCGCCGGTGATGATCAGGAGGTTGTTGTGCAGCGTAAAGCCGATACCCGCCGCGGCCCATCCGGAATAGGAGTTGAGCATCGATACGATAACCGGCATGTCCGCGCCGCCGATCGGCACGATCATCAGAACTCCGAGAACGAGCGCCAGCAGAACCAGGAACCAGAACCAGAAACCGCTTTGGGTGGCGACGAACAGGATGACGGCAAGGAACAGCAGTCCGCCAAGCAAAGCGTTCATCGCATGCTGTCCCTGGAATACCAGAGGCTTGCCGCTTATCGTCCCCTGAAGCTTGCCCCAGGCGATGATCGAGCCGGTAAAGGTAAGCGCGCCGATAGCGCTGCCCAGGGCCATTTCGATCAGGCTGACGGCATGGATGCTGCCTTCGACGCCGATGCCGTAGGCCTCGGGATTGTAGAAGGCGGCGGCAGCGACGAACACCGCGGCGATACCTACGAGCGAGTGAAAGGCTGCCATAAGCTGCGGCAGTGCGGTCATCTGTATCTTATTGGCGATAGCCGCACCTATTCCGCCGCCGAGAACGATGCCGAGCAGTATCCAGATATGCGAGCTGCTTACGGTAAAGAAAGTGGCGACCACGGCAAGGGCCATGCCCGATATGCCATATACGACGCCGGATCTCGCGCTTTCGGGATGCGAAAGGCCGCGCAGCGCCATGATGAAGCACACAGCGGCAACGAGATATATTAACGCGGAAAAATTATCCATCTGCCAGATCCTTCTCTCTAAGCCTTTTTCTTGAACATGTGCAGCATGCGCCGCGTGATGATGAAGCCGCCGAAGATGTTTACGGAGGCCAGAGTTACCGCGAGAAATGCGAGAAACTGCGAGAAGCCGGAAACTTCCTGCCCTTCGCCGCCCGCGCCGAGAGCGATGACCGCGCCGACGATGATAACCGACGAGATGGCGTTGGTGATGCCCATCAGCGGGGAATGCAGGGCCGGAGTAACGCGCCAGACGACATAATAACCTACGAAGCAGGCCAGCGCGAAAACGGTAAGGCCGGTCATGAAGAAGCCGCCGGTTCCGTGACCGGCAGCGGCCAGATCGCTTACCTGAACGCCCAGTTCGTAAGCCTGCTTCGCCAGTTCGCTCGCCATATTGGCGAGTTCCGCGGCCTTGTCGGTTATGCCTTGCTGCGCGGCGACTTTAGCGGTCGTTTCGATAGCGGGGTTATTAGACATTTTTGGTTATTCCTCTCGTGTTATTCCCTGGTTTCGCTTTTGGGAGAAGAAGCCTTCTTTTTCGCCGGAGCCTTTTTGGCCGGTGATTTCGGCTTCGCTTCGTCTTTGGAGGGTGTTTCCTGCGGCGCGTCCGGAACTTTCTTTTCCTTTTCGGCTTTTGGCGCGGGAGCTTCGGCAGTCTTGCCGCCACCGGTCAGGGTGATGGCTCTGATGATCTCGTCCTCGCTATTGAGCGCAATTTTGCCTTCCTTGACCAGCAGAGCCACAAGGTTGAGTAAATTTTTGGCGTAAAGGGCCGAGGCGTCCGTGGCGAGGCGTCCGGCGAAGTTGTTATGGGCGATTATGGTCACGCCGTGCTTTTTAACCACTTTTCCGGCCTGCGAGAGTTCGCAGTTGCCGCCGGATTCCGCAGCGAGATCCACGATAACCGAGCCCTGTTTCATCGATTTGACCATGGCCTCGCTGATCAGTTTCGGAGCGGGCCTGCCGGGGATGAGGGCGGTGGTAATGACGATGTCCTGCTTGCGGATGGTTTCCTCGATCAGCGCCTGTTGCTTCTTCCTGTATTCAGCGGACATTTCTTTTGCATAGCCGCCCGCGGTTTCAGCCTGCCGGAACTCCTCGTCCTCGACGGCGACGAAGCTGGCGCCGAGCGAGGCGACCTGTTCCCTGGCGGCGGGACGGACGTCGGTCGCGGAAACGACAGCGCCAAGACGCCGCGCGGTGGCGATAGCCTGAAGACCGGCGACGCCGGCGCCCATGACGAATACCCTGGCCGGGGCTATCGTTCCGGCGGCGGTCATCATCATCGGGAAGGCGCGGGTAAAATGCTCGGCGGCGTCAAGCACGGCCTTGTATCCGGCCAGGTTCGACTGCGAGGACAGGACGTCCATCGCCTGAGCCCTTGTGATCCGCGGCAGCAGTTCCATGGCCATCGCGGTTACGCCTGCGGAGGCGAGATCCTTTACAAGTTTCTCGTTTTTATGAGGCGCAAGCATGGCGATCAGAATGCAGCCTTTGGGAAAATCCTGAATTTCCCCGGAAGCCGGGGCCGACACGCGCAGGACGATATCCGCGCCTTTGGCGGTTTCGCCGGGAGTTTTTGCTATTGCGGCACCGGCATCCCTGTACATTTCGTCGGTGAAGCACGATCTTTCCCCGGCTCCGGATTCAACGGTCACTTCGAAGCCCATGGCGACGTATTTCTTCACCGTGTCGGGCGTGGCCGCGACCCGTGTTTCGTCAGCGCCGGTTTCTTTCTGAACTGCAATTCTCAAGGCCATAAACGGCATCCCCATTTTCTGTGAGTTAAAACTTGCCTTTCGCTTTTTGACAGCGCCTATGAATTTGCACGATAGAGAAGTCTTTGTGAAGCCCCGGACGCGTTTTTTCTGAAAGAAATAAAGACCAGTTGCAAAAATGCTGCTTTCCGCTTCCACCGTTTTTAAACCTTTTATTAATCACCTTGCGCTAATCTTCGGTTTTGTCTAGGATTTAACTGGCGACAACCTGTATCTCCCCTCTTTTGCAAAGCCACAACCATGGTCGATTATTTAAGAAAATTGCTCTTCTTCTCCAGCGCCCTGGCGATTCTGGCCCCGGCAGCCGCGGCCAGCGCAGAGTCACTTGAGGAGGCGGTCGAAACCGCACTCAACAATCATCCCACGGTCGAAGCGGCCATAGCGGCCAGGGATGCGGCGATAGAGAATCAGGAAGAGCAGTTCGCGGGTTATTTCCCAAGGCTGCGGGTAAACGCCGCTTCGGGACGGGTCTACGGCGACAACAGCACCAGCCGAGGCTTAAGCGTGAGCAGGGACAGCGATTATTCATGGCAGCATGAGGGCGGGATAACTTTAAGCCAGATGCTTTTCGACGGATTTCGGACGCCGAACCGGGTGGGCGCCGCCGAATCCCGGCGCGCGGCTGCCAATGACGATATCGTCAGCGTGCGCGAAGAACTGGCGTACCAGACGGCCATCGCCTATTTTGGGGTGCTCCGGGTCTCCGAGGAGAGAGCCAGAATCAAGGAATATGCCGAGCGGATCGACGACCAGATCAGCCGGATCAAAACTATGGTGGACAGCGGAGCGGCGCATGAAGCCGAGTTGCAGCAGGCCAACGACATGCGCATCACCATGGAAAGATTTCTGAACGAGAGCGAAAGACGTCTTGATATCGCCAGAATCACCTATGCCGAACTGACCGGGCATTATCCCGAAGGGGAAATGAAACTGCCCGAGTATTCTCAGGAGATCATTACGGACGTCGATTTCGCGGTTACCGATGCGCTCGCCAACCATCCGGCAATCACTACCACCTCGTACCGCGCCGAAGCGATGGAGAAGGAAATCGGGATCGAAAAAAGCGCGCTTTACCCGGAACTCAACGCCGAGCTTTCCTATTACAAGAAAGACGTGGACGACCGCATCGGCGGTGAAGTAATCGACGCCAAGGGCATGGTCAGGGTGAACTGGAACTTCTCGCTGGGAGGCGAGCAGATAGACCGAATTCAGAAAAAGCGCCATGAATATTACAACTCTCTGACAAAAGTTAATGAGAGAAGCAGAATACTTGAGCGGGAAATCAGATCGGCATACGCCAATATGGATGCCGCAGACAAACAGTTTCAGTTGAATCAGCGCAGGGCGGCATTGCATGAGGCTCTGGTAAAAGTCTACAAGAACCAGTTCGAAGGCGGGGCGGTGACACTGCTGCAACTGGTTCAGGCAGAAAATCAGCATTTTGTCGCCACAATGGAAGAAATTGCCGCAAGGTACGAGCTGCTAGCCGCCAAACACAATGTTCTCGCCAGATCCGGCAAGTTACAGTCAGCTCTTAACATAAGGCCGGCAAATGACCAAACAAACAGTTCAAAAGATTCCGGGTAACAGGTCTGTCTCGACCGACGTCGATCCGCTGCTTGACTGCCTGGTTTTTCTTACCGGACATTTCGGCAAGGCCAAATCCGCCGAGGCTATCCGGGCGGGGCTGGCCTATGACGCGAGAGGTATGGGGCCGCAGCTTTTCTGCGAGGCCGCTTCCCGTCTGTCGCTTAAAAGCAGAATTGTCTTCAGAAAAAACATCGACAGGATTCCTTCTCCGGTTCTTCCAGCGGTGCTTGTCCTTGAAAAGGATCTCGCCTGCGTGCTGGTGCGGTACGAGAGGGAAAAGGATCTGGCGCTGGTCTTCTCGCCGGAGAACGGCGAGGTTATCAAGGTCAAGCTTTCAGAGCTTGAGAAGAGCTATACCGGACATGCGATATTCATCCATCCCAAAGGCGACTACCTTCAAGGGACGGAAGAGAGGCAAGACGAGGATTACGCCGAAAACCACTGGTTCTGGAGCGCGTTTCTGGAGAACCGGCAAACCTACGGCCAGGTGATCATTGCCGCCATTCTTATAAATGTCTTCGCACTGACATCGCCGATTTTCATCATGACTTTCTACAATAAGGTCATCCCGAACAATGCCACCGAGACAGGGTGGGCGCTGGCACTGGGGGCGCTGATCGTCTTCGGTTTCGATTTTATCGTCCGCACCCTGAGGGGGTATTACATCGATCTGGCGGGCAGGAAGATAGACGTCATCGCGGCAAGGCGCATTTTCGATCAGGTCATGGACATGAAGCTTGCAGGACGTCCGCGTTCAAGCGGGGTCTTCGCCAATATGCTGCGGGATTTCGATTCGGTGAGGGACTTCCTGACTTCCGCCTCGCTTACCGCGATCGTCGATCTGCCGTTCAGCCTTTTCTTTCTGTTCGTGATCTACCTGCTTGGCGGGCCGATAGCCTTTCTTCTGGCCAGCCTTATCATCATCGTGGTAGTCACCGGCATTCTGCTTCAGGTGCCCTTGCGGCGAATGGTGGGAAAGTCGCTGCAAACGGCAGAGTCCAAGCATGGACTGCTGGTGGAGGCAATCCACGGACTTGAAACCATCAAGGCCATCGGTGCGGACGGCAGGATGCGGGCAAGGTACGGGGATCTGGTCGGAGAGAACGCGGCATGGAGTCAGAAATCGCGATTCTTCTCCGCTCTCGGGGTCAATGTGGCCGTATTCCTGCAACAGGGCGCCACCATCGCCGTGGTGCTGCTCGGAATGTATCTGGTGCGGGATTCGGCGATCAGCATGGGAGCGCTGATCGCCTGCGTCATTCTGGGGGGAAGGGCAATCGCCCCTATCGGGCAGATAGCCAATCTGATGACGCGCTATCATCAGGCGCGGAATTCATTCAAGACCCTGAACGATATAATGTCGAAGCCGGTGGAGCGGCCAAGGCACAAGCAATTTTTGCACCGGCCAGACCTTAAAGGGAAAATCACCTTCGACAAGGTGGGTTTTGCCTATCCCGGAACGGCGAGCAAGGTACTGGACAATATTTCATTCGTCGTCAATCCCGGCGAGAAAGTCGGGATCATCGGGCGCATAGGATCGGGCAAGAGTACGATTGCGCGGCTGATGCTAGGGCTGTACGAACCGAACGAGGGAACTATTCTCGTCGATGACACCGATTACAGGCAGATCGATCCTGCCGATTTGCGCCGGAGCGTCGGATATATCGCGCAGGACGTGGTTCTGTTCAGCGGCTCGGTGCGCGAGAACATAACCCTCAGCCGGCCGCAGGCAAGCGAAGAGGATATCCTTAAGGCCTCCCAGGATGCCGGGGTGCATGAATTCATCCAGCGGCATCCCATGGGTTACGATGCCCCGGTGGGCGAGAGGGGCGAAGGCCTGTCCGGAGGACAGAGGCAGGCGGTAGCGCTGGCCAGAGCGATGCTGACGAACCCGAATATCATCGTCTGCGACGAGCCTACCAACGCCATGGACATGCAGGCGGAGGAGGCTTTCCGCCGTCATATCGCCGAGCAGGCGAAGGACAAGACCCTTATACTCGTAACGCACCGGCAGCAGTTACTCGGTCTGGTCGACCGGCTGATACTCGTCGATCAGGGAAGGCTGGTGCTGGACGGGTCGAGGGACAAGGTGCTGGAGGCATTGAGCGCCGGGAAAGTTGTTGTGCCCGCAGGAGAGAAAAGATGAGCGCCGATACCGACTTCATGGCCGAACTCGATGCCGCAAAGCATATGCGCCCTGCCCTGGCCGCCAATCTTCTGCTTATCTGCATTGTCGTTCTGGTGGTTCTGTTCTTTATCTGGGCGGCAGTATGCGAGATAGAGGTTCTGGCTAAGGGTCAGGGGCAGGTCGTGCCGACCCGCGAGATACAGGTCGTGCAAAGCCTTGAGGGCGGAATACTTCAGGAACTGCTTACCTTCGAGGGGGACATCGTCGAGAAAGGCCAGGTGCTGCTGCGCATCAGCGATATCCAGTTCTCTTCCGAGGAACGGGGAACCGAGGCCAAATTCCTTTCGCTTACCGCCAAGAAGGCCCGGCTTGAGGCCGAGGCGAAGGGGGAGCCTTTCGTCCTGCCCACGCAGATAACCGAAAAAGCCCCGAAAATCGCGGCGAACGAGCTTTCGCTTTATAATTCTCGGCAGTCGGAACTTGGCAACGCGATCGAGATTCTCAAGGACAAGATCAACAGGGGCGAAGCCGAACTGGCGGAAATCGCCGCGAGGATCTCCAGTTTCAACAGCAGCCATTCACTGCTTCAGGAAGAGCTGGAGATTACCAGAAAGATGGTTCAGCAGAAGGCCGCGCCAAAGATCGACGAAATCAGGCTGCAAAGGGAGCTGGCGGATCTTTCGGGGCAGATCAGGGCGGCAAAGGAACGACGTACCGGGCTTGAAGCGCAACTGCGCGCATTCAATAACGAATTGAAGGATCAGGGCGACAAGCACCGGACGCAGGTTTTGTCTGAGCTGAACGCGGTGGAGACGGAAATCTCGGCGCTTCAGGAAAGTCTCAAGACCATCGGGGACAGGGTATTCCGCACCGAAATCAGATCTCCGGTAGCCGGTATAGTTAACAATATCGCCATCAAAACCATAGGCGGGGTGATCGAGCCGGCACACCGGCTGGTGGAAATAGTGCCGATTGACGACGACCTGAAGATCGTCGCCAAGGTCTCGCCCAACGATATCGCCTTTCTTGAAAAGGGCCAGCCGGTCAAGGTCAGTATCAGCGCCTACGATCCGCGTCGCTACGGCACTCTGGAGGGGCATCTGGAGAGGATCGGTGCCAGCAGCGTGACCGACAGGGAGGGCCATATCTTCTTTGAGATCGAAGTGCGCACAGACCGCAATTATCTCGGCAGCGCCGAAAACCCGCTGCCCGTTACCCCCGGCATGGTGGCGAGTACCGATATCATCACCGGCAAAAGAACCATTCTCGAATACCTTGCAAAGCCTATCCTTCAGGCCAGCGACAAGGCTTTCAGGGAACGGTAGGCCTATGAGCGTTTCCCTGTCGAAATGGCTGATAAATCGCTGGGTTCATCTGGCCGTTATGATCGGGATGCTTGGCTGCATGTTCGTGCTTCGGACGCATGATTACAGCTGGATCAAATCGCTTAGATTCATCGCCTTCGACACATACAACCAGATAAAGCCCAGATCGCCGTCGGAGCATGTGGCGATAGTCGATATCGACGAAATCTCGCTTGGCAGGGATAATCTTGGCCAGTGGCCCTGGCCGCGCAACGTTGTGGCCAAACTCGTCGACAATCTCAAGGACATGGGGGCGCGGGCGATTGTATTCGATATGGTGTTCCCGGAATATGACCGGACTTCACCGCGGGCGCTGGCCAGACACATGCCGGGTGAAGTCGCGGAGATACTGTCCGCCATGCCCGACAACGACCAGATATTCGTCGATTCGATACGGAGCGCCGGAAACGTGGTAACGGCTTTCATCTGGACATCGGCCAGAGAAGCAACGCGGCGGGATCCGGTTCTCGCCACCTCGATGATTGTCCGCAAGGAGGCCCAGAGCCTCAAGAATACAGTGCCCACTATCGTCGGGGTCACGACCAATATACCTGAGCTGCCGCGTGCGGCTGCGGGGAACGGCTGTTTCGGGGTCAGGGCGGAAGTGGACGGGCTTATCCGATCGGTACCGGTTTTATTCCGGATGGAAAGCGGGCAAAAAAGCACCGTGAACCTTTATCCCTCACTGGCCATCGAAGCCTTGAGAGTGGCCCAGAACCCCAATCTTCCCATTAAAATTGACGCGCTCGGCGCCAAAGACAGCGGGCCGCTGAAGCCGCCTTTTCTGATACAGATCGGCAAATACCGGATTCCGCTCGACCACGACGGGCAGATGAACGTCTATTTCTCCAAAGCCAGAACGGAGAAGTACATCCCGGCCTGGAAGATAATAGACAGGGAGATCGAGCCTTCGGAAGTCAGCGGCAAGATCGTTCTGGTCGGCACCAGCGCGGAGGGACTGAAGGATCTTCGATCCACGCCGCTCAATCTGTTTATTCCCGGAGTTGAACTGCATGTGAACGTGATCGAGCAAGTGCTTCAGGAAAAATTTCTGTTAAGGCCCAAAATACTTGAAGGCGCGGAGCTGGCGTTTCTGGTGGTGATAGGTCTGATTATCATCGGTCTTGCGCCTTTTGTGGGCGCGGTGTTCCTGGCTTCATTTACCATGCTGATAGTCGGTCTGGTAACCTTGCTTTCATGGCACGCGTTTTCGGTTTACGGCCTGCTCGTGGATCCGGTGTTCCCCGGAATATCGCTTATGGCGCTCTTTACGACTTCCTCGCTGCTTACCTATATCAGAACGGAGACAGAGAGGCGGCAGATCCGTAACGCGTTCGGTCTCTATATTTCACCCGATTTCATGAAGGAACTGACCCGGCATCCCGACAAGCTCAAGCTGGGAGGGGAGGTTCGCGAACTTACCGTTATGTTCACCGATATACGCAGCTTCACTACCATCTCCGAAGGGCTTGCGCCGGAAGAGCTGATCCAGCTGATGAACGATTTCCTTACTCCCATGTCGGATCTTGTCATGCATAACCGGGGAACCATCGATAAATATATGGGCGACGCGATGATGGCTTTCTGGAACGCGCCGCTCGACGACGAGGGGCATGCGCAGCATGCGTGCATGACGGCGCTGAAAATGAACGAGGCTCTGGCGCCGATCAACAGGGCGCTCGCCGAAAGGGCAGCGGCCGAGGGCAAGGAGCCGATAGTGCTGAACGCCGGGATCGGGATCAACACCGGGCCGGCATCGATCGGCAATATGGGATCGCGGCAGCGCTTCGCTTACTCCGCCCTTGGGGACACGGTCAACCTCGCCTCACGCCTGGAGGGCCAGACCAAAAATTACGGGCTTACCAATCTGATCGGCGAGAAGACCTGGCGGGCGGCAGGCGAATTCGCCACGCTGGAGGTCGATCTGATCAGGGTAAAAGGAAAGATCAAACCGGTGCGGGTGTTTACCCTGGCCGGCGATCCTGAATACGCGCAGAGCGAGGAGTTTATTCTCTGGGAGAGCGCGCACAAGGAAATGATCACCTCATACCGTACCCAGAATTTCGACAGGGCGCTTTCAATGGCGGAAAAATGCCGGAAGATTTCGGGGGATCGCCTGGAAACGCTGTATGAGGTTTACCGTCTCAGGACAGAGAAAATGCTGGACGACCTGCCCGGCCCCGACTGGGACGGAGTGTGTGTGGCCACGAGCAAGTAGCTCATCGCGTTTCCCTGGATTAAACCATTGAGAAAGCCAGATTAATCAGGGTTTCTTGCCTGTACGGACGTCGAGAATCGCCTGATCCAGCATTTCAAAAACCTTGGGCTCAATGAGCTTGTTATATTCTCCAAGCTTGTCGGTGATGCTTCCGGCTTCCGGTTTGCTGTAAAAATCGACCATGGCCTGCAACTCCTCAAGAGTGAAGACCTTTGCCATTGACTCAATCGAATGGCGCTCCAGCGCCTGATAGTCGAGGGCGTTTTTAATGGCAAGCCGGAAAGCTTCTTTTTCTCCGGCCGGGAGGGCGCTTGAGACCTGCTCGACCGCGGCGTCTATCTGCTCGCGGGCGGGTCTTATCTCGTGCATTCTGGCGGCAAGTTCCAGTCTCTGGTTCATGCCTGAATCCGCTTCCTGAGCAAGAGACGGCTGGGCAAAGGTTATCAGCGCCGCCAGTGCGATAGATGAGAGGTACTTTTTCATTACTGTACGCCTTTCAGTGTTTAAAACGGTATTTCATCTTCGAATTCGTCGGTTGCCGTCTGGCCTGACGGAGCGGCATTGGAATAGCCGGAAGGCTCCGAGCCGCCGGAATATTCACCCGCTGGTGCGCCGCCGCCTTTGGAGTCGAGCATGGTAAGTTCGCCGCGGAAAGGCCGCAGGACGACTTCGGTGGAGTATTTTTCCTGGCCCTGCTGATCCGTCCATTTGCGGGTTTCAAGCTGGCCCTCGATATAGACCTTGGCACCTTTGCGCAAATACTGCTCGGCAACGCCGGCGAGCGGCTGGTTAAAAATGACCACGCGGTGCCATTCGGTTCGCTCTTTCCTCTCTCCGGTGCTGCGGTCTTTCCAGTTTTCGGATGTGGCTATGGTCAGGTTGCAGACCTTGTCCCCGGACTGCATAGTTCTGATTTCGGGATCGCGACCCAGATTACCGACCAGAATAACCTTGTTGACACTGCCTGCCATTTTTCGTTCTTTCTCTCTTTGCTTCAATTAAGGGATCTGGCTTAACTATAATCATAGCCGGGAAGAGATAAAGAGGAAAGTTATGCGCGCATGGCAAAGGATGCTTTCGGGAAGGCGGCTTGACCTTATCGATCCCGCCCCTGTCGATATCGAGATAGAAGATATCGCCCATGGCCTGGCGAGAGTGGCGCGATGGAACGGGCAGACAATCGGCGATCACGCTTTTTCGGTGGCACAGCACTGCCTTCTGGTCGAAGCGATCGCCAGCGAGATCGGCAGGGAGATGAGCGACAAATGGCGGCTTGCCGCCCTGCTGCATGACGCCCCGGAATATGTGATCGGCGATATGATATCTCCATTCAAGGCAGCTCTTGGCATGGATTACAGGGAGTTCGAAGAGAAACTTCAGCGCGCCATCCATATCCGCTTCGGTCTTCCGGCACAAATCGACACCGAACTGAAAGCCAGAATCAAGGCCGCCGACAGAGCGGCGGCATGGATCGAAGCCACCCAACTTGCTGGATTTACAAAAGACGAAGCAGACCGCTTTTTTAACCCTCTGCCCGTTTTCCGAAGAAAGTACGATGTAAATCCACTGCCCGCGGAAACGATCAAACGCGAGTTTATTTACCGCTTTAACCGGCTGTCCGGCCAGTGTTAATTTTTCCGGAGGCCGCAGAAAACTGTGGTTTTTTTAAAAACTTCTTGCAGAAAACTCGGGCTTCTGGTTACATCCATTAACATAATAAGGGGTCATAGGGATTTTCATGTATATGAAAAGGCAGCATTTACAGGATTTTTATACTTTTTTAGAGATATTTATCAGCGAATGCCAGCAAGCGGATGAAGTAATTTCGCCGCTGTTGCAAGGCTTGCCGCGCACTGCAGGAAGAACTTTTTCACAAATCGTTGCCGATGATCTGCTCGATCTTTTTGTTAATATAATGTGGAATGTAGAAAACCAGGAAATTCCAGCCGAGGTTTACCATACCCTGCTCTCAACCCGTTACGCCAAGAATATTTCGGACGGCAAGGCGTCTGCCGCCTTGAACGACAGATTAGGCCGGGCAAGAAAGGCCGCCAAGTACAAGGAGCTCAAATACAATCTTCCGGATTTTGCGACGATACTGCTTGAATCAAAAGTGGACACCGATACGGTAGACGGGTTTTTGCATTCATGGATCGATATGATCGAGATGATGGGCAAGCTGACTTTTTCCAATGCTGCTCATGCCTCGCAGCTTGAGGCCAAAAGTTTACTTGATGAATTCATGCTAAATGCAATCAAAATTCATAACGAAAAGATGAGCGAGGAACCATCTTATGCCGCCTCGCCGCCTGGGAAAGCTTCAGGGCAGGAGAAAACCAGTGATGGCCGGGGCGTCAGAGCGCTTGATAAATACGCAGTTAATCTGACCAGACAAGCCTATTCGCTAAAAAATCCGCCGATAATCGGGCGTGATGTTGAGATTAACGAGATTATCAAAACGATGGGAGCGGTATTCAGCCCCAACGTGCTGCTCAATGGCAGAAGCGGCGTGGGCAAAAAGTCTGTCGTAGAAGGTTTGGCCCAATGGATCGCCAGAAAAAAAGTACCGGAATTTTTGGCCGGTGCGCAGATTTATGCGCTTTCACTTGGGGATCTGATTGCCGGAACCAAATACAGAGGCGACTTCGAATCAAGACTCGATACAGTTCTTAAAGAAATTCAGGCGGAAGAGAACGCCATTCTTTTTATTGACGGACTACACCAGGTTTTCGGAGCGGGGGGCGCCAGCGGTTCTCTGGATGCGGCGAACATGATCCTTCCTGCGTTAAAGCAACGGACACTGCGCTGCGTTGGAACCACAACACCATCAGGGCTTAAAGTCATCGAAGACAATCCGGCTTTCGCCGAATTATTTACAATTAAGACCGTCGAGCCTCCTGAAGAGAGAGAGTGTCTTGAAATCGTCAGGGGAGTAGCCTTATTTCTGGGAAAAGCTCACAAGCTACGCTATCCCGAAGAAACTATAATGGCCGCCGTTAAAGGCGCTGCCCGTTTTATGACCGACAGGCAACTGCCAGGGAGCGCTATCAAACTACTTGATCAAACCGGTGCCGCCCGCAAATGTGAAAACACAATGCGCCGCGAAAGTACTGTTTCCATCGAGGATGTTGAAAGGGAACTTACGGCGATTACCCGCAAGCCTGTCAAGCTCGGCGACGAGAAAAAAGCCATTGCAAAGTTGGAAGATCAATTGAAGGGAGAAATTTTCGGACAGGATGATGCGATCGAGGAATTTATTGATATAATTCAGGTTTCTCGCGCCGGAGGGCTTCGCGACCCTGAAAAGCCACTGGCCAGTCTGTTGTTTACAGGCCCGACCGGCGTAGGCAAGACGGAACTGGCGAAAAGGGCCGCGCAGTTGCTCGGCATCAATTTTATCCGTTTCGACATGTCCGAGTATAGCGAATCCAACAGCGTTGCACGCCTGATCGGCGCACCTCCCGGGTACGTAGGATATGACCGTGGAGGCCTGCTGACCGATGCGATCGATGGATCCCCATATAGCGTTGTGCTTCTTGACGAAATCGAAAAAGCTCATAGCGAGATATACAACATCCTTCTTCAGGTTATGGATCATGGTAAACTGACCGACAATCGGGGCAAGAAAGCAGATTGCCGCAACATTATTTTGATTATGACGACCAATGCCACTGGCGGAGTGATAAACGCCAATATGATCGGTTTCGGCGATCAGGAAAAACAAAGCAAATTCAAACGGGATTTTTCGGGAGCAGCGCTTAGCCGCCAGTTCTCGCCCGAGTTCCGAAACCGTCTGGACGGCATTCTTGAATTTAACTCTCTTCCCAAAGAAGTTGTTGGAAAGATTGTAGATAAATTCATTGCACAAAAAACCGCCAGCGTGCTTGAAGAAACCGGTATTACTCTTGAAGTCACCCAGGCGGCACGTAACTTTATCGCCGAAGCCGGTTTTGACGAGAAGATGGGAGCCAGACCGATGGAACGTGCCATTAACAAATACGTTTCCCGCCTTATCGCCCGCAAGGTTTTCGACGGCGGCATCCCCGAAGGAAGCACAGTGAAAATAGATTACCGTAAGGGCGATACGAACACCTCGCTTGTCATAGAGCAAAAAATGCTGATGTCGGCCGGAAGGCCGCCGAAGCAGGAAGCTGCTTTGGAGATCTAAATACCGGCTGTTTTCCCGCTGGCGGGCGGCAGGATTTCCGCTTATCATTAGCGGGTTATGGCGGAATTCAATTTTGATTTTGGTAAAAGGGAAAATACCGGCATCGGCGAAATCCTTGCCGATCTGTCATTGTGGGGGCTGGTTGCGTCAAATCTGTTTTCCATTGTCATGGCCGTGGTTCAGGGATGGGATCTTGGCGAGGTGATGTGGATCTTCTGGGCGCAGAGCGTGGTTATCGGCCTTGTCAATTTTCTTCGGATAATCAGCCTCAAGGAGTTTTCAACCGAAAACTTCCAGATCAACGACAGGCCGGTGGAGCCGACAGAAGGAACCAAGTTCCAGACTGCGATCTTCTTTCTGATTCATTACGGCTTTTTCCATCTCATTTACATGATGTTTTTATGGGGGCAGATGCCGCTGCTGATGGAAAACCTGCCGCGACTGTCTTTCCTGTTGCTGTGCGCGCTCGGGTTTGCCGGAGCGCACGGATTTTCGTTCGTCCATAATTTCAACCGCGATTTCCGCGACAGCAAGCCGAATATCGGGGCGCTGATGTTCTATCCTTACCTAAGGATAGTGCCGATGCACTTCACCATAATCTTTGGAAGCATGTTCACTGCGGCGGGGGCAGGCAATGCTGCGTTGCTGCTGTTTATGGTTCTCAAGACAGTGGCGGATGCCGGGATGCATGTGTCCGAGCACCGGCTGTTCAGAAAGCCTTCCTCCCCTGCCCTCCCCGGAATCGACGGATGAAGTTGACTTGAAGCCGCAAGCGGGTTTCTAATAGGCGGTTCCCAGATTATTCTTTAAGGAGAATTCAAATGAAGAGAATATTTATGTTTTTTGCGATTGGCGTACTGCTTCTGGCGTTTGGGACGGCGGACGCGAAGCCGCTGAATTCCAGCGGCTCTAAGATTCAGCAACAGATGAAACCCGGGCAGGCTCCGGACGTTCCGGACATACACGCCACCGAATGCAACAAGGCCAGGGAAGACCTTGACAGGCAAGCGGCCAATCTTCCGTCTATAACAAGGGATATCGTCGAATGCCTGAATGACGGGCGGAACCTTGAATATTGCGGCCACAGGCTCAATACTTTCAATCACCATTATGAATATATGAAAGAAGCGTCCATCCGCAAAAACAGGTATTGCAAGGAATAGCCTTGCCACCGGAATATAAGGTGTGCGGCAAAGCTGCACTCATTACCGGATCCCCGCAGATGAACACGCCTTAAGGCGTGACGCGGGAATGATGGGAAACGGTTTAGCCTGATAGATCGATGCTCTATATCTTTCGTAAAAACCCGCTTCGGTATTTCCGAAGCGGGTTTCTTGAAGGGTCGTTATTTTTACAGTTACAAAGTGCCGTGGAATGTACGGGTGATCACATCTTTTTGCTGTTCCCTGGTCAGCTTGATGAAGTTCACCGCGTAACCTGATACCCGGATGGTAAGCTGCGGATAGTTTTCCGGATGCTCCATGGCGTCCAGCAGCATTTCGCGATCAAGCACGTTGACGTTGATATGGTGGCCGCCGGGGGTATGGTTGTTCGGGCCAAAATAGCCGTCCAGCAGACCGGCAAGGTTGGACGATCTCTCCTCCTCACTGCGGCCCAATGCCTTGGGTACGATCGAGAAAGTGTAGGAGATGCCGTCCTGGGCGTGCTGATAGTTGAGCCCGGCCACCGAGATCAGCGAGGCGGTCGCGCCTTTTTTGTCGCGGCCGTGCATCGGGTTTGCGCCCGGAGCGAAAGGATCGCCCTTCTTGCGGCCGTCCGGGGTCGATCCGGTTTTCTTGCCGTAGACGACGTTGGAAGTGATGGTCAGGATCGACTGCGTGGGCGTCGCGTCGCGGTAGCAGGGATACTGGCGCAATTTCTCCATGAAGTGTTCGACCAACCAGCGGGCGATCGAGTCCACGCGCTCGTCATTGTTGCCGAATGTCGGAGGATCGCCTTCGACTATGAAGTCGCTGGTGATGCCTTTTTCGTCGCGGATGACCTTGACCCTGCCGTATTTGACGGCGGCCAGAGCATCGGCGACTAGCGACAGGCCGGCCATGCCGCAAGCCATGGTGCGGAAGATGTCGCGGTCATGCAGGGCAAAGAGCAGACGTTCGTACGCGTATTTGTCATGCATGTAATGAATGACGTTCAGCGTATTGACGTAAGTTCTGGCCAGCCAGTCCATCATCGGCTCGAACTTGCGCATCAGTTCGTCGTATTCGAGGTATTCCGAGGTTATCGGCTCGGACTGCGGGCCGATCTGTTCGCCGGAGATCTCGTCGACCCCGCCATTGATGGCATAAAGCAGGGCTTTGGCCATATTGACGCGGGCTCCGAAGAACTGCATCTGCTTGCCGATCCGCATGGCGGAGACACAGCAGGCGATGCCGTAGTCGTCACCCCAGTAGGGACGCATAAGGTCGTCGTTCTGGTACTGGATCGAAGAAGTGTCGATCGATACCCTGGCGCAAAACTCCTTGAAGTTCTCGGGAAGTTGCTGCGACCACAGAACAGTCAGGTTCGGCTCCGGAGCGGGGCCGAGATTGTAAAGAGTTTGAAGCAGGCGGTAGCTCGATTTGGTGACCATCGGACGTCCGTCCATGCTCATGCCGCCGATGCACTCGGTAACCCAGGTCGGGTCGCCGGAGAACAGCGAATCGTATTCCGGCGTGCGCAGGAAGCGGACGATCCGCAGCTTTATCACGAAATGATCGATAAAGGCCTGGATCTGCTGCTCGGAGTATTTCCCCTCGCGGATATCGCGCTCGGCGTAGATATCGAAGAAGGTCGACACGCGGCCAAGAGACATGGCGGCCCCGTTTTGCTCCTTCACGGCGGCGAGATAGCCGAAGTAAGTCCACTGCACGGCTTCCTTGACGTCGCTTGCCGGGCCGGAGATGTCGTAACCGTAGAAACCGGCCATGGTTCTGGTGTCCTCCAGGGCGCGGATCTGGTCGGAGATTTCCTCTCTGGCGCGGATCACGCTCTCGCTCATCGGCACATGGTCGTATGTGGCGAGTTGCGCTTTCTTGTCCTCGACCAGGCGGTCGATACCGTAGAGCGCCACGCGGCGGTAATCGCCGATGATCCGGCCACGGCCGTAAGCGTCGGGCAGACCGGTGACCACTCCGGAACGGCGCGCGGCGCGCATGTCCGGGGTATAGGCATCAAAGACGCCCTGGTTATGCGATTTGCGGTATTTAGTGTAGATCTCGTCGACTTTCGGATCCATCTTGAAGCCGTAGGCCTCGAGTCCGGCTTCGACCATGCGTACGCCGCCGGCAGGCATGATGGCGCGCTTCAGCGGAGCGTCGGTTTGCAGGCCGACGATTTCCTCCAGGTCGGCGTCGATATAGCCCGCCTTGTGCGAGGTGATCGAGGCAATAACCGAAGTATCGGCGTCAAGGACGCCTCCTTTCTCGCGTTCTTTTTTCAGCAATTCGCTAAGTTTGCTCCACAGCCGCCTGGTGTTTTCGGCAGGCCCTGCAAGAAACGAACTGTCTCCTTCATAAGGGGTAAAATTGCGCAGGATAAAATCGCGGACATCCACGTTTTCCCGCCAAAGCCCCGGTGAAAAATCTCTCCAGCTCTTATCGGGCGCGTTGCCCTTTCCCCATAGTTCGTGCTGGACGTCAATACCCGGTGCAGCTTCTCCCGGTTTGCTCATATGGCCCTCCAATTCTGAATTCCACTTCATTCACTATAACGATTTACGGCACCTAACTGTACTATTATTGTACTATATTTTATCCCTTCAATGGGCGCGTCTTTATGTCGCAGTTCAAACAGTCTACAGCGGCAAACGCGCTCACTGATGGCGTACTATAGCGCCAAAACATTTATATAGTGTTTAAATTAGCGGACAAGAGAATATTCGTCTAATTTTGGATGCGGCAAACCCGCGCAGCAGTGGATTTTTTCAAGCAAAATTTCTTTAAAAACATTGCAAAAAAGCGCGGCTGCGCTAACTTTTTCGCGGAAGGGGATCAAAGCAATGAAAAACAAAGGGTTGGTGATACTGGCGTTTATAATCGGTCTTGCGTTTTTTCCTTTGGATGCCGCGCTTGCGCAGAGGGTAGCCCCGCAAAACCGCGAGCAAATCAGCCTTTCCTTCGCGCCGCTTGTGAAAAAGGTCGCGCCTGCGGTGGTCAGCATTTCATCGACCCGGACGATATCGATGCCGAGTTACCGGCATCCTTTTCTGGACGATCCCTTCTTCGCCCCGTTTTTCGGACAAAATCTGCCCGGACGCGGGGGCCTTTCCCGCAAGAGGGTAGAATCGGCGCTGGGTTCCGGGGTAATCGTGCGCAAGGACGGGCTGGTTGTCACCAACGCCCATGTGATCCGCGGCGCGGACGAGGTTACCGTCATCCTTTCCGACGGCCGGGAATTCCCGACCGAAGTAGTGCTTAGCGACGGGCCTTCGGATCTGGCGCTGCTGAGGATCAAATCCGCCGATAAAGAGGAGTTCCCTTACGCTCCGGTGAAGGCCAGCGAGACCCTGGAAGTCGGAGATCTGGTGATTGCCATCGGTAATCCGTTCGGCGTCGGGCAGACGGTGACCAGCGGAATTGTTTCGGCACTGGCGCGCCCTAATCTCAATATCAACGACTACAACTTTTTCATCCAGACAGACGCGGCTATCAATCCCGGTAATTCGGGAGGGCCGCTGGTCTCCATGGACGGCAATGTAGTGGGCATCAACACGGCGATCTATTCGCGAACCGGCGGATCGCTCGGGATAGGTTTTGCGATCCCTTCGGAAATGGTGAAGGTGGTTCTGGCGGCGGAGGAATCGGGTCAGGTCGGCGATAATGGAATTGCGAGGGCATGGCTGGGTCTTTCGGGACAGCAGATAGATACCGACCTTGCCGCCTCGCTCGATCTCAAGAGACCAGCCGGAGTTCTGGTCGCAGAGCTTCACAGGGAAAGCCCCGCGCGCAAGGCCGGACTGCAACAGGGAGACGTTATCACCGCGATCAACAACAGGGAAATCCGCGACGCGGCGGAGATGAAATTCCGCTGGGCGCAGGTGCCTCTCGGCGAGAAGGCCGTTTTTACCGTGATGCGCAAGGGCAAGGAGATGAAATTCGGGGTCACCGCCAGCCTGCCTCCGGACGAGCCTGCGCGCAACGAAACAAGGCTTGATGGGAACCATCCGTTAAAAGGAGCGAGCATCGCCAATATAAACCCGGCGGTCGCTTTCGAGATGGGTCTCGACGTGGAAAAGGGGGTAGTGGTTACGAAAGTCGATGGCAGGTCTCCGGCTTCGCGGCTGGTTTCCGCCGGCGATATCATCGTCAGCCTGAGCGGCAAGGAAATCACCGATGTTCGTCAGGCCAACAAGATCCTCAACGCCTCCGGCCTTGCAATAGACCTAGTGATCAACCGGAAAGGCAATGTCAGCAGGATCATGCTGAGGTAGTGGGAATTGTGGACAGTGTTCGATAAATGTTCTAATTCTTGTGCATGAGCGATCTGTTTAAAGAGGACAATAGGGAACCTGACAATCACCGCCCCCTTCCCGACCGGCTGCGGCCTGCGGAGCTTTCGCAGATCGCGGGGCAGGATCATCTGGTCGGGGCGGGTGCGCCGGTACGGAGGATGGCGGAGGCAGGGCATATCGGTTCGATGATCCTCTGGGGGCCGCCGGGGACGGGGAAGACCACCCTTGCCCGGATTCTCAGCGGCCATACGGATATGCATTTCGAGCAGATATCGGCGATTTTTTCGGGGGTGGCGGATCTGAGGAAGGTTTTTGAAGCCGCGAGAGCGCGGCGGCAAAATGGGCGAGGCACACTTCTTTTTGTGGATGAGATACATCGCTTCAACAAATCGCAGCAGGATGCCTTCCTGCCGGTGGTCGAGGACGGGACGATCACTCTTATCGGGGCGACCACGGAAAACCCCTCTTTCGAACTGAACGGGGCGCTGCTGTCGCGCTGTCAGGTGTTCGTGCTGAAGCGGCTTGACGACAATGCGCTTGAGATCCTGCTGCAACGCGCCGAGAAGGATGCAGGGAAACCACTGCCGCTGACGGCGGAGGCGCGGGAGATGATGAAGGCCATGGCCGACGGGGACGGAAGGTACGCGCTTGCCATGACCTCGCAGGTACTCGACCAGGCGGAGCATGATCTTTCTTCCGAAGAATTCAAGGCCCTTGTCCAGCGGCGGGCACCGCTCTACGACAAGGCCAATGAAGGGCATTACAACCTGATATCCGCGCTGCATAAAAGCGTCAGGGGGTCTGACGCGGATGCTGCGCTGTACTGGTTCTCGCGGATGCTTGAGGGAGGGGAAGATCCCCGCTTCATAGCAAGGCGCATTACAAGAATGGCCGTGGAGGATATCGGCCTTGCCGATCCGCAGGCTTTGCCGCTTTGCATAGCCGCATGGGAAGCCTATGAGCGCATGGGCAGTCCGGAAGGTGAACTGGCGCTGGTCGAGGCGCTTATTTATGTTGCTACAGCCCCCAAATCCAATGCCGCCTATACGGCGCAGGGAGCAGCCAGGCGGGCGGCAAGGGAGACCGGCTCGCTGATGCCGCCGATGCATATCCTCAACGCGCCGACGAAGCTGATGAAGCATCTCGGCTATTCGCAAGGTTATCAGTACGATCACGAGACGCCGGAAGCTTTTTCCGGGCAGGACTATTTCCCCGATGAAATGGGCCGCAGGCAGTTCTACGATCCCCCGGAGCGCGGCTTCGAACGGGAGATCAGAAAGCGGCTCGAATACTGGGGAAAACTGCGCGTGCAAAAATCGCGGGGGAATAACCAGTAACCCTCAATTGCCGCCCCTTGCAAAATCTTGTAAGCTGCGGCAAAAAATTTTACAGTTTTTTAAAGGTGTCTTTTTCTTGGAATATCTCAATTCTCTTGAATCGGGAACGGTTTATATTTTGCGCGAGGCTTATAACCGTTTGCGGCCGGTTTGCATGCTGTGGTCGATCGGCAAGGATTCGACGGCGATGCTGTGGATGGTTCGCAAGGCGTTTTACGGCAGGGTGCCGTTCGATCTGGTGCTGCTGGATACGGGAATGGAGATGGACGAGGTCTATCAGTTCCGCGATCGTCTTATCAGTGAATGGAAGCTTGAGAGCGTGATCAACTGGCAGTGTCCGCCGGAAGAGGAAATGGATCCTTCGCTGCCTCCCGCCACAAGAGCGGCGATGCGCAAGACCGAGGGGCTAAAAAACCTTTTGCGGGAGAAGAAATATCAGGGCGTGATATGCGGCATTCGGCGCGACGAGCAATCGATGCGCGCCAAAGAGAGGGTCTTTTCGCCGCGGACGATCGACGGCAACTGGGATTTCAAAAACCAGCCGGCGGAATTCTGGGATCAGTACAAGACCGAATTTCCTGAAGGCTGCCATTTGAGGATTCACCCGATCCTTCAGTGGAACGAGGTGGATATCTGGAGATATACGCAGAAAGAAGGCATTCCCTGCTGCCCGCTTTATTTCTCAAGGGACGGCAAGAGATACCGTTCTCTCGGCGAGAAAAACATAACAATGCCCACCGACAGCAACGCCTCGAACATCGAGGAGATAATCCGGGAGCTGGAGACAACGAAAACCTCCGAGAGATCCGGACGCAGGATGGATAAGGAAACCGAGGACAGTTTCGAAAAGCTTAGAGCGCGGGGCTATATGTGATGAGCCAAGCGCGGAAGAAAATACATGTCGTTATCACCGGCCATGTCGACCACGGCAAATCGACGCTGATAGGACGGCTGCTTTATGATACTCACTCGCTGCAGGACGGCAAGTTCGAAGAACTGCAACAGACCTGCAAGCGGCGGGGCATTGAAGAGCTGGAATGGTCTTTCCTGCTGGATTCCTTCCAGGCGGAACGGGATCAGGCGGTGACTATCGACACGACGCAGATCCCCTTTTCCACCGGCAAGCGCGATTTCGTAATCATCGACGCCCCCGGTCACAGGGAGTTCCTGAAAAACATGATTTCAGGGGCGGCGGCGGCAGAGGCGGCGTTTCTGATCGTCGATGCGAGCGAGGGAGTGCGCGAGCAGACGAAGCGCCACGCCTATATCCTCTCGCTTCTTGGCATGAAGAAGGTGACAGTTCTGGTCAACAAGATGGATCTTGTGGGTTACGATCGGGAAAAATTCTCGCAGGCAGCCGGGGAATGCCGGGACTATCTGGAGTCGATCGGGATTGCTCCGGGGGAAATCCTGCCTGTTTCGGCGCGCAAGGGGGAAATGATCGCGTTCCGCGGAGAGAATATGGGATGGTACGAGGGCGGCACTCTGCTCGACGTCCTCGACGGGCTTGAAACTCCACCTCCCCCGGTGTCGCTGCCACTGCGTTTTCCTGTGCAGGACGTGTACCGGAAAGAAGACGGGCAGAGGATAATAGTCGGCCGCGTCGAGACCGGGATTTTGCGCAAGGGCGATACGCTTTATTTCTCGCCGCTGAATGAAAAGGCGATTGTCGAGAGCATAGAAACATGGCCGGAAAACGGCGGGAAGAGCGAAGCGCATGCGGGCGAGGCCACCGGCATTACTTTAAGCGAGAGGATTTTCGTCGAGCGGGGACATATCGGCAGCCATGAAAAAGACCTGCCGATGCTTTCCAACGTCTTTCGCGCCAACCTGTTCTGGATATCGGAGAATCCGCTTCGGGTCGGAAATATCTACAAGGTCAGATACGGCACCAGCGAGGCTACCGCTTCCGTCCAGTCCATCGACAGGATCGTCGATACGCAAACACTGGCAAGCGGAGAGAGCTGCGAAGTTCCCCGCAATGCCGTGGCCTTGGTAACGCTGCGGGCGCGCGACCTGCTTCCTCTCGACCCTTACGGCGAGAACCCGAGGCTGGGCAGGCTGGTGCTTTATGATGGCTACGAAGTCGCCGGAGGCGGCACGATCAGCATGGAAGGCTATCCCGACCAGCGCAAGGCCATGGAGCGCAAGTCCGAGAACATTACCCGGGTATCGCACCTGATCCCTTATGAGGACAGGGGGAGACGAAACGGCTATTACGGCGGAGTCTTCTGGTTTACCGGGCTTTCGGGAGCGGGCAAATCGACGCTGGCCATGGCGGTCGAGAAAGCGCTTTTCGAGAGCGGGTATCACACTTACGTTCTGGACGGCGACAACGTGCGCCACGGACTCAACGCCGACCTGGGATTTTCACCCGACGACCGGGCGGAGAATATCAGGCGGATCGGAGAAGTCGCCGCTCTGATGGCGGATTCGGGGCAGATAGTGATAACCGCTTTCATATCACCCTACCGCGCCGATCGTGAAATGGCGAGAACCGCCGCTTCGGGGCGTTTCCACGAAATCTATATAAGGGCAGATCTAAAGACATGCGAGACTCGCGACCCGAAAGGGCTTTACCGCAAGGCGCGCGAAGGCAAGATCAGCAACTTTACCGGTATCGACGCGCCTTACGAGCCTCCAGAGAACCCGGAGCTGATCGTCGACACCCAGAACAACGGCATAGAAATGTGCATCGAGCAGGTCATCGGCTATATCAGGGAGATGACAAGGGTATGATACAAAAAACTAAATGCTGTATAAACGTGACTTCATTCCGCGCATAACTGTCATGCCGCATACTTCTTCCAACGCCTTTTTTGCTATGTATTCCGGCAACCCTGCCCGTTGCGCGGTCTGGATAAAATGGCGATCCTGAATTTCATCAATTTTATAATGTCTGCTATTGCCAGCGGACATCGCCATCTTCATTGCTTTGCGCTCAATTTGCCTAAGTAGCCGACAATTTCGCCATTCTGATACACGCGCAAGCGCGGATGTGTTTTGGATCGCGCCATTATTCCATCATCTCGTCAAGTAAGCTTTTTGCCGGGCGTTCACTGATTTGAAGTTCCAAGCCCCAGCACTGAAGTATCGCAAATTGTTTCCAACTTTACCGCCAGATTAATGCATAAGATTAGAAGTGCCTATAAATCGGCTTCCGGGGGCAGGTCAGTACGATTTCGGTAAAATGGGGCAGTTCTGTTGCAAGGCCGCCCCGCGCCCCACCAAATCTTTAAGGATCTGGATTTAATGTAGCTACTGACTGCGATTAAGCAGCGATAGCAACCTCGCGGTTGTTGTCGTTCGCTACGAGATAGTTGTCGTTGGCAACTATAAAAAAAGCCCGATAACGGCGGATACAATACCGGATACAGACTTTACCTTTACCACGCGTGTCGATCCTGTTTCGGCCCCGCCTTTTAAAACCCTTCCCCTATAGAAGAGATTTCAAATGGTGGAGCCGCCGGGTACTGCCCCCGGGTCCACTACGCTTATTCCATAAAGCGTTTAGCATCATAGCCGGATATCTCCGGCATTATTAATTATAGAGAAAAAACGCTTAATTTCAATAAATGTTCTTATCCCCGCAATCCACAGGCTTTTGACAAGCTTGTTTTGTTATGCTTTTAGTTTCCGGATAGGCTTTAAATCTTTCTGTAAAAAAATGAGGTTTCTTAAATTATGTCTCCGACCAAAAGCAAAGCGGATATCTACATTTATGACGATCTTCATCCCGAAGACAACGCAATGCTTCAGGCTCTTTACAGCCGCTCCCCCAACACCGTTGTCGAGCATGTCAAAAAAGTGCAGGAGTCCGGCAGCGGCAAGTTCATGGAGCGATTTTATATCGGCTATGGCCACTCGAGCATAGGCGACTGCGGATCGACCACCATTTTCATTGAGAACGTCTCCATGATGGTCGCCAAGGCGATACAGGACAATCCGCTGTACAGCGGCCAGGAAGCTTCGACCAGATATCTCGACTTTTCGAAACAGCCGATGATCGACCCTTACAAAAGTCCGCAATCGGCCGCCATCCAGAAAGGCTGGACAGATATTTACAACCGGTACATGCCGGAGGTAAAAGCCGCGCTTTCGCAGATATACCCTTTCGACGAGAAACAGCACCGCAGTGAACAGTCGTGGGAAAAGGCGATTTCAGCAAGGGCGTTCGACACATTGCGTTCGCTGTTGCCGGCGGGGACGGGGACGCTGCTTAGCTGGCATACCAATCTGCGGCAGGCGAGAGATCATCTGCGGCATCTGAAGAGCCACCCGCTTTCGGAAATTCGCGCGGTGGCATGCGATATTTACGAGGCTCTGCTTTCACGCTACGGCAACAGCTTCAACGGGCAGGAAATGCAGGAAGACTGCGAGCGCTACCGGGAAAGGGATTCCTTCGCCCGCATCAATTCCCTGAAAAATCATATTTTAATGCCTGATGAAGTCCTGCAGAATCTTTCTGAAGCCGATGCTTCAAGGGTTAAAAAAGGCGAGCTGGTATTCGATGACAGCCTGGTGAATGTCCGCGAAGCCAACCGGAGGGAATCCAGCGTGTTTTCCGGCAGGCCGAAAGGCGCTCCTTTAAGCCGTAGGATGCTGCAATACGGGATTTACAATATGTATTTCCTCCTCGATTTCGGCTCCTTCCGGGATGTTCAGCGTCACCGCAACGGGTACTGCCCGGTGCCTTTGATCAGCGGGAAGTTCGGTTTTCACAGCTGGTATCTTAAAGAGCTGGAATCAGTGCTTGCCCCCGCCAGGTTCATGGCTCTGGCAGGCGAGATCGAGGGAATGCTGAAAAGGATCGAGCGGCTTTCAATTCCCGGCAAAGACCGCGATCTTCTCAAAGATCAGTATCTGTATCCCATGGGGATGGCATGCCTTTGCCAGCTCTCATACGGCATACCGCAGATGGTCTATGTCAGCGAGCTGAGATCTCAAAAAACCGTACATCCTTCCCTGCGAACAATAGCCCGGCAAATGGGAAGCGAGTTGCAGCAAAGGCACCCGGATCTCAATCTGTACATTGATAACGACGAGGATTCATGGACAGCCAGACGCGGGGATCAGGATATAGTCGAGAAGAGGCAAGCTTAAAGTTCCTCTTCGAGCCTTCGTTTGATGATCCAACCTGATAAAAGAAGGCTTCAACTCACTATAAGGTTGCCTCCCGCCATGAGCGCGTCTTCGTCGGTCAGTCCGGTAACCCCACTCAGTGTGGCGATCTGGGTAAACCCGTAGGCCGTACCAGAGCCATCGCGGTCCACGTATAACAGGCTGTTCGTGTCGCTTGTCGTTATCCGCACAAATTCGGTGATCGAGTGGCTCAAAGGATCGTATGCGCTCAGCAGATCCGAAAGGTCGAGCCTGTCGCCCTGCTCCTTGCTGAAGCCGTAGACGACGTCGACATTATTGTAGGCGCTCGCGGCCTCGAAGACGAATGTGTCCGCTCCCGCGTCGCCATAAAGCTTGTCCAGCCCCAGGCCGCCGTAAAGCACATCGTCACCGTCACCGCCATAAAGCGTATCGTTGCCGGAGCCGCCGTAAAGAATATCGTTTCCTCCATTGCCGCGGAGTGTATTGGCGGCACTGTTCCCGGTCAGCCTGTCCCCGAACGCCGAGCCAGTGAGATTCTCAGTGTTGGTGATTGTATCAGTTCCCGCACCTCCGGTGTTTTGCGCACCTGTCACCGCGAGACTGACCGTCACGCCCGAGGCAGCCGAGGCGTAGGAGGCGGTATCCGTGCCTCCCGCACCGTCAATGATATCGTTGCCCGCGCCCCCTTCGATGATGTTGTTGCCGGAGTCGCCGGTGAGCTTGTCGTTATAGGCGGAACCAAGGATATTTTCGAAATTACTGATCGTATCCGTCCCCGCCCCGCCCGTGTTCTGGGCAGCCGTAATGCCCAGGCTGACGGTGATCCCCGCCGTGGCATTGGCATAGCTAAGCGTGTCGTTCCCCGCTCCGCCATTAAGCTTGTCGTTCCCCGCGCCACCTTCAATAACGTTGTTTCCGGAGTTGCCGGTGAGAGTGTCGTTATAGGCCGAACCGGTCAGATCCTCAAAACCGGAAATCGTGTCCGTACCCGAGCCCCCTGTGTTCTGCGCGCTCGTGGTTCCGAGATTTACCGTCACAGCAGCAGTGGCCGATGCATAAGAAAGACGATCCGTACCTGCCCCGCCGATCAGCACGTCGTTCCCGGCCCCGCCGTCAATGACATCGTTCCCGGCCCCGCCTTCTATCCTGTTGGCTCCGCTGTTGCCGGTGAGGATGTCGTTATACGCCGAACCCTTCAGGTTCTCGAAATTGAGAATTGTGTCCATTCCTGATCCGCCGGTGTTCTGCGCCGTTGTTGTGGCGAGATTGACCGTAACGCCCGAAGTCGCACTGGCATAGCTCACCGTGTCGGTGCCCGCGCCGCCATCCATGATATCGTTCCCGGCCTTGCCGTCGATGGTGTCGTTGCCTCCGAGCCCGTTGATGGTGTCGTTGCCCGCCGTGCCGTTCAGCGTATCGTTGCCGCTCGTGCCGTTGATGACGGGTGAAGTAATCGTCAAGGTGGCTGTTCCGGTGGCGGTTCCGCCTTTGCCATCGCCAAGCGTATAGGTAAAGCTGTCGATGCCCGTGAAGTTTGCCGCAGGCGTATAGGTAAAGCCGCCGTTTGCCGTTATGACCACCGATCCACCCTGCGAGGTAACTTTTGTGCCTGCCGTCACGGAGAGGGTATCGCCATCAACATCGCTGTCGGCCCCGTTTCCGTTATCGGACAGGAGGTTGCCGGTGATCGCTGTATTGGCGTTGCCGGTGAAAGCGTCATTCTTTGCAACCGGCGCATCGTTGACGGCGGTAATCGTTACATTGACTGTCGCGCTCGCTGTCCCGCCCTTCCCGTCGCTGATCTGATAGGTAAAACTGTCAGAGCCGTTATAGTTGGCGGCTGGCGTGTAGGTTAGCGTGTTGTTGGCGTTCTTGACCACAGTGCCGTGCGCCGCAGCGCCAACCGTTCCCACCGACAGCGTATCGCCATCGATATCGCTGTCGTTGGAAAGAACGTTAATCGTAACCGGCGTATCTTCGTTCGTCGAAGCGGTGTCGTTCGCCGCCACCGGCGCGTCGTTGACAGCGTTTATAGTGATTGCAAAGGTTTTCCCGGTCAGGGTATTTGTGCCGTCCGAAAGAGAAAAGCCGAAGGAATCCGTCCCGTTGTAGTTCGCCGCCGGATTGAAGGAAACCAGACCGTCGATAATATTCTGCATTGTAAAAGTGCCGCCCGCAGCCAGAGCCACGCCGCCGTTTTTCAGTGCGCCGTGCGCTGGCAGAGTCGTAACGGTAAACACGAGCTGGGCGGCGGTATTGTCGGTATCGGTCGCGTTCAGCATCGAAGAAGTGACGACCAGCGAGGCATCCTCGTTACCTGCTCCGCCGTTAATCGCAAGCACGGGTACGGCGTTCTGGGCACCAGGTGTGAAAACCCCGTTCTGATATGTCCCGTCGGCAAACCGCAATTTTTCCACATCTGAATAGACGTTATCAACGCCATCGGTTCCGATCGTATCGCTGACAGTCAGATAGGATGTTTTGTTAGTGATTACGTAATTGGAGTAATTCCCAGTAAAGACCGCCGTATCGATCCCGGTATCTCCGCGAATGGTATCGTTGCCGCTTCCCCCATGGATGACATCGTCCCCGGCCCCGCCATACAGAACATCGTTCCCGGCATCTCCGAAAATGATGTCATTGCCGTTGCCGCCATTAATGGTGTTGGCGCCAGCGTTGCCCGTGAGGGTATCGTTATAGGCCGAACCGGTCAGATTTTCGAATCCCGAAATAGTATCTTTGCCGGAGCCGCCGGTATTTTGTGCGGTAGTAATACCCAGATTTACACTTACTCCGGAAGCCGCGCTCGAATATGTCAGTGTATCCGTGCCTGCCCCACCGATCAATGTATCGTTGCCCGCGCCACCGTCGATGGTATCGTTGCCATTGCCTCCATCAATAACATTGTCATTAACGTCGCCCGTCAGGGTATCATTGTAATTTGAACCAGTCAGATTCTCGAATCCGGAAACTGTATCATATCCCGCGCTGCCAGTAAATTGTGAGGCTGCGTTGGCAAGGTTGACTTGCACCGCCGAACTTGCGCCGGAGTACGAGAGCGTATCAATTCCCGCGCCGCCGCTCAGAATATCGTTACCGGCCCCACCCTCGATTACATTGTCGTTGGCATCCCCGGTAAGCGTGTCGTCGTAGGCCGAGCCTATTAAATTCTCAAAGCCGGTGATAGTGTCAGTTCCCGCCCCGCCTGTATTCTGGGCCGTCGTCACGGCGAGAGAGACTGTAACGGCAGAACCTGCACCTTTATAACTTATGGTATCGATACCGTCGCCGCCGCTTACGGTGTCGTTGTATTCCGAGCCAATAAAAGAGTCGTTGCCAGTCAGAAGGTTGGTATTAACCCCCGTTGTCTCCGCGCTGGCGTTAAGTACGTCATCGAAGTAAGTCCCCGCATATCTAAGAGCCAGAAGTTGATTTAGGTTAAGCTTGATTCCATTCGAAAAGAGGGCGTCCGTAAAGCTGGTGTAATTGGTTATTGTTGCCTTGAAAGTGCGATCCAGGCTCCCGATTTCAAGAGAATTGCCATTCACCCTAGTATAAGCATCCCCGGAGTTTATGGCGAGAACAAGGTTATTCGCTCCCAATGTATCGTTGATAGTGTTGCTGGATACAGCGGCAAGCTTGTAAGTGTCGTCTCCTGCTTCGCCATAGAGACTGTTCGTACCAGCGCCGCCATCGATGAGATCGTTGCCTTCGCCTCCATAAATTGTATCGTTTCCGTCACCTCCAACCAGAATGTCGTTACCTGCATAGCCGAAAATCGTATCGTCGCCGCCGTTACCGTAGAATACATCTCCGGCAGCGGTTCCGCGGAAGTAATGACTTGCGTCATTGTCATTAAGTACAAGGCCTTGCGTCAGATCCCATATCACCCCGTTATCAAAGACAATTTTTTCAATTCTTTGAGCGATGTCCGAGCCAGTAGTGCCGTCTATAGTATTTTCAATGCGGAGCTGGTTGATGGCATTATCCTTGAGTCTGAGGCAGAAAGCACCGTAGTAATCCATCCAGCCATATACGTCATCGGGAGTTATCCCTCCTGTAAATTTAATAGTATCAACTCCCTGCCCTACATTTTCTACGATTCGTTCGTAGCGCCAATCCGAATCGGCAACAGCAAAACCCGGTGCGAATACATAGGTATCATCACCCAGTCCACCAATCATGGTATCCAGTCCGGCGCCGCCCGTCAGAATATCGTTGCCGCGACCGCCGTAAAGGGTATCGTCACCTCCGCGCCCGTCAATAATGTCGTTCCCCTGGCTGCCATAAACAGTATGTGACTCGTGTGTATCCGTTAAACGCAACCCCTGGGCTGTGTCCCAGACAACGCCGTTATCGAAGGCAATTCTTTCTATGTACGAGCTGATCGTTGTCTCGGTACCCGAGTTCCCGCCATAAATACCAATTGTATTGTTGGGGTTGTCGTCCACCTGAATGTAGAACATGCCGGAATCGGTCCACATCTGCACGTCTTCCGGCAGTATGCCGCCCGTCAGAAGGATCGTGTCCGTCCCTCCGTTCAGTTCTTCGATAATAGAGTCGTACTTGCCGGTTTTGAGGAAAGAGACACCCGTGAAGCCTGGGGCGAATACATAGGTGTCGTCGCCCGCCCCACCAGACATATAATCAATGCCCGCTTCGCCTGTGATCGTATCATTGCCGCCGCCCCCGTAAATGGTCTCCGATCCCGAAGAGCCTGTGATTGTGTCACTTCCGGGCGTTCCTTTCAGGGTACTGCTGTTTTGCAGATTTCCCTGCGAAATAATACCTTGAGTGAGATCCCATACAATGCCGTTGTCAAATACGACACGCTCGATACGGCTTGTCACATCGCTTTCGCCATTCTGTGCGCCGCTGGCGCCATAAACCACCAGCTGGTCTGACGGATTGTCGGCAAGCCGGAAGTAAAGGTTGTTGTCGGCGATCCACATCTGGACGTTCTGGGACAGAATGCCGCCGGTGAATTTGATGGTGTCCGTTCCCTCGCCCGGATTCTCTCTTATTGCATCCGATTGAAATCCGGGTGCGAAAATGTATGTATCGTTTCCCAGGCCACCCGACAGATTATCGTCGCCAGTGCCGCCTATCAAGGTATCGTCTCCATCATAAGCGTAGATGCTATCGTTGCCGCCATAACCATAAAGGATGTCATTGACGGAAGCGCCGCCATTTTTAATCCCGTACAGAGTGTTATTGCTGTCGTTTCCTGTGGTCTCAATCCGGATTGCCGTGAAATCTACGGTTTCACCCTGAAAAACCAGCTTTTCTATTCTGTCTGTCAATGAAGTGGAAAACTGACCGGTTATTTTCATCGTGTTGCCGAGATTGTCGGCAATCGTAAGGTCGTTTGTGGCGTCCAAGGTTCTGATGAATGTCAGATTGGCAAGCGTGACGCCGGCTCCAAACTGGATTTTGTCGATATCCGCAGCAAGGCCTGAATCCTTTACGACATCGTGCCCTGATCCGAACACATATACATCGTCTCCGGCCTGACCATTAAGAGAATCGTCGCCCTCTCCGCCACTGAGAATGTCGTTTCCGTCATTTCCTGAGATCGTATCGTTTCCGGCATCGCCGTAAATCGTATCATTTCCGGCATCGCCGCTTATGGTATCGTTGCCCTGGCCGCCGTACAGAGTGTCATTACCTGCCTCGCCATAAAGGAAATCGTTGCCGTCCTCGCCGTAGAGCGTATCGTTTCCATTGCCCCCGTATATGCGATCGTCCCCCCGGCCGCCATAAACCGTATCCAACCCCTCCTTGCCGTAAATATAGTCATTGCCTCCCAGCCCATAGATAATGTCGTCTTTGACCCCGGAAACATCGCCATTGAGTGTTTCTCCTTTTTCAGTACCGTAAATTTCATTCGGACTAGAGTTCGTCGCCAGCGATATGACCGTCCCGTTGTAAAGCTTTAGAGTCTCGATTTTATGATCGACTGCGGTATTGCGCTGATCCTGCAGCAGGATGCTTCCACCGACAGCGCCTTTGAGGACGATCAGGAGATCATTGGTTCCGACGTTCGAAATAACTACGTCTGCTGCCGTCACCCCCGCGGGAAGGATCAGCGTATCGTTTCCGCCAGTGTCATAGATTATGTCGTGGCCAGCCGAAGCATAGTAGGTATCGTTGCCGAGACCGCCCCGCAGAGTATCATCGCCCTCCATTCCGTTGAGCGTATCGTTCTGCGTACCGTTCCTGTCTCCGTCGAGATAGTCGCTGCCCCTTGTGCCGTAAATCTGGTTCACGGCGTTGACAGGGGTCAGGCTGATGGAGGTATTGTCGGCCAGTTTCAGAAATTCGATGGCGTTATTCGCCGATCCCCTGTGGCCGCTCACATAGATGCGTCCGGTAACCGCTGATGAAGTGATGTCGATCAGAAGATCGTCGTCGCCAGCGCTGTAAACTTTGATGTTGGAAGCATTCACCCCCTCGGGCAGGATAATAGTATCCGTTCCGGATGTGTCATATATGACATCGATGCCGGACGTATAGCGGTATGTGTCATTTCCCGCGCCGCCGTTGAGCGTATTGTTTCCGGCACCTCCCTCCAGAATATCATTCTGTCCGGCGCTGTTGTTGATGCCGTTCAGCGTGTCGTCGCCGGCTGTTCCCCTGGTGACGATGTTTTGAAGCGTGTGGAGATCTATTTCTGACAGGTCAGAGAAGATAAGCTTCCCGACACCGTTGGAACCTGTGTCAATCTGGGATTTGAGCGTAACCGTTCCCAGATTGCCCACCGTTATAATCAGCGACTGGCTGTCGGAAACATTTCTTGAAAAGGTAACATCGTTTACACCGATGCCTGAAGGCAGGAAAAGTTTGTCCCCGGTATCCGAATAACTGTTCGCTTCGATAGTATCCGCGCCAGAGGTGTAAATATAGCTGTCTGATCCTGCGCCGCCGTTCAGGGTATCGTTGCCGCTTCCCCCGCTCAGCGTGTCGTTGCCGTCTTCGCCTTTAAGAATGTCGTTTCCCGCGCCGCCGTGTAGCTCGTCGTTACCCTGGCCGCCCAGAACGGTGTCGTCGCCGTCCTCGCCGAAAAGGCTGTCGTTACCTGCGTTTCCACCTATGTAATCGCCACCCGTTCCACCATAAATCCGGTCGTCTCCGTTACCTCCGCTGAGGCTATCGTCGCCGCCGTAACCATATATCGTGTCGCTGATAGTGACGTTACCCGGGGTGTAACTTCCAATACTGTCGGCCCCTTCAGTTCCTTTTGCCGCAATTATCATATCTGAAATATTCAGTATTGTTCCGTCTGCAAACTGCAATCGTTCAATCGCCTGGAGCGTCGGATCGGCAGGATCGGCGCTATACCGGAAATGGTATAATACTTTTAGGGAATTGCCATGATTATCGCTGATCAGCAGATCGCTCCAGCCATAGCTGGAATCTTTGACGCGCGAAAGCGTGATATCCGCCGGTGTTACGCCCGGGCCGAACTGAACAGTATCAAAGCCCTTATCGTCGTAAACAGTATCATTTCCCTTGCCAAGCAGGTAGATATCGTCCCTCTGCGCCCAGAGCCAAACCGGGGGGGGAAAAATCATCGTTGCCGTCTGTTCCGGTAGTTATATAGACGAGGCTGCGCAGATCGACCGTCGTCCCGTCCGCAAGTTTCAGGATTTCCACGGCTTTGTCAGTTGAGGAATCTACATTGAAATGATTTTTAAGAATCATAGACCCCAGACCGTTAACGTCAATGCGGGCATCCTGCTGATACTGTGAACTGATACGCGAAAACCGGACGTCTGCGAGCGTATAGCCCTCCGGAACCAGAACAATATCGTAACCGCCGCTATCCGACACGCTGTCAACGCCCGTGCTGACGATATAGATGTCGTTGCCAGTCCCTCCGATGACGGTATCATCGCCGTCTCCGCCGTCAAATACGAGAGGCACCGAGCTTGTCCAAACGTAATCGTTTCCGCCATAACCGTAATAGGTATTCGTTCCGCTGAATTGTCCTAACCCATAGGAATCGTCTTTATCGGTTCCGTGGATGCTTATGTTCATTTCGGGAATATTGAAAACAGTGCCGTCGGCAAAGTGAACCTGATCTACCAGACTGCTTAATGGCGACCACCATGCCAGGTCATCCTGTATGCTGATGGTTCCGCGTCCCTCGACATTCAGGAAGAAATGTTGGGTCATGGAACCAGCCGTGTCCGTTCTGGCTAGATGCAATGAAACGTCGGATACGTTAATTCCCGGAGCCATACGGATAATGTCCGTATCCGGATAGAAATTACCGCCGGCTTCCCTGATCACGTCATGCCCGTAATCGTAGACATAGGTGTCGTTGCCGCGCCCGCCTTCGAGAATATCGTTGCCCGCACCGCCGATGAGCGTATCGTTCGTGCCGTTCTGTCCGTCCACGGCGATCAGATGGTCGTCGCCCGCACCGCCGATGAGCGTATCGCCTGCGGTGTTTTGCCGACCCGCAGTGCCGCCATAGATGATGTCGTCATACGCCGTGCCGTTGATCGTATCGGCGCCGCTCGTCCCGTAAAAGGTTTTGACGGCAAGCGTGTCCAGAACTCCCGCCCAGTGCAGCGCGCCTGACGTGCTGCCGCTGACCGCACCTTCAAGCCAGGCGGTTTCGGTTGCCGTGAGCTTTCCCAGTCCCATGGTAGCGTCCAGGAATCGTGCCACCGCGTTCCAGGCGCCGACCGGGTCGGCATGGCCGCTCAGGGCCGTCTGTAACTGCGAAATCGCGGTTTGCGAAAGCGCAAATATTCCATTGAACAGGCCGCTCACCGGGTTGTACTCCACTCCAGGCTGGAACAGGCTGGAGCCGCCACACTGGAAAATCAACGGAGCGCCATAGTAATCAAGCGCCCGGTCATAGGTATCGTAAACATCCTTAATTCCGTCTATGGGATAAGGCAGAAAAGGACTTTCGTCAAACCACGTTCTGAGATTGTCGTTTTCGATTCCGGTCATTTTGCGCAAAAAGAAATATTCGGGCATTTCCTCGAACACGCCGTGTCGCTGGTACTGAGGCGCGGCGTTTTCATCGATCCCGGCCCAGGCCATCAGGATGTCGTTTAGTTCCGCGCGTGTGCCCGTGAAATCCCTGAAGAATTCGGTAAAGGCGCCAGGGGCCGCGAAGGCCTGCACTTTCTCCATCAGCCCGCCCGCGCCGTTATCCATGCTCATCGCTATCCGCAGGCCGGCAAGGTTTCCGTAGCCCGGCAGGGAGGGCAACGCCCAGGCGCGCGGATCGGGCGTGTAATCGCCGATGAACGAGCTGTTCATCAGGTCATGATCGAGCCACACATCCACGATCTCGCGTGTGCTCCCGTCCGTCATTGTCACAAAACCGGAATGCGTGATCGTGTTGCCATTGATGACGCGCGTAAACCCGCCGCTCGATACGCCCGCGAAATGATCGATATGATAATAATTAAGGTCGATGCTTTTGATCCCTGCGGCATCCAGCGTCACCAGTTCGCCACTCTGCGAGACTGCGTCAAGATTCTCGTCGCGCCACACCAGCAGTTCGCCCCAGGCCGCGTCCCGCGCGTCCAGTTTCCCGTCGCCGTTGCTATCAAGTTTGACAATTTGTGCAAAACCGTTCTGTTCCTCCAGACCGTTCCAGTTTTCCATCACGATAGCCATCGGCTCAGCCGAGCCGAACAGCTCCGCGTGGCCCTCGATCCGGCCGTTGCCGTCAAGATCACGCGCAAGCAGCGCGTCGCCCGCACAGATCCAGCCGGTCTTCTCCATGAATCCGTCGCCCCAGAAATCGTGCCAGGCGTTCGAGTTCGCCGCCGAAGTCATCGTGATGCCGTTATTGTCGAGGTCGATCACCAGCGGGTCGAACCCGCCCGTGCTGGCAGAGGGTGGCCTGATGCCGGGGGTCTGCGGTGATGCCGGCGGCGGCGCGGGCGGCTCCTTCTCGTCCACGTAATCCCACACGGACACAGTCTTCGCGCCGTAATCGATGCGCTCTATCAGCGGTTTGCCGCCGACGAGTTCAATGGTCAGCATTCCCGCGGGGGCGCCCGCCTCCGGCGTGATGACGATGCAGTTACCGTAATCGATCCCGCGCGTGTTGTCGGGCGTGAATCCGGCGCGCTCGATCACGTCAGTGCCGGAATTTCGCACATCTTCGAAAATCAGGGGCAAGGCATCGCCCACGCCCCAGACATACCGGTCGCCTCCGTCCCCGCCCACAAGCGCCACCGCCGCTCCGCGCGCGTCGAACCTGTCGGCGTTGACAGTTCCGGTCACGATCTCGACATCGACAAGCGTATCCACCGCCCCGGTCGCGGTTTTCTCCACGAGCGCCATGCCCGGCGAGGTGAAGGC
>CAZBGS010000008.1:0-104200 GCA_964491785.1 uncultured Pseudobdellovibrionaceae bacterium | reverse complement strand
ACGGAAACTTCCTCAACATGTCCGCCTCCAACACCATGGGCCTGTTCGGCGGCAAGATGGTGATCGATCCGAATGTCCCTGCGACCAAGCTTTCGGCCGATTATACTCTTCATGTAGTCGGCGATGCCGGCAAGACGGGCGGCGGCAGCTGGTCGGTTGCTTCTGACGCCAGACTGAAAGACGTCCATGGCGAATACGAGCGCGGCCTTGAGGAAATCATGCAGCTCAATCCGGTCAAATTCTCTTATAAAAAAGACAATGCCCGCGGTCTGCCGAGCGGCAATGAGGAAATCGGCTTCATCGCCCAGGAAGTTCTGGAAGTATTCCCGGAAGCAGTCAAAGAGCTTGAAGACGGCTATCTGGATTTCAACATGCACCCGGTAAACGTCGCCATGGTCGGCGCGGTGCAGGATCTCAAGGCGGAAAACGACGCGCTGCGCGCCGAACTTGCCGCGATCAGGGCCGAACGTGCGAAGACTGCCGCCGCGGTGGAGGATCTGGCCCGTCAGGTCGATCTCCTCAACCGCTCCGCAGTTTCCGGCACCGGCAAGGCTTCGATGGAAAACTGGGTTATCCTGCTGCTGGCAGGTATTCTCGGCCTGAATATCGTCTTTTTCATCAGCGGCGGTATACTTCGCAGGAAGGGGTAATCCATATGAACCGGGGGCGGCCGCCATCGCAAGCGAAAGCGAAGCGATCCAAAAATGCAAAAGCCTGCATTGCTTCGTCAGGCTTGCGTCTCCCTCGCAAGGACAATGGCGGCTCCCGAAAGATAGAACACGGTAAAACACCGGGCGTTTTCATCATTTCATTCCTCGTAATGATGATGCTGGTTGCCCCCGCCTGTGCCGCTTGTTTAAGCCCGGCCGGAGTGGCGGGCGATATCCTCTACAATACCAACAGCCACGTTCCCCAGTATTGCGACGGCACCGACTGGCTGGCCTTCGTGCCGGAGGCCGGAGACGGCGGAGCGGGATGCTCCAATCCTTCCGGCGTCGAAGGCGACCTGACCTTCAACCGCGACCTTAAAACCATGCAGTACTGCGAAGGCGACAAATGGGTTTCCGTGGGCACGTGCAGCGATTATAAGACCGGCTCGGTTGCCCACTGGATAATGAACGAGGGCAGCGGCGCGACGACCGCCGACATCTCCGGCGGCGGCCATACCGGAACGCTTGTAGGCAGTCCTGCATGGCAGACCTCCGGAGGCCGAACCTGGCTCGACTTCAACGGCACCAGCCAGTCTGTTGCCATCGCCGATCACGACGACTTCACCCTTGACGCTGGCGGCAAATACAGCTGGTCGCAGTGGATAAATTCCGATAACTTGGCGGCAAGCGGAGGATGGGCGACGATTTTCTCGCACACGCAGGCGGGACCCAAAGAGCTTACTATTTTTGCTCATACACTCGTCTATGTTGAATTGCCGGGGGGAAGTATAACTAATGGAATTTCGGTAGTATGGAACGATGATACAAACTTTCTTGTAACAGAAGCAGAAAACGTTTTAACCGCAGGAGCTTGGTATCATGTGATCGTCACTTATGACGGCACGCTACCACAAAATAGCCGGTTCCGGATATACGTAAATGGCGAGGATGTAACCGGGTTAAGCTCCGGGGTAGGCACACTTGCAAGCTTTAACCCTACCGACATACGGATTGGCGGTAACGCTCTTTATCCTGATTATTTCGATGGAAAAATAGATGATGTACGCTTTTTCGATCGTAAACTCAGTTCGTCAGAAATCCGGGAAATATATCTGGAGGGGTTGCGGGTACATGTAGAAGCGTCCATGATCGCCCACTGGCCGTTAGACGAACCGGCGGGAATGGTGGCCGCGGATATTTCCGGCGGTGACAACAACGGCGTTCTGACCAATATGGCCGGAACGGAATGGACGGCGGGCAAGGTCGGCGGCGCGCTTGAGTTTTCTCAGGAAAACACCTATGTCTCTGTCGCGGGCGAATCCAGTTTCGATTTCGAACGCAACCAGCCCTTCAGCATCGCCGCATGGGTATATCGCGATACCAACACCACTGAAGACGATATCCTTGAAAAGTTACCGCTCTGGGGCGCAGGATGGAGGGGTTATGGCCTTTGGCTGGAGAACGGTGCGAATGTCGTTAAATTCATGCTTGCCTCCAGCACGGTCGAGACTATCCAGGCCGCCACGCCCGCAGATTCCCTCCCGGTCGGCGCATGGCATCAGATCGTGGCGACATATGATGGCAGCAGCTCGGTCTCGGGAATAAAGATTTATATCGACGGGCAGGAACAAATTCTCACCACCGGAGGCACGACTCTTACAAATACCATTCTGAATGATGTCAATGTCCTTATCGGCTCCGACGCGCCGGGAGAAACCTGCTGCGGCTTCGACGGAAAGATCGACGACGTGCGCGTTTACAGCCGCGCTCTGAGCGCAGCCGAAGTCGGAATTCTCTACAGCGATGCCGCGCCGGGATACGGCTGCACCGAAGCGGGCGCGATCACCTATAATGCCGATCACTCCCTGATGCAGTACTGCGACGGTTCCAGATGGGTCGCAATCGGCCAGGATTGCCGCAACGCTCGTCCTTATGATTTCCAGTTCAATACTGCGATCATCAGCCCGTCCACTCTTGTCACTTCGAACATCGTTCAGATCCTTGGCATCAGCAACCCTGTTGACGTCTCCGTGAGCGGTCAGGGCTCCCCGCAATACCGCATTTGCACGGCCGCCGACTGCTCGGCCGTTTCGCAGGACTGGACTTCCGGCAGTTCTGTCCAGATAAGCAACGGGCAATGGCTGCAACTGCGCATGACCAGCGGATCATCGGGCCAGGTATACACAGCGACGGCATATGTCGGAACCGCCAGTGAGAAGTGGGAGGTAACCACCAATGCCAATCTTGTTGCCCACTGGTCGCTGAATGAGGGCGGCGGCACGACGATCGGCGATTCTTCCGGCAACAATCTTGGCGGCAGCACCTCTGGAAGCCCGGCATGGCAGACAGGAAGCGGCCTTACCTGGCTCGACTTCAACGGCAGCAGCCAGTACATAGCCATAACCGACAACGCCAGCTTCACTTTGGTCGCCGGCGGCAAATACACCTGGTCTCTATGGTTCAACTCCGACAGCCTTACAACCGCCGACGGCTGGCCGACACTCTTCTCGCACACTTTGGCGGGCAATCATTATGTATATGCCTATGCCCATACCGCAAGCGACACCGTGCTTCCGGGAGGTAACGTTACCAGCGGGATTTCCGTATGGTGGGTTAATACCACTTCGGCCCGCCTTGTAACCGAAGCCGAAAATGTGATTTCCACCGGGGCCTGGTATCATTTGGCGATCACCTACGACGGCACGCTTTCTCAAAGCAGCAGGTTCAAAATATATATAAACGGCTCGGACGTTACCGGTTCAAGCAGCAGCAGCGGCACGATCGCGGGCTTTGACCCGACCAATATCAGGATCGCCCACAACGCGCTGTATGCTACCGAATACTTCGACGGAAAGATCGACGATGTGCGCTTTTATAACCGAAACCTCAGCTCCTCCGAAATTTCGGCTATCTATTCGGCAGGCAGATAAGCCAGCGAAACGTCTTGCCAGTCGCAGAAAGCGGCAAAGCGATCTAGAGGATAGCAGCAGAACAATTGGCTTAGTGGATGGTCGTCTGATGTGCCGGATGAGTTACGGACGTTTCCGGATCGCCAAAAACCTGGGTAAAGACATCGCCAAAGGTGTCTTCCAATACCGTTCGAGTAAAGATGCCGAGAGTTTCAAAGAAATAGCCGTCTGATTCGGCAAACCACTCGTCAAGGTTCTGTTCGAGAATCATGGCATAGGCTGAATTGCGGTAATCCTCTCTCTCGCAGGAAGTGGCGAAAAACGGCATCTTCAGACGAAATCCGTCCAGCCAGACGACCTTCCTTTTCATACTCTTGTGCTCCGCAGAATAAAGCGAAAATTCCAGAGCCACCTTGCCGTAGCTCTCGATGGCGGAAACCAGCAGCGTATACTCTCCGCCGGACAGATCCTTTATCAATGGCAGGTACTCGTCCTGATCTGCAATCATCATATGGCTGTAAATACCATCATCCAGCAAAACGGGCCCGTTCCGGAAGACGCGTTCATCAAAAGATATATATTTTAAAACCGCCGTATCATGCATCAATTGCATACCTCTTATGCAAGTATATTATAGCGTGGTTTTAAATGTCAATCGCCTTATATCAAATTTATGTAAAATTTTTTCTTTCTTACCGGTTTTTTGCTGAACAATTTTCATTATCGGGGTGTTTGCAGATAAATGAAACTTGTCTCCGTCTCGCCGCCGCATTAGTTTGGATTCTGCTGATTTGTTTTGTTTTTATCCGGTCAGGGATCAAATAGAGAGTTATGGCTGTAAAAGAAGATAGTTTGCGTTACGACAAGATGGTGGAAGGCGCCCTGCGCGGCGTCGTTCGTCAGGCTGTCGAGGAAGTGATGAATGACGGTCTGCCCGGTGACCATCATTTCTACATAACCTTCATGACCGATTACCCTGGGGTGGTCATCCCCGACTATCTTCGGGAACGATATCCCGGTGAAATGACCATCGTCCTTCAATACCAGTTTTACGACCTTACCGTCGACAAGGACAAAATGAGCGTTACGCTATCGTTCAACAACGTCCCCGAACGGCTGACCATACCGCTGGGGTCTATTAGCATATTCGCCGATCCTTCGGTTAATTTCGCGCTTCAGTTCCAGCCTCTAGGCGACGACCTCGACGAAGCCGACCTTCTCGACCTTGAAGATGAAGATCGGGAAGGCGAAGCAAAACCGGCAAAAAAACCGCGCACCGACAAAACCGGCGAAGTGGTCTCCCTCGACCAGTTCCGCAAGAAGGACTGAGTAGCAGCATCTCTCTTGTAAAACAAAAGAATTGCTATTGCATTGCCATCTGCTTTAAGAAGGACATTATTCCAATGCGAACGCGCCCGTAGCTCAGTGGATAGAGCGCTGCCCTCCGGAGGCAGAGGCCGCAGGTTCGAATCCTGCCGGGCGCGCCACTCACGAACTCGCCGCTCTTCTCAGCCTGTCATTAATCGCTATGCCAAGGCCTTTATCCGGGATTGGCATTACCGCTATCCGTCCGGCTCCCGAGGCGTCCAGTTTGCGCAGCATGCTGAACAGGTTGGCCGCGGCCTCGGTCAGATCGCCTTTTTCGCTTAAATTCAGCAGCATTCCTTCGGGCAGGTCTTTTGCAAAACCCCCGCTCCTGATCCCCATAAATTTCAGCGAGCCGAAAGCCAGCAGCGCCTCCCCGTCCTCCACGTCCACAGCGTCGAGCCGCAGGCTTGCCCCCGGCGCGTAGTGCCGCAGAAGCTGGCCCGGAGATCGCGGGCGTTCGCTCTCGCCGAAATCGTAACTTGCTCTCACCCCAGCCGCCTTCTCGATGTCCTCGGCGGTAACCGCTCCGGGCCTTAGAATAACCGGACTGCCGTCGCTAAGGTCGATCACCGTCGATTCCAGCCCCACTTCACAAGGCCCTCCGGCAAGGATAATACCTATGCGGTCGCCAAGACTTTCTTGAACATGCTGCGGCGTCGTCGGGCTGATCGAGCCGGAACGGTTGGCGCTTGGCGCGGCTATCGGCACTCCCGCCGCCCGCAGCAGTTCCTGCGCCACCTCGTGCCGCGGCACTCTTACCGCCAGTGTCGCAAGCCCCGCGCTGGCAAGCTCGGAAATGCCGCATCCCTCGCGCTTCGGCAAAATCAGCGTCATCGGCCCCGGCCACAGACATTCCGCGAGTTCCCGCGCAATATCGTCCGCCTCGACATACCCGAAAGCTTCGCGGGCGTCGCCAGCATGAATTATCAGCGGATTGAACTGCGGTCTGCCCTTGGCCTCGAAGATCCTGGCCACGGCCATATCGTCCAGCGCGTTGGCCCCGAGGCCGTATACCGTCTCCGTCGGAAAAGCCACCAGCGAGCCGGCGCGAAGGCTCTGAGCCGCTCTGGCAATCGAGGATCTGGAAGGTGCGAGAATCTCCGGCATGCGGGTTATCTTCGCGAGGTTTTGAATATCCTGCCGCCGCTGACCGGGCGAGGCACTCCGGTCGTTTTCGGCAGGCTCAGATGCAGGCCGAGCAGGCTGCGCACCGCCAGATAAGCAAACCCCTCGGCCTCCATGGCGTCGCCTTTCCAGCCGTAATCCTCCACAGGCCGCACCGGCATTTCCAGAACCCGGCACAAACCCGCCATGATCGCCGCGTTCTTCCTCCCCCCGCCGGTAACCAGCAGTTCATCCGGGAAACGCGGAAGGAACTTGAACGATTCTCTAACCGCAAAAACCGTGAAAGCCGTAAGCGTGGCCGCGCCCTCGGCATCCGAAAGCATCGCCAGCCCTGAAACCTCCAGTTGGTTGCGATCAAGCGATTTCGGCGGTCTTGCGGAAAAGTAGGGATCCGACAGCCATCTCATCAGCGCGTCCTGATTTATTGTTCCCGAGGCCGCGAGCATGCCGTCGCGATCGAAAGTCTGCTGCCTGCGTCGGTACAGGAAATCGTTGAGCAGGGCATTCCCTGGGCCGGTATCGAAAGCTATGATCTCTTCCTCGCTCGCTCCCCCTATAAAGGTGACATTGGCGATCCCGCCGATATTGAGCACCGCGACCGGATAAGGCAATCCGCAGGACGCCACCAGCGCCCTGTGATAGAGAGGCAGCAGCGGAGCGCCCTGGCCACCCGCCCTGATATCGGCACTGCGGAAATCGCAGACAACGTCGATTCCAAGCTCTGCCGCCATCAGCGCCCCGTCACCGAGCTGCCACGAGAACAGCGAGGCGGGATCATGGGTGATCGTCTGACCGTGAAAACCGATGACGTCGATATCCGAAGGCCTGACGTCCGCTATCATCATCAGCTCGCGCACCGCGTCGGAATGGGCGAGGGTGATCTCTTTCTCGATCTTTTTGATGCGCCCGCTCTTGTCATCTCTCTCTCCCATGCAGCCGAGAATTTCCAGACGCAGATCCGGATCGAAAGGCAGAGAAGTAAACCCCAGAGGCCGGACTTTCCTTTCGCCGTCGGTAAGCAGCAGAGCCGCGTCGATCGCATCGACCGACGTTCCGCTCATCAGCCCTATGGCCATATATTCTTTTCCATCGCCCATACATAAAGGGATAGCGATAAACCGCTCGCAAGTTAAGTGAAAACTTGACGCTCTCAGAGCTTATCCGGCTGGACATTACGCAAAGGCCCGCATATACAAATATCTATGGAATACAAAAGCGATTTTTTAAATGTTCTCTCGCAGCGCGGATTAATCAATCAGTGCAGCGACTTCGAAGGCCTCGATCGCAAGCTTTGCGAAGGCGTGCAAAGCGCCTATATCGGCTTTGACCCCACCGCCCGGAGCCTGCATATAGGCAATCTTACCGGAATTATGATGCTGCGCTGGTTTCAGGAATGCGGCCACAAACCGATAACCCTGATGGGCGGCGGCACCAGCAAGATCGGCGATCCCTCATTCAAGGCCGAACAGCGCAAGCTTCTCGACGACGAAACCATCGAAGCCAATATGGAGCAAATCCGAACCACCTGCTTCACCCAGTTCCTGCGCTACGGATCCGGGCCGTCTGACGCGATGATGGTCAATAACAACGACTGGCTGGATTCGCTTAACTATCTTGAATTCCTGCGTGATTACGGCAGGCATTTTACCGTCAACCGCATGCTTTCCTACGATTCGGTCAAATCCCGTCTGGAGCGCGAAAGCCCGCTTTCGCTGCTGGAATTCAACTACATGGTCATGCAGGGCTACGACTTCCTGGAGCTATACCGCCGCTACGGCACAGTCCTCCAGATGGGAGGCTCCGACCAGTGGGGCAATATCATTAACGGGGTCGATCTTGCTCACAAGTCGGATCAGGTGCAGCTCTTCGCCCTTACCGCCCCGCTGCTCACCACTCCGGACGGCGTCAAGATGGGCAAGACCGAGAAGGGCGCGATATGGCTAAGCTCCACGATGCTAAGCCCCTACGACTATTACCAGTACTGGCGTAATGTCGACGATGCTATGGTCTCTACCCTGCTGCGCCGCTTTACCATGCTTCCGATCGCCGAGGTGGAAAAGCTGGAAAAGCTTCAGGGGCAGGAAATAAACGATGCCAAAAAAGTGCTGGCCTTCGAGACCACGAAACTCTGCCACGGCGAAAAAACCGCTCTCGACGCCGCAGAAACCGCCCGCTCGGTCTTCGAAAAAGGCGGGGTTGGCGAGGATCTGCCGACAGTCGCCCTCAATCTGGATCAAGGCGTTCCATTCGTCGACGCGGCCTGTGCCGCCGGCCTCACCGCGACCAAAAGCGACGCGCGGCGGGTGATCGAACAGGGCGGAGCCAGGATAAACGACAGGCCGGTGCAGTCGGTTTCTTTCGTAATAACCGCCTCCGACCTCAACGATAACGGCTTCGTCAAGATCTCGACCAGCAAGAAAAAACACGCCCTGATCAAAAAAGCCGGTTGAGCAGGCGAGCTATTCTCCTCTGCAAGTTCTCAAACCGTCATGCCGACGAAAACCGGTATCCACCGGGGCTTTTGGACAGGCACCGTATGATGATTTTCAATTATATAATTTGTAGATCCTTAATCAACAAACCCGGCAGAATTACTAGCTTTGGAAGGGGCACTTTCAATCGACTTCATGTGCTGTCAGAAACATCGCTTTTTCAAGCGCTACAAAAAATTGCTGGTAAGGCTCTGGGTTTTCCACAGGCGTAATATTATAAGTAGCGTTTGCTCGTACTAGGGTTTGCTTATTGCCTCGTGGTCGTACGGTTACAGTCAAGCGCAGTTGATAGCCATCCAATTTTGTACCGCTTACAGTACCAAGTTCATTGTCTGCTTTATCAATAACAAACCCCAAGTCCTGTAGTGTCGCTATGGCCGTACGTAATGTTTTGGTGTTATCGGTGGTGTCAAAGGCGCGGGTTTGTATTTGGCGAAGGGCAACCTGAGATTCGGATGTTTCCATAACTTGATTCATGGAAGTAGTCTGGCACCCCGTCAAAAAAAAGCAACTGAATACAAGAAGTAGGCTTATAAAATTTTTCATTGGTAAGGTTTCCTTTATATTTCGTGAGCCTCAAGGAAGACGGATTTTGAAAGCTTTTCAAAGAACTCCTGATATATTGCAGGATCTTTAATGCTTTGCGTTTTTGAAACCTGCCCTTGTGTATTCCAAACGATACGCTGGAACGTCACACGAAGTTTTGTTTGACCTTTTCCTGCCGGATAAGTAACCAGCGATGCGCGAATCTTTTGATTTCTGTCTATAGGCATAGCGCCACCGCCTAAGGCAGCTACTAATATCATCGCAGCAACTTGCCCCGCCTCTGTAGCATCTCGGTCTTTTGAGCCTACGATAACTCCGAGACCCGTTTCGGATTCATCAATATTAAACCCTAAATCTTGTAAAACACCCGCCCCTGCAGTCAGTAGTTTTTTTTCATTTGGTGTCTCAAAAGAACGGGTTTGTAAATGCCTTAACTCAAAGCTTTCGTGAGTTAATTGCAGGGCTTCTTTCGGAATAGTCTGGTTGCAGGATGATAAAATCAAAGCTACAAAAAAGAAAAAGAAAAGCTGAAAAAAAGTGCGCATATTTTATATCTTTCGGACTCTAGAAGCTGGATTTATGATAAGCGAAGTCACGTACCTTTTTATCTGCATTATATTTTATTATTACAGTTATAGTTGATTGCGATGAGCGTGCTGCTCCAGCACCAATATCACTTAGCGTCAAGGTCAGCCCATTACTTCCTGAAACAACCTTTTCGGTATAAAATCTGTCATATATCCAGATTTCGTTGCCATTCTCATCTGTCGAAACGACATTCGGTGAGCCTAAAACTTCAGCAACTTCACCTCCAGACATACCTCTTTTGATGTTCCTCTGAACTTCACCTACGGTAAGGGTTGGTTTCTCGGTGCGTGATACATTATCAGCATGCCAAGATGCTTTCTGGGCACAGCCCGACAAAAGAAAACAACATATAGTAATTATTAAAACAGCCTGGAACTGCATGGTGTATTCTCGTTTATTAAATTGAAACTCTACTATTAAACAAAATCATTGCGTGTGCAAATCATTTTTCACGGTTACCGTAAGTACTCCGCCTTTGCCTTCGGCGATCGAAGGATATGCGATGCTACAAGGTTATGAAGATCTACCCGCCCTCGAACAGAATTCGCCGCAATATCCCTGGTGCCAGAGCCGCCAGCGGGTTGACGGAAACGTCCGGGTTCCTGAGGTCTCCCTTGACCGTGTAGGTCGCGGCAAACATTGCTCCTCCCGAGCCGCCTGCCAGAAGCTCTCCGACCAGAGGTATCACCCCGACTATTGAATTGAGCATCGAAAGGGGCACTATGGTTCCGGAAAGATTTATCTGGTTGGTCTGCCGGTCGACGACGCCTTCAAATGTCAGGCCCAGAGAGTTGCCGGAAGTGCGTCCTTCCCTGACCACGAGCAGGGCCCCCTGAGGCCGCGACAGCCAGTCGAACTGGGCCTCCAGCCTTGTGAACACCACGCCCTCGTTGCCTAGCAGCTGCCCGATGCCGGGCAGGCTCATCGCGCTCAGCAGCCTTGCCAGCACCGGGGCGTCGATTACCCGGAAATCTGTCAGTTGCGCAACTCCGGCAAGATCGCCGCTGCGAATGGCATAGCCGGTGGGATCTCCCCGAATAATCAGCTTGCCGCCTTCCACGCTCTCATAGATGCCAAATGCCCGCAGGGTTGCCCCGGCATCGGTAGCTTCCATACGGAACTCCTTGCGTCCGGTGGATGCATCGGGCTTGTAGCGAAGATAGATGGTGCCGTTGCCGCTAGTGGCGTCCATTTCGAGCTGGGTGATTTCTCCGCCGGGATTGACGGCAGTATACAGCTTGACATTTTTGATAAACCGGCCTTCTCCGGTTCGCATCGTCGCAACGCCGGCCGATATTATCATCGGCGGCTCCGCAGTTGTTTCTTTCAACCGGTTTTTTTTCTGCCTGTCTCTGCCTTTCAGGAACGGCTGCGCATCAAGAAACAGACCGTTGAGCGCCATTTTTATCAGGCCGGTGGTTTCACGCTCGTAATCGAGAGAGAAATTATTGCTGCCCATCTGAAGGTTTCCGATATTGGCCTTGATAACGTCAATTTCCCCGTTCACTCTGCCAAACTGAAGGCGCCCCTCAGACAGGGAAAGATCTTTTGCGTTTATTTTAAGATTGTTGACCTCCACTGGGTTGCCGTTGGAAAGTGTCAGCCGTAAACCGGCCTGTCCTGGAGATCCTAGCGGCTTGAGATATTCCAGCGGATCAAATCTGACTATCGCCGGAGTAAGATCGGCGGCAAGGTCTATATGGCTGCTGCCGGATTCCTGCGAAGTATAGATGAGTTCTACCGGTAACGTCCCGCTCAGGTACTCGTCAAGCTCGATGCCAAAATGCTCGCGCATCTCTCTGTCTGCGCCAAGCCTCGCCTTTACCTGGCTTGAGAAAGGCTTGCCTTGAGGGTTGAAGAACTCTTTCCATTCGAAATCAATCTCCCGCCCGCCAAGCATTCCTTTGCCTGAGAGTTCGAAGGATTCATCGCCTACATTAACGCTTAACGGGCCGCCGCTTAAATCAAGACCGGAAACGATTCCGGGCAGCAGCACTTCCTTGAAAGCGCCTTTAGCGCTTATTTTTACCTGATCCTTCAGCAGATCCTTCACCGTAGGGAAGCTTAAATTCAGTTTCAGGTCTGAGAATCCTTTTACCGCTTTCGGATCAAGTCCAAGTTCTCCGCCATAGCCGATAGGTTCGGAAGATAAATATGCAAGCACAGTGGAAAGCGGCCCCTTGATATCGAGGTCAATGCTTACCATGCCGCCGCCTGCCGTCATAACATCGGTAAAATCCACCTTGATATTGCTTGCCTTGAGCTCGCCGACATCGGCCTTTTCGCCGGTTATCGTAAGCTTGTTTTCGGCATAGTCGAACTCGCCGGCCCCGATGGAGTTTCTGGCGGGCATCAAGGGCGCCTGATAATCGATATCGACGTTCTCAAACCGGAAACCCGTATGCAATTTCTTCATTTCCGGCCTGCTTTCTTTTCTGTCAAGCAGCAGTACGGCTGCCAGCTTCACATCGTGAAAACGCCCGTTTGACAGGCGGCCTGACAGCCATTTATGAGCGGTTGTGCCTTCCATAATTAACGGCAAGGATTTTTTCACAGTCTCAAGCGGAACAGTTTCTACATAGACTGTCAGGGGAATCTCTATTTGCTCCTTGCTTAAGTCCGCTCCCGCCGACGCCCTGATCTTTACGCCCTCGAAAGAAAATTCTGCGTGCGAAACGTTAAGCGCTCCGTTTCCGGCTCCGTATTCGGCGGCCAGGACAAAGGAATCGAAAGATTTCGGTTCATCGTACAGGCGGGGGAAATTCAAGGTTCCGCCTTTTGAGGAAATATCGGCTTTGATCGAACTGACGTTCAGCTGTCCGTCCATCCATGCCTTGAAGGAAGCATCGACCAGAAAGGCGTGGCCGCCAAGGGCTGAGAGCCTGTCGAATTTGCGGGCGAGGATGTTTGGGTCGAAGTCGCTGGTCTCGCAGGAGAAATTGAAAACATCGGTTTCAATCCTGTATATCAGCGAGGCCCTTACTTTTGCAGTTTTCATTCCTCCTGGAATTTTGACGCTCACCGCCGCATTGGCCCCGTTCTCGTCGCGTTCCGCCGAGAAATTAACCTCTGGCAGAAACCATGTCATTCCAAGTTTATGATCCTCCAGCATAAGACTGGCATTCCGAATTTCAAAAAATTCGAATTCGGATAAAAAATCAGGGAGGTGATCGCCCGCGGAACCGGCGGCCCAGTTTTTGAAATCCGTTGCGATACTCTCCAGCGACCCGTCGCCACCGCTGAGAGGCAGAGGCAAGGCCAGACTGAAGGCCCCTTCTTCGGAACGCCTTATGCGAAGAGAAGGTTTTTTGAGCAATATCGACTGCGGTTTAATAGTCCCTGAGGCAAGGGAATAAAGAGACATAACCAGGCCAACTTCGTCTACCGAAAACACGTCGGTCTGTCCCTCGCTGGTAATCCTTACGTCTTTAAGGCCGATCATTACCGGATAGCCGGGATCGGGCCACTGAAGAACCATCTTTCCGACAGTGACGCCGATACCGCTTTCAGGAAAGCTTAAGGCGTGTTCGACATATTCACGCGCGAAGTCAATCGATACCGGCCCCGAGGAAAGCCGCCATAGCGCCGCACCGCACATTATCGCGAGAAGTCCTGCGATTACCGCCATGGCTTCAAACGCAACCACCATGCATTTACAGAAGAACTTACCGGCGAGCCGTTTCATTTTTTAAAAGATATTGAAGTTTTTACTGTCGCTACGACTTTAACAGATTTTTATTGGAAGATATTAAGGAATGATTTTCATGAAAACTTATTGCCATTTTTATTTGCTTGAAAACCATTTCGAGGAAAGCCTCGTGCATCGGCGAAGGATAATTCAGCGTCAGTTCCGGGTGAAAGGTACTGGCCATATTGCGCCCGTTGCGCACCCAGACAGGCTTGCCTTCCCGTTCGGCAAGAATCTCTGTTCCGGAAGAGACCTTTTCGATTACCGGCGCGCGAATATATGACACCGTGTAGCCGCATATTTCCTGCTGGAGGCTCTCAAGCTGGCGGCCATAGGCATTGCGGCGAACGGTTAATGGCAGAATGCCAAAGCTTTTCTGTGCCGGATTAAGAACTTCCTGCGCCAGCAGGATCGCCCCGGCGCAGATTCCCCAGACCGGCTTTTTGGCGAACTGTTTTCTCATGGTTTCCTCAAGACCGAAAGCCTCGATCAGTTTTAGCATGGTCGTGCTTTCTCCGCCGGGCAGGATGAAGGCGTCGGCTTTTTCAAAATCCCCGCTGCGGAGGACGCGCAGATACTCACCCCCCGCAGCGACGATATGCGGGCGGTGACGCTCTATGCATCCCTGCAGGGCAAGAACGCCGATTACAGGCTTCCTTTCAGATTTATGGAGCGACATTTCTTTTTTCCTGACAGCTACCAGCCTCTGCCCGCAAGCCGCTGCTCTGCTTCCAGTTCGTGGATGTCGATTCCGCGCATCGGCTCTCCCGCCAGACCTTTGGAGGCTTCAAGCACCATTTTCGGGTCGTTGTAATGCGCGACCGCCTTGACAATCGCCCTGGCGTAAGCCGGAGGATTGTCGCTCTTGAATATCCCCGAGCCAACGAAAACGCTCTCCGCGCCAAGCTGCATGCAAAGCGCCGCATCTGCGGGAGTAGCCACTCCCCCCGCCGAGAAATTCGGTACCGGAAGGCGGCCCTCGGCCCTGATTACCCTCAGCAGTTCGAAAGGCGCGCCAAGATGCTTGGCTTCGGTCATCAGTTCCTCGTCTTCGAGATGCAGCACCCTCTTGATGTCCTGGTTGATCTGCCGCAGGTGGCGCACGGCCTCGACGATATTTCCGGTTCCCGCCTCGCCCTTGGTGCGGATCAGCGCCGCCCCTTCGCCGATACGGCGCAGGGCCTCGTCAAGGCATGTCGCGCCGCAAACGAAAGGCACCTTGAAGGCGTGCTTGTTGACGTGATACTCCTCGTCGGCCGGAGTCAGAACCTCGCTCTCGTCGATGAAATCGACACCCATGGCTTCCAGAACCTGCGCTTCTGCGAAATGGCCGATACGGCATTTGGCCATGACCGGAATCGAAACGCTTTCCATTATCTTCTGGATCAGCTCGGGATTGGACATCCGCGCGACTCCGCCCTGCTTGCGGATATCTGCGGGCACGCGCTCAAGCGCCATTACCGCTACCGCTCCGGCATCCTCGGCGATTTTCGCCTGATCGGCGTTGACTACATCCATAATCACGCCGTTTTTGAGCATCTCGGCAAGGCCGGTTTTGATATTGATGGTTGATGCCGCTTTATGTTCGATCATTGCTGTATCTCTCTGCTTGATATCATATAGGCCAACGGGATTAATAAGCACATCCTGATCCAAAAAGGAAGAATCTCGTTTCAGGCCGCTTTCATTCCAAGATCCTGCAGCATTGCAAGATCAACGGCGGCCTCGTTGCCGTCGGTGGTAAGCAGCCGCTCGCCGAAGAACATCGAATTCGCCCCTGCCATCAGGCACAGGATTTGGCCTTCCCGGTTCATGTTATGCCGCCCTGCCGACAGCCGCACCCTTGATGCAGGCATGACTATCCGGGCTGCCGCGATCATCCTGACCACTTCAAGCGTGTCCGGGGGGCTGGCGTTTTCCAGCGGCGTTCCGGCTATCGGCACCAGCGCGTTGATCGGAACGTTTTCCGGATGCGGGTTAAGGCATGCGAGTATCTGTAAAAGCCTCGCGCGATCAAAAAGGCTTTCGCCCAGGCCGATGATTCCGCCCGAACAGATGGTGATCCCGGCCTTGCGGACGATCTCCAGGGTGTCCAGACGATCCTGATAGGTTCTGGTGGTGATTATCTCGCCGTAAAATTCCGGAGATGTGTCGAGATTGTGGTTATAGGCGTTAAGCCCTGCACCGGCAAGCTGATCCGCCTGCTCCTGCGTCAGCATGCCAAGCGTGACGCAGGCCTCCATGCCAAGAGCGCGAACACCGCGAATCATCTCCAGTACTCTGGCGAATTCCTTGGGGTTATTGGGGTTTCTGCCCGACGCCCCCATGCAGAAACGGGATGCCCCGGCTTCTCTGGCGGTTCTGGCTTTGGCGAGCACTTCCCCGACCTCCAGCATCGGCTCGCGCCTGACCCCGGTCTTTCTGGCGTGATGTCCCGACTGCGAACAGTATTTGCAGTCCTCGCAGCAACCCCCTGTCTTGATGGAGAGTAGCGATGCCAGCTGCACCGAATTATCGCCGAAATACCTGCGGTGCGCGCCCTGAGCCTGATAAACAAGCTCGAACAGCGGAAGCTCCAGAAGCTCAAGCACCTCCTCGGGACTCCAGTCGTGGCGCAGGCCGGTTTGTTTGTGTTCTTGCGCTGTCATGACGAAATGAATGCAGCAATATTCGCTCAAGGTCAAGAAAAAGCCCGGCGGGATTATCGCCGGGCCTGTCCTTACGAAGTCTGAAATGTTCAATGCGCGGGGCGCGGGTCGAAATCCGGGTATGCCTCCAGCCCGACCTCACCCTTGTCGAGTCCGTAACGCTCTTCGTGCTCGTCTACCCGGATGCCGATAGTGTGTTTCATCATCAGCCATACCGCCGAACTCAGGACGGCCACGAAAGCGCCGACCGCCAGAACGCCGATCAGCTGTACGCCGAGATTTCCGCCGCCAAAGATCCCTACCGCCAGAGTGCCCCAGATGCCGGGAACCAGATGAACGGAAAGCGCGCCGACCACATCGTCGATCCGAACCCTGTCGAACAGCGGAACGGCTATGCAGCACAGTACCCCGCCGATCGCGCCGACGACAATGGCAAGGCCCGGATGCGAAAGATCCGGCCCCGCGGTAATCGCCACCAGTCCGGCAAGCGCACCGTTAAGCACCATGGTAAGATCCGGCTTGCCAAAGACGAACTTCGCGTAGAGCATCGCCGCGACCAGTCCGGCAGCGGCCGCCAGATTGGTGTTCACCACCACCAGCGACATCAGCGTGACATCCTTCGCGCTCCCCATGGCCAGCACCGAGCCGCCGTTGAAGCCGAACCAGCCGAACCACAGAATGAAAGTTCCCAGCGTCGCCAGCGGCAGGTTAGAGCCTGGAAGCGGCTGGATCTTGCCGTCCTCAGTATATTTGCCGATACGCGGCCCCAGAATGATCGCTCCGGAAAGCGCCGCCCATCCGCCCACTGTATGGACGATCGTGGAACCGGCAAAGTCGCTGAAGCCCATTTCCGTCAGCCAGCCGCCGCCCCAGCTCCACGCTCCTTGAATCGGGTAAATAACGCCGGTAAGGATTACCGAGAATAACAGAAATGGCCAGAGCTTGATGCGTTCTGCCAGCGTTCCCGAAACGATCGATGCGGCTGTCGCCACGAAAACCATCTGGAAAAACCAGTCTGACATCGAAGCATAACGGCTGCTCCCGGTTACCGCCGTGGTAAGCGCCTCGGTTGCTTCTTCCGCCTGTACCAGCGCGGCTTCCGCCTCGGTAGGATTGTAGAACAGCGCCAGCTTGCCGATAAAGCCGCCGTCGACGTCAACATACATCATACTGTAGCCGACCAGATAATACATGATTCCGGCCAGAGCGTAGATTGCCACATTCTTGAGACATATCGTCGCCGTATTCTTGGCCCGCACCAGACCAGCCTCCAGCATCGCAAAGCCGGCGCCCATCCACATAACCAGAAAGCCGCAGACCAGAAAGCTGAAAGTGTTGAGTATATAGGCGGTCTCTTCCGAAACGCCGACGCTTTGCGCCAGCGCCAGACGCGAGGCGCCTATAACTGAAATTCCGAATATTAAAAACGTTAGATAATTCTTGGTTAACCTGTTCATCGTTTTGCTCGCAAATATCAATTGTTTAACGGGTTTACGCCCGGCGGCTTGAGTAAGCTGCCCTAGAGCGCGTCCTTGCCTGATTCGCCGGTACGGATACGTACGGCGTTGGTCAGCTCGTAGACGAAGATTTTGCCATCGCCAATCCGGCCGGTATTGGCGGTAGTCTGGATAGCCTCGATCACCTGATCCTCAAGCTCGGCGGGTATCGCCAGCTCGATTTTGACTTTCGGCAGGAAGCTGACGGAATATTCGGCTCCCCGGTAGATTTCGGTCTGGCCTTTCTGCCGCCCGAATCCCTTGACCTCTGTCACCGTCAGACCCTCGATGCCGATTGCCGTCAGTGCCTCGCGGACATCGTCCAGCTTGAAGGGCTTGATTATTGCAACGACCATTTTCATTGGTTTCGTTCTCCTCTCCTCTTAGGTATGCAAATTTAGCATATCACACATGCACATGTGGTATACCGTTAAACAATTGATTAGCGATTGCAAGTGCTATTTCACAGAAAGGCAATATTTTCTCGCGTGCAAGTGAAAAATAAAAAGGCCGCCAAAGAACGGCGGCCAGTTGCGAGTTGAAAATTGTATCCTGTTAACCTGTAAGTGTCATGCCGGGTGTGGGTATCCGGTTTATGGATGAAAGTGAAGGTGCTGCTGTCGGCTCCATACCGGGCGCTGCCGGTTCTGCTGCCTCCACAGTCGGTTTCTGGCCCAGCGAACTCATCAGACCCTCAAACAGGTTGCCTTTGCCGTCAAGCTTGAACAGGCCGCTCAGCGATTCCATCAATTTGCTGAAAACCTGCATAATAGATTGAATAAACCCGCCGAGACCGCTCATCAGCGAATTTCCAATGTTCCCAAGATCCTGAAAAACCCCTTGTCCGCCAAGCAAACCATTACCCAGCGCCTCATCGGCCGCTGTCGATTCCATGGCGGGGGATGTAACCTCGGCCGCCTGTGCTCCCGTTGAGATATCCGGGGTTTCGGACTCAGGGGAAGAAAGAGTGGATGCCGCCAGTAAGGTCGCCGGCTGTGTCTTGTCCGGTGCCACAGGTGCAACTTCGTTCTCTGCCGTAACAGAAGGCGCCGATGAGGATTGTTTGGCCTCCTCGATTACTTTTTTTAAACCGTCCATATTCTCCGTCCTGATAGCGTTCAGGAGTTCATCCGGCTTTTTTTCTATCGCCGCAATAATGCCATGCCTGTTGGCCTTGACATCGAAACCGTCATTTCCCAACAGAAAGCCTTTATGTTCTGCGACAGCCTTCTTGATATCTTCATTTGCCGAAACCGCATCGCGAAGGCCCTGCAACTCAGGATCTATCATGACAGCTACCATCTGACTAAAACTCATTCTTTCCCCCTAATTCACTGTATTTCTTACAATTACGGTAACCGGAAACATCTCTACCGGCTTTTTCTTCTCCATATCCATCTGCGCCATCATCGCCACCTTCGCCTTGCGCATGCTTTTGCGCATCGATAACGGAACAGGTTTCCCGAGATCCTTGAACTTGCCGTTCTGAAGTACAAGCGTCAGCGATGCAGCGTCATGGTCATATTCCAGCCAGCTGATCTTGTCTTCAAATGGTTTGTCATAGACAAGCCAGATATGGCCTTTGTCGTTGACCGCCAGATCGACTTCTCGCCCGTCGCGCATATGCGGCAGAACCGGATAATCATCCGGAACCGCTTTCACCGCCGCTTCTTGGTCTTCGTCGTCTTCGTCATCAAACATAAATAATAAAACCTTCTCCAGGCCAACTACGCTTATTATATATCAGCTGCCGGTGATTAAGCAAAAATCTTTCTGTTATAATAATAACTTGAGTTAGTTAAGATATTATTTCCCATCCCTCAGCGGAAACCGGAATACGGCAAGTTCCTTATAGCGGCTCTCCTTCGCATCCGCGCCTGAGGACTGGTACAGCGCAAAACCCGAAGCCTCCCACGAGAGCTGGAATTTTTGTAATTGCCTGTTAAAAAAACTTTCCACTTCAGCATTCTTGTCCAGTCGGGCGATAGTGACATGCGGCTGATAGGGGCGGGTTCTGAAATCGAAACCCAAAGGAGAAAGCGCCTCTGTAACCTCCGCGCACAGGTGATTAAGCTTTCTCGTGCTTTTGACGTCTGCATAGAGGATTTTCTGTTTTTTATTCTTAAAAATGGAAATCCCGCCGATTTCGATGCCGAAGGCCCTGCATTTGACCCGTTTCAGCGCCGAAACGATTTCCTCAAGACGCCCAGGCTCAACCTTCCCAAGATAACGCAGCGTGATATGCAAGTCCTGCGGATGCGTCCAGCGTCCTGTAAAAGAGCTGTCCGCAATTCCTGTAAACTGATGCCGCAGTTCCTCGGGCACTGGAAGGGCGGTGAACAGTGTGATGCTGCCGTCTGACATATTTAATATGGCACCGGGTAAAGGCGCCGAACCTTCTCGATTTCTTCAATAACTGACTCGTCAAGCTTTATTCCCGCCGCACCGATATTGCTTTCAAGCTGGGGCATCGAAGTCGCGCCGATTATCGCAGAAGTCACAAACGGACGCCCGAGCACGAAGGCTATCGCCATCTGACAGACGTCCAGCGAGTATTTGCGGGCAATTTCAATATATTCCCGTACTGCGGCATTCGCATTGGCGGTGTCCCGGAAAGAGCCGGACTTGGCGACATGCCATCTTGAGTCCTTTGGTCTTTCGCCGTTCAGATATTTGCCGCTGATCATTCCTGTCGCCAGCGGAGACCACGCCAGCAGACCGATATCCTCGTATCCTGCCACTTCAGCGAGATCCCAGTCGAACAGCCTGCACAACAGACTGTACTCGTTCTGGATGGAAACCATTCGTGGCAGGCCGCGTTCCTCGGCCAGACGCAGGTATTTCATCGTCCCCCAGGCCGTCTCGTTCGAAAGCCCGGCATGCCGGATTTTCCCGGCGCGTACCAGCTCTTCCAGTGTCTCCAGAACCTCGATGAAATTCTCTTCCAGTTCCTGCCGGTGAAGAACGCCTGGCGTCTCCCAGTGCGCGTCGAACTGATAATCGGGCCTGTTCGTCCAGTGAAGCTGATAAAGATCAATATAATCGGTGCGCAGTCGCCGGAGCGAACCTTCGATAGCCGCAAGAATATTTTTTCTGTCTATCTTGTAATTCCCGCCCCTGACCCAGGGCAAGCCTGGCCCTGCGACCTTCGATGCCAGAATAATTTTGTCGCGACTTTTCCTCTCCGCAAACCACGACCCGATAATTTCCTCGGTTCTGCCGTATGTTTCCGCTGAAGGCGGGACGGAGTACATTTCGGCGGTATCAAAGAAATTCACTCCATGCGACAGCGCATAGTCCATTTGCGCATGGCCTTGAGCCTCTGTGTTCTGGCATCCCCATGTCATTGTTCCAAGGCAGATCTCGCTTACCCTGACGTCAGTCCTGCCAAGTTTCCTGTACTCCATCGGCGAATCCTCCATGTTATTTCAAGCCGGTTTCCGGCAAGAAGATAGCGGGTTATTTCTTGAGGGCAACCAGTTCCTTGGGCATCGGAGGCGGAAGCGTGAGATCGGGCGGGTTCTTCACTATGGCAGGAATTCCCCGGTTGAATTCTGCCACAAGGTCGCTATCCACCTCAACGCGGTTAAGAAATACCGTATCAATAGCAAGGCCCATCTGCTTGTCGGGACGGTAAGAGCATTCAATCATTTTAGTCGAAAACTGGCCAAAGGAATCGATAAAGGAAAACCCTATTCTGGTTGCCATTGGATATTGCTCGACGTAGTTGACTTGAAGCGTAGAGGGGTAGGTAAGCATTCTTTCAGTGAATACAAGACAAACCCCGTACATCATTGTGCCTTTGCGGGGAGCGCAGCCCGCCATGATTATCAGAATTAAAAAAATCAGTCCCCCGGCTATCGATCCGTATTTGATCAGCTTTTGCTTTTTCGTAAGCTGTTTTGGCGTTGCTGTCCGGGAAGAATTTTCGGAATCCTCCGAAAACCCTTTTTTGGCCATCGCCTCGCGTCTTTTCTTAATGCCGAGGTCGGCTGTCATTATGCTCCTGCCAATTCAAAATCTTCAGGCGTTTTGTCGAGCTTCTTCATCGAAGCGGTGACCAGTTCCTCGACAATTTCTTCAATAACCGCGCTTTGCGCAGCCTGCCTTACCTCGCCTTTTTCAGCTCGTGCATGGATACGTCTTTTGATTTCGCTTCTCGCGCTGCCGCCTGGGAAGTTGACGGCCAGCATCTGTCTTGCCCGTGACGAACCCAGCCGCGAATATAAACGGTTGCGGATAGCCACGTCTTCGGCCGAGGTCGACAAGGCCCAGAGTTCGATTGGCCCCAAAGTGTTGATAAGGTGTTGCTCATAACGCCCGGAAGTCGTTCCGAGCACGAACAGAACCGGCGCCCCCCCGGCTTTCGGCCCGGTAAGGCGGTAACGGATGATGTTGCGGGCGGTCTCCGAAAGTCCGAATTTCTCCCTGATTTTTTCAACGGCCTGGTCGGAAATCGCCGATCCGCATACCCAGATGCCGGTAGCCAGATCAACCATGTCGTCGTCGAAGTCGTCGAGCAGCTGCGAAGCTAGAATAATCTGCACCCCTCGTTTTCGCCCCTCACGAACATCACGAATTACCTGGGCGCGTACTGAATATGAACGGTTGGTACGGTGGAATTCGTCATAGCACAGCCGCTTGGGCGTTTCGGCTGTCTGTTGTAAGAGAACCTCATGATATTGTTTGTATTTTTCAGGAACATTAATCAGAGAATCCGGCCCTGACCACCAGTTGCGCACCAGAACATGGCGGGCAAGCATGTACATGATCGCGGTCTGACGGTCGGCGACTTCATCGCCCGACGGGGCTACGTCCATCAAATCGAGAGAGGCGATACGCGCATCCTTGACCTCGAACTGGGTGACCGAGGCGAGAATCGGAAACTCGCGGATTGATGAGGTAACCATACGCTCAAAGGCGTTGATAACCGTTTCCGTGCTAAATCCTATTGCCGTCTGCTCCAGCAGCGATCTGATCTGTGGCCTGCGCGAAGCGGTGATCGCATCGCTGATCGTCGGCACCGCATGCCTTTGCGCCAGATTGGCCTGGTGATATTGCTCAAGATCGAACAGGCGGTCGACAACGTCCCACCAGTAAGGATCGGTCGGCAGGTGGACATTGAACTTCTGCAATGCCTCATCGACTTCGTGGTCAAGGCGGGGCAGGTAGGGGCGCGGTTCCGCATTGGCCATGTTATCGTCGCGCCAGCGGAACATTTCGTCCACCACCAGGCCTGAAAGCTGCTGGATACCGTCATAGGGACGCTCATAACCCGGCGGCGTGCATAACAGGGTAAGCAGTTCGACCAGATAGCTTCGCTCATCCATAAGCGGATAACGAAGACCAAGCTGCGTATCAAAAGGATTCACCGCGAACTGGTGAGCCATCTGCAGACGGAAATAAGAAACCTCATGCGCCCGTTCAGCCGGCAAGGCCTCCTTGATCAGCGAAATCAGACCTGAGGAAGAAGGGCCGATATCGATGACAGCGACAAAGGGTAACTTAACCAGTCCCGGAGAAAGGCAGGTTCCAAGGTTCAGCGCATTGAGCAAAACCGATTTACCCGCGCCAGGCTGGGCAAAAACAAGGTCGAACCATGTCGTGGTCACATTAGTGCCTGTTGCATAAGGCCAAACCTTGCCGTCAGGCGTCCGCAGCAGAATCGAGCCTTTCTCGAACGGGCTTGACGGTCTCTGCCAGGGAATAAGTTTCATCACCTCGAACATCGGTGCCACCGCCAGTGGAGCTGTGCTCGCGCAGTGGACGCCCATCGCCGAGGACATTACACAGTCCAGCGGATCGCCGGAAAATTCGCTTACCTGACAATATCCCCAGCTCTCGACAGCCTGTACCAGATTCGAAAGCCGATCCTGCATCAAATGCATATTGTCGCATGGCGCCCATGTTGCCATGGATATCCTCAGTCTGACTACGGGCTCGCTTCTGGCAAGCGCCTGCAGGCCTTCAAGGGAATATTTGATTTGTTTGTTAAGTGCGTTTGTTACTCCGAGAATTGTGGCGACAAACGCTCGCAAGGTCGTTGAATACGCTCCGCCACCCTCGATCAGCATGGAAATCCTGTAAGGGACGCCGGCTTCATGCAGGCGATTCAGCAGCATCGGAAACGGGCTGGCATCCATCGGGCCAAGTGTCATATCTGCTGCGCCCCAGTAAAGATCGCCGATACGGACAACAGACTCATTCATCAACTTGGCATCGGCCGAAGCGATTTGTTGCGAAAGCGGCGGCCACAGGATGTCGGATAGATCCACATAGCTCATCGGCGCCCTTGGAGGCACAGGATCGCCCGGCAGACAGGCGCGCCATTGTGTGTGCGCCTTCGTGGGAAACATATTGTCCCTGACCGCACGCAGCGCATCATGCGACTCCAGAATGTCGGCCCTGATGCCAAGTTCGTCAAGCGAGGCCATCATTGCCGAAACATAGCTTTTGTGTCTGGTTCGCAGGGCGTCAAGAGCGGCAAGCGGATACTGTGAATAGCCTGCGTTAACCCATTTCTTGCTGCGGACTTCCTTTATCGCCCGGTTCAATTCGTTCTTGGTAAGAACCGAAGGCCGCGTCCACAGGACAAAAAAACATTCTTCATAAGAAAGATAATCCGATAGGTGACTCACCCTTTCGTCGAAAAGATCCTGCAGATCCAGATCTATCGCTTGCGCAGTCATATAGCTGGGCCGCAGCAGATGCCGCAGGTGCGAGCGTATCCTTTCCGGGTCGCGGATAAAGTAAACCTGAAGCGCGTGTCCCATACGGTCAAAGCGTGCGCCGATCTTGATGGTTGATCCCTCAACCAGATATTCGTATTCCTCCTCGCCAATTACCTGACGGCTGCCGTCTACTTTCAGATAGCTCACCAGGGAACCATCCTTGGCGACCAGGGTGGTTTCATCATCTGCGGTTTCCAGGCGAATAAACGATTCCAGCGTATGTTTAACCGCCGCCTGGCCTGGTGCAGCCATCTTTTGTAACCATCGTAACATAAGGATCCGTGTCCCCTTGATCTCTAGCGTGTTATTATAACCGGCCCGTACGCCGTGTGAACGGGCTTGTTGGAAAAATTCAGAGTTTTAGGCGTCTATATGATATCAACTTTTGGCCATAGATGATTAATTTTTAAGCAGCTTGCGTGATCGTTCTGTAAATGCTGGCCCAGTTTTGCGGTGGACGGCCACCGAACGCACCATCCTTGGATCGCCAGTAAGCCAGTATTTGCGGGAACTGATTGAATTCCAGATCTGCTTCGCGAACCATTCTCCGGTCAAGAGGAAACAGCCGCACGCCTTCGAGTTTCTCTTCCCGCCTTTCGTAATGCCTTTCAGTTAGATAGTCGCGCAGGACGCAGGCAAGGATATGAGGATCGTCCGTACCTATGCGGTTGCGAACTTCTTCTCTGCGTTTCATTAATATTTCGAAAGCGCGCCGCGCCGCGTCCGATATCGGCCCTTGCGAAATCCGGGCGACATAGATAGCCCTTGCAATGTTATGCAGATCGGTCTGTTTGATTTCCGGAAGCCAGACAAGCATGCCCGATCGCATCTCGCTGACCTTTTCCAGGTTGAAACACTGATGGCAGAATATGCAGGTGGTCGCCATATTGTCCATCCGCGTGTCCGCCTGATTGTGATTGATAAAATGAACATCCTGATATTTCAGCGAACGAAACCCGCAGCCGAGACAGGTATAGTCATCGCGCTCGAAAACTTTTTGCTTGAGTTCGGGCGTAAGAGCTGCTTCACGGACAGAGGTCGCTCTTCCTGCCGGGTTTCTCGAAACGCATAATTTTACTACCAGATTTTTCATCATCCTCATTCTAATAGATTTAGAGCGGGAAAACTATCCCGCTCTGCTTAATAAGTTCAATGGATTTTTATTCGCATTACCTTGGCTACGAAAACACCAGCCCGTAACCGGAAATCTGCAACGTTGTTTGTATGGCGTTCAATACCGGGCCAAGGTTCACTGCAAGGGCGCCGCCGAACAAATGCGTCATCCCGGCCATAAGCGAGGCGTTCGATTCACCTTCGGAAACCGCTCTGATAATGAAGAAACCGCGAATAAAGCTGACCCATCCGACCACCATCATAAAGGCGATAACTGCGCTGATAACGGTATGTACGTGGTTTACTTCCTCGGCAGTCATGCCTTGCGTGTATTGAAGCTCGCCGCTGGTAACGATCATGTTTGTACCAAACATCGATGTTGACCATGCACCCATCATCGGCCCCAGCGACAGTAATGCTCCGCCGACCAGAAAAGTCATTATTGTGCCGATCCCGCCCGGCCCCTTAACGCCGTCCTGCATGGTTTTAAGCTGGCGCATGATGCCGATCAGAATAAGCAGAATACCTGCAAGGTAGACGAAACCGCCAAGCATGTATCCCATCGGGTCGTAGATATCGGCCATCAGTCTTGCTACCATGGTATCAAGACCTCCCGAGCTGACTCCGGGGGTATTGAAACCGGTTTCAGCTGCCGCTTCGATCCCGGCTGCCACAGTGTTGTATGAGGCTTCAAGAACGATTGGCAATGCAAAAAAAGCACCTCCGGCAAGAAACCTTTTTAAGGAATCCCATATTGGAACCTGACCCGGATTCTGAACGTGTTCATAAAGTTTTGCTATCCCGAGGGCACCCAAAACCAGCCCAAAGAGATAAGCCATTCCGGTGAATAGACCGGGAACCAGACTCGCGCTTTCCATTGTGTTTTCGATTACGCCGCCAAGCGTGGCTCCTGCCATTGCCTGTCCGGGAATTAAAAGCACAACTAGCGGAATAAGGTTTTTGCCTGATGTAATTTTGCTCATTCTTTTTGCCCTTTGAGCGTACCCTATATAAATTACAGCACATTAACCACTTGTAGTGCAAATTTGGTTTTTAGCCGCTTTCGTTGACGCCTGATACTGCCTGTCCCAAAGCATTTAATGAATTCTACCCTTTTTTTGGCTAATAAATAATAAACATAGAAAAAGGCCTGAACAATCAGGCCTTTAACAAAAATGCCGCTTCTGGAAAGTCGGACTACTGGGTAATCTTTCCTTGAGTTCCCTGAATAATCCAGATTCCGTTGGTATAGGAGATCGAGGTTACCCGGCCTATGCCCGGGACGTCATTGCCCACATCAACGGTTTGCATTTCCGAACTGCCGGATTTCGATATCCATGCGCGGCCCGGCTGGGCTGCGCGCAATTCCCATTTCGGAGATGGCGCCGTAGCTGCTGCAGAACGGGTTGCCTTGGGCGCGGATTGTTCGATCAAGGGCTTTGCCGCAGAGGTCGCCGAACTGGAGGTAGTTTTGGCTGTTGCGGCTTTTGTCTGGGTTGATGAAATTGTCCCAGCACTTTGAGTCTTGTCAAGCCTGCTTTCCAATGCGGCAATTGACTTCTTGAGGGCTTCAAGCTCAGTTGATGCGGCCTCGCCTGATCCTCCGCTCTTGCCTATGCCTTTGAGCTGTTCTTCAAAAGAATCCATTCTTTGTGAAATCATATCGAGTCTTGCCATGACTTGCGTCAGATCCGTGTTCTGCGGAAGGGGTGCCGCGGTATTAACGGCTCCCGTATCCATGGTCGGTGCCATGACCGTTTCACGGTTCTGCGGTGTTGCCAGGTTTTGCAGCGGAGACAAGTTTTTAGCTTCAGCTTGCTGCTCCTTCTTTATCGCGTCTTTCAGCGAAGGAAGTTCGGAAAGTCTTTCCTCGGCAATTTCTCTTTCAATTGACGCTGTAACCGGCAAAGGAGTCAAAGGCTCGCTCTCCACCTGCTCTTCTGACGATGATTGTGCCTGCTGGGAAAAAGGCTTTGGCTGCGGAGGATCGTTCACTTCGGAAGGAGTCGCTCTCCTCGGCTGGTATTTCGGTAATTCAGCCTGGGAAAGGTTATCAAGAAAACCGCTTTTAGGAGCTTCCGGCAACGCCTCAGCTTCTTTTCCTTCTTCAAGACCTTTGAAAACTACGTTATCGCGTGCCCCGGTCATGCCTATGCCTTTAACAGCCGGCTCCGATCTGGTCTCGGCGTTATTCTTCCCCCCTTTTGATAACTGCATTACAAAAAGGCCCAGCGCGAGAACAACACCGACTGAAATAACAATTGTGTTAAAACTAACAGACTTCTTTGGCTTGGCTACCATCTCCTCGGAATCGAATTCCTCTTCATTCCATTCTTCCTCGCCTGTAGCGCTATCCTCTTCATCAAGAAAGTCTTCTTCCAGTCCGGTTTCCGTTCCGTAATCTGCCTCATCAAGCGCCTGCTCGTCTTCGAATTCCTCGTCAAACTCCGAGAAACCTTTCTTTTTATCAGTCATATACCCTTCTCCTTAAACGAAATGCATTAGTTCAGGCTCCCCTCAACAGGCTCAATAAACAAAATCCCAATGGGTGTGCCAGCGGCAACCTTGATCATCGGCCTGGTATTGGCGGCCTGTTCATCCAGGATCTTGCTAAGCTTCTTTCCTGCTTCTTCAATTCCCGACGCTACTTCCTGATCTTTGTCTTTATCTCTGTTTTCTGTCGCCGTTGTAGAACCCGCGGCACTAACAACAATAGTCGTCTGACCGGATTCTGCAATTGCCGAACTGAGACCTTCGACAAAAGCTGAGGCCATCGGAAGGATTACCCGCTTGAAATAACGGCGGTCAATTTCCGTTGCCAGTCCCGGCAGTGAACTGTCGGGGTCGATAGCGATAGCCTCGGTATCGTGGCCTACTCCGTCTATAACTATACTCTCAAAAGAAAGCACAAGGTAATTTTCAGTAGCCTTGAAAGACCCTAGCATTCTGCTTCCTGCATAAGGCCCGGTCACAATTTGTGCCAGTACCGGCCCCGGTGCGTCGGTATTGGCTTCGAGCAGGAGCTGGGCATAGACGATCGAACCTTGCTGTATAAGAATACCGACCTCTTCGCCTGGCCCTGTTGCTGCAGCAAGCTGCGCTTGCCTTTGCGCCTCATTTTCTGCGGCGCTCGCCTCCAGATCAAGAAGCCAGCTGATATCGGTAATTTCCTCTAGCCTTGGCCTTGTAGGCTCTTGCGCATCAAGAACAGATTTCATTTGTGAAACCATAAGTTTTGACAAAGCGTCTATCGCAGCTCCTCTGGTGTCAACCGTCGGCTTGGTCTGTTCCTGCTGCTGGGGAATCACTGCTTGCTGCTTTCTGGCTTCCTGGAGCCGGCGCCAGCGCTCAAGAGGATCTTCTGAAGGTTCTTCCTCATCAGACAAGGGAACCATGCCTTTCGGCGGCTCAAGAGGCGTTGGCAGGGCACTACGGTTCGTCCTTAGAGCTTGCTCGACGCGCTCAACGTTTTCATCCTCGATCGCTTTTCTGTAAACCTCGGAGACCTGTCCTGTTGCAGGAGGCTCTCTTACTTCTGATCCCCCCGGAACTCTGGAGCGCGGCCCCCTTTCCGTGCTGCCGCCGAAAATAATAATTCCTCCGACTATCAGGGCGAAAACACCAAAAATCACCCCGACCTTGACCAGGGGATTGTTACGCCACATATCTCCAAGGGTACCCTGGGCACTGAAGTCATCGAAACCGGAATCGTCACCTTCGCCGAAATCCTCGAGATCATTATTATTATCGCTCATTAACTTATTCCCCTCTGGTAATGTATGCGCGCATCATTCTTCCTTCATCCGACAGCAGAAGAACGGGCGCAAAAGAAAGAGCGTACACCCTCATACCGTCGGCTGAGCTTACTGATTTGTCCCAGGCCGGAGACAGCAGGGTAAGGGGGGTGCGGATATATGCAGTGTCGTTGTAAAGATAAGCGGTCGTTCTTCCATCGGCTCCGGAAACAATAAGTTTCGCGGCACCGGAAGGCGGCACGCCGTCAAGAATGCTTGTAATGTCAGGGTCTCCGGCCATAAGCGACTTGCCGCGATCCAGAAGCGGCGCGCTGGCAAAAGGCCCGTATTCCGGGATCCTGGCATCGACGCGATAGTGAACCGTGTCCCTTTGCGTTCTCAGGGTAAAAGTCACCGGAGTTTTTAGCGTAAGCAAGCGTATGGAAAGATTACCGTAGGCAAATTCGGCCATTGGAGTAATTCGAACGACGTGTCCGCCTTCCTCCGGCTCGAGAATTTCAAAATTACCTGCCCAGCTGACATCCTGTATCGGCCATGGCGCTCCGGTAACGTCCAGCATTGTAAGCGTCGAAACATGCCCTGTAGCCACCGCTATCACAGGAGGAGTTACCCCGGGATCCAGTGAGAGATTGAGAACGCTTACTTCAGGCCTCGGATAGGGGTAGACAGGAACCTGAACTGCTTCCTGGGTATGATCGTAATACTCCAGAAGCTCCCGGATTTCTTCCGGTCTTAAAGGAAGCAGCCCCCGAAGCGCCGCATCGAAGGATTCCCTTCTGATTTCCGACTCCAGTTCGGCCGGACTCTTGTATGGCATTGTCGACGCAGCCTGCTGCACTCCGCCAAAAGCCTCGTCTGGCGGAAGTCCCAAGCCAGCGGCGATATTGTCACCAGGCGCAGGGGGGCCCTCAGGAATAACGGTCTGCTGTTGCCCCCCTCCTTCCGTGGTTACGGGGGCCCCGCTCATATCGGAGGGAAGCAAAGATTGGAGCGAGTCCTGGGCCAGTGCATATTCAGGCGTGGTCAGAGCCATTGCCAGAAATACGGAACAAGCCAGTAGGAATTTTTGTCTTTTCATATTTAGCACGTTAGGAAATCCAAAGCAGATTCATCATTGCACTCTTTTTCATCCTAAAGAATATCTTCAGGTTATTGAACTGTCATCCCATGAATTTCTAAAAACCCCTGGTAATGAACATTTTCTGCACAGAAATTATTACGCAAAAGAAAAAAAGTCGAATCTGCTAGTTAGGAACGGCAACCCATTGCTCAATTCCCACGCCGTTCGGGCTTTCCAGACGGGGAACCCTGACAACGACAAGCGTAACCAGCAAACTGTCCGAGCGCATTTTCGACCCCGATTGATATGTCAGGATCATGGGTAGTTGCACGACCCACTGATAGCGACCGTTAAATTCGCCCTCGGACTGCAGGATCGGGGCGCCGCGTGGAGCGGCTGTCGCCACCTGTTGATTTGATTTAACCATTTCTATGATACGCGACAGCTCCAGAGCGTGGGTAAAGCTTTCCCATCCCCGCCTGGTGAAGTTACGGGATGATTCCTGAAGGCGTCGCTGGTAGTCGTTGAAACCGAAGGTCATTACTTCCGTAGCTGCCTGAGCTACCCATGACAGTAATGCTGGCGTGCTGAGATTTGGCTCTGAAAGAGCAGTCATGGGCACAAGCCGTCCATCTTCAGTAGTGGCGAAGTACCTGTTTTCCGGCTGATGAATGTGTACCACATACATCATCACCACAATCATTCCGACGATTATTAAGCCTTGGAGAATTGCGATCCGAAGCAGGCTCCTGTACCCGTCGCGATAAAACTCGTTACGTACGATAACGGTGCCAAGGCCCTTTGACATCTCGGTCACGCTTTTTTTGGCCGGGCGCGGCTTCGCCCCGGCAGCGCTCTTGCCTGCGCCGGCGGTAGCGGCGGCTTCCGGAGCCTGAACTCCTGCGGGTCTGAATCGTCGCGGATTGACTTTGCCGTCTCTTTTCGCGGGGGGGGTCTGATTGCCTTCGTCTGTCATAAATACTTCTTAATAATTGCTGCTAAGGTGTCTAAGCCAGGAACAGTTTTTTAAGTTTATACATCTTAAACGAAGATAATAGTCGTTGTCGCTTTTTTTTTCACTTAAATAAACTATTAGACATCAGAGAGCTGTGTCCGATATCAGACACCCGCGACCGTTAGCTGCCAGCTGAGTCAGTCATTCTCGATGCAAGGGGTATTAAAAACCTTCTCCGGAGAAAGATCGTCATTTGTAATTTTAACGTCTTCGCTGGATTCAAGAGGAAGCCTGAAGTCTTGCAAATATGCTTGCGCACCGCACTCTTCACGGCAATCGTCAATCGGATCTGTTGCAAATATTACATGTCCGCCTTCGATCTTGATATTGACTGTGCAGCCAGGCGGGTCTTGGTTCTTATTATTGCGCGGCGCTTCATAGCGCCAGCCTGAATCCGTCCGCTTGGCCCTGCCGATTATGCCGCAGTTTGCGCCTGAATCGAACCATACCGACAGACCGAAATCCATGCTTCCATTTCTTCTGATCATATAGGTGAACGAGTTGTCGTTCTTACAGAGGCGCCCGGTTTTACCTAGTGCCTGATGGGAATTGGCATAAACAATGCCATAGGCCCCGAGGCTAATGCCTGCGGCGGCGGCAAAAACCAGAAAAAGCTTTTTGCTTCCCGATAATTTCATATTCCGAATATATCAGGAACCTTATAAAAATACAATTTAAACTTGGTGCCTTGAAGCGGGAATCCCCTGATTCAGCAATCGTGCGGCACAAGAAAATTTCTGGCGCGAGTGCCTGAAATCCTTGTTAATCTGCTTGCAAAAATCGGTATTAAAGGGAAAAGAAAAGCGCTAAGGTATCAGTTCCGTCTCCCGCTCAAGAGGGCTTTTTGTGTTCGGGTGAGGAAAGTGTTACTATAAAAAAAACTATTTTGCCTCGCAAAGGCAGAATAGCAAGTGAGTTCGAGGGGACGCTTGGCTATGAAGGCAGCTCTGCGGAGCTTTAACATCCCGGTTGCGGCAATTCTGATGTGCGTGATCGTGATATGCGACGTAAACGCCCAGACGGGCAGCTGCACCTATGATGATTTTATTGAACATCTAAAACTGCGCGAAGGATTTCGTGAATGCGTTTACCGGGACTCTCTCGGGAAACCGACGGTTTGCTATGGCCACCTTGTCCGGCCAGGCGATAACCTCAGCATGGGAGATTGCGTAACCCAGGAAAGATGCGACCAGTTATTGCGGCAGGACGCTCAGAGCGCATACAATGCCGCCCGTTCGCAAGCGTCTCAGACGCCTTGCCAGGATTCTTGTTTTGTCAACGCTCTGGCTGCGGTGAACTACCAGCTGGGTACAGGGTGGTATACAAAATTTCCAAATACATGGAATTTGATAAAAAACGGCCAGTGGGATGAAGCGGCCGATGCTCTCAACGGAACGCTCTGGCAGAAACAAACACCGGTTCGGGTGGCAGACTTTCAAGCGGTTCTCAGGGCAGGGTGCGGCAACACGCCTCTCCCGCCTCCTGCCGAGGACGACGATGATGATGACGACGATGATGACGATAGTGGAGATGATGATGATACCGGAAGCGGCGGCGGGGATTGCTGTTCGTGTATCTGCGGAGGATGCGTCGGCCCTGAGCATGATTATTTCCGCGATACACACTCGGCTTATGAATTTGAGGAGCATCGTCGTCTTCTGATCGAGGATATGTTTGTCGGTTACCTTTTGCCTGCAATGATGATGATGACCGAGCAGATAACGGTTATCGCCATGCAGCAGGTTCAGATGATCGGCGCTTTCCTCGACGCAAAGCAACAGTTGGAAACCCAGCAGCTTATACAGGAACTTCAGGCCCAGGCTCATAAGGACTATCGTCCGAGTGTCGGACTTTGCGAGTTCGGCTCGGCAATGAAGAGCCTGAACGCTTCAGACGCCCTGAGCGACTGGACGAAACTGGTGTTAAGCCAGCGTTCGATGCAAAGGCAGCTCGGGACAGTTGGTGTTGCCGCGCAAGGGGTGGCCGAAGATACGGAAACCAGGCTTGAAAATTACCGCACCCGCCATTGCGATCCGCGCGATCTTAACCGCGCCCTGCAGGCGTTTTGTGAGCCGCAGACATCTGCCGACAGGTTTAACAAAGATATAGACTACGCCAGAACCGTATCCTTGAAATCGACTTTGGATATAAATTTCCTTGATAACGCAGGTGGCCCGACTCCTGATGAGGAAGACGTTTTCGAATTGCATTCGTATCTTTTTGGTCATGACGTCTTTGTCCGTATTCCAAGGGTTTATTTAAGAGATCCGTCCAATCCCGTGGACATCAATCCGATTCAAACGCTTTATCTGGATATGCGCTCTGTTTTCGCGAAAAGATCGGTGGCGGAAAACAGCTTTGTTCATAACGTTGCCATGAGGGCACAGGGAACCAATACCTCGACACCGTATCTTGTGGCTCTGATGGATGAACTCGGTATTCCGGAGGAAGAAATAACCAGAGTGCTTGGTGAAAATCCAAGCTATTATGCACAAATGCGGGTTCTAACCGAGATCATCAACTATAATCCTGATTTATACGTTAATCTTTACGACACGCCGACGAACGTAATGCGTAAGCGCGTGGCTCTTCAGGCGATAGGCATTTTGCAGAAATGGGATACGCTTGAGAGCATGTGGCGCGCGGAAATGTCGGCCGCTGTCGCTGCCTCGATCAGGCTCGATGAAGCGCAGGAAGGTGTACAGGACGAGCTTAACAGAATCGATGCCACTGGCATTTCTGCAGAAGAATTTCTGGGACGTTGAAAAAAGAGCGATATTTCCAGATGCCGGGTAAAGAATGTTAGTATAATTTAATATCGGATGCAGAAAGCAGAAAATCTGCAGGGGCTTGGAGCATGGTAAAAAGATTACTTCACCTAAAAAGAAAATCCCTGGCGGCGGGACTGTTGGCGGGCTTGCTGCTTTTCGGCGCGTCTTCCGGACTGGTGCCGAGGAAGTCCCTGGCTTATTCATATTGCTGCGCCTGTGTATGCGGAACCTGCGTACCGATACAACATATGATGACGCGCCTGCATGTTACAGAGGAGTTCGTGGCTCACCGTGAGTGGCTGGTGGATGTATTCTTTGTCGAACATCTGCTGCGGGCAATGATGATGATGACCGAGCAGCTTACTACCGTAGGCTTGCAGCAGGTCGAAATAATAGGAGCCTTCCTTGATGCCAAGCATCAACTCGAAACCCAGCGGCTATTCCAGCAGCTTCAGGCCAAGGCTTACAAGGACTATCATCCAAGCGAAATGCTATGCACGCTTGGCACTGGAGCACGGGCAGTAAACGCCTCTGAAAGAAAAGCTGAATTCGTATCAAGGGCGCTTGCCGAGAATTCCATGTCACGCCAGCTTTTATCAGGTGATCGTTCCTCAAGCCGGGGCTTTCCCGGAGACATTGTTGACCGGCTTGATCAGTTTAAAAGAATTTATTGCGATCCGGACGACAATGGCCGCGGACTGGAGATTATGTGCGGTGGCGGCGGCCCGGCCAACAGGGTGAACCGGGATATCAACTATACACGTCTGGTCGATGACGCTGTAACTCTGGAAATAGACTTTTCCGATGGAAATGTTACCGCGGATGAGGAAGATGTTATGGCGCTTCAGAATTACCTTTTTGCTCATAACATATTCACTACTATTCAACCGACTTATCTGGACAGGCTGGCCAACCAGGAGCTTTACCTTGACGTCCGCTCCATTATTGCCAAACGTACCGTGCTGACGAACGCCTATAACCAGCAGGTAGGGATGCGCGCCATGGGATCTGGCGGAAATGATGCCTTTCTACGCGCCATTCTTGTAGAACTTGGGGCTGATCAGGGGGAAATCGATCGCCACAAGGACTTTTTAAGTTATTACGCCCAGCTGCGTACCCTGGTAAAAGCTGTGCAAAATCCTCAGTTCTTGACCAAGTTGTATGATACTCCGGCTAACGTCGCCCGCCTTGGAGTCGCTCTTCAGGCGCTGGGAGTGCAGCTGGATTACCAGATGCTAAAAAGCAACTGGAGACTGGAAATGATCATGGCGATCGATGCCGAGTTGGCTTTGGCGCGGGCTCAGGAGGACGTACAGAACGAATTGGGCAGGGTCAGGGCCGAAAGTCCGGCTAACATTGCCAACCCTTGAGGATTAAGGATAGTGGAGCGGCATTTATGAAAATTATGAATCGTGGAAGGATAAAACTGGCTTCGCTGTTTTTTAACGCAGCCCTGCTTCCCATGCTTTTGTTTCCCCATCATCTCTGGGCGGCAACCAAGCTTGACTGGAAGATACATACTGAGGGCAAGATGTATGAAAAAGTTAGCCGCAAGCTCCCGAACTTCAAGAGCTACGTCGAAGAATACTCTCTTGGAACGGGAATGCTTAAGCCTATTCTGGCCATAGCATCGACTGATCTCAATCAGGATGGCAAACCGGAAATAATCGCCTATATACCGCGCGATGCCGATCTGTATGCCAAGAACGATCCAGGCGACCTTCATACCATTTTCCGGGTCAAGCCAAGCGGCGCGCTGGAAATAATCGACACATTCCATGCCGTAAGCGTCATGTTAAGTGAAAAATCTTCTAACGGGCACCGCGACCTTATTGTTTTTGATAACTATAGCGATATGCAAAAAGGCTACTATTACCGTAGATACAAGTGGCAAGGTTCCGGAAAAGGTTACGAACCGGTTGGAAGAGAGAAGCTTAAGATAAAAACTCCTGAAAAATAGTATGAAAAAGGCGTTTGAAAAAAGGGTATTGGCGTTTGGGGTTGCTTTTGTCATAGCAACCCTAGCAGGGATGGTTTTCCTTGCATCGCAAAAAGCGTCCGCCCAAGCCGGCTGCGTCATTTCCAACCCCTTGCCGGCTTACGCCATATCCAGCGTTTTTTGCGCCAGAGTACATCCCATAACCGGAGTGCTGCGTCCTCACAGAGGGATAGATATTGCTGCGCCCTGCGGAACAGAAATTAGAAAACCGAGCGGAGCCACCATGACTTGCAGCTCTATGAGCGGCTACGGCAATGTCGTTATTTTCGACTACGGTAACGGTATTCAGGAATTCCACGGCCATCTGGAGTCCTGTAACGCTTCAACCGGCGTTGCCAGGGTAGGTTCGACCGGCCTGAGCACCGGATGCCATAGCCACTATGAAATACGCGTAAACGGCCAGCAAGTGGATCCGGTATCGGCATGGGGCATGAATTTATGTGATTCTGATATTAAATCATGTCTGACCTCGGATGCGTCTAGGAAGCTTTCCGGCAATGGGTGCGGCGAGAGGGCTGACTGCGGCGAGCCGATTGAAGACGATGACAGCGGCGATGACGACAGTGGTGACGATGACAGCGGTGACGACGACAGTGGCGATAATGGATATGATGATGCCCCTGGCAGTACAGGGGGTGGCGCCTGCTGCTCCTGCGTTTGCAGCACATGCGTTCCTCTTCTGCACGAAATGTTGCGGCAGCATCTGTCTCAGGAATTTAAGTCTCATCGCAACTGGATGGTTAATGACTATTTCCTTGGGCACATCCTGAGGGCCTGGATGATGATGGCGGAGCAGCTTACCACAGTAGGCATGCAGCAAGTGGAAATTATCGGTACTTTCTTTGACGCCAAGCATCAGCTTGAAACCCAGCGCCTGTTCCAGCAGCTTCAGGCCAGAGCCCACAAAGACTATCACCCAAGCGAGATGCTTTGTACTCTCGGCACAAACATCAGGGCTATGAGCGCTTCCGAAAGAAGATCGGAGTTCGTCACCAGATCAATGGCCGAGCATTCTATCTCCCGCCAGCTTTTAACTGGAAATCGTTCTTCGGGACGAGGGCTTCCGGGGGATATCCAGGATCGTTTGGCTCAATTCAAGAGCACATACTGCGACCCGGATGATAACGGCCGGGGACTCGGAGCCATATGCGGCGGCGGCCCCGCTGACAGGGTTAACAGGGATATTGATTATACCCGCCTTGTCGACGATGCGGTAACTCTTGAAATAGACTTTTCTGACGATGCTGTTTCCAACGATGAGGAAGACGTCATTGCTCTCCAGAATTATCTGTTTGCACATAAAGTATTTTCAACAATGCAACAGACCTATATGGACAGGCTGGCCAACCAGGAGCTTTACCTTGACGTTCGTTCTATAATCGCCAAGCGGAGCGTTCTTGAAAATGCTTATAATCAGCAGGTCGGATTGCGTGCGATGGGCTCGGGCGGCAATGATGCCTTCCTTCGCGCTGTTCTTGTCGAATTTGGCGCTGATCCCGGAGAAATTGATAGGCATAAGGAGTTCATCAGCTATTACGCCCAGTTGCGAGCTCTGGTGAAGGCCGTGCAAAATCCTCAGTTTCTTACCAAGTTATATGATACGCCCGCCAACGTAGCTCGGTTGGGCGTGGCATTGCAGGCTTTGAAATTACAAATCGATTATCAGAACTTGCGGAGCAACTGGAGGCAGGAAATGATTCTGGCTGTCGATGCCGAACTGGCTCTGATGGTCGCGCAGGAAGAGGTGCAAAACGAACTTGGCAAGATCAGGGCGAGGAGTCCGGCAGGCGATGCCGTTACGGGTGCTCCTGCTCCGTAATGCCATGTGCCTGAAGCGAAGGAAAACAATGACATTGGGTCTGGTTGAAGTAAAAGATAAGTGCAAAAAGGTCGCTGGCGGTGCCGCCGTCCTGCTTGCTTCTGCGCTGCTTGCCGCTGGAGTGAACCAGGCTCTTGCCCGCTTTTATAATCCCGGCCTTGATCACCTGCAGCAATTACAAGCCGGAATCGGCCTTGCCGGCAAACTGCGAGGCACGGGACTTCCTCTCGATAGTAAAGTCGAAATCACAATCCTGACGCAGGATGCCAAGGTAACCAAAGCCACGGCCAAAACCGGTTCCGATGGTTCTTTGCTTTTGCAGAACTTCATCGATCTCGATCCGGACTCAACCAGAACCGAGCTTTATATCAGCCTTTACCCGGATTCTGCTCGCCAATCAGAGCTTGTTCTCAAATTCAATAGCCGCCAGTCAACTTTAAACATAACCGGTCGCGGTTTCGAGACAGGAAAAGCGATTTCTGTATCTCTCGCGCCAAACGACAGATATGCCGGATCTCCGGTAACAGACTGGACAGGAACCTTTAACACCGGCCTTATTCGTAATTCGGGCTCGTTGCAGGATGGCATGGAGACATGTGTGGGTTTCCCTCATATGGACAATCAGGCAGAGATCTGCTTTGAAGTTTCGCTCGGTTCGAAAGGGTTCTTTACGCTCGCCGATTCCCCGTACTCGACCTGGGATCCGCCAAACGGAAGTTTTAAAACGCCGCTTAGTGTTCAGGATTCAGGCCACATTAATTCCTGGCAGCAGGCGCTTGCTGATAACCATGTCAAAGCCCTTATGGCAATGACTCAGCAGTTTAGCGTTCTCATGGTTCAGCAGGCAGAGGTTATAGGTACCTTCTTTGATGCCAAGCATCAGCTCGAAGTGCAGCGCTGGATACAGGAAAAGCAGGCTGAAACTCACAGGGACTACCACCCTTCCCGCCAGATCTGCTATTACGCCACATTCGTCCAGGATTTCGCTAGCCTGTCGCGCCTTTCTGAAATGAACGCCGAAGCGATCAACGCCTACATGTTCGATCGTGAAATGGCGCCGGCCGCTCAGCCATCAGGCACAATGGCTTTAGGTTCGGGCGCTCCGGCTGGCGAAGAGCAGGACAGATTTACCCGCATCTCTCAATTGCAGGAACTCTACTGTTCCCCGGATAATAATAATCTTGGCGGCCTCCGTTTGATGTGCCCGAACATAAACCCTTCCCGTTATAACCGTGATATTAACTATACTTATCTGGATACCGAGACCACGCTGGATATTAATTTCCAGGTTCCCGAAAATACAGGGGATGAAACGGATTTGCTTGCCCTATCGAAAAACCTCTTTTCCCACGATCTTATGGAACGGCTTGACAGATCTAAAATCTTTGACGAGCAGGCGCAGATGGCGCGGGAAGGAGCCAGGCACGTTCTTGATATACGTTCCATAATAGCTCTGCGCGGCCCAATTCGCGACAGTTTCTCTCAGATAGTTGCCTTGAGAGGCACTGGCGGCGGTTTAAGCACCCAGTATATCAGGGCTTATCTTGAAAACATGGGTATGGACGCTCAGGCCATTGAAGAGATAATTGGCCCCAATCCCAGCGAACTGGGCCTGCTGAATGTAATGATGAACAAGATGCCTCAAAATCCTCATTTCTACACTGAGACTTACGACACTGAAGCCAATGTGGAACGCACGCGCGCGGCCCAGCAGGCCATCGATAATCTTGGAGGCCGTCAGGCTTTTGAGGCAGCCTTGCGTAGGGAAATGCTGCTTGCCACGAGGCTGGAAATCCGCCTGCGCGAAGTCCAGAACAAGATCAACGCCCAGGTACAGGAAGCTATCGAGACATATGGCGCTACCGGTGGCGGAACTACCGGCCCGGTTACTCCCTGACAAGATAATCTGGCATTAATCTTGCAACAAACCTTCCGGTTAACAAGGAAGGCTGGCGAATATGTCACTCAGTTCGGCGCTAAATGCGGCTCTTACCGGGCTGCAGATCAATCAGCAGCAGCTCGATGTGCTATCGAATAACATAGCCAATGTCGGCACTACCGGCTATATGCGGAAAATTATGCCGCAGTCCACAAGGGCCATTGCCGGAAAATCCGTCGGTGTTATGGCCGATACGATTATCCGCAAGGTTGACTTCAATCTTGTCAGGGAAATATTCACCCAGGTCAGCACTACCAGCTTTCTCGATACCAAGATAAGATATCTCGATAAAGTCCAGTCCTTTCATGGCCCGCCGGATCAGGAGCTTTCGGTGGCGGCAGAGATTTCCCAGTTAAGAGACGCATTTGCCTCGCTTGCCGATAACCCTGAGGATGGTTTCGCGTTGCGTTCGACACTTGATCAGGCGCTTGATACCGCCAAGAAGATCAACTCCTGCGGCAATCTGTTCGTTCAGATGCGTAACGATGCCCAGACCGACCTGCAAATTGCGATCAACAGGGTCAACGATCTTATCAGTCAGATCGCCGACCTCAACGCCCAGATCGGCGTGAACGCCAACGTAGGCAGATCAACAGCGACGCTGATGGACAAGAGAGACCAGGCGGTAAAGGAACTGGCTAAAGAAATTGATATCAGCTTCTTTATTCGCGGTGACAACGTCATGGTCGTCCAGACATCGAGCGGCGTGGAACTTGCGGGCGACAGGGCGGAAATAATCTACTTCTCACCCCGACCGCTTTCCGCGACGAATTATTTCGGCGATGGCTATACTGCGGGCATCTATACCCGCGGGGATCCGAATATCGAGCCTCTGGCGATTGATATTACCGGGCAGATAAAAGGCGGCAATATCGGCGCTCTCCTTGAAATGCGTGATGTCACACTTCCGACTTTCATGGCACAGCTGGATGAAATGGCTCACAAGCTGGCAATGAGATTTGACGCTCAGGGGTTGCGGTTGTTCACCGACGTTGCCGGGGGCATCCCGGCGGATACGCCTCCCGATTATACGGAAGTTCCGCCCCTGCCGGTAACTTACATTGGATTCTCGCAGGCCATCCAGGTCAATCAGAGAATTCTCGAAGATTATACCTTGCTAAGGACAGGTACCATAACTCATGACGCTCCGGTTCAGACCGGTTCGAACGAGGTTATCAGGCGCATTCTCGATTACACCTTCACCAACGCAAGCTACAGCGTCGCTGAAGGCAACATAAATCTTGTCTGCAGCGCTTCCGGAGAAACACTTCAGGAATGGTTGGGTCTTTATTCAAATTGCAAGATAACAGGCAGCCGGGATTTGACGTCTTTCGCGTCCGTCAACGATCTGATTGCTTCTGCCAATGGCCTGCTTGCTCCTGCAAGTGACACCTTCAGAATTGTGTTTTCCGATTCAAGGCTGGGCGCTCCGAACAGTTTTTCGGTGGACGTGTCACTGGCGGCCGCCCAGGCGCAACCAGGGGCAAATGCCGCCTTGCAGATAGCGGCCGAAATAAACAATCAGATAGCCCTCAATATTGCAGGCGTGAATCCTTTGCTGGGAATGCCTGTAGCTTCTGTGGGATCCAACGGGGAGCTTATTATCAATTCCAGAGGCGATGTTCAGATTGACGCAACTCCGGATCCCGATCCGGCAAACGGCATGAGGCAAACAGGGTTAATTTTCCTGGGCCTGAGCGAGGGCACCAGAAAGACAACAGATCCCTATTTCGAGGTTCAGGTAGGTAATCACGAGCGGGTAAAGGTGTATATCGAGCCCGGGGATGACGAAACGACTTTGTTTGACAAGTTAAGTTTTGATGCGGACGACGACGGCGTTCCCGGTCTTGGGGTATATATCGATCCGCTTACCGGATTTCTGCGCGTCAGGCCGGGTGATGACGCCAATCCTCTGGGCAACCCGAAGTTCGGCGGAGACATGAAGCTGTTCGGCGGCCCGTTTGTTACCGATGGAACGGGGACGATAACAGGAGGACTTCCGGCGGGAGTAGGGATAATCCAGTCGCTGTTCGGCAGTTTCACCAACTCCGGGGGGATAATCACCAACAGCTCGCCAGTCATAGAAATAGGCTACGGCTCCGAAACCTGGAGAGATGTCAGCGGTGCCATTACTTCAGGCCAGTACGTCCACTTCCGGGAAAAGTATCTGGGCCCTAACGCCAACCTCAGTACGGAGATTCTTGGATCGAATGCTCTTGTGGACTTCGCCCAGAAACTTATCAACCGTCAGACCGAGCAGATAGTACTGGCAGAAGCCCGCATGGCTGATGAAAAAACCTTCAAGGAGATTCTGGAGGGACAGCTGCTGGACGAATCGGGGGTCAACCTGGATGAGGAAATGTCGCATATGATCATCGTCCAGAACGCTTTCGCAGCGGCAGCCAGAGTGGTTCAGGCGGTCAACGAGATGTTTGATGAATTGTTAAATACGATATAAGGAGCCGGAAAAATGACCTTCGTTTCAACGCTGGGCCGTACGCTTGATCAGATCAGCCGTCTTAAAGACCTGCAATCGGAGCTAGGCAATCTTCACGTCCAGCTTGCAACTGGCAAAATTACCCAGCGTTTCAAGGGTCTGGGTAAGGACGTTATCCGTTCGGAAAGAGCCAGAGCGGATTATAAAACTCTCAATACTTACATCAATAACATTACCAATGCCGACCGCCGCATCAAGGTTATGACCCATACGCTAAAGGAATTTAAGTCCCAGCTTGAGCAGTTTGTCGCCGGCATGCAGATTTTCCTTGAGGCCGGAACCCATCAGGACGGAGAAATCGTTTATTACGACGACCCCTCGACCCCCGAAGTAGAACGTATTCCGATTGGAATGAGTTCGGCCGATCCTTCCGTCGAGTTCCAGACTTTAAAAGGCCTTGCCAATAATATGTTTGAATACATTGTCGATCTTGTAAATTCAAAGGACGGCAGCAGGTATGTTCTTTCCGGGGCTCAGACGCTTTCGAAGCCTTTGTTCGATACCGGCCTGCTTGATACCGCAATGAGTAAACTGATCGGCGACTGGAAGAGCGGAACCGTCTCCACCAATGGATTGATCTCTGCTCTCACCACCCGTGACAGTTCGGCAGATGTCAACGCCATAACGGACACGATCGTCGGTTACTCTGCCGAGATATCGTCAGGAAACGTAAAAGGCACCTTTGTAAGAGTCGGTGACGGCTCGGAGCTGGATTACACGGTTCTGGCCAATACCGAGGCGATTCGCGATACCCTTGTTGCCCTGAACTTTATACGTAACGGAGATCTTTCACCGCTGCTGGATCATCAGGATCCTGCCAATCCCGATCCGGCAAATCCTCTTGCCAAGGGCGCGCCAGGGGCCACTCTCGAAGAGCAGAAGGAAAATTTTTACAAGGTTTATAACAAGATAAGCTCGATGGTGCAAAAGGCGCTCGACAAGATCGACATAGAGCGCTTCAAGCTCGAACAGGTTCGCGCCAATATTAAGGAGATCAAGGACGACCATCTTCTCGCCCAAAGCACCCTTACCGAAGAGATCTCCAATGTCGAAGACGCCGATATGAACAAGGTCGCCCTGACGATTAATTTCATGACCGTCCGCATGGAGGCTTCGTATAGCGTCACCTCCACCTTGAGCAAGCTTAATCTCGTCAATTATTTGTAAAAGGTTAATGTAAATATTTTTGTTTAACATAACATAATTTTCTGTTAAGCCCTTGTTAAGGCTTGCGGATTTTTCCTGTGAAAAAACAAAAAAAAACGTTTCTGCTAGGAAAGCGTTAAGAACTCAGGCGCATAATGAACCCATAAGGCATGAAATGCCAGGGGACATACGGGCTAAGGGTTCAAACGCGAAAATGGCTAAGAAACCGGGAAAATCGCAAAACGCCAGGGAACGGACTGAAAGAGTCTGCCGCGTTTCCTATATCCTTAATTTCGACCAGCCCGTTCGCTCGACGATCATTGGCGATCAGCCCCTTTTCTACATGGATTTCGATGAGCGCCTCGAAGACGAGCTTGCCGCTCTCGACATGCTGGAAAAGGAACTCAACCTCGAAAGCGGCTACCTTCCGGAATACTCCCGCTCTCCGGAACCCTGTGAAGAGAGTTGTCAGGAAGCCCTGATCCGTGATTTTCAGATCAATTGTGATTCAATCTTATCAAGAGAATATTCAACCCTGACCGATATCGGCGAGGTATTGAAAATCCTTGAAACCAGCCGCTACGCCTTCTCGCTTCTGGAATTTGCCCGTGGGTATGATGTAAGCGTCCGGTATTGCGATGAAGTGGATTCCGCCGCCTATATAAGGGAAAGCGGCTTGATACAAATCAACCCCCGCCTGAGCATGGAAGAACAGGTGCTTCTGGCAGGCAGAGAGCTTCGCCGGGTATGGCAGCACCGCCACGGGGTATTGCTGAACCCGCTTACCTTCTTCCCGGATCAGGCGGTTCTGGTAAACAGGGCGCAAGTTGCCGATCTGACCGTCAGCATGGTCAGGATTGCCTGGGAACTCCAGCTTGGCGGTTTCAGGGAAGCATGGGAGAGAATTGAAAATTCGCCGATGAGCGATTTCGCACGAATTTTCGCTCGTGAGGCTTTCCTTGATTTCCGCACGATCAATAATGGCATGGCCATGGCCGCAACTTTTGAGACATGGTTTATTTCCGAGCGCTGCCGCATCGAGGATAAGAACCTGATTCAGCAGATGCTCTCTGACTATCATGGCTATGTCTTTGATGCCGAAGAATGTTCCAGGGCAGTGACCGCCGATCTGGTCGCCAGACTTGGCGAAGTTCCTTTCGGCAAAAATTACCTGGCGCAATATGCCTCGACGATAATAATAGATCCGCTGTTTACGGATGTGCGCGACCGCGCCAACGCCAATTTCCTTTGGTTTATCAAGTTTGAAAAGTCATTTCGCGAAACGGAACAGGAATTGCAGAACGGAAATGGTCTTACCCATCATGCCTTCCGGCATGACCAATCCGAAAACCATACCGAGGAATTCGCAAATGGCTCGTCCCAAAACGTCATTACTTTCCCAGGAGAAGGCCGCAACGGCCAGAAAGACTTTATCAGGCATACCGGCAGGCGCAATGCAGGGAACGCGCAAATCATCGCTTTCCCGAGGCTTGCAGGCGAAGACTAGTCCCAGGTTCAAAAGCGTACGGCAAGGCACAGTGAAAACGAACCAGACAAGAAAATCCATCCTCAGGAGAGCCGCGGTGGCGGCAGGCGAGGCGACCGTGATCCGGACAACCCGTAGCCGCAATATTCACGAAGAAGGCTGCCTGCTGTCGATACTGGCCGAGAATGCCGCAGGAATTGATCCTGCCGATAAGGCAATGACCTTCCATTGCGATGAGGACGTTCTTTCCTGGTGCGTGGCAATGCTGGAGGAAAGTCCTGTCGCTGCCGCGCTGATCGATGATGCCGCTTCGGCAGGCTGGGCCTTCTCTCTTGATGACCTTAACAACGGCGGCTTTTACCTTGACGTGGAAAACAGGCTGTGCCGCCTTGACCACCATTCTATGAGCCAGATGGCTTTCGCCCGCTCGGCACATTTCCGCAACGCCGTGCTGCTTTCATTCGTCCGCGCCTTGCGCGACATCTGGCATGAAACGAGAATCGGCAGCTTTGAGGACAAATTCCGCCCCGGCGACACGCTCATCCTCGAACGTCTGCGCGCCGCTGATGGCGATACGGTAGCCGTATTCGCAGGATGGGAATTGCGCTGTGCCGGTCATGCCGATATCTGGCGCTATGTTATCGGCTCTGATGACGGCGATCTCGCGATGGTGTTCTCGCGTTACCTCGATAGCGAGCCATCGGCGCTTTTCGACGGCTCTGTTCTAATTCACGCTTTCAGGCAGTGGTTTGCCGATGAGCAGCGCGTAAATATCTGCGACCACGATACCCTTGAAAATCTTGACGGGATTTTACAGGAATCCGGCAGGAGAGATCCCTTCGGCAAAGGCTCTCTAACAGGGAAAATCGCCGAAAGCCTCTCCAGATTGCCCGGCGGCAAGGCTTACCTGCAAGGTTTTGGCGACAGCCTGATCTGTGATCCCTTCTACGCCGGTTTCAGGGATCCGGTAAACAAAACGCATCTTTCTCACCTGATGTACGATCTCGAGGTGGTGATGGCGGGTAACGTTCCTTTCCGCGACGAAAAACTGGCCCGCCTGATCTTTCCCGAAAGCGAGACTGTGGGAGCGGAGTAGAGCATCGATTTACCGGGGTCAGTTACCGTTTTCAGCTGGCGGCCCGGGGAGTTTGAAGGAAATGAACAGACCGGCAGGCTCCTTTCCGTTCCGGCAGACCACCACGGCCCGGGCCTGCCCTTCCTCCAGCAATCGCAGATAGCGCGAAATGTGGTTCTTGAATTCGTGAATGCCGGCTCTGACATAGCCGTCTGCATCGATCAGCATGAAACCTCCTGTAGGGATGGATATAAAACGGGCCCGAATTTCGGGCCGGGCCCGGCCATTTTGACCGCGGCAAAACGGGCCCGGCAAACAAGGCCGAAAGAAGAAACAAATAAAAAACCGCCCGTAAGGCGGCTACAATTCTGGCGTTGACGATTAAACAATAACAAAAAATTCACATTTTGTCCATGAATGCCGCCACTCGGGTAGTGTCTCAGTTTGAACTTTTTAATTTTTCTTCTCTGGCATCTATCAGGGCCACAATGTCCTCCATCGTCCAAAGCTTGTCAGTAACGCCCGCAGCCATAGCAGGAGTAACCTTTATGCTCTTGTGCGTCCGTACAAAATTGTACCAGATAAAATATAGTGCTAAGGCGTGGCAGTGATTTTCGAGCTTCTTCGAAAATGCATTCGTTAGGCGCGTAAAGCGGCGCATAGACATGCGCATAGTCAGGTTTTGACGCTCAACGTAGATTGTCGATACATGCTTTTTGTCCGGGTTGCCTGTAACCTTTTGCTTCTTACAACCAACGCATTCCGCAGGGCTGTAACGCTTTTGGCCTTCAACTGTTTCACCATACAGCTTTACCAGCATGGCATAGTCCACATCATCGCCAAACGCGCTTTCAATGGCTTCCAGATAAGCTTTGTGTCCGTCAGTAGTAAGTTGCCCCCGGCTTGCTAGGCGCGATTGCAGATCAGCGATAAAATCATTCGCTGTTTCCGCGTCTCTGCTGCCAACAAGCCACGAAACAATCATCTTGCTATCCGCGTCGATTGCGGACCATGTCCACACATCACCAGCTCCGTCCTTGCCCTCTGGCGCATTTTTTTGCTTTGCGTAGCAGAACGACCAGATTTCATCGCACTGAATACGCTCTGCCTTCACATTGCGAACCGCTTCATCGTGAAACTCCGCGCAAACAAAACCCGCGTCAACCAGAAGCTTGGTAACGGTATTGATCGATACGCCAACAACTCGCGAGATCGACCGCATGGACGATCCTTCGCAAAGCATGTGCAGAATTTGGACGCGCTTATGTACGGGTAATTTGTTCATATCCCATTATATACATGGGACGAATCTTAATAGCAAGCATTATTTTCAGTTAAGTGTGGCGCTTGTTAGATGGACAAACGGCCTTATCTTGAATGTCGTGCCATGGATCAAACCATAGTAGTTTGCACTCCCTCCTATCTCTAACTCCATATAACCTAACTTTACCGGTTATATGCATAGAGAAAATGGTATCCGCATCTAAATCTAATTCATTAATCCGTGTTTGTGCTTTTTTTGAAAGATGTTCTGTTTTTATTTCATGATTAGGTTTCCCATGACCATCAATCATGTCCTTCCAAAGCATCGTCTGGTAACCTTCAATCTTTTTAAACAAATCAATCCAATCATGTTCCTTAATTGCTGATATTCCCCAAGGTCCATCTAAATCAAATGTTGAAAATAAGAAACAGACTTGTTGTTGCTTATAAGCGTCAACGACTTCTGCTTTGCGGATAGAATTATAGGGCTCTGTGCGCCCTAACTTAGGGTTTGTTTTTTTCTTGGACACGTTTATAAGCTGCTGTAGTATTCGGACATGCTCTCTAAAGAGATCGTACGATTTCCTCTTTCTGTAAGAGAAAGTCCGCTCCTCGCGTCTATCCAGGGTTTTTCAGAGTGCGTAAGGTCGCTTAGTTGTTGGCCGCTATATTTACCGTAAAACTCAACAATTGTGTCTATTGTGTGCTTTTGATCGGCAGTTAATCTGGAAGAATCCCCATCAATTATGCGGTCAATACTGAACTGGCCACGATGCTTGTTGTAGAGTTCAGGGCATACAGGGCCGTTTGCCCATGCCTCGATTTCTTCACGAAATAAGTGACTATCCTTCCACACCAAATTCCAAGCCTGAGAATAATACACAAGCTTCTGAAGCTTCCATGTAGAAGTACAACCCACTTTTTCTAAAATGTATTGCGCAACATCAAAAACTGTCATTTCCTCCAGCGCTCTTCCGCCGCTTTCCTTGCGATTTCAGAACGCTCCTCCTCGGTTAAAGACTTGGCCCTTGCTTCAGCCCCCGCCTTCCCGCTACGTGTTCTCCCTGATGGTTTCTTTAAATCTTCTTCTATTTCGCCAGTGGCAATCCTTGCCACCATCACGGCGCAGCCTATGGAATCCGCCGGTCTCTTCTGTCCTTGTGATCCTTTAGGCATATATCCCCATTAGAACAAATATGGAACTCAAATTAAGTATAGCACAATTGCACAGAATTCTATATCTGGCAATTGACTTTTACACAATACTGATATAGATTCCGCGCTCTTTTGCTTTAAGTGTTTGATTTACTACACTGCGCGATTCCTTAAATTCAAATCGTAAACACTACCAACAGGTAGTCAACGATCGTTGGCTAACAATGTTTCATATGCGCAATTTTTATAAATTGGCCTTGTGGATAACCTCAAACTGAGACACTACCCGCCACTCGATATTCCCACTAGACTTTTCATAACGCTTCTGTTATGGTTTTCTTGGTACAGGCAATGGAGGGATTTAGAAATGTCTTTAGTAAAAATGTTTATAGCGGGAACAGGCGTAGGGGCTGGAATAATGGGAGTCTTTGTTTGTAATGCGCTTCGGGATGACATCAATATTGATCTGACCGATCAGCAAGAGCATATCGTCAAGGCGGGCCTTGTGGACATCGAGGAACTCAGAGGAGAAACCAAGAGGTTCGTTGACGAGAAATTTGACAAGTATATAGGAACGAACGGGCCTGTAATATTAGAGCCCAAGCCCTGATTTCCATGCCAAGGCCATAACCCGGCGGGTTGCCCCGCCGGGTATTTGCGGGATTACTCCTGCTCGCCGCCTGATGGGGGCTTCACCGCCTAAGGGCAGGGCAAATGGCGCGGCTTTATAATGTCAGTGAAGCTACTGTCTCTCTGATTGAATGATTAACTGATTAACGCAGCCTCGTTAAAGGCGAAGCTGCGGTTCATCCCGGGCACAGCGGACGGCATAGGTATTGGTCTTAAGGCTAACGTTCTGGACACCTGAGACATTGAACCTCTGGTGCCACGCTATGCGTGGTACCAATCACATTTCTCTCAGCTTGGGAATCCCTCACGAATCTATTTCAACTGAATTTGGTCTAGATTGACAGCAATTCCTGCCATCCCTGCGACAAGCCTTAAGGCGTGTTGATCTGCGGGGTGACAAGCCAGAGCAGGTTTTACGGATAGTGTGAGAAATGCTGGTTAGCGGTTTTTCAGTTCGTCTGTGATCGGGCCGGAAGCTCTGCCGTTGATAAACTGGTCGACATATTCGTTGCCGGAGTTATCAAGATCGTTAACGCTGCCGTTCCAGATTATCCGGCCCTGATAGATCATCGCTACTCTGTCGGCTATCTTGCGGGCGCTGGCCATGTCGTGGGTGATCGAAAGCGCCGTCGCTCCGAGATTGCGTACCAGCTCGACGATCAGATCGTTGATAACATCGGCCATGATCGGATCCAGACCTGTCGTCGGCTCGTCGAAAAAAATGATTTCCGGACTGGTGGCGATTGCTCTGGCAAGGCCTACGCGCTTTTGCATTCCGCCTGACAACTCGGCGGGAAAAAGTTCGCCGTGCTCGGGCTTCAGCCCCACCGCCTTTAACTTGTCCATAGCAATGTCCCTCGCCTGGCGGCGGTCGATCCCCTTGCCGTGAATAAGACCGAAAGCGACATTTTCCCAGACCTTGAGCGAATCGAACAATGCGGCCCCCTGAAACAGCATGCCAAATCTGGACATTATCCTGTCTCGCGATTTGGTATCGAGGCCAACAGTCTCGCGCCCGTCAACCAGTATCGAGCCTTCTTCCGGGCTCATGAGCCCCAGAACGCATTTCAGCATGACCGACTTGCCCGAACCGGAGCCGCCTATGACCACTACAGACTGGCCGCTGCAGATTTGCAGATCGACCCCGCGCAGAACTTCGTTGCCGCCAAATCTCTTGCGTACGCCGGACATCTGAAGTTTGCATGGCCGCAGGTCGGGAGACAGCGCAATCACGCCTTCAGACATCTGGGAGGAATGCTGTGCCTGCGCCGGGCTCATGAGAAAAACACCTGTGTCAGCAGATAATTAAAGATAAGTATCAGGATGGAAGCGGTAACCACTGCATTGGTTGTCGCCGCACCCACCCCTTGCGCTCCGCGCTGCGAGAAATAGCCGTGATAACATCCCATAAGCGTCACGATCAGCCCGAACACCGCCGCCTTGATAAGGCCCGACACCACGTCCATGGTTTCAAGAATATCCCAGGTCTGGGAAAGATAGCTGCCCGGGCTGAAACCAAGGCGGTAGACTGCGATTACGTAACCGCCGAATACCCCGATAATATCGCCGATCAATACCAGAACCGGCAGCATGATCGTTCCGGCGATAAGGCGCGGGGCGATAAGATATTTGAAAGGGTTTACGGAAAGAGTACTCAGGGCGTCGATCTGCTCGGTAACCCGCATTGTGCCGATTTCCGCAGCTATGGCCGCGCCAATTCGTCCCGCGACCATAAGCCCGGCAAGAACTGGCGCCAGTTCCCGCGTAACCGAGAGAACCACGACGGCGGCGATGGCGCTCTCGGCATTGAACCTGGTAAATCCGGTATAGCTTTGCAGCGCAAGCACCATCCCGGTAAACAAAGCCGTCATGCCGACGACCGGAAGGGAATAAAAACCGATATCGACAATCTGACGCAAAATCAGCCTGAAATAAATTGGCGGCAAAAAGCTGTGCATAACCGCCTTGCCGATAAAGACCGAAAGACTGCCGACACCTTGCAGAAAACGAATTACCGTCTTGCCTATCGCCTGGCAGCTGTCCAGCACGTAATCGACCAGCTGCCTGATTGCGGCCCGCAGTGGGCCGGCAGGCAAACCCGGGGTAATATTCTGGCTGGCGGATTCAGGCATTTTTCTTCACATTTTGCCGCTTAATCAAATCAATCAAGTTATATACCTGCGTTCGTATCTCTTGCCAAGACTTGTGAGCACTTCATAACCTATCGTGCCTGCCATTTTAGCCAGATCTTCAATGCTCTGGCTAGTGCCGAGAACTTCCATGAAATCTCCGGCATCAGGCCTGTCAGGAAGCGCGGATATGTCCACTACCGTAAGATCCATGGAAACCCGGCCAACAACCGGGCAAGCGATTCCCTGCCAGTACATTTTCCCGCAACCCGAAAGGCAGCGGAAAAACCCGTCGGCATATCCGAGGCCGACTGTCGCCAGCATGCTGTCATTCTCCAGTTTATAAGTCGCGCCGTAGCCGACAGTCTCGCCCTTTCGCGCAAGGCGGGTCTGCAATATCCTGGCATGCAGGCTTGCCACCGGCCGCATTGCCTCTTCAAATCCGGGTCGCGGCGTGCCGCCGTAAAGTGCGTAGCCGGGCCTGACCAGATCGAAATGATAGTCCTTGCTGGCGAAAAGACCGGCTGAATTGGCCAGCGATTTTCTTGCTTCCGGAAAGTGTCCGGCTATCTCCCTGAACCTTTCAAATTGCAACCCGGTCAGGCTTTTTTCCGGTTCGTCGGCGCAGGCGAAATGGCTCATTACTGCATAAACGCTGCATTTTTTCAGCAGTCCCGAAGACAGCAATTTCCCGGTCTCCGTTTCGCCAAATCCCAGGCGGTTCATTCCGGTATCGAAATGCAGAATCGCCGGGCGGCTGGTGCTGCCGCTGCTCCAGAGCCCGATATCTTCCGGCGTATTCAAAACGGCAGTGAGATCGCTCTCATTGAATTCCTCCCTCAATGCCGCAGGCATGCCGCCAAGAACCGCGATCATTCCCTTTTTTCCGATTATCCTGCGCAAGGCGAAGCCTTCTTCAGGTGTGGCCACGAACCACGTCCTGCATCCGGCTTCCTTCAGTACCGGAGCGATCCTGCCCATGCCCAGTCCGTAGCAATCAGCCTTTACCACACCGGCAACTTCGGCGGGTTCCGCCTTGTCTTTCAGAATCTGGAAATTATCGGCGATTGCCGCGAGATCGATGGTAAGGTAACTTCCTTTAGAAACAACGGGACAAGCCATGGAATTGGGGAATGAATTACTTGTTTGATACTCGCCGATCATGGATTATTGGCCTGACTTGAGATTGATCCAAAAAGCTTTTTCTATAAATCCTGATTGTTATACAATAGAAATGATGCTTACAAACAATAAATACTCATCCGAAGCCGGTTCCTCCCGCATCCTTTCACTTATCTCGGCGGTTCTGTTTATGATGCTGGCATGGGTCGTGACCCACGATTACGATCCCAACGCTTCGGAGAAGAAAAATCTTCCCGAAGTGGTCAGGGTAGCTTCTTCAGAAATTACCCAATACGCCCTTGCCTTGCAGACTTCCCTTATGCGCATGCGCAGTTCGAAACTCTCCGATATCAGCGCCTTAAGTTTCGAAAACCCTTTTGTTGACGGATACGATAATCCACGTTGCCAACTGCCTGATTGCGAGATTTTCCATCCAATGGGCGGAGGTGCTGTCTACAGGATTCCGCCCGGCGACTGGCTGGATGAATCCCAAAAGGACGCTCCCTACTATGGAGAATGGATTTTTCCAAATAACGTATGTGTCAAGAACCTCCCCGATATGAGCTTCCAGCCCTGTAATGTCGACGGTCAGAGCAATGAGGAAGTAATGATGCTTCTGCCCTATGTCTCCGACAGCATTTGCAAGGCGATAAACATTAATCTGGGACTTCAGAAAAAGAACGACCCGATCCCGGTTAACCGGGAATGCGTATATGACGGCAGCAAGTTTAGAGGCAGCTTTACCGACGGCCACATCATCCATGACAAGCAGGAAGTCTTTCCAGGCCAGATTTTCGGATGTGTCCATGTCTCGGCTCTGGATTGCCAGGGCGCTAGCGACCATAACGTCTTCTTTTTCGTGCTGGCTCCCAGATAGCTCCGATGCTAACCGTGTGCCCGGTCGAGATCGGCGAAACGGGTGAGGTTGCCGTCGAAGAACAGATGGATATTGCCGATTGGCCCGTGGCGTTGCTTGGCGATCAGGATTTCCGCGATGTTATGCGCCTTGTCCATTCGTTCCTGCCACTTGGCGAACTTGTCGGCGTCTTCCATGTCCGGCTGGCTGCGCGAGAGATAGTACTCCTCTCGGTAGATAAACATCACAACGTCCGAATCCTGCTCGATGGATCCCGATTCCCGCAAGTCGGCAAGCTGCGGCCGCTTGTCTTCGCGCTGCTCCACCGCCCGTGAAAGCTGCGAGAGCGCGAGTACCGGAATTTGCAGCTCCTTGGCAATCGCCTTGAGTCCGCGGGTGATTTCAGATATTTCCATCACCCGGTTGCTTTCCGACTGGCGCGATCCGCTGCCCCGAAGCAGCTGAAGATAGTCCACCACCAGCATGCCCAGTCCATGCTGGCGCTTTAATCTGCGCGCCCTCGTGCGGATTGCGCCGATGGAAAGGGCAGGGGTGTCGTCGATATACAAGGGCACCTGGCTGAGCTTTTGCGATGCCTCGACGAAACGGCGGAAATCGCTTTCATGAATATTGCCCTTGCGCAGCGCGTCTCCCGATATCCCGGACTGGTCGGCCAGTATCCGCGTGGCAAGCTGGTCGGCTGACATTTCCAGAGAGAAGAACCCGGTTATCGCTCCCTGCTTCCCGCCGGTTTTCGCATAAAGCTCGGCGGCGTTGAAGGCTATGTTAACGGCAAGCGCCGTCTTGCCCATGGAAGGCCGCGCCGCCAGAATCAGCAGATCGGAATTGTGCAGCCCGCCCAGTTTCTGGTCGAGATCCCGCAATCCTGTGGAAACCCCGGTCACCGAACTGTCGGACTTGAACGCTTTCTCCGCCATGTCGATGGCAGCCAGAACCGATTCTTTAAGCGTCGTAAAGCCGCCGCGAACCTCTCCTGTCTCTGCAAGGGTGAACAGCATCGATTCGGCTTTTTCGATTACCTCCTGCGCGCTTTCCTCGATTTGCTGATCAAAGGCATCGTTGACGATTTCCTCGCCGAAACCTATCAGCTCGCGCCTCAGATAAAGATCGTAAATCGTTCTCGCGTAATCCTCGGCGTTGATGACCGAAATAACGCTGGAGGCAAGCTCGGCCAGATATTCGGCGCCGCCTACGTTGACAAGATCGGCATCGTTTTCGAAATAGCCCTTCAACGTTACGGGGCTGGCCGTCTGGCCGCGTTCGCTCAAGGTGACGATAGCCGAAAATATCCGCTGGTGAGCGGCTGCAGAAAAGTGTTCCGCTTTCAGAAAATCGCCGATCTTCTCAAGAGCGCGGTTATCCACCATGAGAGCTCCAAGCAATCCCTGCTCCGCCTCAAGATTATGCGGCAGAATCCGGTAGGTGGAAGACCTCTCCTGGCTGGCCTCGGCCGCCCTGTTTATTTTAAGCTGTGTCGTCATGGGTTGCAGGCTATCAGTGCCATGCCCTTTCTGCTACGCATTTTGTCATGCCGACATGTGAATAGCGTGGACTCTTCCGTCCCCGCCAGGAACAGAGCCAAAAAGATCATAAAAAAAGAGCCCTTGGCGGGCTCTTTAATGAACACTAAAAAGCGCTTTGATCTCAGGCTTCAGCTCCGGTTTCCGCTTCCGCCTGTTCGGCGGCGAGACGGGCCTTTTCCGCTTCATAGGCTTCGTCATCGAGAACGTTCTTCAGATCGTCGGCTTCGGCTTCCACCTTGCTTTCGGTCTTCCGTCCGTCTTCTGCGATCAAAGCCCGGCCCGCACGTTCCTGGGCCTTGGCTTCTTCCAGGGAGCGGGCGATATTGACTGTAATCACTTCCTTGACTTCCGGGTGAAGACGTACTGTTACCGGGAACAGGCCGAGATATTTGAAGCTCTGGTTAAGTTCTACCATGCTTCTTTCGATTTTTTCGCCGGTGATCTCCGAAACGGTTTCGGCTATGTCGCGTGCAGTGACCGAACCGTACATCTGGCCGCCTTCCGAAGCCTGACGGATGATCGCCACTTTAAGACCGCGAAGCTTCTCCGCGCGCTTGTCGGCTTCGCCCTTGCGTTTTTCGTTTTCGGCTTCGAGATGTTTGCGCTGTGCCTCGAAATAGGCGAGATTGGATTTGGTGGCCCGAAGGGCTTTGTGCTTCGGCAATAAGTAATTGCGGGCGTATCCGGGCTTGACGTTGACGACATCGCCGAGATTGCCAAGATGCTCGATACGCTCAAGCAGTATAACCTGTGTAGCTGACATTTATGTCTTCCTTTCCTTTATCCTACCGTCCGGAGCCCGTATCGGATTCCTGACGGACATAGGGAAGCAGAGCCATGTAACGGGCGCGCTTGATCGCCTTGGCGAGTTCGCGCTGCTTCGCTGTTGAAACTGCCGTGATACGGCTGGGAACGATCTTGCCGCGTTCCGATATGAAGCGGCCCAGCATTCTCGTGTCCTTCCAGTCGATCAAAGGCGCGCCTTCGCCCGTAAACGGGCAGGTCTTGCGGCGGCGGAAGAACGGACGTTTTACTGTTGGTGCGTCTGCTGCTGACATTATGCTGCCTCCTCTTCGCTGTCGCTGTAATCACTGGTGCCGCCTGCCTGAACCGAAGGGCCTTTTGAAAGCTCTTCCTGGCGGACGGTCATGTAACGAAGCACGTCTTCATTCAGGCGAAGCGTGCGTTCCAGTTCGGAAATCGCCTCCGCCGGGGAGTCGCTCTCGATCAGGACGTAATGGCCCTTGCGGTTTTTCTTGATGCGAAAAGCCAGCGTGCGCAGACCCCAGTCTTCGGTCTTGTTGATTTTTCCGCCGCGGTCGGTGATGACCTTGCAGCTTTTGTTTTTGATCTCTTCGACCTGCTGGGCCGACAGATCCTGCCGTGCGATGAACACGGTTTCATAATAAGGCATTTATTTCTCCTCTCGGGTTACGGCATTTCGAACAATTCAAATGCCAAAGCCGGCCCTTAACCTTATATTCAGACCGGCGAGGTTCACGAATAGCGCGCAATATAAGGATTTGCCTGAAAGAATCAAGTTAATTATGCAAGCGCGCTTGACTCCGGTGGGCTGTAAGTTGTCAATTGCATGAAACATTAATCCGATTGTGATGAGGGATGAGAGATAGGAATGACGCGCGCTTTTTTGTTTCCCGGTCAGGGTTCGCAGTTTATCGGCATGGGCAAGGATCTGGCGGAGGCTTTTATCGAGGCACGTCTGACGTTTGAGGAGGTCGATGACGCTCTTTCCGTAAATTTAAGCAGAATAATCCTTGAAGGCCCGGATGAGGATCTTAACCTCACCGAAAATACCCAGCCCGCCATGCTGGCCGTTTCGGCGGCTCTGATGCGGGTGATCACGAGGGAGGCCGGAATAAGAATTGAAAAAGTCGCCTCCTTCGCCGCCGGTCACAGTCTGGGCGAATATTCTGCCCTGACGGCAGTGGGCGCCCTTGATCTCGCCGACACGGCCCGCCTCGTGCGCCGCCGCGGCAAGGCAATGCAAACGGCGGTACCGGTAGGGATCGGAGCAATGGCGGCAATTATTGGTCTTGATTTCTCGAAAGTGGAAGAGATTACCCTCAACGCCGCAGGCGAGGAGGTATGCCAGTGCGCCAATGACAACTCTCCGGGCCAGGTTGTCATCAGTGGCCATAAGGGCGCGGTCGGGCGTGCCGTGGATCTGGCGGCGGAACACGGCGCCAAACGCGCCGTAACCCTGCCGGTCAGCGCCCCGTTTCATTGTACTCTGATGGCCCCCGCCGCCCAGTCGATGGCAAGGGCTTTGGCCGATACGGATATTCGTCCTCCTTCAATTCCGGTAGTTTCGAATGTCACCGGCCGCGGGGTATTCGATCCCGGCGAAATTCGCCGCCTGCTGGTCGACCAGATCACCGGCATGGTGCGCTGGCGCGAATCGGTTCAATGGATGCGCGAGCAGGGCGTCGAGGAAATGATCGAAATCGGCGCGGGCAAAGTTCTGTCCGGCCTCGTACGGCGCATCGAAAAGGACATCCGTGTCGAAAGCGTCTGCACGGCGCAGGAGCTGGACGCATTGATTAGCAGATTGCAATAAAGGAGAGAAAAATGTTGGATTTAACAGGTAAAACGGCTTTTGTTACCGGAGCCACCGGCGGAATTGGAAAGGCTGTTTGCCGCATCCTGCACGCGCAGGGCGCCACCCTTGCCATTACCGATATGAGTGAGGAACGGCTGAAGGAGTTTGAGGCGGAACTCGGTGATCGGGTACACGTCTTTACCGGAAACCTTTCCGATCTCTCCGGTATCGAGGCACTTGTAAAAGAAGTCGAGGAAAAGACGGGCGGTATCGATATTCTCGTCAACAACGCCGGTCTGACCCGCGACAACCTTTCCATGCGCATGAAGGACGAGGAATGGCAGATGGTCATCGATATCAACCTGACCGCCCCCTTCAAGCTGGCGCAGGCCGTGCAGCGAGGCATGATGAAACGCCGCTGGGGGCGAATAATCAACCTGTCCTCCGTCGTCGGCACCACCGGCAATCCGGGTCAGTGCAATTACGTGGCTTCCAAGGCAGGAATTACCGGCTGGTCGAAAGCCATGGCCCAGGAGATCGCCAGCCGCAATATCACGGTCAACTGTGTGGCCCCCGGCTTTATCGCCACCCCCATGACCGACAAGCTGAACGAGGAGCAGAAAGCGCGGATCAATGCGGGCATTCCGCTGGGACGCATGGGCTCCGCCGAAGACGTCGCTCATGCCGTGCTGTTTCTGGCGAGCGAGGAAGCGGCCTATATCACCGGCCAGACCATCCATGTCAACGGCGGAATGGCGATGATCTGAGCATGGACTTTCCGTTCGACGCCGTTATTTTCGATTGCGACGGCACGCTGGTTGACAGCGAGGAACTGAACAACCTGGCGACCGTCGCCCTGCTTCAGGATTTCGGCCTGATGCAGTATGCTCTGGATCATATTATCGATAAATTTGTCGGAATGACTCTCGGCATGGCGATGGAACATGTTGCCGCCGAAAACGGCATCAGCTTCCCGGCAAACATCACAGAGCTTTATGTCCGAAAAGTAATGGAACTGGCTCCGCAATACCTTCGGCCCATGCCGATGGCCATTGATCTGGTGTGCGAAATATCGGGGCATGTTCCGGTAAGCGTCGCATCAAACGGCGAGTACGAAAATGTCATATTCTCGCTGGAGCAGACCGGTCTGATGCCTTTATTCAGTAAAGATCTCGTATTCTGTGGTTCCGTAGCCGGAAGGCCAAAGCCTGCGCCAGATCTTTTCAATCATGCGGCTGAAAGGATGGGGGCGGCAGGCGGCAGGGTGCTTGTCCTTGAGGACAGCGCTGTCGGCGTGCGTGCCGGGAAGGCGGCTGGCATGACGGTATACGGAATTGCCTCATGCAGGTTCGACAAGGAGCGGGCAAGGACAAGGATGAAGGAAAGCGGGGCGGACGAGGTTTTTGAATCTCTTATCCACATTCATGATCATCTGTTCACTAAAAAGCCGCTGGCAAGCTTCCAAAAGGTATGCTAGTTGACAAAAATCACTTGCAATGGGCGGAAGTATTGGTAAAGTCCGTCCGTTCAAAATTTGTGCAACAATTATTAAAGGATATGCGATGAGTGACATTACCGAGCGTGTGAAGAAAATCGTTGTTGAGCACCTGGGCGTGGATGACAACAAAGTCACCGAAAGCGCCAGCTTCATCGACGATCTCGGAGCTGATTCGCTGGACACAGTTGAGCTGGTCATGGCATTCGAGGAAGAATTCAGTGTTGAAATTCCCGATGACGCTGCCGAAAAAATCCAGACGGTTGGCGATGCTATCGACTTCATCAAACAAAACGCCGCCGAATAATATCCAGCTGCGTTTAACAGGGCGGACAGGTTTGTCCGCCATTATTCTTTTAAAGACAGGCCCATGAGACGAGTCGTGGTGACCGGAATGGGTATGGTGACCCCCCTGGGTTTCGGGGTGTCCCATAACTGGTCCGAAATAACAGCAGGAAAAAGCGGAATCAGGCGCATTGATCATTTCGATGCGTCCGATATTGCTTCGCAGGTTGCCGGAATCATTCCGCGCAGCAGCGATGCCGAACCGAAAAACGGCGCTTTCAATCCTGACCTTTTCGTCTCTTCCAAAGACCAGCGCAAGACCGACACTTTCATTACCTACGCCCTCGCGGCGGCGCAGGAAGCTGTCGAGGATAGCGGCTGGAAGCCGGAGGATCAGGAGTCTCTGGATCGTACCGGGGTAATGATCGGCGGCGGCATCGGCGGACTATCGACGATGTACGATACCTCGATAACACTGAGCGAACAGGGGCCGCGGCGCGTTTCTCCGTTTTGCATCCCGGCGATGCTGATCAACCTTGCTTCCGGACATGTGTCGATCCGGTTTGGTTTCCGGGGGCCTAATCATTCGGTGGTGACCGCCTGCGCCACAGGCACCCATGCGGTAGGCGATGCGGCGCGGATGATCGCCCTGGACGATGCCGATGTCATGGTTGCCGGAGGCGCTGAAGCGGCTATCAACCGCCTCGGAGTATCGGGTTTCTCTGCGGCCCGCGCCCTCTCTACAGGCTATAACGACCGTCCCCTTGAGGCGTCCCGCCCTTTTGATGCCGGACGCGACGGTTTCGTTATCGCCGAGGGTTCCGGCATACTGATCCTGGAAGAATACGAGCACGCGAAAAAGCGCGGCGCGAAAATTTATGCTGAAATTGTCGGCTACGGCATGTCCGGCGACGCCTATCACATAACCGCCCCCTCTTCCGACGGCAGCGGCGGTTTCCGCGCCATGAAGGCTGCGCTGAAGCGTGCGGGCATGAATCCCGAAGATATCGACTATATCAACGCTCATGGCACCTCTACGCCCGCTGGCGATGGAATAGAATGCAAGGCGGTCAGGAGACTGTTTGAACCGGTTCTCGATAAAGTGTCAATGTCTTCAACCAAGTCCGCCATCGGTCACCTGCTGGGCGCGGCCGGAGCTGTCGAGGCCATTTATTCGGTCAAGGCAATTCAGACCGGCATTATGCCCCCGACCCTGAACCTCGATAACATCTCCGAGGAATGCCAGGGGATTGACCTCGTGCCGAAAGTCGCCAGGGATAAGAAAATCAATACTGTTCTTTCCAATTCATTCGGCTTCGGCGGCACCAACGCCAGCCTTATAATGAAGGCGGTATAAATCTGGCTGCCATCAAGTTGGCCCCTTCGATTTGAGCTGCTAATTTTTTTAAGCCTGCACCCGCTGGACAAAAACCAATACCATTCCGTCATTTATAACCTGCCGAAGCCACTGGAGCGCCCGTTTTTTTCCTGTAAGCCCTGCCCACATACGCAGGAACATTGCCCGAAAACTGCATGTTTATGATCTCTGAAACGGTTAAGGAGACTGGCAGAAAATGCCAAAGCTTTTAATAACAGAGGTGAAATATCATGACTGATACGTCTTTGAACCTGGGTGAAACCACCATACCCAAGCTCTCTTCATATGCGGAGTGGACACTAGATAACGACACCATAGACGGCAACCCTTACGATCTGGATGCCATTGCCACATTCAACAATGCGGCTGGTGGAGATACAGTTGAAACCGGCTTGTTCTATAACGGCAACGGTACCTACAGTTTCAGGTTCACCGGCCTCGAAGCCGGTGACTGGACATTTGCCACCAGTTCCGAAGATCCGGATCTCGACGGCTACACCGGCACTGTCAGCGTAGTGGACAATCCGGATGCCAGAGGCTTCGTTACGGCCAGCGACAATAAATTCGCGCAAATTACCGGCAGTGGAGAACAGGAAGCTCTGTTGCCAAATTACATAATGATAGATCAGAACATCGAAAACTATCACAACAATCCTTCGGCTATCCAAAGCGTACTGGAGACATTTATCGACGGGCACGGTTTTACCGGCGTTCATATCCCCGCCGTTGCCGGACAGCTTTTCGACCTGAACAGCAGCACCGCCAATAACGGCAGCCGTATCGACGGTTCACAGGGCTATGATCCCGATCCTGAAGCTTTCGAGGCCCTCGAACAGATTATCACCGCCACCCATGAGGCGGGCGGAGTGACCCATATCTGGCTTTGGGGAGATTCCTCACGCGGCCAGACTCCCGACCAGCTTCCCGGCGGCGAGAACGGCGAGGAGCACCAGCGGATAATGGACTACGTCGCCGCACGTCTCGGGCCGTTGCCGGGATGGACGCTGGGCTACGGATTCGATAACGACGAATGGACGACTCCGCAGGAGGCGGCGCAGGCCCACCAGTACTTTGCCGAACAGAGCGGCTATGATCATCTTTACGGCGTGCGCTCCCCGGGGCCGAATACCGGAACGGATCACGGTCGCGACATCGTTTGGCATCAGAACCAGACCCTTTCCGATTTCGAGCACTGGGAGCCGACCTACGAGGTTTATGTCGCGGCTCTCGAAGCCTCTCCAGGCGAAAACCCTGTGCTCAGCGGTGATCGCTTCCGCGTTATTAATGACGGCGAGGGCAAGGACTATACCGAGGAGCAGACTGTCGACGGCCTGTGGATTTCGACCATGGCCGGAGGAGTGGCCAATATTTGGGGCAATCTTAACAATCCCTCGACCGGAAGGTTTGATGCCAGCCATTATTATAGCTTTCCATACTCGAATGATACTGTCGAACAGATATCGACATGGAATACCTTCTTCCTTGACGAAAACAGGTTCGTACTCGATTCCGAACGCGCCAACGAACTGACCGGCGGGCCGGAGAACAAGCAATATGCCCTTCAATCCGAAAGCGAAAACCACATCGTTATTTATGCGGAAGACACTTCGGAGATTACCCTTAACCTCGCGAGCCTTTCGGCGGAAGCAGGCTGGGGCGGCGGTGCAAACGTAATTGCCGTCGATACCGAGAAAGGGTATCAGGAAATTGATCTGGGCTCCGTGACCCTGAGCGACCAGACCCTTGCTCTGGATTACGAGAGTGACTGGGCGCTCTTCCTCACTCCATCGGATGCCGTACCGGCAGATCCTCCGGAGGATGATGAAGACCCTGATGAAGTGCCTGAAGACCCTGTCTTGCCGGGCGACCCTGATGTTCCTCCGGCGGAGCCTCCGACGGATGATGAAGACCCGGAAGATCCTGTTATGCCTGATGATCCAGGCACTCCCCCGGCGGATGATATCGACGATGGCGACGCTAATGTGGTATACGAACTGCCGGAGACTATTGTAATCAGAACAGCAGCCGACGTAGTAAGTGTAACCCACTCTCCCGCTTTGGAATTGACAGAGGCGACAGTATCTCTGACCTTTAATGCAAGAAGCGTCGCTGGATCTCAGGGTATTGTCACCAAAGACGCCAACCAGTTCGTTGGAGGCGATCACTTCGCTCTCTATCTTGAAGGTGACACGCTCAACGCCCGCTTCCAGGACTCGGGCCGACAGGAATCGACAACACTGCGGTTTGAAGATGTAAAACCGGGTGAGGATTACGAAGTCGATGCCATCTTCGGTCAAAATGGAGTGCAACTTTACGTGAACGATCAGTTGGTCGATCAGGACAGCTCGCACCGGATGGACTGGCTCGACAACGAACAGTATCTACAGATCGGGGCTTCCAACGCACGCAGCCCATCGGGTTCGCAGGAGTTCGCGCAAGTCTTTGATGGCAGCATCGACAACCTTCGCATCTATGACGGGGCCGTTGTCCCGGGCGGGCAGCAGGATGATCGTGAAGATCCTGATGAAATTCCGCAAGATCCTGTCATGCCGGATGATCCAGGTGCTCCCCCGATGGATGATATCGACGATGATGCTGCGGAGGCGGTCTACGAGCTGCCGGAAACGGTGGTGATTAACGATGCATCCGATGTCATAAGCGTAGCCCACTCTCCGGCATTGGAATTGTCAGAGGCGACCATCTCCCTGACATTCAACGCCGATAGCGTCACCGGATCCCAGGGCATAGTCACCAAGGACGCCAACCGGTTCGTCGGAGGTGACCACTTCGCTCTCTATCTGGAAGGCGATACGCTCAACGCCCGCTTCCAGGACTCGGGCCAGCAGGAAACGACGACCTTGCGATTTAGAGGCGTAAGGCCGGGCGAGGATTACGATGTCGATGCCATCTTCGGCGAAAACGGAGTAAAGCTTTATGTTAACGACCAGCTGGTCGCACAGGACAGCTCGCACCGGATGGACTGGCTCGACAATGAACAGTATCTCCAGATCGGGGCTTCCAACACCCGCAGCCCCTCGGGATCGCAGGAGTTTTCGCAAGTCTTTGGAGGCACTATCAGCAATCTTCGCATTTATGATAAAGCCCTCGTCCCCGGACAGGAGCTGGAGTCTGATGAGGTTTCAAATGATGAGGCCACCATCAGCCGGAATGATGTTCTCTTCGATGACGAAGATCCTCTTCTGGATGATTTCTTCTTCATCTCTTCCCCCCCGCCATCCGACCCGGCGGGTTCTCCTGCCGCAGCGGCATCTCCTGCCACCAATATCGGCATTGAGGATGTTCTTGATACTGTGAATCCTGTGACGGCCTCAATAAATGACTTTACCACGACTTCCACACTCGGCCCGGCAGCCAATACCGATATTCCGGCAACCCGTAGTCCTGTGGCTCAGCTCCAGACTTCTGGCCCTCTGGCCACCGGATTTGAAGCCGGATTCGAGCAGGATCTCGCCCAGGCCACCGGGACAACAGGTCTTTAATAATCCATCACTAACAAGGCTCATACCCACCTGCTTCCCCCCGCTTCAGTAAAATGAACGGGGGGCAGTTTTTTTTGGTCTTTTATGTTTACTTTTGAAGGCCAGGTGATATATAAAGCCTCACGCACGTGTCTCTGACCCCCTGGTATAGACACCATGGTTATGCAACGGCGTAAACATTTTTTGAACCAGGGCCGAAAAACGGCCCGCGAGATTTGGAAAGGGTTTACGTTATGAACCAACTGGTCGCAAGGGGGAGGAGGCTTTTCTCCCTCGACATTGTAGAGTTCGCAACCGGCAACCTGCCCCTCAGGGCGGGCGTGAGTCGTCTTGTAAAAACCTCAGGAAGTAAGCGGTAAATTCGGGGCCTGCTCCGCCGGTAGTGGCGGCCTGGCAGGCCTGACCTTAGGGAAAGGGTGTGTTCCTTAAGGCCTGGTGTATTACCGCTACTTGAAAAAATAAGGACAACTGACGTGAACAAACATCATGCTGGAGCGCTCGGACGCTCGACAATAGAAACTATACCCGGAGCTCTCATGCCCGACCGCGTTCGGGGAACGGTTGCCGAGGCAGTGCGCCGTATCGCCCCGCACGAACCGCTTTACGTGATGCAGCCTGAGAAAATCCGCAAGGCGGCAAGGCGCTTTCTTTGCGCTTTTCCCGGAAAAGTCATGTATGCGGTAAAAACCAATCCTCATCCGCTCGTGCTTCAGACGCTTTCCCGATCCGGAGTTAACGCGTTTGACGTTGCCTCGATCGCCGAAATTCGTACCGTGCGGGAATGCCTGCGCACTGCTGAAATTTATTTCATGCATCCGGTAAAATCGCCTGAAGCGATCCGTGAGGCTCACGGACTGCACGGTGTAAGCAATTTCGTTCTCGACAGCTTCGACGAACTCGACAAGATCACGAAGGAAACCGGAGGGACTCGCGACCTGACCCTGTTCGTCCGTATCGCTTTGCCGAAAAACGGCAAGGCGGCGATCGATTTTTCCTCCAAGTTCGGAGCTTCGGTTGACGAAGCCTCGCGTCTGCTTGCCGAATGCCGCCGCAGGGTTTCCCGCATCGGCGTGACCTTCCATGTCGGCTCCCAGACCCTTGATCCCTCGGCATACAGCCGCGCTGTCGAAGTCGCCGGCAACGTAGTCCGCAGAAGCGGGGTCAGGATCGACGTTCTTGATATCGGCGGCGGTTTCCCGGCGGAATATCCCGGCCAGACACCTTTCCCGCTGGAAGAATGCGTTGAAGGAATGAAGGCGGCAATCGCCCGGCAAGGTCTTGAAGGAGTGGAACTCATTGCCGAACCAGGCCGCGCTCTCGCCGCTGAAGGCGCTTCTCTGGTGGCGCGAGTCGAACTGCGCCGGGCCAATGTTCTCTATCTCAACGATGGAACCTATGGCGGACTGTTTGATGCCGGCCCGGTTCTTAACGCTAATTTCAAAGTTCAGCCCATTCGCAAAAACGGCTGGTTCCTGCAGGAAATGCAGGAATTCATCCTTGCCGGGCCGACCTGCGATTCCCTCGACATGATGAAAGGCCCGTTCGTTCTGCCGGTTGATATCGGCATGGGCGATTGGATCGAGTTCAAAAATACCGGTGCGTACAGCTACGGTATGCGCAGTGATTTCAACGGTTTCGGGCATGCCGGTGTGGTGCGCCTGTACTAAAACGGAGGAGTGAAAAAAAATGGAAAATGTACTTATCATCGGCGCAGGTGCGGCAGGCAGTGTCGTCGCCAAGAAATGCGCATTGAACCGCGACGTCTTCAAAAAAATCCATCTGGCTTCGCGCACCCTGGAGAAATGCAAAAAGGTTCAGGCCGAATGCAAAAGCGAGATTACGGTGTCCCAGGTCGATGCCGACAACACGGACGAAATGGTCGCGCTTATCAACAAGGTCAAGCCTGATCTCGTCATCAATATGGCGCTTCCCTATCAGGATCTGCCGATCATGGACGCCTGCCTTGCCACCGGCGTCCATTACATGGACACCGCCAATTACGAGCCGAAGGACGAAGCCAAATTCTCCTATAAATGGCAGTGGCCTTACCACGACAAATTCAAGGAAAAGGGCCTGATGGCCGTCCTTGGCTGCGGGTTCGATCCGGGCGTTACCAACATCTTCTGTGCCTATGCTCAAAACAACCTGTTCGATTCGATAAAATACATCGATATCATCGACTGCAACGCCGGCAACCACGGCAAGGCTTTCGCCACCAACTTCAACCCGGAAATCAACATCCGCGAAGTCACGCAGCGCGGCAAATACTGGCTAAAAGGCGAATGGGTGGAAATCGACCCGATGAGCATCTCCTGCATGATCGATTACCCCGAAGTCGGCCCGGTTAAATCCTACCTTATCTATCACGAGGAAGAAGAGTCTCTCGTCCAGAACATCAGGGGCCTTGAGCGCATCCGCTTCTGGATGACCTTCTCCTACAATTACCTCAAGCACCTTGAAGTATTGCAGAACGTCGGTATGACCCGGATCGATCCCGTTATCTACAAGGGAGTTGAAATCATTCCCCTGGAATTCCTTAAAGCCCTGCTGCCCGAACCGTCCTCCCTTGCCGAAAACTACACCGGCAAAACCTCTATCGGTTGTGTCATCCAGGGAATCAAGGACGGCAAGCAAAAAACCAGCATTATCTATAACGTCTGCGATCACGCTGAAACCAACCGCGAGATCGGCGCCCAGGCGGTCTCCTACACCACCGGCGTCCCGGCGGTAACCGGAGCGATAATGATGTTCAGGGGCATCTGGAAAGGCGAAGGCGTATTCAACGTCGAACAGCTTCCCCCGGAACCATTCCTTGCGGAGCTCGCAAAACAGGGACTCCCCTGGCATGCCGAGGAACTCAAAGGCGACCGCCAACAGGAATTGCTGGCCTGCAATTAGCCCGCATTCCTCACGCTCTCGCATCCGTCAATCCCCGCGCCGGAAGGCGCGGGTGAGGGGGATGGCGTTATCCGCAATTGAACCTGAAATCGCAAAAGCCGAAAGAACGGAATTCCCGGTAACTTCCGTTCTTACCTGTAATGCCGAGGCTTGGGCGGGGATGGCCGTTGAACCAGTTGGCTTCGCCCATCGAATATTGCAGGGCGTCCTGGAATATGATTTTTTGCCCCGGCTGCAGGGGTTCGTCGAAAGAATAATCCCCCCACAGATCCCTGGCCATACAGGTGCGCGCCGCCAGGGTGTAATCATGCGCCTTTTCTCCCGCCTCTCCTGCCCCGGCAATTTCCAGCCGCACTCCGGCCTTCATTACGTCCGGGACATGGCAGTTGGGAGAAGAGTCGACGATAGCGGTCTTCACCCCGTCGTTCTCGACGATATCGATGACCGTGGCAACAAGATATCCGGCTTCGCGAACTATCGCGCCGCCCGGCTCCAGTATGGTTTGCAATCCGGGAAATCGCTGTCTGAAGCCTTTCAGGGCACTGATAAGCACTTCGGTGTCGTAATCCGGATGGGTAATGAAATGTCCGCCGCCGAAATTGACCGCCTCCACCTGCCCGATATACGGCCCCGCCGCCTCCGCGACCCGCTCTATCAGCGCCGCCGAATCTGCCGCCAGATTCTCGCAGAGCGCATGGGCGTGGATAATGTCCACTTGCTCCCACGGAACGCTGCGCAGCTGTTCGACCGGAACGCCGAGATGCGAGCCTTTGCGGCATGGATTGTATTTCTCGTATTTCGTCACGGACAGCCGCGGATTTATCCGCAGCCCGATTTTGTGATCCGGCGATGTTTTACGGATTTTCTCTTCATGCCTTTCAAGCTGGGCCACCGAGTTGAAATAAAAGTGAACCGGCCTGCCGAGCTCAAGCAATCCGTCGATTTCCTCCTGCGTATAGGCCGGGCAGAAAACATGAATCTCCTTGCCGAATTCATCCGCTCCCAGTTTGGCTTCAAACAACCCGCTCGCCGTCGACCCGTCGAGAACTTCAGCCATGATTTTGAATAGCGGAAACATCGGACATGCCTTGATCGCATAAAGTATCGCTGTTCCGCTGCGCTCCCTGATATCCCGCATAATATCGAGATTTTCCCGCAGTTTCGCTTCGTCTGCGACATAGGCGGGGGTTGGAAGGGAAGACAGCAAATATTTTGTTTTTTCATCCATAATTGTCTACAACGCCTGATGTGAGGTTTTCCGTCAAGAATAATAACTCTTTTGGTTCCTGATGCCACAGATACGGGATTGAAAATGAAAAATATAAAACAAATGAAAAGCACTGTCGCCGGGCTGCGATATCTTCCGCCGCAGAAAGGTTTTCTCGGTCTTCCGCCGGAACAAGCCATGAGCCCGGAAGCTGCAAAGGCTCTTGTTATCCCTTTCGGCCTTGAAAAAAGCGTCAGCTATTCGGGCGGCACCGCCAGCGGCCCCCGGGCGATACTGGAAGCCTCTCCAAATCTTGAGTATTTCGACGAGGAATTCTGGGCCGAGCCTTTCCGGGATTACGGCATTGCCACGCTCGAAGAACCGGAGACCGGAAACTCTTTGCCTGACGCGCTGGGAAGGCTGGAGGAAATCGTAGAGACCGCTCTTGCCAATGACAAATTCCCCCTGATCCTTGGCGGCGAGCACAGCCTGACCGCGGGCGCGATCCGTCCATTCGCGCGGCGGCATGAAAAGCTGACGATCCTCCATTTTGACGCTCACGCCGATCTGCGCGACGGCTATGAGGGCGAGAAATTTTCCCATGCCGCCGCCATGCGCCGCTGCCTCGACCATGAAAACGTCGAACTGGTGTCGATCGGCATTCGCAATATCTCGGCGGAGGAAGTCCCGTTTCTCGAAGCGAACCGGCACCGGATAAAGATATTCTGGGCAAAGGACATGCCCTCGTGGAATCTTGCCGAAATCGGCAGTCTTCTGGCCGGAAAACCGGTCTATATCTCTTTTGACCTCGACGGTTTCGATTCCTCGCTGATGCCCGCCACCGGCACGCCGGAGCCGGGAGGATTGTTCTGGCATACGGTCATGGATATCCTGAGCCTTGCCGGCAAGGCATCGGATATCGCCGGAGCGGACGTGGTCGAACTCGCCCCTTCACCCGGCCTTCACGCCTGCGATTTTCTTGCGGCAAAGCTCTGTTACAAAATCCTGAGCCATGCGCTGGCCGCAAAGACAAATCGTGGCTAATGAGGTAATGACTAGTGATTTAGCCCATTCGTTGCTAGCATCAATAAAATTTTACGTTAGAGTGGCGAGATGTCTGTTAAAGAATCAGTCGACTTAGCAGTCGAAATAATGAACCAGTTGGATCCAGCCTTGTCTCAAAGATTTGCGACAATGATCCTGTTTCTTTCTGATAACCCAGAGGTTGCGTCTGCGGTTCGAGGACGCTCAGGTATTGTTATTGGTTCGGAAGAATATATTAGACGACAAGCAATGAACTTTATTAAAAGCCGGGAGCCACGTGCACCAAGCCCGCCGTCAACAATCCCCGATGAAATGGTGAATTTTATTATAAATAAGTATTTTGATGTCCCAGAGGAAGAACTTGGAAGAGCCGTTGAACTTCATAACCTCTCCATGGGAGCAGAAAACCTTATCGGGGATATTCTTGAAAGGTATATTGCAAGCGTAGTTGAAAATCATGGGTGGGTTTGGTGTTCTGGATCAATTGTAAAAGCGGTTGATTTTGTTCATCGGAAACAAGATGGGAAATGGTTGGCACTTCAGGTTAAAAATAGGGACAATTCTGAAAATTCTTCCTCCTCTGCAATAAGAAAAGGAACAGAAATTGAAAAATGGTTCCGAACTTTCTCTAAGAAAAAGGGTGATAACTGGAAAAAGTTTCCTAAAATTGTCGATTCATCCCTTTCAGAAGAGGGGTTCAGAGAATTTGTTGAGAAGTATCTTCTTTCTATAAAAAGCTGATAACCGCTACGCTGCTTTTTCTAGGGCTGATAGTAGACCTTCTTGATAATGGACAGTCATATTTCTGACTTTATTTTTTGCTTCCCAGCTGATCTCATCATTTTGCTTATAGCGAGAGAACGGAAAGCCTAATGGGGGGGCTGATGATTCTCCGCTGCTATGACTTATAATTGTTTTTCCAATTGCCTCGCCAAGTCCAACAGGCACCGCATTACCAATTTGGCGGTACTGGTCAAGAATCGATCCGCAGACTATCCAGTTATCAGGAAGCTGTTGAATTCTTTTATATTCTTGGATGCTGAGTGGTCTGTTTATTTCTGGATGGCAAATATCCGTTGCTGGCATGGCCGGGTGAGTTACCAATGTGCAACTCGGCTTATCCCAAGAAAGTCGACGCAGAAAACCAGTCTTGCCTCCACCAGAGAAATAAGACTTCCCCAAAGCTTCTTTTTGCAAATCGATGGGAAGGTGTTTCCAATATTGACCGGGCTTTAACATCTTATAATACTTTAATCTATTGTCTGGGAAGTTAATGTGTACAGCATCTGACTCATCCAAATCAGATATTGCTTCTTTCAATGTTTTCCAGCGGGGCAACCCAAAGGTTGGATCATTAGAATGTGTTGGATTCAAATGAGGTACTTTTTCTCCATCACGGTAGCAAATTATGACTACACGCTCTCTAATCTGGGGGACACCATAATTGGCTGCGTTATATAAGTTAAAGCTAACGCTATATCCGCCGACTTTAAGTTTGTGGATGATGTATCCTAGAACTCCTCCAGGCAATTCGTCTTGCATCATAGGCTTATTTCCTTCGCCTCTTTCAGCGTGAGGCCGATGAGTCATAGGGGCGGAAAGCAGTCCACGCACATTTTCAATGACTGCATATTTTGGGCGCAGTTCTAGAATCATATCAACATAGTTCAGGAAAACATTTCCTCGATCATCCTTGAATCCCTTCCTATTTCCTGCTGTTGAAAAAGCCTGACAGGGGGGGCCACCAACTATAATATCAATTTTTCCGGCCTCGATTCCTGAATACTTCAAAACATCTTCCGCAGTGTATTCGGTAATATCGCCAATTAATGCAATATCTGGCTTATTGGCTATGATGGTTTGGCGGCATTTTTTATCAACCTCACAAGCAAGAACTACCTCTATTCCAGCTTTCTCTAGCCCTAGATCAAGGCCCATTGCGCCAGAGAAAAAAGAAATTGCTTTCAACGAGTTTGTTTTTTTTGGTTTGGTCACTTTATCTGCTGGGTTTTTTTCCTTCCTAAGATATTCTTCAAAAGATTTTGGCTCAACAACCCACGTCTTTCCAACTTGCTGGCCAGCAATAATTCCATCACGAAGTAAGGTTCGTATTCTTTGTTCTGATACGCCAATAGAAAGGGCTGCATCTTTTGTAGACAGGCACGGTATTGTCATTATTTCGTCCTCGAAACAAGAATCATACCAATGCCTACCATTAATCGTTTTAGCCTGTCAATGTTCAATAGCCTGGCCTGCATTACTTTCACTATCGTATCCGGTATTCCATAATTAATGAAGTCTGAGCCTAGCTGAAAAAAATGTCGGCGGCGAAAAAAGCGAAAAAAAGCCCGGTCAGGTAAAACAGCATCGAAACCGCCAGTGCGCCAATGCCGGCTCTTCTCAAAAACGCGCAGGCTTTGGCTTTGGCCGGGTCGGCCGGACAGGGTGCGTTTCTTGCCTTCCATTGCAGGGCAGCCGCCGCAGCCAGCAGTAATCCCGCGACCGTGAATATCGCCGCCTTGTGATCCGAAAGCCAAAGCAGCCACGGTGCCGAGGCTGCCAGCCCGGCCATGGCCGCTCCAAGCCCCAGCGTCACCAGCAGCGCCGGCAGGGCACAGCACACCATTGTGCCTGCACTGGCAAACAGCGACAGCGCAGGTAACAACAGTTTAAAGTTGCTGTTCATCTCGCGCTCTGACGATCTCCACGACGTTGTATCCGGAATCTTTTACCAGCGTGCCTATCGTCGCATCGTCGATGCTCTTGCCTTCGTTCAGGCGGAGTTCTACGGTTTTTGCGTCAAGATTGACGCTTACGCCTTCGGCCGCCTCATGCCCCTTGAACACTTTTTCCAGCGATCTGGCGCAGAAATCGCAGACCATTCCGCTGACATGAACCGTGATCAGGCGATCACTGGCATAGGCGGGCAAGCCTGAAACCAGAAAGACCGCGACAAAAAAAGCAATGATTTTAGACCTGAACATTTCAGCCTCCTCAAAATCTGTAAATCCAGTTGAAAAGAAGATCCCCCTCGCTGTCGATCCCGGCTTCCATCAGACCGACGCCTTTGAAAAATCTCACCAGCGGCGCTACCCGGAAATGCTCGTCTCTTTTGGGGAAGTGCTGGAGCTCAAGCATCAGCCATGTATGCAGATCCCCGTAATCCCCGATATACGGAGCAATCCCGACCCGCGCTCTCTGGCTGAAGCCCCTGTCTATGTCCCCGGCATACGAAGCCCGGTTTTCATAGGAAATGAAATAACGCCTGTCTTCCCAGTCGGCGGCCATTCCGGTAAAGGCGGCAGGCTCGATCTCGCCCTCGAAATCTCCATGGTCGCTGTATGCCGCCCCTATCGCCGACTTGAGATACAGATTGGCCTGGCTGTCCCTCTCGTTCCATCGCTTCAGCAGGATGTTGTTTTGCAGCATGTTCAGCGTGTAGTCGCCATCCCGCATATATTCAAGCCTGTAGCCAAGCGAATACTTCGCGCTCGGCGAATAATGCCAAAGCAGCGAATGCGACTCGCTGTCGTTAGTCTGAATGACAGTCCACCCCCCGGGATACGAAACAGGCCGCGCCTGTGCCGATGATGCAAAAATAATGACAAAAAGAGGCAGAAGCCAGACCATTCAAGTACATTTAACTCGCCGCAAGCCAGTTTCAAGCTTAAAAACGACTGGCGCGCATTAATCCGGCCCACTTGCTCTATTCTTGTAAAAAAAATTATCATCAGGGTAAGCTTATAGCTATACAAGGCTAATCGTAAGGCAAAAGAATAATGAAAAACCCGGAAACCGTAATCCTTCTCCACGGCATCGGCCATTCGCTGTGGAATATGGTTCTGATAGAAAAGACTTTGCAAAAAAAAGGATATGCCACTCTTAATCTGACATATCCTTCACTTCGCAACGATATATTAACCCTCTCCGGCTGGCTTGGCGAAAGGCTCGCCGGCAAGAGGGTCTGGGAGGATTCAGACAAGGTTCATTTCGTCACCCATTCGATGGGCGGACTGGTCGCCGGTTTCTATCTCGACGCAAGCAAGGAAAAGCTTCCTCAGGAAAAAATGGGCAGGGTGGTGATGATGGGCCCGCCCCACGGCGGCAGCGAGGTCGCCGACTTCCTGCATAAAAACATCGCTTATAAACTGGTATTCGGCCCCGCCGGACAGCAGCTTACCACCACCGAGCGTTCACAGAAAAAGATCTGTCCCTGGTATGAACTGGGGATCATCGCAGGCACGCAGAACTGGTTCTATCCCTTCGGAATGCTGTGTATCAGAGGCGAGAACGACGGCTGCGTCAGCGTCGAAAACACCAAACTCGAGGGCATGAAAGACCATATTATCCTTCCCGTCCTTCACGGCATTATGGGATGGGATCGCGAAGTCCACCGGCAGGTGGTGGAATTCCTCAAGGCCGGCTGCTTTTCGCATGAGAAGTTGACATGCTGCCCCCTGGCCACCTAAAACAATGCTTCAGACTTGAAAGAAAATGAATGACCGGCATCGTTAACCGCGCAAGGGCGGAGATCCTTGCTCTCGAACCTTATAAATCCGCGCGCTCCATCGTCCAGGGGCGAGAAGGCATGGTCTATCTCGACGCCAATGAGTGCCCTTACGAGCCGATGCCCGGAGTCTCCGGTTATTCCCGCTACGCCCCGCAGCAGCCCAAAGGGCTGGTCGAGGCGATCTGCCGTGTTTACGATATATCTAGCCGCAACCTTCTGGTGACAAGAGGGGCGGACGAGGCTATAGACCTGACCGTCCGCGCTTTCTGCGAACCCGGCAAGGATAACATTATCGTCTGCCCGCCGACTTTTCCGATGTACGCGCACTCTGCCAGAGTCCAGGGCGCGAAAGTGATCGGCGTGCCCCTCGATCAGGACTTTCAGCTGGACGTTCCGGCGGTGATAAAGGCGGCGGACGAAAACACCAAAATCATTTTTGTATGTTCCCCCAACAACCCGACCGCAAATCTTCTGCGCGCCGAAGATATCGTGGAGCTTTGCCGCCAATTCGAAGACCGCGCTCTGGTGGCCGTGGACGAAACCTACAACGCCTTCACAGCCGAGCCGAGCTTCACCGGCGAGGTTGAGAAATTCCCCAATCTCATAGTCTACCGCACTCTTTCCAAGGAATATGCCTGCGCCGGCATCCGCTGCGGCCTGGCAGTGGCACGGCATGACGTTATCGAACTGATCCGCCGCATCCTGCCGCCTTATCCGGTGGCTGTGCCGGTGGCGCAGGCGGTTGAAAAGATCCTTTCTAAAGACAACGCCGCCCGCCTCGCCGCCCGCCGCGCGGAAATTCTGGCGACCAAAGACCGGTTCTTGAAAGCCCTGCGCGATCTGCCGGAGGTGGAGCAAATCTATCCGGGCGAGGCCAATTTTGTTCTGGTGCGCTTCAGGGATGCCGCCAGAATCGTCAGGGAATGCCTCGCACATGACATCGTCCTTCGCGACCAGTCATATCAGAAGGGGCTGGAGAACTGCGTGCGCATCTCGATCGGCTCCGATACGGAAATGGACAGGCTTCTTTCCGTACTGAAAGGCATGCCGGAGAAGCAGTCCGCCGCCGCATTCCGCACGGCCAGGCTCACACGCAACACCAGCGAGACCGCGATAGACGTCTTTGTCAATCTCGACGCCGCTTCCCCGGTAAAGATCAGCACCGGCATCGGCTTTTACGACCATATGCTGGAGCAGGTCGCCAGGCACGGCGGCTTCGCCCTCGAACTGAACTGCAAGGGCGATCTTGAAATAGATCCGCACCATACGATGGAGGACTGCGCCATCGCGCTGGGGCAGGCGCTTAAACAGGCTCTCGGCGGCAAGACCGGGATTTCCCGCTACGGCTTTCTGATGCCTATGGACGAGTCTTTGGCACAGGTGGCGATCGACCTGAGCGGCCGCTACACCCTCGAATTCGAAGGAAACTTCCCCGACCGGATGGTTGGTGAAATGCCCGTCGAGATGGTGGAGCATGTATTCCGCTCCCTTTGCGAAAACCTTCAGGCTACATGCCATATCGGCGTCAGGGGCAAAAACACCCATCATATGGTCGAGGCCTGCTTCAAGGGCTTCGGCCGCGCCCTCAGGCAGGCGATAGCAAGGCAGGGCGAAGACTTGCCCAGCACCAAGGGTTTGTTGTAAACAAACGCGAAGACGAGAAAATAATGACCAGCACCATCGCCATAATCGACTACGGTTCAGGGAACCTGCGCTCTGCCGCCAAGGCTTTCGAGAAAGTCATAATGGAAGCCGGTTTGGACATGGCCGTAATAGTCACCTCCAGCGCCGCCGAGGTGAGAAATTCCAGCCGCGTGGTGTTGCCGGGCCAGGGCGCCTTCGCTTCATGCAAGGCCGGTCTGGAGGCTATAGAAGGCATGCCCGAAGCTCTTGAAGAGGCGGTAATCAGAAACGCCCGTCCCTTCCTTGGAATCTGCGTTGGCATGCAGCTTCTCGCCAGCCGCGGCATGGAGCACGGCGACCACGTCGGCTTCGACTGGATCAGGGGCAGGGTGGAGGTGATGACCCCCTCGGATCCGCAATTGAAAATACCTCATATGGGATGGAACAGGATAAAAATTTCCAAATCAAATCAGTTGCATCCCTTGGTAAAAGACGTTAATGAAAACGACTATTTTTATTTTGTTCATTCTTTTGTGTTTAAATCAGAAGATAAGCGCAATGTAATCGCGACTGCCGAATATGGGGGTGCCGTCACCGCCATTGTCGGCAGGGACAACCTGGCGGGCGTCCAGTTCCATCCGGAAAAAAGCCAGAAATCCGGATTGAAGATGATAGGTAATTTTCTTCGCTGGAACCCGTGAAAGACAACTCTGTTAGTCGAGTCAAAAGGGAAAAAATGAGTGAGCAGTCTCCAATAATAACTCCGGTATTGCGTGTCGAACAACTGACCAGGATCAATCCCGCCGACCTTAACGACGTCTGCGACGCCACCGAGGCCGCGATTAAAGTTGGCGGCGGCTTCGGCTGGGTGAAGGTGCCCCAGAGGGACGTGCTTGAACGCTACTGGCAGGGTGTCGTGACCATTCCCGCAAGGCTGCTTTTCGTCGCCCGCCTCGACGGCGTGATCTGCGGCACCGCGCAGATAATCCTGCCGCCGGACAACAACGAGGCGCAGAGCTTTGCCGCCAAACTGACCGGCGTGTTCATAGCCCCCTGGGCGCGCGGCTATGGCCTTTCGCGCATGCTGATCGAAAAGGTCGAGCGGGATATGGTTCAGCGCGGCATCGTCGTTATCAATCTAAACGTCCGCGAAACCATGACCGCCGCCATCAGCCTGTTCGAAAGCATGGGCTACCAGCGCATTGGCGAGCATCCGCATTACGCGAAAATCGACGACGATATCCTCAAGGGCTATTACTACACCAAGCTTCTTGAAAATGACGTAAAACCGACCCCCGGAATCTCCGCTATCGATTAGAGCGCCAGGCTGACAGAAAGCCTAATTGCCAAAAAACTGTTTTCGGATGTAACCTTTAGTGGATTTTCCGGAGCCAGCCGTTATACTGCGAAAAAATAAACTTCAGGAATATCGATGGTAGCCCGCGTCAACACCGTGGCCTTTCAGGGCATCGAGGTGCAGCCGGTGGATGTGCAGGTGCAGATCTCCGGCGGGCTTCCCGCGTTCGCCGTAGTCGGACTGCCCGACAAGGCCGTCGCCGAAAGCCGCGAAAGGGTGAGAAGCGCGCTTCACTCGCTGGGACTGTCGCTGCCAGCCAAGCGCATCGTCGTCAATCTGGCCCCGGCCGACGTCGCCAAGGAAGGCAGCCATTACGACCTGCCCATCGCTCTCGGCCTGCTGGCGGCGATGGAAGTCATTCCCAAGGAAGAACTGGCCGATTACGTCGTTCTGGGCGAACTGGCGCTCGATTCTGAAATCCGCTGGGTCGCGGGCGTGCTTCCCGCCGCCCTGCACGCCGCCGGCAACGACAACCGTCTGATCTGCCCTCATTCCTGCGGCGGAGAGGCGGCGTGGGCCGGGGATATCGATATCCTCGCTCCCAAAGACCTGATGCAGCTGATCAACCACCTCAAGGGAAATCAGATTTTGGGACGCCCCGAGGCAAGGCTGGCTGAAACCTCCCCGGCGCGGATTCCGGATCTCGGCGAGATCAGGGGGCAGGAGACCGCCAAACGCGCGCTCGAAATAGCCGCCGCCGGAGGGCATAACATGCTGATGATCGGCCCTCCCGGCTCCGGCAAGTCGATGCTGGCCTCGACCCTTCCCGGCATACTGCCGCCCCTGACGCCGAAGGAAGCCCTTGAAGTCTCGATGATTCACTCTCTCGCCGGAACACTGCCCGAAGGCGGGCTGATGAGGACGAGACCTTTCCGCGATCCGCACCACTCGGCTTCGCTCCCGGCGCTGGTCGGAGGAGGCCAGAAGGCGAGGCCGGGGGAAATCTCGCTCGCCCATTGCGGTGTGCTGTTTCTCGACGAGCTTCCTGAATTCGCGCGCGCCACGCTGGAATCGATGCGCCAGCCGCTGGAGACGGGCAGGACGCTTGTGGCAAGAGCCAACAACCACGTAACCTACCCGGCGCGCTTCCAGCTGATCGCGGCGATGAACCCCTGCCGCTGCGGCCATCTCGGCGATCCGGATCAGGAATGCACGCGCGCGCCGAAATGCGCCGCCGAGTATCAGAGCAAAATCTCCGGCCCGCTGCTCGACCGCATCGACATCCAGGTCGAAGTGCCGCAGGTGTCCATAACCGATCTTGGAACCAAAAGAACCGGGGAAAGTTCGGCAACAGTGGCCCGCAGGGTTCTGAAAGCCAGAGAATTGCAGCACTCAAGACTCAAAGACCTCGGATCCGAAGGCATCAGCCTTAACGCGCATGTCAGCGGCGAGTTGCTGGAGCGGGCAGCGCCCCTCGAAGAGGCGGCAAAAACCCTTTTGGATCAGGCTGCTGGCCGGATGAAGTTGTCTGCGCGTGGCTATTATCGTATGATCAGGCTGGCGAGAACCATCGCCGATCTGGACGGAGCGCCTGAACTGATAGCGCCCGCCCATATCGCCGAGGCGATCAGCTACAGACGGATAAGATTTGACTGAAATTTGTATTTGTTAACAGATTTTTCGTATTATAAGTATAGAGTAATCTTGCTTAAGTGTATAACGGCGGACACAAAGGGAAAGTGGCGCAAATGAGCTTGTTCAGCGGAGATCCGCTACATGTGAAGCTTCAGGAAAACATTTTCGACATGGGCGTAAAACCTATGGCCGCGCCCGCGACGCCCGCCCAAACCCAAATGGTCGATCTGTCAAGCCACCCGATGGAAGGCCCGCAGAATATCGCCGAAGGCATAATGAGCTTTATGGCGGGAGTTTCCACAGGTGCGGATAAAAATATCGCAGGCCCGGAAAAAACTCCCGAAATCGACCCGCAGGGTCAGGAGCTCCTGAACAATATCGTCGAGCAGCCGGACGCCATCAAAACCGGCACCTTTGACAAAGGCGCAAGCGAAAAGGCAACGCAGAACGAATTACGCGGTGTTCAGGTTGAAGACGCTATCGAGCAGCGCAAGGCCCAGCTTGCCGACCCGCAGGCGACTCCAGGAAAACCGTCTCCTGAAACGGCAAAGCCGGCCAGCCCCGAAGGAGATAGCAGACTTGCACGGTTTGCCGCCAGATCGGCTCTGGAAGGGGGCGCTGTATTAGGACTAAGCACGATTCATCCCGCTGCCGGTGCGGGCGCAGCTTTGGTTTTCGGTGGAGCTCAACTCGCGCAGATGGGTAAAAATCTAATGCCCGAAACTTCCGGGTACAAATCCAGCTTCGACCGTAAGGAAGGTGGAGGCAAAGGCGTAAGGGAAGCAAGGCCGGTAGGCCCGTCGGAGGCCGAACTTCGCAGGCTGCAGGATAAATTCAAAGGATCTTCGGCAATACCTCAAAGACCTGCCGATAATACCATGGCTGATATGCGCAAGATGAAAGACCTTAACGGCGATGTCGGTGTGGTCGAATCGTCGCTTACCAGCGAGATGCAGGGGGTTAAACTGGAAAAGAACGATCCTGTGCTGGCCCGCCTGACGGTAATGGCCAGGCAGGTGCAGGATTACCGTGACGACGTTCGTAACTATGTCCGCCAGGGCGTGGTGCTTACACCGAAATCAGCGGACGATGCCAGGCAGATGGGCGAGTTGAACCTGAACAAGCAGCTTCAGGAAGCTCCCGACAACAAGACGGTTGTGCTCCGTCATAATCTCAAGGCGCCGGGCATAGGCGGCATAGGTTGACAGCCGCCTTCTTGGTGACGCTGCCGAAAAAACAAAAAATTTTCTTATTTTATCATTATAGACCTTTTGCGAACCGGCCCTGATTGATAAACTGGGCCGTTATAATTTTACCCAGAGCGGAAAATTGCGTTACCCACACGATCTCAAGCAGGCCGGCGAATATGCAAGGGAAGCTATCGACAGGCTGAACAAGGAACAGCTTGCTCCTACCCCTGACCTGTTCGAGCTTTGGTATGTTTATTACTCGCGGCTTAATCCCGACATTACCAGGGCGATTGAAATACTGGTCGCCAATAACCAGAAGCTTTCAATCGAGCGCTGCAAGGAGATTTATCAACGTTTTCTCAATAATTCTCAAAATGAGGAGAGGGTGCGCGATGTTGGCTCCAAGTTGAGCACAACGCTTCGTGATGTCGCCGGCGTAGTAAAAAACGTCCGTTCGGCCACGTCCAAATACAGCGGCACTCTGGAGAACGTAACCCACAAGCTGGAAAATGCGAACGGAACGGAAGATCTCGAGGAACTGCTCAGGATAGTGGTTTCCGACACTGAGTTGATGCTTCGCCATAACCAGCAACTGGAGTCGCAGCTTGATAAGTCCTCGCACGCAATGGAAACCTTGCAGCGCGATCTTGAGACGATTCGCCGCGAGGCTCTGACAGATGGACTCACCGGACTTGCCAACCGCAAGGCGTTTGACGACGAAATTCGGCAAATGGCTCAGGAATCCGACGAAACGGAAACTATTTTCACAATGCTGATGGTGGATATCGATCACTTCAAAAGTTTTAACGACAATTTTGGCCACCAGGTCGGGGATCAGGTTCTGCGCCTGGTAGCAAGGACACTGATAGACGGCGTCAAAGGCAAGGACGTGGCCGCCCGCTATGGTGGCGAGGAATTCGCCATACTCCTGCCCCAGACCGAACTGAAAGCAGGTGTCACCGTGGCGGAAAATCTCAGAAAGGCCGTAGCCTCAAAAGACGTTATCAACAGGAATACCGGCGAGAGACTGAGCCGTATAACCATGTCGGTCGGTGTTGCCGAACGCTACAACGGGGAGCCTGTTGAAGAACTGATTGAAAGAGCTGATGCGGCCCTGTATACCGCCAAGCATAATGGCCGTAATCAGGTGGCCGCTGCGCCGACTCCCGGAAAGAAGCTCCGGAAAAATTAATCTATGCCTGGGACTGGTCGTTTTTCAGTTTGGCTCTATATTCAAATAATCACTAAAAAGATAAAAACTCATTGATAGTTTAACTATAAAGTAAAACTGCAACTGGTTTTACAAAAAATGATGGGGGAAGCGTAAATCAGCTCTCTAGCGGTAAAAGGGTGCATACAGGTTTTTTTGATATGGAAAAACCGCGTGCATTATGATAGAAGACAGGAGATAGATATGAGCTTCCACGAATTAACGAACATGACTGTCCAAAATACTTATGAAGTGCGTCGTACGGGACTGAATCGCCTTTCAATAATAGTTGACGGAGAAGATGGCCCCGTTTCCAATCCTCAGTTGATGCTTTGCGGAGTAGACGCAATTTTGTTGCGCGACGATAACAGTCAGATCGTTTTGCCTGATTTTCCCCAGGAATATATCCCGGAACTCTTGCAGGGACGATCTGTCCTGATCGGAGAGAGAGAAGTTACCAAAGAAGTGTCGGACACTCTCTTTTATTCTGTAGCCAGAACCCCGGTCAAGCGCTTTTACGAAGCACTTGTTAGCATTAGCAAGGTAATGGAAAAAACAAAACCGGAAATTCTTCCCTCCGGTATCAAGGCAGCAAACGCATAAGCGATTGGCATGTACTTATAGAGCGCAAGGGAAATAGCTCCCTTGCCCTCATAACAATTGAATGACCAAGCTAATGGCCGCCTCCGGGCGGGCATCGGAATTAGGTGTGTCAATCTAATCGCAGAAGGCTTTAACATGACTTGCAATAGGGTCTCAGTCTTTCTTCCCACGCAGGATTCATACCCGCCGCAAGACCTTCTTTTAAGGCTGTTTCCCACGGCTCCCCCTGACTGAGCCGGTAGGCTGCCCACATTGCGGCTGCCCTGTTTCCTGAAGCGCAGAAGATAACTATCGGGATTTCTGCATTTTCCAGCGCCTCCGTAAAGGCTTCAAGCTGGATCTCGGGAATTTTCTCCTGACCATTAACCGGTATGTTTAGATAGGCCATTCCAAGTGTGCTTGCTGCCATTGCCTCTTGCTCTGTATTTTCACCGGCGCGGCGTAAATCTATTACTGTCCGAAACCCTTTTTCTGCCAGAGTCTCAAGACCGGTAAACCCTGGATTGGCAGATACTGCAACTCCATCCTTGACGAAATGAAAATTTGAAATCACTGAAGCCGGATTTGCTGCCCCGGGGTCTTCCTCTGCAAAAGCAATCCCGGAGAAACCGAAAAGCAAAAAAACGGCCAGCAACGCTTTTTGAAAAACTCTCATATCAAAGCCCCCTGGATAATCGTAATTATTATTATCGCAAGGAGCATGAAAGAAAAATACCAATATTGCTGGCCGTTCAATCTTAGCCGGTCGGATGAGTAAGAACCGGCTTGAAAAGGTAAATACAGTAAAGGGCGGCTATGCCCACCAGAATGTAAACAAGATTCGCCAGAACCTGACTGATACTGCCGAAAATCACTTCAACCAGATCAAAATTGAACAGGCCGACAAGACCCCAGTTAATGCCGCCGATTACGACAAGCGCCAAAGCTATAGCGTTTAACACTTTCATCGGTTATTCCTCCTTAATAGTTCCCAAAAAAACTTTCTTCTCAATCACTCTAACCTGTCCTGAACGGGATTGTTCCTGTATGAATGTGCAGCAGCGCCTCGCCTTAAGGCTCAGAAGAAAAGCGTCAGAACGCCGGTATAATTGTAAAGCCGGTTATTTGATATTTCCCCTCCTGCATAAAAGCCTGACAGAGGGATTTCGCCTATAATTTCCTTTATTAATTTCATCTCTTCCAGCGCCGATTCCTCAAGCGCCGAATAGGCTCTGGCCAGACATGAAATGAAAATTGCCCCCTTGGGAGAAAAACTTCCTCGCTCGGCGACAATCCTTTTTCTCAAAGCGACGAGCGTGCGGGAAAGATCGGCCCTGATTGTTTCGTTGTCACGATGGACGAAAAGCATACGGTCGCCTGAAGATATCTCATGCGCGACGCGAAGATGCCCGAAATGAGGATCGGCAGCAACGATGTTCCTGACGATATAATCACGCTGATCCGACCCTGTCACAGGAAATGCCACATGTACTTGCCCCTGAAAAAGGCGCCTGTAATTCTCAGGGGCCTTGTCGGGATCTTCAAGAGCCTCGGCCTTTATAATAATATTATCAGGATTCTGCCCGGTCTTTTCTTCCGCCATGTTTTTAAGGTCGTGTATGAAGACCTCGATGGCGCGCTGGTTGTCGAGTTCGATGATCGTGTTGGAACCCTCGGTTCTGGTGATTATATGCACCGGCCCCATTGGCGAGCATCCCTGGGTAAGCGATGTTGCCACCTGAACTCCAGATGAGAAGGTCACGCCCGAAAAACCCCCGTGCAATACTTCTTCCGAGATGTGATACGTTTTTTCACGCGATGAAGAGATGCCACCCAGTATAAAACCACTGGTCTTGCGCTGAAGGCTCTCAAGCAATCCGCCGGGATCGAACTCCTTATCATAGTCCCCGTGAACCAGAGTAAGCATGGCTTCGTTTTTCTCCAGCCATTCGGCGAGTCCCTGATCGCTGCTGCTATGAACGTCTGCGCTTTCGTGGAATGTCTTGAACTGCGACTTCGGTATCTTTCCAAGCATTACCGATATTGCAGGCTCGTCCAGATATTCGCTTCCGCTGGCGCAAATGCCTATTCCTGTGCTGCCGACCCAGTGATCGACTTTGGTCACAGAACGAAGCAAGCTTAGAATGCTTCTGGCATCATCGCGCAGCAGGTCGGAAATGTACAAAAAACCGATAGTATACTCCGCCATTTCCTTTTTGCCGATCTTGTCCAACTGGAGCAAGATACCTTTAACGGCTTCCCTCCAGTCTTCTCCGGAAGACGCCGCGCTGGCAAAGTGGCTGCTGGTTACCGGTTGCATTTATTCAAGCCTGCCTGATCCAGAATAATTCCGCAAACTGTTACTATAGACTTTGATCATATGCAGTTTCAATGGCAGGTTGTTCCCTTGATATAAAAAATGCTTATTTCATTATGACTTGCTATTTTCATGATGATAAACTTGCAAAAGCGTTAAAAGTTCAGCCGACAAAGGATCCTTCAAATGGAAATAGTTATTGTATTACTGGCTATAATACTTGTTCTGGCGTTCATAGCCGTCATCATCTACAACCGCCTGGTAGCTTTGCGGCAAAGACGGGGCAACGCCTTTTCTGATATCGACGTCCAGCTGAAGCAGAGATTCAACCTGGTTCCGCAACTCGTCGAATCGGTTAAAGGTTATGCCAAACACGAAAAAGAAGTATTTGAAAATGTAACTCAGGCAAGGGCAAGAGTGGCAGGTTCAAACGGTCAAAGCGGAGAGAGAGTTAAGGCCGAGAGCCTGCTCGGAGGCGCGCTGATGGGATTGCTTGCCGTAGCAGAAAATTATCCTGCCCTTCAGGCCGACCAGAATTTCCGCCAGTTGATGGCCGAGCTTTCCGATCTGGAAAACAAGATTGCTGCTGCAAGGCGTTTCTTCAACAATGCCACTGCCGAATACAATACAGCTCTGCAACAGTTTCCGGCCAATCTTATTGCCGCCAGATTCGGCTTTCGTGAGGAGCCGTTCTTTGAGCTGGATGAAAAGCTGGAAGAAAAAATCAGAACCGCGCCTGATGTGAAATTCACCTGAAACCGGAGGAACATAATAATGGCTCTGGCCGCGGCAGGATTGTCCACCCACATATGGAACAACAATTTGCGCTCCATTGCGCTGCTTGCGGCCTACCCTCTGGCGATACTGGCGATAGTATGGGCGATATCGTTTGCCTTCGGGTATTTGCAGTTTCAGGGTTACGGGCAGGATGCACTGAGGCCGGCGATAGCCATGGGCAACTCTCTGCTGCTGGAATATTGGCCGCTGGTAGTTACGATTGTACTGATCTGGTTTGTAATAGCCTGGTTCTCACACACAGCGATGATCCGCAGGCTTTCGCATTCCCGCCCGGTCTCCCGCTCTGAAGAGCCGGAGCTTTACAACATTCTCGAAAACCTCTGTATTTCAAGGGGCATGCCCATGCCCCGCCTCGAAATCATCGAAACCCATGCCAGGAACGCTTTTGCAAGCGGCATCGACGATCGCAGCTATACCGTTACCATTACCCGCGGTCTGCTCAACAGCCTGCGCAAGGACGAGATCGAGGCCGTGCTCGCGCATGAGCTTACCCATATCGCCAACCGCGATGTCAGATTGCTCATCGTCTCGATAATATTCACCGGCATGATCGGAATCCTGGCCCAGATGGTCTGGAGTTCTCTCCGATATAATCTCTACTTTGGCCGCAGCAAGAACCGTAATTCCGGGGCGATGCTTCTTATTATGCTGGCGGTCGGGGCTATCCTTTCCATTGGTTATATTGCAACTCTTCTGACCCGCTTTGCCCTGACGAGAGGGCGCGAATACATGGCCGATGCCGGAGCCGTTGAACTCACCAAAAATCCTCAGGCGATGATGCGCGCTTTGATGAGGATCTCAAGACATGAACGCATCCCCGGAGCAACCGAGGATATCGCCATGATGTATACCCATAACAGCAGCCCTTTTCTCGGCCTGTTCGCCACCCATCCGCCGATAGAAGACCGCATAAAAACCTTGTCCGAATTAACCGGCACGCCGGTTCCCGAACTCTCTTTGGCACCGGCCGGCAGCGAGGAGCGTTTCGGAAACAGATCGTCCGCGCCGAATCCATGGTCGCGGGACAGGCGAAATCGTTAATCTTGAGATAGTAACTTGCCCTATTATATTATATCTGGATAATAGGAGATTACTTAAGCGGTACTATTGCCGCTTATGCTTTACCGTTTGAGGGAGAAAGATGACACCTGATCGTTTTCAGAGAACACAAACCGCAGACCGCGCCGTCGCCTTTGACGCCGGCTTGCGCTCTCACATGCAGCGTGTTTACAATCGCATGTCTGTCGGCGTGCTGATTACCGCGCTTACTTCGTATCTCGTAGCCCATACTCCTGCGCTGCTGCAACTGTTTCTTGGCGGCCCGCAGGCTTATCTGGTGATGTTCGCGCCTCTGGCGATTGTGTGGTTCGGCTTTAACCCGGCCACCATGTCATCGAACAGGCTGCGTGCTTCGTTTTTTGCCATCTCGGTTCTATACGGGATCAGCTTTGCGGTTATCTTCATGGCTTTCACCGAAGCCAGCATAGCCAGAGCCTTTTTTGTCGCCACCGGCATGTTCGCCGGTCTGAGCATTTTCGGCTATACCACAAAGAAAAATCTCGACGCCCTGGGCACTTTTGCAGTCATGGGCGTATGGGGCGCACTGATTCTTGCGATCATCAACATGTTTGTCGGTTCGGCAGGATTGATGGATTTGATCGCCGGTATCGGAATTATCGCCTTCTCCGGCGTCACCGCATGGCAAACTCAGGCTACCAAGGAAATGTACCGCGCATCAGCAGGCGATGAGACCAATAGTCGCATGGCCTGGGCCTCGGCCTTGACGCTCTACATCAGCTTTATAGCAATATTCCAGTATGTTCTGCGTTTTATGGGCGGACGGGAATAAGAATAAATATCTGAATCTTGTTAAAACGGCCCGTTCAATACGGGCCGTTTTTAATTTTTTGTCAAATAATTTTGGTTGTATTCTGCAAGGCCATACTGCAATACTGTGCAGCCGATGATTGAGGTGGGACACGGCTTGTTTTAAACCTCAACAATGGGAGCAAAGAACAGGGTGTTAAGAGAATATGATGAGGAGGATGCAAGGTTCGGAGTCCTGATGGGAACGTCCCGGGCGATGCAATCTGTCTACCAGCAAATAGAGTATATTGCAGCGCGGCGTGAGCCTGTTTTTATTCTCGGTGAAACCGGAACAGGCAAGGAGCTTTGCGGACAGGCTATCTACAGGCATGGTGGTAAAGGCAATGGACGCTTTCTCGCTCTTTGCTGCCGAGCACTTGACGAGAGCGAAAAGAACAGCTTCAGCGAAATTCCAGAAGAGCCGTTTACCCTGTTTCTGGACGAGGTTATGGAGTTGCCTTCGCGCCCTCAGTCGCAGCTTTTAAGTCTTATCCATACCCGCAATGATATCCGTTATATCTGCTCGTGCAGTTATGATCCGCTCCAGGCGCTTCAGGCGGGAAGGTTCAGGAAAGAACTTTTTTACCGTCTGCACGTTCTTAGTCTTCAGATGCCAAACCTGAGGGATTGCGGCCATGATATAATTGATCTTTCCCATGCATTTCTTTGTGAATATGCCAGAGCCGTCGGCAAAGGTTTTAACTCTCTTTCAGCCGATGCCGAGAGTCTTCTGAAGCGCTATCCGTGGCCTGGTAATATCCGGGAATTGCAAAGCGTTATTCTCCAGACCGTGTTAAGGCATAACGGAGAGGTGCTGGAAGCTTCAATGCTTCCTGAAGCTATTCGCCAAATCCAGCGGCGTGTTAATAACAAGGGCAGCAAGGAAATGGAAAAACCGGTTATTCCGCTTTGGCTTGCAGAAAAAAAGACAATAGAACAAGCCATTGAATACTGTGAAGGTAACATCAGCAAGGCCGCAAGACTGCTTGAAATCTCGGCTTCAACCATCTACAGAAAGATGGAATCATGGCAGGAGAAAAAACAATCGTCGGAACAAAGCAAATCTTTCCGCTAGTTTTCTCTTGAAATCTTTTTCGCCAGATGGTTACTTAAGTTCACTCTGATTTTGGGGCTGTAGCTCAGTTGGGAGAGCGCTACAATGGCATTGTAGAGGTCGTCGGTTCGATCCCGATCAGCTCCACCATTATCTTTGAGCGGTATGTGTTCCCAGAGCATCGGTCTATCAGGCTGAACCGTATCCCGTCATCCCCGCGGCGCGCTGTCAGGCGTGCTCATCGGCAGGGATCCGGTAGTGAGTGCGGCTTCGCCGCACATCTTGTTTCGCCGGATGCCCGCACGAGGCGGGCATGACTAACATTGCAGATGAGATTTACTATCAATGCAGGGTTTTTTTGTAACCGGGACGGATACAGATGTCGGCAAGACGGTTGCCAGTGCCTGGCTTATGCTGCATACCGGCGGCGCGTACTGGAAGCCGGTGCAAACCGGTATTGCTAGCGGGATTTCCGACAGACAGACGGTGCAGCGGATCACCCTTTTGGGCGATGATCGCTTTTTTCCTTCCATCTACGAACTGAAAGAGCCTCTCTCCCCCCACGAGGCGGCAAGGCGCGAGAATGTGGAAATCAGTTTGAGCAGCATTGTTCCGCCGCAAAGCGAAAAGCCCCTGATAGTCGAGGGCGCGGGCGGGGTGATGGTGCCGCTGAACCGGGAGGAATTCATGACCGACCTGATTGCCGCCCTCAAGCTGCCGGTAATCCTTGTCTGCCGTTCCACTCTCGGCACCATCAATCACACGCTTCTTTCGCTTCGGGCGCTTGAGGCAAAGGGTATCGCGGTATCCGGTATTATTATCAACGGCCCGAAATCCCCGCATAACCGCGCTGCGCTTGAGGAATATGGCCGGGTTCCGGTAATCGCCGAAATCCCCCTCCTCGGCAATACGGATCGCGAATCCCTTCTCGCCGTAAGGGCTCAGACATGCTTGAAATAGACAAACGCCATATCTGGCACCCGTTCACCATCCACGGTGCCGAACCCGATCCTGTGGTCGTCGCCGCCGCCAGAAACGCCAGTCTCTATGATGAAAACGGCCGGGAGATTCTCGATCTCGTTTCTTCATGGTGGACATGCGTTCACGGCCACGCCCATCCCCGCCTCAACCGCGCGCTCTCGGAGCAGGCGGCGAAAATGGAACACGTGATGTTCGCAGGCTTCACCCACCCTCCGGCGATAGAGCTTGCGCATGCTCTGGCCGCGATCCTGCCCGGAGATCTGAACCGCGTCTTCTATTCGGACGACGGCTCTACTTCGGTCGAGGTCGCGCTCAAGGCGGCCTTCCAGTACTGGCAAAACCTCGGCGAACCCCGCCGCACCCGTTTTCTCGCCTTCGAGGGAGCCTATCACGGGGATACCGTGGGCGCGATGTCTCTCGGCAGGGGCAGCGGCTTTTTCAGGGTCTATCAGGATCTGCTGTTTCAGGTCGAAACTCTGCCATTCCCCCATACCTGGGAAGGCGACCGGGATGTCGCCGAAAAGGAGGACAAAGCTGTTTCGGCCCTGCGCGCAAGTCTTGAAGCGGGAGGCCGCGACACCGCCGCCCTGATCGTCGAGCCCCTTATGCAGGGGGCGTCCGGCATCAGGCTTTGCCGCCCGGAGTTTGTCGGGCGGGTGGCGGAGGCCGCGCGTGAATTTGGCGTCCTGGTGATTTTCGACGAAGTCGCGGTCGGTTTCGGCCGCAGCGGATCGATGTTCGCCTGCGAGAAGGCGGATGTCGTTCCCGATATAATCTGCCTTTCCAAAGGCCTTACCGCCGGTTACATGCCGATGTCGGCGACAGTTGTGCGCGACCGGATTTTCGAGGCTTTTCTCGGCGGCAATTTCGCTTCATCGCTTGCGCACGGCCACTCCTTTACCGCCAATCCGCTGGCCTGTGCGGTGGCGCTTGAGTCGCTGAAAATTTTCGCCGGGGAGCAGACCCTGCAAAAGGTCGCGCGGATCGAGGAAAAAAACCGGGAATTTCTGAAGACGCTGGAAGGCCATCCGCTGGTGTCAATGCCAAGGGCGATGGGCGGCGTCTGCGCCTTCAATCTCGCCGGGGAAGGTACCGGCTACAAGTCCGGGGCCGCGGAATGGCTGCGCTCATGGTATATCTCCCACGGGCTGAATCTCCGTCCCCTGAACGGCGCCGTCTATCTGATGCCGCCCTACTGCATAACCGCAGGCGAACTGGACAGGGCCTATTCCGGAATTCGGGAAGGCCTCGACCTGCTTGAATCGAGACGCCCGTAAAGGATATGCCAGGTGATCTTTCCCTGAAAATGCGCATCGAAATGGCGGCATGCGCGCACGAGATTATTCGAAGGCGCATACCCTTCCCGCGGAACTCCGGCCCCGATCTGCGAAAGCGATCGCAGAAATTTCAGGGCGTCTGCGTAATCCGCCCTCTCCATGCTTTCGGCGAAAACCCCCGGAGGCGCGCGGCAGTCCAGAAGGCCCGGATCCACTCCCGCCGCTTCCGAGGCTTGCCGCCATTCCCGAAAGCTCTCCGGCCCCGGCATCGCGTAGAACACCTGACCGCCTTCCGACAGCAAAGCCCTTTGCCGTTCAAGCCCCGCTTCCGCATCCCCGAACCACTGAAGGGCCATGCTGGAAACCACGAGATCGAACGAACCGCATGCCGCCGGATATTCGCCGTCCATCAATTCGAACGAGCAGTTCGCATGATCCTTGAATTTACCGCGGCAGACGGCAAGCATCCGCTCCGAAATATCGCTGATGGTAAACCGGCCTTCGGGATATTTTTTCAGCAGAAATCCGCTAAGAAACCCGGTGCCTGCCCCGATCTCGAGTACTCTCGGCGCGGTAATTTCGGGCAGGTAACCGGCGAGGCGCTCCGCCACGCTCAGCTGAATCCCGGCGTTCTGTTCGTAATATCCGGCCCTGTCGCCGAAGGACTCGGCAATTTCCCGCTTGCGTGACATCATCTCAAAAACTCTTCGATCAAAGACGCGCACCATGAGGGTTTCGCATGTTGCAGGCAGTGCCCGCCGTCCTCGCTCCAGCGCAGCCCGCGTCCCGCCCAGATCGCCTCGCTCATCGCCGCGGGCACGATAGCATCGTCCCTTGCCGCCAGCGCCAGCACGGGACAGCCAAGCCCCCGCAATCTTTCCGTAGCATCGCTTCCACCAAGCATCCGCAAATCCTCTTCCAGCCTCCGCACGTCGAGCCTTTGTGTGCTGTCGAAGCCGGATACCCCGCATGCCTGCCGGAACCCGGTCAGCAGAGCCGCCGGATCCCTGCCAAGGCCGCGCTGCATGGCCCTGATCCCGCCCGCTGGCACGTGCCGGTAAAAGCAGTCGAAGCCGCTTATCGAAATGAGCGCCTTCATATCCGCGATATTTTCCAGCGCCCAAAGCACCCCGAATGAATGCGCCACCACCAGCGGGTTTTCCTGCGCTTCCATATTCCCGGCGTTTCCGGTGTAGCCGAAATCGATAAAATCCGCCTCATATTCCGGCAGGAGGGAAGCCAGCCTTTCCCAGACACGCGGATCAAAGCCCCAGCCGTGAATATATGTGATCCTCTTCAATCAGACCTCTTTTATTTCAGGATCTTCAATGCCTCTGTCAGGCGGTCGAGGTCATCCTCGCCATGGGCGGCCGTGAAGGAAAACCGCAGCCGCGCCGTATTCTCGGGCACTGTCGGCGGCCTTATGGCGCCGACCCAGATACCCCTGTCCCGCAACCCTTCGCTCATTCGCATCGCTTCGGCGGCTTCGCCTACGATGACGGGCGTTATCTGGCTTGCGGAAAGACCTGTTCTGAAGCCGAGCCTTTTTATTTCGTCGCGGAATTCCGAGGCAAGCCTGGCCACACGGGCACGCTCCGCATCCATCCCCGGAACCAGATCCAGCGCCGCGTCTATCGCCCCGAGAACCGCCGGGGGAAGTGCGGTAGCATAGATGAGTCCGGAACATTTGTTGACGAGATATTCCTTAACCGCCGCCGAACAGGCGACATAGGCACCGAAACTGCCCATGGCCTTGCTGAAAGTGCCGATCACAAGCTCCGCTTTTTCCGCCAGACCCTTTCCGCCGGGCCCTAGAATGCCTGTGGCATGGGCCTCGTCGGCTATCAGGCTCGCGCCGTACATGTCGGCGGCCTCCCTCATCCCCCCGATCGGCGCGAGGTCGCCATCCATGCTGAAGACGCTTTCGGTGAGGATGAATTTCGGCGCGTCCCTGTTCGACGCCTTGTGCAGCAGGCTTTCCAGATGCGGCAGGTCGTTATGCTTGAAGCGTGTCTGGGCCGCTCCCGCCGCCGCGCATCCCAGATGCATGCTTGCATGTATCAGCCGGTCGGAAAAAACGATCGGCTCCGCGCCGAGAACCCTGCTATCGAACAGGGCAGGCAGCACGCTGGCATTGGCCTGAAATCCGGAAGCGAATATCAGGCATTCCTCAAAGCCCTTGAAAGCCGCCATCCTCTTTTCGATCTTTGCGTATGCTTCCAGATTGCCGGTGACAAGCCGCGAGGCTCCCGCCCCAGCACCGTATTGCCCGGCCCATTCCTGGCTGCGGGCGATCACGGCCGGATGGAAGCTCAGGCCGAGATAATCGTTGCCGGCGAAATTGAGATACCTTTTCCCGCCGGTCTCGATCTCGCGCGGGCCGATGCGGCGGAAATGATTCAGACTCCGCAGCAGACCGGAACCGGCCTGCTGTTCGAGATATCCGGAATAGACGTGCTCGATCTTTTTCATCATTCCGTTATAAAGGGTTTCAGGAAATAGTACACAGTGCGAAAACGTCAATTCGCCGCTCCCCTTCCCTCCGGGAGAGCGAGGGTGAGGGGCAAATACTAGCGCTTGTCGCGGATCAGGCCCTTTTGCTGCATCGCCTGAATGACTTTCTTTTTGTACTGGGAACCGTAGCGGGGCGTGCGCGAGTGGTAATGCGAGATAGCCTGCGCCAGATTGCCGGTTTCATTCATGTGGCGTCGCAGTATCCATGCGGCCACGCCGACATTCGTACACGGATCGTCGCGTACCCAGCGCCTTGCCGTATGCACGCTCACTCCCCAGCGCTGAGCCAGCTCAGGCAGCCAGATGGTGTTGATCTGCATCGGGCCGAGATCGTAACTGCCGTTCTCGTTCGGGCCGACTTCCTGGCCGACCTTGCCCCCTTCGACCTGATAGATCCCGAGCAATACCGCAGGCGGCACGGAATAGGTCTGAGCGGCTAGCATCAGGCAGGCGGCGAGTACTTTGCTTGCGATCACCTTAAGCTTCTCCCTCCTCGGAGCCTGACTTCTTGATCCCGGGCTTGAAAAACGCCATGGGACTGGAGGATTGAGGTGCTTCCTGAGACAAGGCTTCAGAAGTCTGGGCAGGCATGACTGCCACAGTTTCCGCTTCGGCGGGTTTTTTCCTGAAAATTGCCGGGGGCTGCTGCCCTGATTGCCCGGCCGGAGGGGTTACAGGCGCGCTTTGAGCCGCAGGCTGTCTTAAAGGTATGGTGGGAGCTTTGGCTCCGCCCGAAACCCTCGCTCCCGCCGGCAACAGGTTGTTGCTTACGGCTTCCAGCATGGCCACGCGGGTTTCGAAAGCTTTCCATACCGGTTCCATGGACAGAACGCCACCGTCTTCTTTGATCGCCTGCGCCATATCGCTCTCGCTCATCGCCAGCAGCCGGTTGGTCTCGCCTTTATGACATTCGGCATAGATGCCTACTAACGCTTTAAAAAGCGAAAGTTCGATCTGCCGTGACTCTTCTTCCTGTAAGGTATCGCCGCAAAGCTTCTTGCGCAAATCCTTGACGCGCGTGGAAATCCTCCCGGCGACTTCCTGCACCAGTTTGGTTTCCGGCCTTCCGAACGGGTATGCTGCTATGGCCCCTATCGCCGGGGCAAGCGCGGAAAAAAACAGCGCGTTCACCTGATATTCGTCGAAGGCAAGTTCTTCAATATCGAGAGCGCGCAGGCGCGCCGTGTTTTTGGCTACAGGCGCAAAATTCTCGGCGAACGCCAGAACCGCTGTCAACGATGATCCAAGCCGCTCCAGATCCTTTTCGCCCGGCATCCTGCGACTGACACGGTACTGTGCAGCCAAAAGCTCGCTTGAAAGCGCAGCTAGCGCAAGGCGAACGGAGTCCGCGCTGCCATCGGTATCGCGCAAGTCGAGCAATGTGGCAAGAGAGATGCTTGATTGCACGCAGCGTCCGAGCAGTTCGGCAACTCTTTCCGCCTCTTTCTTCGCATCGGCATTGCCCGACGCCCCTGATACATCCGCAACGGCCGCCATAAGAGGCAAGCCGAGTTTTTCAATTATTTGAAGCAGAAAGGCCGAACGCTGATCCATTGGAAATACCGGGTGTCTTCTTACACGTTTCTATGGGCGAAATCATCTTTCGCCATTATATAAGATCATATTTAGCAAAGATCTTAAAATCATTAAAGTTTTCTATTGCCGCTAGCGAAAATTATCCTGCCAGATCTTTGTAAAGACTATGGATATCGTTGGCTCGCCCGCGCATGATCCTGATCTCTCCCTTGGAATTGCGGTAGAAGGTCAGCGGGGTGACGTCGAATTTCCACGCCTGCAGCAGTGCCAGATTCATCTGAACCGCCTGGGTGTTCATATCCTGCTTCGCGGGAAGAGCGGCCGCATCGCCTGAAGCGTGGCGGAACCAGCGTTCTTCCGCATCCGGTGCAGCCAGCAGAAAGGCCGATTGGGCTACTGTCTGGTCGTTGAAGCCGATGGGAACCAGGCGAACCTGAATCTTGCCGGTGTCAATATATGCTTTTTTCAGATCGTTCATGAGCTCCTTGCAATGCGGGCACTGGGGATCGGCGAAAACATAGATAATCGGAGCTTTTTGATTCCCGAACATTATCCAGTTGCTCTGCTCCACACTGGCGAATAATTTTTCGGAAGGCGAGCGAAATTCCTTGTTCTCGGCTTTTCCGGGCTCGCTAACCCGTGATCTTGGCTTGTCCGAGGCAAGCTGGTCGAGCAGCTGGGAGTCTCCCCCCTGCAGTGTCTGAACCTGTCTGGTCGTGACAAGTTTGCCCTTGTCGTCGAACAGAAGACCCATGACGATCGCCTTGCCGTCCGGGGTCACATAAAAATACTGCTCCTGACCGCGCTTGACGGTTATCCATCCATCCATTCCCTGCTGCCGTCCGAGATAGCGGATCTGCGCGCCTTCGGCGGCCAGATTCTGCAGGGGCGCAGGCAGTTCAGGAGCTTTTACCTCCTGAGCCACGGCAGGCAACCCGAGGAATAACGACAGCACCGCTGCCGAAAGACATGTTCTTATAAAAAATCCTGATTTCATGATTTTGCAGCTCTGTAAAAATAAATGGCCTGCTTTTAGACTACATTTAAACAAGCCGTTGCGTCCAGCTTTAGGACGGCAAAAGCTTATTCTTCCTTAAAAAAATTTAAAACCATGGATAAATTCTTTCCCGAAGCGGCCTCATTAACGGCAACCGTTCCTGATCTGTCTTTGCCGCCGCTCTCAAAAGCCTTGCCGCCGGTCACAGTCAGGCAGCCGAGCAGCCAGGCGAGGGCGGCGTTCATTTCGAACCATTCTCCCAGCCTTGAAATCTGAGGAGCCATTCCGAGCGCGATCGTAGCCGGCATCGTGATCAAAACCGCAAACAATACCCAGAACGGCAAAGACACGCTATTTTTCAGAAAATCAACCGCGGCGCCCGCCCTCTTTCTCGCTGTCCATAAAAAGTATAACCCGTAGAATGCCATGGTTATCACGATCATCCGGGCCATGGCAACAAAGCCGATTGCCGTAAGCGGGGCCCCGTCCGCCACATCGCCAAACAGGATCAGGGCAGTCCAGTCGAGAATATTGGTAATACTCTCTTCGCAAAGCATGAAGAATGAGAAGGCTGCAATTCCGGCGGCAACCATCGTCCAGCCGTCTGAAGCCCCCGACATTAATCTTGAGAAAGCCTTTCTGCCCGCGATAAAGACAGGGATAATGTAAAATAACAGTGTAAGATTCTCGAAAACACCGAATTTCGAAAAAAGAACTGCTTTCATCGTCCCCGAAAAGCCGCTTGAAAAAGCCAGCGCCACCAGCAGGGTAATCACAAGGAAAAACCAGAAGCCGCCGAGGATGCTGCGGATCTCATTCTGCTGATTTTTTGAAACTTGTTCTGTCATCGGCGGTTTGCGAAGAAGTATTAACCACTAACGGTTAAAATGGTGCCCCCGGCGAGGGTCGAACTCGCACTCCCTTACGGGAACCAGATTTTGAGTCTGGCGCGTCTGCCAATTCCGCCACAGGGGCACGGTGGTAATAAACAGTCTTGTGATAATACTTATACAAGAAGTAGAATCAAGCAAACTCATTTATACGGTTTTTCACGAATGACAAGCAGAACTCTTACCCAGTTATTGGACGATATCAAAGGAGGCCTTAGGGGCGAAAACATTTCCCTCGGCTCTCTGGTCGAGGATTTTCACGAGCGCGGCTTCGGCTTTTTCCTTTTTCTGTTCGCCCTTCCGGCGGCGCTGCCTTTGCCGGGATTGGGAATTAACGTTGTCATCGCCGTGCCGCTGCTTCTCCTTACCGCCCAGCAGGCATGGGGCAGGCACAGCGTCTGGCTGCCGAAATCGATCCGCAATCAGGAGCTTTCCCGCAAGAAACTGGAAGGCTTCATCGATGCTGCCCGTCCCTGGCTGGAGAAGATGGAGCGGTTCATCGGCCCGCGCCTTGATTTCATCACCCGGGGCAAGGCTTCCAACATAATAGGGCTTCTCGGCCTGATAATGGCCCTTGCGGTGTGCGTCCCCCTGCCTTTCACCAATACCGTGCCGAGCCTGGGTATTGCCCTGATGGCGATAGGACTGCTGATGCGCGACGGCCTTGCCGTTCTTGCCGGGGCGTTTATCGGCACCGCCTGGGTCTCGTTGCTGGTTATTCTTGGCCATACGGGAATGCGTCTTCTTTTCACCACGCTTGGCTTGTAGAAGCCGTATATAACCATTAAAATATTTGTCATGAAAAGAATCTGGAATCTGGTAACCGACCTTCTTTCCCGGCCCGCCTTTGTGAGCGCCGGGATTTTTGGTGTTTCGGTGTTTTCGCTGGCGGCGGCTCTGACGGCTGAATACGCGTTCGGCCTGTTGCCTTGCGTTCTTTGCGTCTATCAGCGCGTGCCTTTCGTTATCACAGCTATCCTGGGAGCGATCGCCTTCGCGCTTTCTTTCCGGCAGCCGGGCAAAGCCGCCGTTCTGATCGCCCTGAGCGGAGCGGCCTTTCTTGCCAACAGCCTGATCGCTTTTTATCATACCGGGGTGGAGCTTCACTGGTGGACTAGCTCCATCGAGGGCTGCTCCTCGCCTTCTCTTGCCGGAGGCACCGCTGAAATCCTTGCAAGGATAGAGGCCGCGCCCGTCGTTTACTGCGACGTTATTCCCTGGGCGGATCCTGTTTTCGGACTGTCGATGGCCAATTATAACGCGATGATGTGTCTGGGCCTAGCCATAGGCTGCGCGTTCTGTTTTTACCTGATCCGCAACAAAAACCGTGTCCATCATGAACAAGCGCAACGAGTCGGACTCTCTTGGAAATATTGAAGTCCCGGCGGAGCGGCACTGGGGGGCCCAGACCCAGCGCTCCCTGCAGAATTTCCCTATCGGCACGGAGAAAATGCCCCTGCCGCTGATCCGCGCCTTCGCGATCCAGAAAAAAGCCTCCGCCATCGCCAATATGCAGCTCGGCCTGCTGGAGCCGAAACCCGGCAAGGCGATAGAGCACGCCGCCGAGGAAATTCTCGACGGCCTTCATGATGATGAATTCCCTCTCGCCGTCTGGCAGACCGGCTCCGGCACCCAGACCAACATGAACCTCAACGAGGTTATCGCTTCCCGCGCCAACGAGATCCTCACCGGGAGCCGGGGCGGCAAATCGCCGGTTCATCCCAACGACCATGTCAATATGGGCCAGTCCTCGAACGATTCCTTCCCGGCCGCCATGCACATCGCCGCCACTCTGGAAGTCCATCACGAACTGATTCCCGCGCTGGAACAGCTTTACAAGTCGCTTGCAGACAAGGCCGGGGAATTCGCCGCTATCGTCAAGATCGGCCGCACCCATTTGCAGGACGCCACCCCTCTGACGCTGGGGCAGGAGTTTTCCGGTTACGCGGCACAGGTCTCATTCGGCATCGACCGCCTCAAAAACTGCCTCCCCCGGCTTTGCATGCTTGCGCAGGGCGGAACGGCGGTTGGCACAGGGCTTAACGCCGCCGAAGGCTTCGCCGATAAATTCGCCGATATCGTTGCCGATCTGACCGGACTTCCCTTTCTCAGCGCCCCCAACAAGTTCGAGGCCCTTGCCGCCCACGACGCGATGGTGGAGCTTTCCGGGGCGCTCAACGTTCTTGCCGTCTCGCTGATGAAAATCGCCAATGATATAAGGCTGCTGGCCTCCGGCCCTCGCTGCGGCATCGGCGAAATCGTTCTGCCCGCCAACGAACCCGGTTCCTCGATCATGCCGGGAAAGGTCAACCCGACGCAGTGCGAGGCTTTGACGATGGTCTGCGCGCAAGTCATGGGCAATCACGTAACCGTGACGCTCGCAGGCTCCCAGGGCCATTTCGAACTCAACGTCTACAAGCCGGTAATCATCTACAACGTTCTGCAATCCATCCGCCTTCTCACCGATGCTGCGGCAAGCTTCAACCAGCGCTGCGTCTCCGGCATCGCCGCCGACCGGGGGCGTATTGACAAACTGCTTCACGAAAGCCTGATGCTGGTGACGGCGCTGAATCCGCATATCGGCTACGATGCCGCCGCCGGAATCGCCAAAAAAGCCTATGAGGAAGGCTCTACGCTTAAAGAGGCGGCCATTGCCCTGGGCCTGCTGACGCCGGAACAATTCGACCAGTGGGTTAAACCGCATGAAATGGTAAAGCCGAAGCAATAACGCCCCTGGATGAAAAAACATTCGATAAAAATTTCCGGCCACGATACCAGCATTACGCTGGAGGACGAGTTCTGGGACGCTCTCAAGGAAATTGCCGCAAAAAAGGGCGTTTCACTGAACTCCCTGATCGCGGAAATAGACGCACAGCGCAAAGGCAATCTTTCAAGCGCCCTGCGCGTATTCGTCCTAGAATACACATGCACAAGGCCCTGATGACGTCCGGTCGCGGTGTCGGGAAAAAAGAAAAGTCCCGCAAGCAGACAATGCAGCGGGACTTTTGAAAATCCGTTTTGTCGTATTAGCGGAAACCGTTGTCGGTTAAAGCAGTTCCGGGCCTTTCAATGAAGGCTGTGGAGCCGAAATCAGGTTCATTCCGGTTGCCGGCCCCTGCAATGAAAAGGTTTTATCAAGGCCAAGATCAAATCCGCTCAGCTCTTGCGCTATCGCTTCCGGGCCCATTGTGTAACCTGCCATTCCCATTTTTTTACTCCTCTTACTACCTTACTTTAAAACCCTCATTTTCTATGGATGATCAGGGGAAAATAGCCGCCTGCCACCGGCTCGCCTGCATCTTCATCCATAAGCACCATTAAAACCTGGTGCGCGTTCTGCATCTCCTTCGCAAAGTGTTTTGGAATAGGTGTCCCGAAATTCCTCAGGTCGCCGTCTTCCATCACAAACTCCAGGCGGCTCTCATCCAGATCAAATTCCAGCCAGGATAAATCCTTCCTGAATGGTTTGTTGTGGAACACCGCAACCTTGGCGCCTTCGTTGACGACGATGTCAATCTTGAAAGAAGGATCGCCGACCTCACTAAAAACTTCAGAAGTTGCGGCCTTGAAGCCATCGTCACTACCTGCAGTCCGAAAACTCATTTCCTTGTCCTGAACGTTCACGCCTATTCTTATCCAACTATACTTAAAACGGCGTTAAAACGTCAGCTTTTTATTAACTGAAGTATAGCCCGCAAGCGAACATTACGCAAATTTGTAAGACTTTTTGGTGTAAAAACAGGCGCTTAATCAGCCTGATCTTTTCCAGCAGAAATGTGTTTTACCGGACAGGAGAACCAGCTTACAGGCATTCCGTCGGTCACCTGGGTGACGACAATGCTGCTTATTTTTTCAATCGTGGCTCTGATAAGCGGCTGGATCTTGACGCCGAGATCGTAACGCTTGCCTTCCTTGCTGACGAAAACCATGCGTTTGGTTTTATGGTGGTATTCGACTTCGCTGATTTCAATTGAAATGGGCGGCGCGTGGAAAATCCAGGCCTCGCCCGTGACCCGGTTGGTATAAATATCAAGGTCGTCAGGCCTGAAAAGATATGGATCCTTTACCCTGCTCATCCATCCGGACAGCAGGCTGAGCCTGTTTCTGGTTTCCTTTGAATTTTGCTCTTGCCCGGAGTTCATGAATAAAGTCTAAAGCAGTTATATGCCAGTTGTAATACCAGCATATAACATTTTTTATCTGACTGCCATCAAACCCTTATGGTGACGGGGTGGCCAGTGCGGGAGTTGTCAGGCTGAACTTCCTGTCGCTGTTGTCATAGGCCGCGCCTTCATGGTTAACATGATCGGCAGCAGTGAAATTCGCAACCTTGCCTGAGCCCTGATGACCAAGTTCCGCGCCTCTCATAAGGCCGTTGAAGAATTTTTCCATTCCTCCGGTACCTGCCAGATACGCCACCCCCAAAAGAGTAGCACCTGGCAACCAGGAGCCGTTGGCAAGAGAGGTAAGGCCTTTTATGGCCGCGAAAATGGTTATGCCCGTCTGAACCCAGGGATTGGTGATTATGCTTGTGACCAGTCCGCCCGGCCCCGAGCGCAAGGCTTTGCCTATTGGGGTGTTTTCCATGGCGTTTCCGGCGTCAAGCCCGAACTCATGCCCGGTTTTAACCGGCTCGGTTGCGAGATGGTAGGTTCCAACGCCAACTCCTTTAACGACCTTAGCGCCAGTAGTTGCGGCATGGGTGGCTCCATTGTACACAGTGGACAGCCCGCCAGCGACCTTGTCCGATAACGACTTTTCCGCCGTTTCTTCTGTTGGCCTTACGTCTTCTTCAGCCATTTTTCACACTCCCAAGAGGCTTTCCTCTTTACATATCCTCTTATCACGTACCCAATTTTATTCCTGAATTGTACCCAATTACAAATTACTGCAGAATTATATAACGGTATCAGTAATTTGCTCTGAATAAACCTTCTGGCTTCCAACATATAATAAACGGAAACATGTTTAATTATGGTTAATTGCGCGCTGCCATTTAATGGCTTTGCAGCTGAGGTTACTGGTTTGGATAAAAGAATAAAAGTTGATTGCTTTCACCCGCAAACTTATGTAAGTTTTCGCGCTATAGCGTTCCGGCGCTACAGATTTATTGGGGCGTAGCCAAGCGGTAAGGCAGCGGTTTTTGGTACCGCCATTCCCAGGTTCGAATCCTGGCGCCCCAGCCAGCCTTCGCAGGGGCCATTCCGGGCACATGGGTAAGATTATACCGGACAGCACGCCACACAATTTTTCTTAAGCTTGGAAAGCTTTTTATTGTGGCACTTTCAACGCAATCATGCGCTTTCATGTCAAAAAGACACGGCTACAACCACTTCTTTTTCTTGAAATAAAGGAACGGGAGAATCGCAGAGATCAACATAAGGACGAGGGCGAAAGGATATCCGAAAAGCCAGTCCAGCTCGGGCATGTGTCTGAAATTCATGCCGTAGTTGCTGGCGATCAGGGTTGGGGGTAGGAAGACGACGGCGGCTACCGAGAAAATTTTGATTATAGCGTTCTGTTCGATATTGATCAGGCCCAGCGTGGCATCGAGCAGCAGATTGACCTTGTTATTGATATAGCCTGCGTGGTCGGTTAAGGAGCTGATATCCTTGGCGAATGTGTCCACCAGTTCCTTGTATTTACGACCGTCGCCGCGCGAGAGGGAAAGATAGCTGAACACACGGGAGAGACCCAGCAGGCTTTCCCTTATCTTGCCGTTCAGGTCGCCCATGCGGCCGATCTTCTTGATCGTCTCCTGAAGGTCATGCGAATTGTTCTTGCCGGTGTTCTGAAAGACGGCCCGGGAGGTATCGTCAAGCTCCCAGCCGACCATTTCGAGATTGTCGGAAAGACGATCGATGATCGCTTCCATCAATCCGAGGAATACATGGTAACCGTCATCGAATTTGTCGGTCGAGCCGCGAGAGGCGCGATTGAGGTAAATCGCAAATGCCCTTGGCTCTGAATAACGCAGGGTTACAAGGGCTTTGTCCTTGAGAATAAAGGTTACCGCGCTCGCTTCCGGGGTGCCGTTTTCCGCGTTGGTGACCAGAGTTACGGTGATATGCAGAGCATCTTTTTCGGTATAAAGACGGCTGGAAATTTCAATCTCCTGCATTTCTTCCGGAGTCGGAGCCTCGATATCAAGAATTCTTTCAACGGCTCTTTTTTCGGTTTCATCGGGATTAAGGAGGTCGAACCAGAGGATTTCACGAATATCCATGCCGCTATCAAAAGTTTCTGCGACGAGCCTCTTACCGTTCTTCTTGTAGGTTCTGATCATCGTCCGGACTTTCACTTGAGGTGTGATTGTTCTCGCCTGTATTCGTCCAGGCAGAGGCTGTTGTCAAGCGAAATGAAAAGCTGTTTATACTGTATTTACTCAAGCATCAGCGGTTATTCATAAAAAATATATTGACCTTGAAGGCAAATGCTGTCATTTATGCCCCGTCGTTTGACTTGACGCTCTTTAAAACAGAGCTTTTGGCAGGTTCTTTCGCGGTGACGCGGACAAGCATGAAAGTTTTATATTTTCTTTTCCTGAAAAGTTCAGTTTCTAACAGTCTCTCAATAATCCGACATCAAAGCTCAAGCCGCACTGGCGCGGCCAGCTTACAACTTTTGCAGTGAAAGGAATAAACCATGCAAAGCAGCAATCAGAAAACCGGTACCGTAAAGTGGTTCAACGATCAGAAAGGTTTTGGCTTCATCCAGCCTGACAATGGCGGCAGCGACGTATTCGTCCATATCAGCGCCGTTGAGAAAGCCGGCATGCGCACCCTGCGCGAAGGCCAGAGAATAAGCTTCGAAATTCAGCGCGATCCCAAGAAGAACAAGGAAAGCGCAGCTAACCTGAAAGAAGCCGCCTAAGGCCGCGAACTTATCGACAAAAGTACATAATGATCGGGAACCATCCAGTCAGACGGGCTGGATGGTTCCGGTCGTCACGCAGATAACTGAAAGAAATATAATGGATAATTTTGAAGGCTTCGGCCTTAACCCGGCCCTGATGGCTTCGCTTGTGAAGATGAAGTATCAGCAGCCCACCCCGATTCAGGCCAGAACCATACCGCTTGCCCTCGCAGGCAGGGACATTCTGGGATCGGCGCAGACAGGAACCGGCAAGACGGCGGCCTTTGCGATCCCGCTTGTCGAGAAGCTGATGAACGATCCGAGGGGAACCGCGCTTGTGCTGGCGCCCACCCGCGAACTTGGCAAGCAGATAATGGAGGTCATGCATCAGCTGCTTGGCCCCAAAAGCCAGATCAGAACCGCATTCATCATCGGCGGCGAGCCGATGGGCAAGCAATATGCCCAGATCAAGGCGCAGCCCCGCCTGATAGTAGGCACGCCGGGCAGGATCAACGACCACCTCGAACGGGGGACGCTCATGCTGAATAAAACCAGTTTTCTGGTGCTGGACGAAACCGACCGGATGCTGGATATGGGCTTTTCGATTCAACTGGACAGGATCCTGAAATTCCTTCCGGAAAAGAGGCAAACCCTTATGTTCTCGGCCACCTTGCCGAAGAACATAACCAAACTTGCCGAGCAATATCTGAACAATCCGGAAAGAGTCGCCATCGGTTCGACGGTTACTCCGGCCGCCAAAATAAGGCAGGATGTCATCCGCGTCGACGAGGCCGGAAAATATGACGAGCTTGTACGCGAACTGGACGCGCGCAGCGGCTCGGTCATAATTTTTGTCAAAACCAAATTCGGCACCGAGCGTCTCGCCAAAAGGCTCAACCGCGAAGACTTCAAGGCGGAAGCCATTCACGGAGATCTCAAGCAGAGCCGCAGAGAGCGTGTAATCCGCGAATTCCGCGGCCAGAAGTACCGCATTCTCGTCGCCACCGATGTCGCCTCGCGCGGACTGGATATTCCGCATATCGAGCATGTAATCAATTTCGACCTGCCGCAGGTTCCGGAAGATTACATTCACCGTATCGGCCGAACCGCAAGGGCCGGAGCAGAAGGATCAGCCCTTTGCCTCGTTTCACCCCAGGACGGCCGCAAGTGGCATGCAATCGAGCAGCTTATAAATCCGGACAGCAGCAAACCTCGCGGCGCCAAACCATGCCCGCCGGCAGGCAAAGGCAAAAGGCCATTTAAAAACGGCAAAAAACGCTTTTATAAAAAGCCTAAAGCCGCCTGATAAAACCGCTGACGTGGCCTCGCTCTATTGTCTGCCGGGGTTCTCCGGCGAGTGCAGCGAGGTCTGCGGGTATTCCGACCACTGGTTTCCGCCAGTCCTGGGGATGGAAGATCTGATCTCTTCGCTGCGCTGCCTGCTAAGGTCTCTGGTTTTTCTTTCGGCTTCCTCCATATCCAGCGAGCTTCCGCTCGTGTCTTCTGTGGTTTCACCTGCGGTTTCTCTGACGTGGCTGATCGGGTTCTCTATATAATTCCAGCTTTCGCCATCGCCCCATGGGCCCTGTCCCTGGTTCCAGTCTCCGCGGGCGTTGGCGCCGTCGGACATATTGAAATATTTATGGGTATAGCGCGGATCTCCCTGCATTACTCCCGGAGGGAAATTGGGCTGGATCGAATCCAGCGCGGCAGCGAACATCTGAAGATGAGCGACTTCCCGGGTCATCAAAAATTTCAGCGTTTCCCTGACGCCCGGATCGTCAGTGAACTGCAAAAGATATTCATAGACGATTTTGGCGCGGGATTCGGCGGCGATGTCAGAGCGCAGGTCGACGGTGAGATCGGCGTTGGCGTTGACATAGTTCGCGCTCCAGGGATTGCCCTGACTGTCGGTAAGTCTTGGCCCGCCTCCGGCAAGATTGAAGAACTGCGGGTTGACCAAAGTCTGATGGATGAATTCTTCTTTCGTTGGCTTTCCCCTTACCAGATCGAACACGTATTCGTGTTCGCTTAGAGTCTGACTCAAAACTCTATGCATGATAACAAAGCCTTGCAAGTCGCCGCG
>CAZBGS010000007.1:3545-133085 GCA_964491785.1 uncultured Pseudobdellovibrionaceae bacterium | reverse complement strand
AGCTGATCAACCCGATCGCCATGGACGAAGGCCTGCGCTTCGCTATCCGCGAAGGCGGCCGGACAGTGGGCGCCGGCGTGGTCAGCAAAATTTTGAAGTAAGAGGCGATATGGTGCTGAGTGATTGTGGAAAGAAGTAGTGATAAGCCAGGAGGGTAAACCTGACGCTCATCTCGGCGACATAGTCATACAGCGGGATGACGGTACTTTCTTCCACAAAGAAGCTCCGTACTTGCCGTCTGTTTCTGATCCTTACGGAGCTTATTTGCTTGGAGAAATAACTAGAGAAAAAAGCCTCTCTCTATCCAGCGGATAAGTCCGCAACTGGTTACTGTGCGACAATTTCAATAAAAACGAAAAGGCCGCCGCTTTGGCGGCCTTTTTACCGCCTTCCCCGATGCTTTCGCAAAGCCTCTTCGCGCCGCAAGCTTTACAGTCAATAATAAACTGTTATATTTAAATTAAATTAATGTAGTCTGCCCAGGCTAGTCGTAATCCGAATTGGTATTTGAGGCCCTAAATGATTCTAAACGATGTTCTTGCAAAGCAAGGCAATTTTTTATTCCGCTGGCGAAGTTTTATTCCATTGCTACTGCTGTTTCCGGGCGCCATGGCTTTTGCTGATAGCGCTATGTTCGAAAATAAGTATGGCGATTTAGCTGAAGAATGCTGGGTGGTAATCGGGCTTGCCATCGCCATTTCCGGTCTGGCGATACGATGGATTACAGTAGGTTTTGTTCCGGGCAGAACCTCCGGAAGAAACACTAAAGTACAAAGAGCCGATATTCTTAATACTGATGGCATGTATTCAATAGTAAGAAATCCTTTATATCTTGGAAATTTTTTTACTATTCTTGGCCTGCTGGTTTCCTTGAAGGTATGGTGGTTCGTCCTTATTGGATGCCTTGCTTACTGGCTTTACATCGAGCGGATTATTGCAGCCGAAGAGAAATTTCTTACAGAAAAATTTGGAGCCGTGTATAGCGATTGGGCCTCAGAGACTCCCGTCTTTATTCCTCGCCTCGGACTATGGCGCCAGCCTGAGCTGCCTTTCTGCATCAAGACGGTCTTAAAAAGGGAGTATAACGGCATTATGGCTGTCGCCACCGCTTTTTTTATTACGGAATTTCTAGTTGATGTTGTTTTTGAAGGGGAGCAGGTTGTTCAGTGGGCTCGAGAGGACTGGCCCTGGATTGCAGGATTTATGCTTGCAGCCGTCATCTTTGTTATACTAAGAACAATTAAGAAAACTACTTCTTTTCTGAAAGTCGAGGGACGCTAGTTCTACCGCTTATGTCGCTTCGCCTCAGGGCTTCACGTATTGAAAATCCGGTCGCCGGCGTCGCCGAGGCCGGGAACGATATAGGCGTGATCGTTGAGCTTTTCGTCAAGGGCAGCGAGATGAATATCCACTTCAGGGAATTTGCCGTGGATCGCCCTCACCCCTTCGGGAGCCCCTATGATTGCGGCCAGTTTTATAACCGTCACGCCCCAGTTCCTCAATGCCTCGATAGTGGCAATCGCCGAACCTCCGGTCGCAAGCATCGGATCGATCACGAAAGCGACGTCGACGGGATTTTCGGCAGGCAGCTTGTTATAATACGAGACCGGCTTGTGCGTATCCTTGCAGCGATACATGCCAAGGAAAAGAACCTCGGCCTCTGGCAGGAAATCCAGGAAAGGGTCAACGAGACCGATCCCGGCCCGCAGTATAGGCACCAGGGCGATCCGCTCATAGATAACCTTTTCCGCCGCCTCGCAAATGGGCGTCTGGCATTTTTCCTCTCGTGTCTTCAAAGATCGCGTGGCCTCAAGAGCCAGCATATTGCCAAGCCGGGAGATCTGCCGACGGAATATCTCCGGACGGGTGCCCTTGTCCCTTAATATTTTTAGGAATGTTCCCGCCAGCGGATGCTGGAGAACGAAGACTTTCCCGGTCATGACATTCCCCGTTGCCTTGGAAATTGTTTAAACAGTTCCACTTCCTGAAGACAGAAGCTCGACGCTTTTCAGTATCAGATCATACCCTGAAAGGATTCTTGTTTTCCAGCTCTGACAATTCGAGCAGACCAACCGGTTGATTTCCGGCAAACTCTGATGGCCGCATTCCAGGCATTCGATGCGCAGTTCCCCGGGCTCGGTAACTAGTTGCGCCTCCGCCGCCACCGTTCCGGCGCGGGCGATCGTAAAAGCCCTCTCCAACTGGCTTGCTTCCACTCCGCTTAGCGGCCCGACCGCAACCACTATCTTTTCCACCTGCTCCGAACCGTGCGAAGCGGCTATCTCCGCCACCTGCTTCAGCAGGGAAAGACAAATCGACATTTCATGCATGACGGCGCGCCAGTACAGCGTCTTCTTGCGCCAAAGCCTCGTCGATCACTTCCCAGATCATCCTTGCATCCTCTTCGCCTACCCTGGCGGCGGCGCAGTTCGCATGAACCATTACATAGTCGCCGGGCTTAAGGACTTCGTCTCTCAGTAATGCGATATTGACGATGCGTGTTGCTCCGCGCGCCTCGCATTTCGCCTCCAGCCCTTGCAACTCGACGATCTTCATGGGAACCGCCATGCACATAATCGCCCTACTCTTGCCGGATGTTCTTAAGGAATTGCGCGACCTGCTCGGAAAGGTCGCCGGAATTGCCGCTGAGCGTTTGCGAGGCGTCCTGAAGCTTGCTTGACGCCTGCGCGGTCTTCTTGCCGGTATCGACGACTTTGACGATCACGCCCTTGACAAGATCGGCTTCTCTGGCCAGAAGCTCAATGCTTCTGCTGATTTCCTCGGTGGAGCTTTGCTGCTCGGTAATCGCAGAAGAAATTTCAGTGCTGTACAGATTGATTTTCTCGATTACCTCGCCGACGCGTGAAATGGAAGAACCAGCATTATGGCTGATTTTCTTGATGGTCTCCACCTGTTCGGAAACCTCGCTCGTGGCCTCGGCGGTCTGAAGTGAAAGATTTTTGACTTCACCCGCGACCACGGCGAATCCGCGTCCTGCTTCTCCTGCGCGCTGCGCCTCGATCGTGGCATTAAGCGCCAGCAGGTTGATTCTTTCGGCGATTTCGTTGATAAGGCCGGTTACCTGCTCGATGCGGCCTGAGGCGCTGGAAAGCTCTTCCATAACCTTCCTGGCAACCTGCGCCTCTTTAACGGCCTCGCCGGCAACCTGCATCGAATCCCCGATGCGCATGGCGATTTCGTTGATGGAGCTGCTTAGCTGGGACGCGGCCGCCGAAACCATAGCCGCCTTCTCAACCGATCCCGAAGCGGCTTCTGCAGCCGATTCGGTATCGCGTTCCTGTTCGCTGACATGTTGCAAAAGTTCTTCCGAAAGTGCGGCCAGCGTTTGTGCCGCTCCGGCGACTGATCTGACAACCCCGTCGATATCACCTTCAAAAGCGTCGGTCAGGGACATTATCTTGCCGCTGCGTTGCCTTTCGGTTTCCGCCTTGTCTTTTTGCTCGTCCATCATCCGGTCGAGTTCAAGCGCGTTTTCCTTAAACACGGCAACAGTTCTGGACATCTCTCCTATCTCGTCGGCTTTTTGCATATAGGGGATATCTATTCTCTTTTCTCCTCTTGCCAGCGCCTGCATGGTGCCGCGCAGATCGTTAAGGGGTCTGGAAAGGCGGGAGCCCGAAAACCAGAAGAAGAACACCGCCAGCAGCACCAGCAGGAAACCGTTGATCATTATTTCGGTAAGGATGCTTCCGGCCATTTCATCGAGGGTGTTCCCGACTTTCCTCCCGCCTTCTGCCAGATCATTGCTAAGACCACCGGTAATTGTCCGGATATATCCTCCGGTTTCTTCGCTCTCGCTGAATACCAGCTGCTGCAGGGCCAGCAATTTCTCTCTGTCGGGACTTGCCGGGAGAGCCCCCTCGATCCGATCGAGTTTTTTCCTGATACTGAGCAAAGCTGCCTCACGCTCCTGCGGAGGATCTGCTTCAAGAATGGCTGTCACTATCTTTCTGGTTTCAGCTACCCGTTTTTTCACTTCGCCAATTCTTTCCTGGGAGGGGTTTGCGATCAGTCGCGCCACTTCCATGTAAAGACTGCCGCTTCCCATCCCGCTTTCCAGCTTTCTGCCAAGATCGTAAATCGAGTTGGTGCCGACATCGAAATGGTTCCAGAATTCCCTGACCTCGCGCAAGTGAGAGACGCCGGTCATACTGCTGTACAAGGTGACGCCAAGAATGAGCAACAGCATCAGCGTCACCAGACGGCCTACGATGCTGATGCGGGCGTTATCGATATACCAGCGCATGTAGGCGAAGACCCTGCCAAAAGCATTCAGGTCTGGATTGACATATTCATGCCATGACTGACGGGCATCGAATTGTCCGGTGCTGGTTATGCTGGATGATTCCATTACGGGTTCCCTCCGGGGTCATCAAGAGATGAGAGAATGCGCCTTCCCGATTCAACAATATCCTCGGCAGGAGCGACAATTACTTCAGGCAGGGCGGCGATCTCGATACCCGCATTTCTGATGCTGCCTTTTCTGTCATAAAACCGGTAATACCAGGCGGGATAATATCTGCCGGGCAAGATGGCGCAGGAAAAAGTGCCGGTTGTTTCAAAAGTTATCCCGCCATTGCCAAGCCAGTCCGTTATTTCCTTTTGCGCCTGCTGCGGGTAGGGGATATGCGAAAAGCTGATATCCTGCTCCTGCCCCTTTTCGTAAAATGCTTCAAGGGCGGTTATTATCTCGTTTATAGTTGCGGCTGCCATTGAATCTATTGCGGATGCGTCCGGCATCGCGGGAACGCGGGCAGCGCCGCTTTTAAATTTTTGCAGGAATCCGTACACGCAGGACGGCAGCGGGCCGATATCTATCGTCATACTGCCTCTCTCGCCGCGAACCAGCCAAATTCCGGTAAAAAGCGTTTCCCGTATGGCGATTGAAGGCAAACCCGCAAGGGTGACACTGCATTCGCCCTGGCCAAGATATTCTGCCATGGCCTGCCGGTCTGCTTCGCTCAAGCCTTCCGCCGGAAAGGATAAAGGCGCGGTGCCTTCGGTAAACCCGGCGGCGGCAGCGCCCGCCCCTCGCAAAAACTCCCGGACTTCGGAACTCATGGCGATCTTGTCGGCATCGCCGCCCCGGCCTGCGCTTCTCCAGTCGGCCCAGTGGCGGCCTGCAGGTATGTTATGGTGGGCGGGGACTGTCATGCCGCCCTCCCTTTCAGACGGGGAACCGCGAGACTTCTTGAAAATCCGCTATCCCCTGATTCCCTGCGCAAGGGAGCAACCCTCCATTCCCGCAGGATCTGGATGGCGGAATCGCAAATTTCCGGCAACGCCTTTGCCACCGGCTCGCTTAAGGTAACGGGGTTCATTTCAAGGCTTTCGGGCTGCGCGCCGATTAACCTGATTTTTTGCGGAGCGCTGTCCAGTATCTTGCAGCACGCGATCAGTTCCGGAACCGAGGCGTCATGAACCCCGGAACCGGAGCCTCTCCAGACCGTATCCAGCCTTTCCCCCTCCAGATCGTAAAAGGTTCCCGGAGCGGCTTTCATGTCGACAGCATCAATGATCAGCAGATGCGTGCAATCCATCACCAACGGCAGCAGATAGGCTCCCTTGGTGCCGCCGTCCACCAGGGTGACGTTCTCGGGAAAAATCCATTCTTCTTCCAACATGGCGACAGCCGCGGGGCCGATGCCGTCATCCCCCATAAGCGTATTGCCGACTCCCAGAAGAAGAATCCGTTTCATCTATAACCCCGGCCCCTTGTCCTCGATGCTGGCAAGCAAATCCCCCTGCGGCGAAAAGACGTGCGTGGCGCAGGCAAGACAGGGATCGAAACTGTGAATCGTCCGCAGTGCCTCCAGCGGCCGCTTCGGATCCTGAAGCTTCATTCCGGTAAGCGAGGCCTCGTAAGCGCCGATCTGGCCCTTGCCGTCTCTTGGCGAGGCGTTCCATGTGCTTGGTACCACGCACTGATAATGGGTGATCTTGCCGTTCTCGATCTTCACGTAATGCGCCAGAGCGCCTCTGGGAGCTTCCATAAAGCCCACTCCCCGGCCTTCCTTCGGCCAGGTGGCCGGCTCCATCGCCTGCGGATTTGCTGTCGAAGAGTCGCCGGCGCGCAGATTGGCGATCAGGCGGTCGTAGAAAAACTGAAGCTTGTCCACCGCCCATGCCGTTTCAAGACCTCTGGCCGCCGTGCGCCCGAGCGTGGAGAACAGGGCCGTGACCGGGGCGTCCAGATCCCGGAGCAGCTTGTCGACCGGCTCCTTGAATTCCGGATTGCCCTGGACATAGCCGATCACATAGCGTGCGAGCGGCCCGACTTCCATGGCCCGCCCTCTCCACCGCGGAGCCTTGACGAAGGAATATTTTCCTCCCTCATCATATTCCTTCACATCGGTAAGACTGCCCTTGGTGCGGGGGCCGACTTCGATGCGGGACTCGGTATAACCGTCATAGGGATGGTAGCCCGCTTTCCCCGCAGGATAGGCATACCACGAATGATCGACGAATTCCTCGATCTGCGAAGGATCCTCAAGATCGACCGGCAGAACTTCGGTAAGCTTGCCATCCACGATCGCGCCTTGCGGGAAAAGAAGATTTTTTGCCGACCAGTCGTTGGCGTGAACCGGTACGCCTCCGTAAGAGAGAAGGTTCTTTCCGGCGATACCGCCGCCATCGAGCCAGTCGCGGTAGAATGTGGCGGCCAGCTTCAGGTCGGGAATATAGACTTTGTAGACGAATTCCCTTGCCCTCGATATGACCGATGAAACCAGGTTGAGACGCGCCATGTTAATTGCGCCGACCGCGCCGTTGTCGTTGAGGTTGATCGGGCAGGGCACGCCGCCGACGATCCAGTTGGGATGCGGGTTCTTGCCGCCGAAAACGGTATGGATCTTCACGATCTCCTTCTGGAAGTTCAGCGCCTCGAGGTAATGCGCGGCCAGAAGCAGGGTGGCTTCGGCAGGCAGCTTGTAGGCCGGATGTCCCCAGTACGAACTGCGGAACGGGCCGGGCTGGCCGGAAGTCAGGATATTGCGAACCTTGGTCTGGACGTCGCGGAAATAACCCGGCGACGACAGTGGCCAGCTTGAGATTTTCTGGGCGAGAACCGAGGTCTGGCGAGGATCCGCGTCCAGGGCCAGAGGAACATCCACCCAGTCGAAAGCGTGAAGCGCGTAGAAATGGACTATATGGTCGTGAACCATTCCCGCCAGATCCATGATGTTTCTGATTGAATTGGCGTTTTCAGGGATCTTTATGCCAAGCGCGTTCTCCACCGCCTGAAGGGAGGCGAGTGCGTGCGGGCCCGTGCAAATCCCGCAGATCCTTTGCGTGAACGCCCAGGCGTCTCTCGGATCGCGTCCGTTCATTATCAGTTCGATGCCCCGCCACATGGTTCCGGCGGAGAGCGCCTTGCTTACGTTGTTTTCCGCATCGACTTCAAGCTCCACCCGCAGATGGCCCTCGATGCGCGTGACCGGGTCGATGACGATTCTTCCCGAACCGCTGCCTGCTGCCATAACGCTTTCTGTCAATTCAGTCTCCTTAAATTTCAGAGTTAACCATTCTCTTCGCCGGTTTCAGCGGCTTCGCTCTTCTTCGAGCGGATGGCTTCGGACACTCCGCGCGCCAGCGCGTGCAGTCCTATCGCCCCGGCGGCTCCGCCGAGCGCCGCGGCGCCGATCTTGTCGGCATTCGATTCCAGCCCGAAATTGTTGATGTTCATCAGGCGCTCGTAGAACGGCCCCTTGTCGAAGAAATTGTTTTCCGAGCATCCGATACAGCCATGTCCCGAGGCGATCGGATTCGACGTGCCGCCATTCCAGCCCAGAGAGGTGCAGGCGTTATAGGTGGTAGGCCCCTTGCATCCGACCTTGTAAAGGCAGTAACCGCGCCTCGCCCCCTCGTCGTCCCAGCGCTCGACGAACTGACCTGCGTCGAAATGGGCGCGGCGGTAGCATTTGTCGTGTACCCGCTGGCTGTAGAACATCTTGGGCCGTCCGTCGCGGTCGACTTCGGGAAGACGGTCGAAGGTCACCATATAGGTCAGTACCCCGGTGATTACGTCGGCGATCGGGGGGCATCCGGGAATTTTGATGATCGGCTTGTCCTTGATGACCTCGTGAACCGGAACCGCCTGAGAAGGATTTGGCCTTGCCGCCTGGACGGAGCCCCAGGAGGCGCAGGAGCCCACGGCCAAAATCGCCGCCGAATCGCGGGCGGCATGTTCGAGCTGCGTGCGGAACGGACGGCCGGCGATCATGCAGTAGACCCCGTTTTCCCGCAGCGGGACATTACCCTCGACCACGAGAAGGTAACGGCCCCGATAGGTGTTCATTGTGTCCTCAAGATAGCTTTCGGCCTCGTCGCCGGCGGCGGCCATGGCAAGGCTGAAATAATCCATCGAAATCATCGAGGTCAGAACATCGGTTATCAGCGGATGATCGGAGCGCAGAAGCGATGCGCTGCATCCGGTGCATTCCATGCCGTGCAGCCAGACCACGGGAACCCTCGGTTTCTGTTCCAGGGCCCTGGCGATTTTCGTAGTATGAGTCAGGGACAGGCCCATCATCCCCGAGGAAAGGGCGCAAAAACGCAGAAAATCCCTTCGGGTTATTCCCGATTCCCTTATGGCTTCGTAATAGGTCTTCATAGGGATTCCTTCTCCTTGTCAGTTTGCTTGCCGCGCGGCGCAAGGCGGAAATATCTGCGGCCGCTGATCATGGTGCTGATGATGGTGGTGCCGGAATACAGCTCGTTGTGCACTACGGTATAGACATGGATCAACGCATACAGAACTATCACCCACGACGCCAGACGGTGGATCGCGTGCCAGTCCTGGGTGTTGCTGGACAGATCGCTGAGCCAGCCGAAGACGTAATACTGCCAGCTGTCCCGCCCCGCCGCCTCGGCATACATGCCAAAACCGCTGAAGACCAGAACCAGACAGGGGATAAAAAACAGCGCGATATTCAGTACCCTGGAAACCGGATCCGGGCCGACAAACTGCCGGGGCTTTCTCGGAAAGAAGAAAAACCAGCCGAACTGATCGATAAAATCCTTGCACCAGCGCCGGCTCCAGAAAGGAATGACAAATGTCGCCCGGGCATGGCGATTGCCGACGACAGCCCATAACAGGCGAACAAACAATCCCACGCAAAACAGGTAGGAAACCGACATATGGGTGAATCTGATATACCCCATGACATATCCCTCACCGGCCTCGCCCATGATGCTGGGGGGCGGAACGCCTATCAGATACCCCGAGACAGTCAGCAGAATGATACAGACCACGTTAAACCAGTGCCACAGACGGGTTACGCCATCGTAAATATCTCTTGAATAATAATTCTGGACGGGGGATTGCGCGATGTTTGTTTCTGTCTGATTCATGACATTGGTTCCGAGGTAGCAACATTAGTCAGCTGCCGATTCGAGAAATAGTATAATAAGAGTCTGATATGAACAAGCCAGATAATACTGGCTCCCGGAGCAATGATTTTGTTTTCTTTTAAATTACGGAAAGTATAAAGATCAACCTTTACTTGTATTACTGAAAGCAATAACTTTTTTCTCTGCTATGTAACAAATTTTACTATAAGGAAGCTCCCCGTTTTTCGGAGATCGCTTGAACCTGTGCTTGATATTAAATCCATTTTCAAAAAGCAGATGTTCGATTTCTCTTTCGCTGTAAATATTGAGAAAAGAAACTGCGTCCGGCTTTAAAGGAACTTTCTCCCATTTTTCTTCCGATTTTCCGCCCTGCAGACCAAGGCATAAGATACCCTCTGGCTTCAGGGCTCTCCAGAAATTGCCCATTATTACCCGCACAACGTCTTTTGGCATGTGAATGAGAGAAAAAGAAGCAATGACGCCATCCAGGTTATTCTCTCCCATGTCGAATGTTGCAATATCGGCCAGATGGAACTCTGCCGCCGGGCAGTTCTTTTTTGCCATGGCGATCATGCCGGGAGAAATATCAACGCCAGTAACCTTGAATCCTCTTGCTGACATGCAGACTGCATCCATGCCATGCCCGCAACCCGCGTCCAGAATGCTCGATCCTGCATGCAATAGCGCCAGAAAATCCTCAATATGTTCCGACGGCTCCGAAAAACCCTTCGCATATTCATGCAAGACATGATCATAAAGCCTTGCCGTAACTTCACTGATATTCCCGTTTTTCTTCGCCAATTGAAAAACCCTTGCCATTCACGCCAATAAAACGTAACTATTTAGACCTCGCAAAGTCCATAGGGGTATAGCTCAGCTGGTAGAGCGGTGGTCTCCAAAACCGAGGGTCACAAGTCCTTAGCCTTTCAAGCCCCATTCCCGCAAACCCTTATCCATCAACAATCTTCAGCGATACACGGTTTAAAAAACCGCGTGTTCTAATGCGGCCATTTTCGGCTCGGGGTAACGCCGGGGTAACGAGAGGGTTATTTTAGGGTAAAAATGGCTGATTTTGGGGGTGAATTTTGATAGCGGCGAAAAAGAGGGGAGTCCTGTGGGGTACTGCTGGGTACTATTGACAACCCAAATATATTGCCAAAGCTTTTGCCACAGTCGTAGAGACTATATCAACACCAACACCTAATACACCTTTTCCAGCACGCCTGAGCAAATTTGCATACCATTTACCTGTTTCTCCTTCAAAAGAGGCCGAACCTAGTTCTTTTTCGTCTGTTAAAATAGCTTTTTTTAAGTTTTCTATTTCTTCAGGGGGTATACCTAAATCCGATAGCCCATTAACCAAGCTTTGTATGTCACCTTTCTGAATATTCATAACCGATTGCTGGTTATTATTTCCAACAACTATCGTGGTATTTGGGCCAAAAATGGCATTATTGAACATGCTCGTCGTGTCCGCAGCTTTCAGTTTTTCCTTTGCCTTGTCTTCATCTTTTGTATCTCCGGCGGTATCTTTCAATTCAAGAATAAAATCCAATAGCCGTGATCTTATTTGCGTCATAATGCCCTTAACATCATGTATAGGCGTTTCCCTCCATGCTGCTTCAACCATAAAACCATTTCCTAAAACCTCATTGAAGACAGGATTATATTCAAGGGGGATAGAAATAGAGACAGACCCCTCTTCCTTTGACGCCATGTCCTCAATTACAGAAAGGGGCTTTGCGAGAATAATTGTTTGTAAATTTTCTCTGGTGTTTTCGTTAAGATGTCCTACAGGCAAAGGATGGGCAGTAATTCTATAAGCCATATTACAGGCATTACCCATAACGCTAGCAGGGAGCTTCCTGTAATCAGGTATATTAGCTCCATCGGGATACCCGTTGAGTTCATATTTTACCCATTCTGCCAACTCTTTCTTGCCGAGCCGGTGTAAAAGAACTTGGGTTTTTAAAAGAGCTTCTGTCAGGCTGCAATTTTCATTGCTAAGCAAATCAATTATTTCATCTACTAACATTAGTATCCTTCACAATAAGGTAATTTTTTCAATATATATAAAAAGATATGTAATCAAAAATGGCAGGGGCAGCAGGATTCGAACCCGCGACCTGTGGTTTTGGAGACCACCGCTCTACCAGCTGAGCTATACCCCTAATGGCGCGTTCAATAAGGCCTAAATAGTTACTTTTTCCTTTCACGAAAGGCAAGGTTTTTATTCTAAGCCCACTCTTCCGACAGAACTTCCGCCTGTTGCAGGACAAGGTCTATTGCTCTTTGCTCCAGATCGGGCGGGTATTTGTATTTACGCAAGATTCGTTTAACCAGAAGGCGCAACTTTGCCCGGACGGTTTCACGTCTTGACCAATCTACGGAGACATTCTTGCGAAGCTGGTCTGTTAGTTCCACCGCAATCTGGCGCAGGATTTTATCGCCAAGCTCCCGGACAGAGGCCTCGTTAGTCTCCAGCGCGTCATAAAAGGCGATTTCCTCCGGACTCAATCCAAGATCATCCCCACGCTCGGCAGCCGCCCGGTAGTCCTTGGCCATTGCGATCAGTTCTTCTTTCACCTGCGCGGTTTCAATCGCCCGGTTGCGGTATTTGGTAAGCGAGTTAACCAGAAGGTCGGAAAATTTCTTGTTCTGAACGACATTGTTTTTGAAGCGGGATTTGATTTCGTCTTTGAGGAGGCGTTCCAGAAGCTCAACAGCAAGATTCCTGTGCGGCATCAGGCGTACATCGTTCAGGAACTCATCAGATATTCCTTTAATCGCCTCGCGCACTCTTCAAGCTTTACAGCTATATCTTCCAGCTCATTGCCTTCTTTCATATGCTCAAAAGAACAATGAAGAAAAATGAATATCCTTTTTAGCATGTCCTCGATGGCGGCTCTGTCATTAACACTGCTGATAAGAGCTTTTTTGCCGTTCTTCTCGCTTATAACCACAACTTTGTCGCTGTTATATTCCTGAATAATGGCTTCTGCCATGCGCGCAGGTTCCTCGCCAAAATCAAAACTATCTGATGTAACACCGTCGAGCAGGTCAGAAATTATCATGAAATCCATATCAGTCTGGAGCTGTCTCAGCCTGTACTGGTCCGCGATCTCTAAAATTCGTTTATCAAATTCGCCCATGATGCCTCTTTATAGGCACCACTTTACCATCATCTTCGCCGTCGTGAACTATATTCCAGACATGCCTTGCCCATAAATCGAGGGCGTCGCGCTTCTCGTTGATGTAGGAATACCGGGCGTAGATGCGGGTCACGCCGCCTTCGGCATGATTCAGGACCCGGCTGATCGTATGCAGAGGTACACCCAGCTCGGCCATGCCGGTTGCGCACGTACGCCTTAAATCGTGATACCGCCAGTCCGGGGCATCAAAATGCCCTGCGAATTTGTTTTTGGCTTTGCCGAAGCAGTCCACAGGCTTCTTGCCAAAGCAGGTTGTGAATACGTACGGCCCGTCAAACTGCGGCAGGGACTTCAATAAACTGATGGCAAAATCAGAGAGCGGAACGTCCTGTCCTCTTTTGGCTTTAACATTCTCAGCGGGTATGCGGAGTTTTTTGTCTTCAAAGTCGATGAAATTTTTCTTCAGCTTCGCTATTTCGCCCCGCCGCTGGCCGGTGAGCAAAAGAAGCTGGCAGAGCGGCCCGTACGGATAGCCAAGCTCATTGCAGGCATGCCAGAATTCCCTTATTTCCTGCCTGCTGAGCACCCGCTCGCGTTCCTGAATCGGCACTGGTTTTTTGACGTTGGCGCAGGGATTGTTCTCAAGCAGATCATGGTCGATCGCCCAGTTGTACATCTTCCGCAAGCCCACCAGCGTCTTGTTGGCTGAGCTTGGCCCCTTTGAGTTCTTGCGTTCTTCCAGCAGGTCGAGAACGTCCCGGCGCTTGATAGTATGCGCCGGTCGGTCGCCAATCGCCGGGATAATATAAGAGGTAAACACATATTTGGTTTCTTTCCAGCGGCGGTTCTTGCTGGCGTGCTTTTCAAAGAAATCCTTGTAAATGTCCTCGACGGTCAGCCCGGTTTCGCCACTTTCAAGCTGGGCCATGATCTTTTCTTCACGCAGGGTATAAGGGTCCATACCACCGGCTAGGGCTTCATGGCCTTCCCTGACCAGCCTTCGCGCCATGAGAAGGTCAATCTCCGGGTAGCGGCCCAGCGTCATGCGTCTTTGTTTTCCGGCGAAGCGATAGACGAAACACCACGACTTCACGCCCTTGGCAGTCACCCGCAAAACGAGGCCGGAGCTTACCGAGTCGGCAATATCCAGCCTCCCGCTTTCCGGCGGGCGAATCTTTGTTATACCTGTCTCTGTCAGTCGCTTTACGGCCATGGGTTCTTGAAACCTCTGGTCTGGGTAACAAATTTAAATTGTTGTTTATAATTAAAGCTTATCTCCGAATTGCGCAGACGATCAACAACTATCTGTAATTACTATACTTTTCAGGACAGTGCAGGCATGCGCAAGAACGGACAGGAATTACCTGACCCACGGTTTTTTGTCCGGTCGGGGTAACGAGGGGGTAACTTTTCGTCTGATGACTTCATTTAACTTGGAAATGAACAGGAGTAATTTCTGTATGATAACCGTCCACATTCAGGGAAACTGCAAGAACATGCTCACCTTTTTCCAGTGGCCAGAGGTAATAGTTTTGCGTACTTTCAGCCAGTTTCCTGCCATTTAGCACCCAGCTTGCTTTTGCTTCAGGGGGCAGACCTTTTAATTCAAAGCGGAATTTCTGGTGCTCTGGCGGAATGCGCGGGTCATACGCGATTTGCAGTCCGTCGGTTGGTCTTACCAGTTCAACACCGGAGCTGGCTTTAACCGTTTCTGCGTTGTCTCCCGGCTCTGTTCCCGGAATGAACCATTCGCTGCGGCTGACACACTGGCTGCCTTCTTCCGAAGGCCGTACGCATACTTCTTTCAGGGTCAGCTTGGGGCTTAACCATAGCGGCAAAGTTTCCCTGTTTTCATTGAGCAAGGCGAAGATACTGCGCAGTGCCAGAGCCGGTCCGGCAGAGCCGGTCACCTCATTCATCGGCGAATTATCGAGATTGCCCATCCATATCCCGACGACATAGCGGTCACTATAACCAATTGTCCAGGCATCTCGGTAATCGGTGGAGGTACCGGTTTTTACCGCGCTTTGTAAAGGCAGATTGAGAATGCTGCTAGAGCCGAATTCCAGCCGCCGCGCCCACGGGTCTGAAAGTATATTGCCGATCAGCGAAGCGGTCTCTTCGGAATAAATTCGGCGCGGGATCAAATCTTGCCCTTGTTGCTGCAAAACGCGCAAAGGCCGGTAAACGCCTTTATTGGCCAGCGCAGCAAAAGCCTGCGTCATTTCCAGCAGGGTTACTTCCCCGTTCCCGAGAGCAAGGCCTTTGTCGTAGATTTCCGAATTGCGGGTCAGACTCTCAAAGCCTAGCCTGTGAAGCTTGGTGAGGTAATCTCCGGCTCCGACAAAGTGGATTGTTTTCAGCGCCGGGATATTCAGCGAATTTCCGAGCGCCTCGCGCAAGGTCACGGGACCGTAATAAACATTGCTGTAATTGCGGAAGTTATGAAGTCCGGAACCGATAGCTTCGGCCAGCGGCGAGTCGTTGATTATTGTGGCAGCGCTCCAGCCTTTTTCCAGAGCCTGCGCGTACAGGAATGGTTTCAGCGAGGAACCGGGCTGGCGGGGAGTCGTGACCGTATCGACTTCCACGGCAGGGGTCTTTTCGTTACCGGCGCCGCCAACCACCCATGCCAGAATTTCCCCGGTTACGTGATCGGCCACAATGGCCGCGGCATTATTTACGTTCTTATTCGCAAGACTTTTTAGCCGGTTATCGGTTATTTCCTGAACCCGGATCTGCAACGAGGCATCAAGAGTGGTGCGGTAAATATCCGCCCCGCCGGAATTAAGCCTTATGTGACGGGCAAAGTGCCGCGCTTCCACCGGTAAAGTGGCAGGCTCCGGTTTAAGTTCTTCTGCCTTGATGTATTCATCTTCCTGCGCTTCCAGATAGCCTTCTTCCCTCATAGAATCCGCCAGCCGCATCAGCGGGCCTTCGAGTTTTCCGGGATGCTGGTAAAGGTCAAAGCCAGATGGCGCGCGCACCAGTACGGCCAGTGCCAGCATTTCTTTATGGCTAAGGGTGGAAAGGTCGCGGTTGAAATAAAACCGGGCGGCCTGAATAATTCCCCGCCGGTTGGAAGCGTAAGGAACCTGATTGATATAAAATTCAAGGATATCTGCCTTGCTGATCGTACGTTCAAGCAATGCCGCTTCAAAACCCTCCAGCCAGCGTGACCAGATTGTACGAGGCCGGGGGTTAAGCATACGTACAACCTGTTCGGAAATCGTGCTTGCGCCTCTGACGGCGCGCAAGTTTGTAAGGTTCTGCCTTACCGCCGCCGCTCTTGCCAGCCAGTCAATTCCGCCATGCCGGTAAAATCTTTTATCCTCGGCAAGAATAATCGCCTCTTTCAGAAACTTCGGCACCTCGTAAAGCGGGATATGGTCATAGACGTTCCACTCGTTCTGATATGAGATGTTCAGCGGCAACCCGTTACGGTCGGTAATGCGCACGGTCTGGACGTTTGAAGCTATATCATGAAAAGAATTACCAACCGGTCGCAGGGATACAGCCGTAGCAGCGGCCAGCATTGCCGCAACAACGACACCCAGCCCCGCCAGTATCGCAAAAGCTTTAATCGCTTTGGATCGCAAGAGTCGCGCTCTCCCCTCTGCCGTAGATATCCGGATCGTACATTTCCTCCGCCATGACCGGAGGCGCGGCGAAGGTACCGTCTGCTATCGCCTGGGTCATATATGAGAGATGATAATTCCCGGCAGGGAGCCAGTCGGCATAGAACCTTGCGCTGTCATGCCTTAACTCGCGGTGATAAAAGCTCCAGAAGGACACGTTGTATTCCCGCCAGTCATTGTATCTGAACCAGATCGAGCCGCCCTCGCGGTCATACTGCGCATCCGCATTATCGACACTTGATGCGGTGGCAAGATCGCGGTTGACCGTCTCCAGCCCGCCGGGCAGCGGATCGTTCACAACTACGAAATTGCGGGCGGTCGGCAGGGATACGTACAGATCGACCCGGATATTATCGCCGCGCTTTATGGTCTCGCCTTCGCCCAGCAACCTCCACTTTCCATCTTGCCGGACGCTGTACTCGCGCCCCACATCGAAGCCGGCATTGACGTTTCCGGGCGGCGAGACAAGCGCATAACGCAGTCGTGTCGCATAATAAAGACGCCCCTCGCCTTTGCGTTCGATTGTCAGCGTACGCTTTTGTCCGGGGTCGTTTTCATTTATCGGTTTTTCAAGTGTGATCGCTTCATCGCGGACATCGTTGAAAGAGGCCTGCCCGAACGATTCATTATCCAGCGCCGCACTGACTTTCATATCCGGCTTTACGCTTTCATAAGCTTTGGCGTACTGGGCCAGTGCGCTCATGCAGAACATGTTTTCCTGCGTGTTTTCCCAGTGATCGCGTTTGCCCCGGCTCTGGGTTATGGTGCGCACCAGTTTGAAAGGCTTGTCGCCTGTTTTCTCGTTGTCTCCGTAATCGAGAAAAGCGCTTAACACAGCGCAGTTATCGCGCAGCGGCGTGGTCAGCAGGCGCAGGTAACCATCATCAAGAACTTCGCTATAGATGAATTTACCCCCTGACTCCGAGCCTGAGGCAAAAATCATATCCAGCGCTTCGTCAGCCGCGGCTTTGGTTTCATCAAACAGCATCGCTGCCTTGAGGAAATGCGCCTTGCCGAACAGACTCATCTGTTCCAGATGGGGGCGGTAGCGCAGAACATCCGCACTATCCGCCTTGCCTGCTTTGGTCAAGGCCGCCAGCGCCACGGCCCGAACGGTGGAGGCCATGCCGCCTTGATAGAAGTCCGGGGCGATGTCCTGCCGCAAAAAGTTCTGCAGGTAAGCATGAAGCTTGTCTTCAACATTGACCGGCACTTTATATCCGTCTTCTTTCAGCCATTCAAAGGCAAGTGCGGTATAGGCGCTAAGGTAAGGAGAAACGCGCTGGTCTGTGGCAATGAAATAAGCCATGCCGCCGTTAGGAGCCTGAAAAACTGCTGCCCGGTCCAGAGTCTTTTGAGCGAGGCTTTCTGCTCCCTCCCATTCCAGCGTATCAGGCAGCCAGTCTTTCAGTTCAAGATAGTGCGCCGCCATAACCCCTTTGGTCAGGATCTGCTCCCAGCACGGATACGGGTAATCCCGGATATATTCAAAAGCCCCCGAGAGATTAGCTATCACCGAAGGCGAAAGAACAACGCTGACCCCGCCGGTATCGGTATAGATATCTTCCGGGAAAGCTATATTTTCCTGTGCTCTCAATTCAGTGGTAGTGCCGTAGTTGGCGGCAACGTCGACCACGCGCTTTTTCAGGATCGGCAGTGTATGCTCCACCCCGTCGCTGTCTTCCTTATCGGTGGCGGTGGCGCTGAAGGTGATCGAGCCTTTTTCGCTATTGCGATCCAGCGGCAGCAGATCGGCCTGTAAAGGCAGGTATACGGTTTGCCTTTGATAAGGCTCTAACGTTACAGTTTCCTGTGTTGAAATCAGTTCGTCTCCGGCAACGTTACCCGTCGCTTCGAGTGCGACTTCTATTGTGCGCTGGTGATCTGTGCGGTTCATGATACTGAAACCCGCCTCGAATTCATCGCCTTCATGCACCTGATTGGGCATGACAGGGCGTAGTTCGGTAGGCCGGTTGACCTTGAAGCTTCCTTCGCCAAGACCCATGCGATCGCTTGGAGTAACTGCTACGGCCAGAACCCGCCAGCCGGTAAGATTATCAGGAGCCTCGAATTCCAGTTCAGCCTTGCCGCTTGCATCGGTTTTCACGTCAGGATTCCAGTAGCTGACATATTTGAAGATTGTACGCATATAGGTGCCGCCACCGTCGCCGCCCGGATTGGCTCCCTTCTTCTCGAACTTCTGGCGACCGATCAGCCGGTAAAGCAGGCTGTAATTACGCATGTCGAGCGGTTCAAGATCATAAAACCCTTCATAAGGATCGAAAGCGCTGCGGCCTTGCGCGATCAGATCAAATACAGCTTCGTCAAGAACGGTCACTGCCAGTTCTATCGGCTCGGCTTTTTCCGGCGCATGGCGCGGGGATGCCTGCAACGAGACTTTGACCTTGTCGCGTGGACGGTAAACTTCTTCGCCGGTTTTTACAGTAACCTCGATTTCCTTGTATGGATCGCGCACCGGAACCCTTACATAACCCATGCGGAAAGCCGGCTTGCTCATATCGATTTCGCCGACCCTGGCCGGAGGAGCATCCACCCTTGGAGAAGTCACCACTACCGACAGGTAAAAACCGGGCAGGTAATCAGGTTTTACCGGTATTTCCAGTATCGAAGCGCTGCCTTCCAGCTTCTTCGTAAAGTGTTCGATAATCCCGTAACGCTCGATCGTTACAAGGGCGGTCGCTCCCGGATAAGGGTTTTTAACAAGAAATCTGGCAGTATCCCCGACCTTGTATCCCTTCTTTTCAGGAGTTATTGGCAGTAACAAATTATCCTGATCGTTCCACTGCACATAACTGCTTCCCGAAACCCATAGCGTAATTTCGGTTATGTGCTCCCGGTTTTTCGTATCGGTTACGGTTGCTATGGCCCGGTATGTCCCGGCTGCACCCGGCGTAAAAGTGCAGGTATCAGGTTCGGCTTTTGAAGTCAGATTGCATTCGGCTGCCTGTACCCATTCGCGGGTAATGTCGCTCAGATAGGCGTTTCCGGCCCCTTTAACCTTGGCGACAGTAACTTCCTCCCTTTCTACCTTTACATTGATTTTCGAACCAACAACCGGCGCGCCGTTTTCATCAACGACTACGGTCTTCAGGTTTACCGGCTCTCCGGTTTTATAGAACCATTCCGTGCTTTTAAGACCTGCGAAACGATCCACACCGATATATTCCGCTGTCTTCATTGCGGCGACCGACTTGCCACGATCATCCTGAACGGCGCTTTCGACTTCCAGACTGCCGTAATAGATCGGCTGCTGAGGAATTACAAATTCTTCGCTCCATTCGCCTTTATCGCTTAGCGTGGCGGATTTCTGAAAGAGCTGCTCCGTGAAGCGGCCTTCTTGTGACGTGCCAAAAGTAAAGCCGGTTACAGCCGGGTGGTCTGAAGTAAAATAGCCTTTTTTGAGGGTAATCGTTGAACGCACCGAGGCATTGCCGTATGCACCCCCGGAATGCAGGCTGGCAAGCATATCAATATTCATTTTATCACCCGGATGAAACTGGTCGCCGCCTGTCTCAAGCGAAACCTTGAAAGGGGCGGGGGTGAAATCGCTGACCAGCACCCGCATCGGATGGAGAGTGAATTTCGGCTTCTCGCCAAAACCGATTCCAAGCCTGAAATCATACCAGCCGACAGCTGCGCTTTCGGGAATAGCGTATTCCCCGGAATAAGCGCCAAATTCTGAGAACTTCAGTTCCTTTATTTCCTGAACTGTCTTGCCGGTTGGATCTGTTATCTCCAGCTTGTAGTATCCATCATCCGGAGGAATCATCGTTTTGTCATTCTGATTGCGGAGATAGATTTTGTACTGAATAGTGTCTCCGGCCCGGTATACGCCCTGCGCGGTAAAGCCCCAGCTTTTCATGTGTCCGTACAGGTCTGCGTTGCGGGTTCCGGTCCTGTCTTCAGAGAAATTCCATGTTTGAAGGCTGAATTCATTCGATAAGGGTAAAAGCGCCATATCTCCATCTTTATCAACTCGCAGGAAATACCTCGTATCGCTGTCTCTCCAGCGTGTTAAGAACCGCTGATCAGGGTCGATCGTGCTTGTTCCCGGCAAGATGGCAATACCGCTTTCGTCAGTTAAGGCCGTTGCGGCTATGTTCATACCCTCCGGCGTGGAAAGCTCGGTGAAAGAATCCTTATAAAGGCTTACTTTTGCGCCTTCCACTGGCTGGCCTGTAGCGAGATCGGTAACCCATACAAGCGAACTGAAATGCCCAAGTTTTAAGTGCACCTGCCACGGCGTGACTTGAGCAAACAAAGGATATTCAGCCGCGCCTTTATCAATGGCAAACGGATCGGTTTCCAGATATCCGAAAAGCGCCCCGGTCTGGCCGCCCAGCATTTCCCGCACGCCAGTTGGTACGGCATATTGAACGTCTTCGATATTATTCACTTCTCGTCTGAAATCCTGCCAGTCGCTTTCGCTGTCGCCGGTAACGCTTCGGTATCTGAAAGAATAAGAATCAAGATTGTTAACGTATAAAGGCGGTTCGCTGTCGATGCCTTTTTCCAGCACCACGTCGCGGTAGGGCATCTCGAAATTCGGATTGCGGTGAGCGGTGGCAAAACTCATTTCCACCGGATGCGGCAATGTGCGGCCGAATTCGTCTTCAAGATAGTTTTTCTTCATCAGGCCTTTCAGCTTGCCGATCAGGTTATCCTTCCTGCCTGGTAGTGAAAGCCGGTATTCCTGTGCTGCTTTCAAACCGGCTGGAAGACCGACGAAGTAAAGCCTGTCCTCCCTGTGCGGGCTGTCGAGCTGGCTCCAGTCCCGGTTTTCCTCTCCCCACGGGTTATAGTCCTTGCGGCCACCGGCCAGATCCGGTTTAAACTCCGCGAGGTTTTTCACCTGAGATCGCAGTACCGGCGAAGTGAATGCCAGAGATACGGGGCGCATCGGATTACACAAGGTTTCTTCTGTCTGTTTTTCGCCCGGCTTTACGATGGTCTCCTCTCCCTTGTAGTTGAAACAGCGCACCCCGGCGAAGTCGAATTCCGGAAATGTATAAAACCGCACTATATCTCGCTGCGCTTTTCCTTCTTCAGGGCCTTCCGCCGACACAAGGCCGGGCTCTATCCTTAGCGAGGCACGAGCATCAAGAGGCAAAGGCTCCTGCGGCTCGACCAGCCACACACGCCTTGCTTCCTCCCCTTTTATTTCAGTTTTCCGGTCGTCGCTTTGCCGCTCTTCTCCTTCAATTCTTACCCAGATTTTCTCGCTTGGAAGAAGCATGTAATCTGGAAGTTTTTGCTCGAACTCATCCGGATACACATTTAGTTCATGTCTTAACTTGCTTTCCTCTACAGTCATGAACAAATGCTGTTCTACGGAGGATTTCGCTACCGGCTGATTGAAGATGAGCCGGATAACCGGGGAACCCGGTCCGCGCCATGTCCGGAAAGAAGTGTAGCTGACATCCGGTCTTTGAGTGGTGAAGCTGTGCTTTTTTGCGGCCTCGATCATGCCGCCGTCTTCCGCCTCTATAACCGGCTCGACTTGTAGATTATAGGTGGTTGCCGGATTCATGGATTCTTCATGACCAAGATTGCAGGAAAGCGATGAAGTATTCAGCCAGCGCCACTGACAGTTAAGCGCAGGTTCGATTGAAATACCGACTTCTTCAGCCGTACGCTCCATCCTTCCTAATGGTACGACTGGCCGGTTAAATTCAATTACGATCTGGCGCGAGGGGCGGACATTATCACCGGAAGGGGTGATGCGCAGTATGTCCAGCTCCTTCGGTTTTTCAGCTAAAGCAAGGCTTCCTGGAAAAAACAAAATAAAAAATAATAGTGAAGCCAAAATCCGCTTTTGCATACCCGCAATCCTCTTAAAAAATGTAATAAAACTCATACTAGAGAATTTTTGATAAAACAAAACGCCAAAATTTTGTTTTCATAATGCCTGAAATATGGCGGTAGGCGCATACCGGCTTTCGTGAAATACTGACCCGCGGTTCTTTTTATGAGCGGGGTAACGCCGGGGTAACGGTTTGCTGGAATTACCGGCAGGACCCAGCAGGTACGCATAGACACGTACGGTTGGCCTAGCGTTTTGTATTATAATATAAAACAAGGATCGGGCAGGAATGGAGCGGCTCTGTCAATAGTTATATGAAAAGCCCTCCAAAACCACAGGTCGCGGGTTCGAATCCTGCTGCCCCTGCCATTTTTCATTGGGTCCATTCCGGACTAGCAAATATAAAATTTTCTAATTTGCCGAATAAGTCAGGAAATGTTCATATCATCCCCATGCACCAGGAAAATAACATTACACATGAAATTTTCTCCGAAAGGATGTCCGATATTCCGCGATCCTTCATTCGCGAAATATTAAAGGTGGCTAAACAGCCGGGAATGATTTCCTTTGCCAGAGGCCTTCCTAACAGGGATCTTTTCCCTGCCGATGAGTTGAGGCAGTCCTGCGACAAGGTTTTCAGCAAATACGGGCCTGATATCCTACAATACAGCAATACTGAAGGACTCGCCGAATTACGCGAATATATAGCCGGGCGCTACAAATCCCGAGGCGTACAGAATGTAAAGCCGGAAAACATTCTGATTACCAGTGGTTCGCAGCAGGCTCTTGATCTGCTCGCAAGAATTCTGGTCAATAAAGGCGACCGGGTAGTGTTGGAGGAGCCTTCATACCTGGGAGCGATACAGGCGCTTTCTATATACAGACCGGAGTTTATTACCATACCGATATCAAAAAGCGGAATGGATACGGGGCGATTGAAAAAGGCGGCCTCTGGCAAAATAAAGTTGATGTATTTGATCCCCAATTTTCAAAATCCGACAGGCATTTCTTATCCTGAAGAAAACCGCAGGGAAATCGCAGAAATAGTTCGCGGTACCGGCACATACCTGATTGAAGACGACCCTTATGGAGAATTAAGGTTTGCCGGTAAGCATGAGCCTTCTTTTATGAATTTCATCCCTGAAAACACGATTCTTCTGGGGTCGTTTTCGAAAACTGTCGTTCCTGCTTTCCGGCTGGGGTGGGTAGTGGTTCCCGATAGTTTGATGGAAATGCTGGTTATCGCCAAGCAGGCTACCGATTTGCACACGAACTCTTTTGTACAATTCGTTATTACTGAGTATTTCCGGGACAACGATACTGACAAGCATATAATTAAAATAGTTTCAAAGTATTCTTCGCAGAAAAATGCCATGATTGCCTCGATCAGAAAAAGTTTCCCCGAAACGGTTTCCCACACTGATCCTGAAGGCGGAATGTTCTTGTGGGTGGAATTGCCTGCGAATATTTCTGCAATGCGCCTATTCGAAAAAGCGGTAAAGAAAAAAGTCTGTATTGTCCCGGGGCACCCTTTCTATATAGGCAGGGAGGACGTATCTACTTTCCGTTTAAGTTTTTCTTGTGTAGACGAAAAAGCTATAGGAAAAGGCATAAAGTTACTTGCGGAAAGTATTATTGAGGTTCAGTGAAAATCAAGATCATGCCCTGCAATTTCCATCTTTCGCATAGCTGATAAGGATATCCCCGATAACCCGGTCTGCAATCAGGCTACCGGTGTCCTGATATTCGTGCGCTTCCCACCCATATAACCTCGCCCCTTCTATGACTTCCGGCGTATCGTCGAATAATACCGGAGGATTCCCCCTTTCAAGCCGAAGTGTTTTCGAGACGTAATCGAAATAAGCTTTGCCAGGCTTCATGGCGCCAGCACGGGCCGAGTGAAAAATATCCTCGAAATATTCGGCAAATCCGAGATCCTCCATCAGGTAGCGTGCCCGCTCATGCACCTGATTGGTGGCGATAAACAGACGAACCTTTCCGCTGGCTTTCAGGATTTTAACTTTATCTATAAGTTTGAAATTCACCATGGAATCCTTGTAAAGCCAGTAATCCACGAACTCATGAGCCTCTCCGGAATAGCCGAGCCCTGGCAAAACCTCTTTCAACAAAAGCGTCAGATCCATCTTGCCGGTGATTACTTCCGTAAAGCGCGGATCGCCGAAAAATTCTGAAGAAAGACGTTCCCGGTCTATGCCCAGATCATGAGTGATATTTTCATCCCATCTTCTGCGAAGCTCCGGTCGCGCATGCCAGCCGTGAACCAGAACGCCATCCACGTCAAAAAAAACGATTTTACCATTTTGCGTCATTATGGCCCTCTATTACCGCTTGATACCGGCAACAAAAGTCTCCACCAGATAAGTTACCATTTCGCCAGGCGTCTCGCATTCCGCTATCAGCGGAATTTTGCCGGTTTCCTGTAAAAAGCACAGGCCATGCACCGACGACCATAAAACCCTTGCCGCCATTTTCCGTCTCCGATCATCGCCGGGAGGAAACAGCGGAGTTAGCAGATTTTCCAGGGGGATAAAAAGGCGATCTATTTTTTGCTGATACCATTGCCTGATCCGGCTTGCGTCGGCAAGGGTCAGATTGAAAAGCATCAGCCAGTAAGGCCGGTATTGTCTGGCGAAATTCATGTACAATACCGCCATCTTTTTCATGTTTTCCTCCGGAGAAGCGCCAGGATCATTACATTCAGCGCCGGACAGCAGGCCATACAACATATCCAGCGTGCGCGCGTTGACCTGTAGATAGAGATCGTCCATTGATTCGAACAGGTTGTATATCGTGCCCGGAGCATAACCTATCTCGCGCGCCACATGCCTTGCCGTCAGCCCCTCGAGCCCTCGCTCCCCCACTATCTCCCAGGATCTCTCCAGCATCAGCTCCTTTAATTCTTCCCTGCTATGATCGCTACGCCTTGCCATTATCACTCCAATAATTATCAGTATAAAAATAGTACGTATCTGAACGTTGTTCAATATTCATTGCGCGCCGATCGAATTTATGAGACAGTAGTAATTGAACGATGTTCATTAAAGACAGTCCGGAGACGACCTTATTAATCTGTTGTTATAAAAGAAGGAGATATTTGTATCATGACCGGTAACCAGTTTCTTCTTTTAAAAGACCGGCGGTTTTTGCCGCTGTTCGTAACGCAGTTTCTCGGGGCTTTTCACGATAATCTTTTCAGGAACGCGCTTGTTGTAATGCTGCTTTTCACCAGCGCGATGCAAACGGATATGGATCCGCGAGTGCTGGCGACACTGGCCGCCGGATTGTTCATTCTGCCTTTTGCCTTGTTTTCCGCAATAGCGGGGGAGCTTTCCGATAAATATCCCAAGCATCTGGTCATCCGCGCCGTCAAACTGGCGGAGATAGCCATTGCCCTGCTGGGCATGACTTCGCTGCTCAGCGGATCGGTCACGCTTGCTTTCGCGACGCTTTTCGCGCTTGGCGCCCAGTCGGCGTTTTTCGGGCCGGGCAAATACTCGATCCTGCCCCTGCATCTTGAGCGAAGCGAACTGATCGGCGGCAACGCGCTTTTGAATACCGGAACCTTTCTTGCCATTCTTGCCGGGACGATCGCCGGCACGACGCTGGCGGTATTCGCATGGGGCCCGCAGCTTGCAGGTTTTACGATGCTCGCGCTCGCGCTAGCCGGCTACGTGGCCAGCCGCAAGATCCCGCAGACCACGGCGGCAGTGCCGGAGCTTCGGATCGGTTACAACATCCCGCTCAAGACCCTTGAAATCATCCGCTATGCGATGAAGCAGCCGCGCGGAGTCTTTCTCGCAATCTCGGGCATCGCCTGGTTTTATTTCATGGGCGGCATGTTCATGGCCCAGATGCCGAATTACACCAGGGAAACCCTTGGCGCAAACGAGCAGGTTCTGACCCTGTTCCTGATAATTTTCTCCATCGGCATAGGTATCGGCGGCCTTCTCAATAACCGGCTGCTGAAAGGAAGGGTCGAGGCTGTCTACGTGCCTCTGGCGGCGCTGGGCATAACCGTGTTCGCTCTTGATCTGTTCTTCGCCAACGGCCACGTGGTCAGGGTCGCCGACATGAGGATTATCGCTTTCCTTGGCACTCTTTCCCACTGGCGGATAATGTTTGATATCGGGATGATCGCAATCAGCGGCGGCCTGTTCGTCGTGCCGCTGAACGCTATCGTGCAGGACGCCACCCCCATAAGACACAGGGCGCGTACGCTTGCCGCAAGCGCAGTGATGAACGCTTTGTTTATCGCCGCCTCTTCTGTCATTTCGGCGGTGCTGATAACCCTTGGCATGGACATAAGGACGCTGTTTCTCGTGTTCGCTATAGCCAACGGGTTTGTTGCGATCTATATCTGCAATCTGCTGCCTGATTACCTGCTGAAAAGCCTGCTGCAAGGTCTTTTCAAACTTCTTTACAAGGTCGAGGTTCGCGGCCTTGAAAATCTGGATAAAGTCGGAAACCGTGCGGTGATCGTCAGCAATCACGTCTCCTTGCTGGATCCGCCGCTTCTCGCGGCGTTTTTGCCGGGCAGGCCCGTTTTCGCTATCAGCTCTTCCGTAGCCGGGTGGTGGTGGGTGAGGCCTTTCCTGAAAGTGGTAGAGGCTTTCCCGCTAGACCCTGTCAATCCATTTTCGATGAAAGGCCTGATCCGCAAGGTTCAGGAAGACCGTCACGCGATAATCTTTCCCGAAGGCCGCCTCACCGAGACCGGGGCGCTTATGAAAGTGTACGACGGCCCCGGCATGGTCGCTGACAAGGCGGGCGCGCTCATACTGCCCGTACGTCTTGACGGCGTGCAGCATACGCCTTTCGCAAGACTGAAAGGCAAGGTTCCTCTGAAAAGCTTTCCCAAAATCACCATCACCATCCTCGAGCCAAGAGAATTCAGGGTCGCTCCGGAACTAAAAGGACGCCTCCGGCGCGCTGCCGCGGGAAGGCAGCTTTACGACCTGATGGAAGACATGATGTTCATTACCGGCGACCGCGAGCAAACCCTTTTCCAGGCGCTGCTCAAGGCAAGATATGTCAACGGCGACAACTCCGTAATTGCCGAAGACATCGAACGCCGGCCCCTCAGGTTCAAAAAACTTTTGCAAGGTTCAATGGTTCTGGGCGGAAAAATCGCCGCCTTGACCGGCAAGGGAGAAGTCACTGGCCTGATGCTTCCGAATTCCCTGGGTGCCGTCGTGACTTTTTTCGCCATGCAGGCTTATGGCAGGGTTCCGGCGATGCTCAACTTTTCGGCCGGTTCAGGAAGCATGATTTCAGCCTGCGAAACTGCCGGGGTCAAGACAGTCCTGACTTCACGGCAATTCATCGAAAAAGCCCGCCTTGATCAGGCAATCCGGGAAATGTCCGCGCATGTGAAGATCGTCTATCTTGAAGACCTCAAAAAACGGATCACGCTTTTGGACAAGCTGAAGGTGGTTTTTACTCCTCCCGAAGCCTTTTACCGCAAGCGCCGGATCGATCCCGGCGCGGCGGCGGTCGTGCTGTTCACTTCCGGTTCGGAAGGCAAGCCCAAGGGCGTTGTCCTCAGCCATATCAATCTGATGACCAATATCGTACAGCTTTCCTCAAGGGTCGATTTCAACCGTCAGGATATTGTTTTCAACTGCCTGCCGATGTTCCATTCTTTCGGCCTTACCGGCGGAACGCTGCTGCCTGTTTTGTCAGGGGTTAAGACTTTCCTTTATCCCAGTCCCCTGCATTACAGGATAGTGCCGGAAATGGTCTATCACGCCAACGCCACCATCATGTTCGGCACCGATACCTTCCTGCGCGGCTATGCGAAAATGGCCAATCCCTATGACTTCTTCCGGATGCGCTATATCTTTGCCGGAGCGGAGAAGGTCAAGGATGAAACCCGCCAGACCTATATGCAGAAATTCGGCGTGCAGGTGCTTGAAGGCTACGGGGCGACCGAAACGGCTCCGGTGATCGCAGTCAACTCCGCCATGCACATCAAGGCCGGTACGGTAGGGCGTTTCCTGCCCGGAATCGAGTACCGTCTGGAAAGCGTGCCTGGCGTGGAAGAGGCTGGAAGGCTTTACGTGCGCGGCGCCAATGTGATGCTTGGGTATTATCTCGCCGAAGCTCCCGGCGTTCTTAAGCCCCCGGAGGAGGGCTGGCACGATACCGGCGACATAGTGAGGGTAGACGACGAGGGTTATGTGCGCATCGTTGGCCGGGCAAAACGTTTTGCCAAAATTGCCGGAGAAATGGTTTCTCTCGCGCAGTCCGAATCCCTCGCCGAAGCCTTGTGGCCTCAGGGAAGTCATGCGGTCGTCGCAATACCGGATGATCGAAAAGGCGAGCAGCTAGTGCTGGTCACCACCTCGCCCGAAGCCGCCCGTGAAGCTTTATCCGCCCACGCCTCGCAAAGCGGAGTTTCCGCTCTGGCAGTTCCCGCCCGGATCATGCATGTCGAGACCATGCCGGTTCTTGGAAGCGGCAAGGTCGACCATCCCGCGGTGAGGACAATGGTGGAAGGTTAATTCTATTGGACTATTCCTCTTCGTCCTCGTCTGCCTCGCCAACGCCTTTGAACACATCGGCCATGCTGGAATATTCCATATCCGGCATATCGTCGATACGCTCAAGGACACTTTCATCCGCGCCATTCTCTTTGGCATGCTCGAAAAGACCCTGCTTGTCGGTCGGAAAATCAACGCCTTGCAGGGCATGGGATATCGTGGCCGGGGAACGGGATTGAGGGTCGCCCCGACTGCCTCGTTCCTCGTGTCGTTCATGTTTTTCCATTCGTTTTCTCCTTTCAATTTCCCTTTACAACAGGCCGCACTGAAGAAAAATTCCTGACGAGCCAGTAAAGATTTACTCGTAGAAGGCATCGAACTATCATAGCCGGCGGAAGCCACATTAACCTTTTTTTATGGATACAAAAACATGTGCGGAACTTGCGGATGCTCCGATAAGAAACACTCACACGACCACAATCACGACCATGAAATAGCCGACAAGCGCACAGTGGAAGTGATGAAGAACATCCTTGATGAAAACGATCAGGAAGCAGCCCATAACCGCGATCATTTCAACAGTCATTCGGTGCTGGCGATCAACATCATGTCCTCGCCTGGATCGGGCAAGACCAGCCTTCTGGAAGCCACCATCGACGCTCTTAAAGGCAAATACCGGATCGCTGTGATCGAGGGCGATCTCGAAACCGAAAACGACGCGGCAAGGATCCGCGCCAAAGGCGTTCCAGCGGTTCAGATCACCACCGGCACCGCCTGTCATCTTGACGCCGGCATGATACACGGCGCTCTACACGATATTGAGCTTGGCAAGCTTGATATCGTCTTTATCGAGAATGTCGGCAATCTGGTCTGCCCCGCCGCTTTCGATCTCGGCCAGCATCATAACGTCGTCCTGCTTTCGGTGACCGAAGGCGACGACAAGCCCGCCAAATATCCGGTCATGTTCAACACCGCGGATCTCGTAGTCATAACAAAGACCGACCTTCTAGACTTTATCGACGACTTCCACCCGGAAAAAGCAAAGGAGTATATCCGCGGTCTCGCCGGGCCGTCGCATGTGCTTCAGCTCTCCTCCCGCAAGCCGGAATCGCTGAAAGCATGGCTTGACTGGCTCGAAACAGCCGTAAAAACGCAAAAAGCGTCGCTGGCGCCCTAGAAACTGCCCTGATCCAGTTCTGGCGGCTCCTGCGCCTTTTCCCTTTTTTTACGCATGGAGAGAACTCCCGAAGCCATGGCGGCCAGACCCGCCAGGGCAATCAGTTTATTACCTTTCATAATCATTTCCTTCCCGTATTAACTTACCGTTCACAACAACACCCCAAGAAGGATTGGTGATCCCTTTGCTCAATATTTTTGACACCAAATCGTTATCCCGCCTGTCCTGATTGCCTGAAAGCTCTATAATAGGCTTGATTTCGTTTGGCGAAGCTGTGTATAACACCGCATTCGTAAAGTATTGCGGCCTGGCCTTTGTTAACGGCATTGCCTCGGTCGCATTGATACAAGGAGAAGAAAATGCCGAAAATGAAAACCCGCAGCGGGGCCAAGAAGCGATTCAAGGTCACCGGTTCCGGCAGGGTAAAGGCCAAACAGTCTTTTTCCCGCCACATGATGATGAACAAACCGAAATCAATGAAGCGCAAGGCTCGCGGAACCACGGTTCTGTGCGAGGCCGATCAGGAAATCGTGCTGAAGAATTTCCTGCCCTATGCGCGCAAGAAGAAGAGAAGGGCGGCTGGTGCCAGTCGCGCCGGAGGAGGTGAGTAATGGCCAGAGTTAAAGGGGGGCCGAGGGCTCACGCAAGACACACGAAAGTCATCAAGGCCGCCAAGGGACACTACGGCCGCCGCAACAGCTGCTTCCGCACGGCGGTGCAGTCGGTCGAAAAGGCAGGCCAGTACGCCTACCGCGACCGCCGCAATAAAAAGCGCACATGGCGCGCCCTGTGGATCCAGCGAATCAACGCGGCGGCAAGGCTTAACGGCCTTACCTATTCGCAGCTCATGAACGGCCTTAAGAAGTCCGGAATCGATCTCGACCGCAAGGTTCTCGCCGACATCGCCTATCACGACGAAGCCGCCTTCGCTGCAATCGCAAAGCAGGCGCAGGCAGCGTTGAAGTAATCGGATCCGGTTAACTGGAAAAGTTAAAAGCCCCTCTCGACGAGGGGGGTATAGTGATAGGTCGCAGAGTTCCATATTCTGACCACACTATCCACTAAAGACACACAACCGCTATCTTGATTGGTAGCGGTTGTTTTTTATGCATAATAATTGGGATGCATCAAGCCTATTGTCGGGTCAGCCCCCGCCGCCAAAATATAGCCCCTTACCTGATTTTCCAAACGCCATAAACATAGTTCAAGATGGCATTGACCGGATGTAAAGCAAACTGGTTGCTTTTGCCACTGCTTCCTATGCGCGTTCCAATGCGCAACCATTCTTGCGGAACTGGTTTGCGACCTAATCCCTTCCACTTTATGGACAGCGTGTACCAGTAACGAAAATAAGCTGCCGCCGCGACTCCTTCCACAGCAAGCAGTGAGCCTATGTTATCTGGCGGATTCTTTTTTAAAGCGTCATTTTGTTCTCTGATTTTTTCCAGCATGGGATGCGCTTCCGGCGCATTATCTGAAACATACTTAATTGTTTCGTATGAATTTCTTATTTTCTCAAGAATAAGCCACTTGGAAAACTCAAAACCTTGGCCACCTTCCCGAATTTCCAGTTGGCGTTTTACCAATTCAGGATCGGCGGCATAAGTCGCTCCGCCAACGCTACTGACTTGTCCCCGCCAATCTATTTGAACCAACTGAATACCTTGCTGCGATAGCCATTCCAGAGCGTCAAAAGTGATGCTGCCATCACCGTCCAAAATGACAATACGAGAGGGAAGTTGCCTGTCTCGCGGGAAAAAGCGGTATTCCTCCCGTTTTTACGGATAATGAGTAAATCCGCACTTAATAAGCAATGTGCCGTAATCGACGTTTAGCCGGATACCGTGACCGCTTAAAACAAGCGGCCTGTGAATGATCCGTCGTTTTTGTGCTTTATATTGCGAAACGGGATTTATTCGTTTCAACCAATATTCGCCACGATCAGCCCACTCATTATCATTGGCGTTTTCAGTGTCAGAGGTGATTTTGCATGCATTTGGGACATGCTTATTTTTAGCACTTTTAACCATGGTTTTCTATTGTTAAATTATTGATTTAAATGGTTAGCTATCTAATTTCTAACAATCCGTCATCTGCTAATTCGGACATATTATCGTTTTTAACCCATTCATCAAATTTTTTGGCAACTGTTTTTATCTGTGTATGGGGCAAAGCTTGTTCCATCTTTACTTTTACTGCCTCTAACTGAACAGGGTCAGGGTTAATAATTAAGACTTCAGCTTCACCTATGGGTAAATGATTCTTAGTAGTTGATAATGCTGCTAAAAATGATTGGTCTGTGGAGCAAGCAAAAGACATTCCTACTATAATTATATATTTACACCATAATAGTTTGTTATAAGCGATATTAGCTTCAACGCTCCACGCCCTTTCTTCTACTGGATCAGTTTCAAGTAAAAACGGACTCCTATTAAACGTTCCTTCCTCTACTGTTCCGTTAAGATGATAGACAACTTTATCAAAGGGCCAATACGGCCTGATATAATTGCAATTTAAAAGAGGATGCCGTTGTAATAGGAAATCCCAGTTCGTAGTTAAAAAATGGTGGTTTACATCCTCGGGCGTTCTATCGTTCAAAAGGTGTAGAAAAGTATTGTATGGTTCGCAAAGAACATCAATGGTGTCCATTTCCCTTATTATTGAAGAACGTATTTTTTCAATAAGTTGCTCCCGTGAAACACTTTCGTTAATCAGGCTTTCATTCCAATCAGGAGGGACGGACCACGTAAGTCCGTTAGCGCAAGAGGCCCCTCTGCCGAATATCCAAAAACAGCTGGTCATTTCTCGTCCCATATAATGCTTAAATATCAAAAAAACAACCGCTACCAGAGATGATAGCGGTCGTCTGTGTCTTTAGTGATAGTGTGGTCAGAATATGGAACTCTGCGACCTATCACTATACCCCCCTCTCGACGAGGGGCTTTTTTATATCTTCTGGTCGTATTCGCCGACTTCTGGGAAGGACGAGAGGGTCTGGTCGATTTCGCGGAAGATGCCGGTCATCGCCTCTTTCGAGACCGGGCTTTCGACGACGACGACAAGGCTGGGCTTGTTGGATGAAGCGCGCACCAGTCCCCAGGTTCCATCTTCAAGCACCACCCGCCCACCGTTCACGGTGACGATATCGACGATTTTTCTGCCCAAAACGTCTTCGCCCCGGGCCTGTTTTTCCTTGTAAATGGCGGTGAAGCGATCAACCACATCGTATTTGACCTCGTCGGCGCAATGCGGGGCCATGGTCGGCGAGCTCCAGGTTTTGGGCAGGCTGTCGCGCAGTTGCGCCAGGGTCTTGCCCGCTGCCTTGTCCATCATGCGGCAGATGGTGACCGCCGAAAGGATGCCGTCGTCGTAACCCCTTCCGATCGGGGCGTTGAAGAAGAAATGGCCGCTCTTCTCAAAACCGGCGAGAGCGTTCAGCTCGTTGACGCGGCGCTTGATATAGGAATGGCCGGTCTTCCAGTAATCGGTTTTCGCCGCCAGCTTTTTAAGTTCAGGATCGGTCATATAGATTCCGGTCGATTTGACATCGACGACGAACTGCTTTTTGCCGAACGCTGCGGCGGCATATCTTGCGATAAGCACGCCGATCTTGTCGGCGAAGATTTCTTCGCCCTCATTGTCGACAACTCCGCAGCGGTCGCCATCACCGTCAAAGGCAAAGCCGATATCCGCGCCGGTCTCAAGCACCTTGTCACGAAGGGCGTGGAGCATTGCCATGTCTTCTGGATTGGGATTATGTTTCGGGAAGGTGTAATCAAGACCGCAATCCATCGGGATCACCTCGCAACCGATCATCTCCAGCGCCTGCGGCGCGTACACGCCCGCCGTACCGTTTCCGCAAGCGGTCACGACCTTCAGCCTGCGGGTCAGTTTTCCGTCTCTGGCCAAATCGCCAAGATATTTCTCTCTGATGCCTGAAATATAGCGGTAAGAGCCGCCCTCCCGGCTATCGTACTTGCCGGAAGTGACGATATTCTTAAGCTGCGTCATTTCGTCGGGGCCGAAGGTGAGGGGCTTCTCGATGCCCATCTTCACGCCTGTCCAGCCGTTCTCATTATGGCTCGCGGTGACCATCGCCACCGCCGGGCAGTCCAGTTCGAACTGCGCGAAATATGACACCGGCGAAAGCGCAAGGCCGATATCGTGTACCCGGCATCCCGAAGCCATAAGCCCTACTATAAGCGCGTTCTTGATCGAAGCGCTGTATTCGCGGTAGTCGTGGCCGGTGACGATGTCGGGACGCACGCCCCGCTCGTGCACGATCTGGCCGATCGCCATGCCAAGAGCGGTAACGCCGCGCAGGTTAAGCTGCTGCGGGTAAAGCCAGCGCGCGTCATACTCGCGAAAGCCGCTTTCGGAGATCAGAATTTCTCGCTCGAACGCTTCGGTATTGGGCTGTATTTTCATTTTTTTCTCTCTGTCTTCTCATAAAAAATTTATTTCATGGATCCGGATATCAGCGCAGCAAACTGCGCTGCCCTTTTCCGGTTCCCCGCCGTGCAGGCCCGATCTTCGGTCATTCACGCCGCGGGGATAACGATATATTGCTATCTTAAACTGCGGGCCCTAGCCCGGGGCGAAGCTATATAATAGTTAAAAACTTTTCAAGGATAATCAAAGCCCGCACAGGAACACCCAAACCGCCACACCCGTGCTTCCGTGAAGCAAGAGTGGAGGATACGGATAAGGCTGTTCCTTGAAGACGGCGGAAAATAGCCGTTTTTAAAAAAATTTTCAAAAGCTTGCAAAATGCCGCTTTACTTTTGGCGTTGGCGGGATAATTGTGAAGGCCTGTTTTCTCCAACAAGACAAAATGGGGCTATACACATGCCAAAAGTACTTATCAGCGACAAAATGAATCCGCTTGCAGCGGAGATTTTCAAAAAAGCCGGTGTAGAGGTTGACGTCAAAACCGGGCTTTCTCCCGAACAGCTTAAAGAGATAATCGGCGAATATGACGGGCTGGCGATACGCTCTGCCACCAATGTTACCGCCGATATTATTTCTGCGGCAAAAAACCTTAAAGTTATTGGCCGAGCCGGTATCGGGGTTGACAACGTCGACCGCGAAGCGGCGACGGCTGCCGGAATTATCGTGATGAACACGCCTTTCGGCAACTCGATCACGACAGCCGAGCATGCGATAGCTATGATGTTTGCCCTCGCGCGCCAGATCCCGCAGGCGAACGAGTCCACGCATGCCGGAAAATGGGAAAAATCGAAATTCATGGGGGTCGAACTTTACGGAAAGACCCTCGGGGTCATCGGCTGCGGCAATATCGGTTCGATCGCCGCCAATCGCGGTCTGGGTCTGAAGATGGACGTTATCGCCTATGATCCGTTCCTTACCGAAGAACGCGCCATCGAGATAGGCGTCGCCAAAGTCGAGCTTGACGAATTGCTTGAGCGCTCCGACTTTATCACTCTGCACGTGCCGAAGAACGAGAAGACAAAAAACCTTCTCAACAAGGACGCTTTCGCCAAAATGAAAAACGGCGTGCGCATCATCAACTGCGCGAGAGGCGGGATTATCGTAGAGGAAGACCTTAAGGCGGCGCTGGACAGCGGCAAGGTCGCGGGCGCGGCGCTTGACGTGTTTGCGGTGGAGCCTGCAGCGGAGAATGTGCTGTTCGGCCATCCGAATGTTATTTGCACGCCGCATCTTGGGGCCTCGACCACCGAGGCGCAGGTCAATGTCGCATTGCAGGTTGCCGAGCAGATGGCCGATTACCTCGTTAACGGGGCGATCACCAATGCGCTTAACATGCCGTCAATTTCCGCCGAGGACGCACCGCGTCTCAAGCCCTACATGCGTCTTGCCGAACAGCTTGGCAGTTTTGCCGGGCAGATTACCTCAAGCGCGATCAAAAGCATCGAGATCGAATATGACGGGCCGGTGGCGGAACTGAATACCAGGCCTCTGACCCAGCTGGTTCTGGCTAATCTGCTAAAGCCATTGCTTGAAACCGTGAACATGGTCAATGCTCCGCAACTCGCCAAAGCACGGGGAATCGACGTTTCCGAGACTAAAAGCGCGGCAAGCAAGGAGTATCAGACCGCGATCATCGTCCGCGTTCAGAGCGAGGAGAGAAGCCGCAGTCTTACCGGGACGCTGTTTGCCGGCAAGGAGCCGCGCATTGTCGAGATCGAGGGTGTGCCGATCGAGGCGGCGCTCGCCGAGAACATGCTGTTCATCCGCAACGAGGACAAGCCGGGGATGATCGGGGCGCTCGGAACCATCCTTGGCAACGCCGGTCAGAATATCGCCGACTTCCGTCTCGGGCGTATAGCTGCGGGCGAGACGGCGGTTTGTCTGGTTGCGCTCGATGCGCCGATGAACGACGAGCTGTTCGCGAAAGTTGAAAAGCTGCCGCAGATCCGTCAGGTAAAGCGGCTCAGCTTCAATGTCAGGTAGCAGTTAACCGCGCCCTCGCCCTGATCGCACTTTCGGCGGACAGGGATTTGAGGGCTTGCGCGGTTATGCGGGGTTCTATCGCCTGCGCCGCATCGAGAGGAAGCTCGTCGAGCCTGCAGCCCGTTTCCTCGGCGAGTTTCACGATCCTGCCGGTAATATGATGGGCGTCGCGGAAAGGCATATCAAGTGCCGATACCAGCCAGTCGGCAAGATCCGTGGCGGTCGAATAGCCGTTTTCGGCGTCCTTGCGCATCCGGATCTCGTTGATCTTCATGCCGCCCGTCATGCCGATCATCGCCTTCAGGCATAGCAGCAGCGTGTCGAATGTGGAGAACGCGGCTTCCTTGTCGTCCTGCATGTCCTTGTTATAGGTGAGCGGCAGGGCTTTCATGACAGTGAGCATCTGCATCAGGTTGCCGATGATTTTTCCGCTTTTGCCGCGCACCAGCTCGGCGGCGTCCGGGTTTTTCTTCTGCGGCATGATCGAGCTGCCGGATGTGAAATCATCACCTAGCCGGATATAGCCGAACTGCGAGGTTGACCACAGTATCAGTTCCTCGGCAAAGCGGGAGAGATGCACGGCGCAAATTGCGCAGCTTGAGAGAAACTCCAGCACGAAATCCCGCGAGGCCACGGCGTCCATGGTATTTTCTACCGGCTTCCTGAAGCCGAGTTCTTTTGCCGTCATGTCCCTGTCTATCGCGAAAGACGTCCCGGCGAGAGCACACGCCCCGAGCGGGCATTCGTCCATTCTTTCCAGCGCACCCTCAAAGCGTCCCTTGTCGCGCTCCAGCATCGCCGCCCATGCTTTCAGATGCAGTGCCAACGTCACCGGCTGGGCAATCTGCAAATGAGTGAAGCCGGGCATAATATGGCCTTTGTTTTCAGTAGATTTCATTTCAAGGACTGAGAGAAAGTTTTCCACTTCGGCAATAAGCACGGAACATGCCTCCTTCATCCAGAGCCGGAAATCCGTTGCCACCTGATCGTTTCTGGAACGCGCAGTATGAAGTTTTCCCGCCGTCTCTCCGATAAGTTCTTTAAGGCGGGATTCGATATTCATATGGATGTCTTCGAGTTCAGTTTTAAACTCGAACCTCCCGCTCTCGATTTCAGCCAGAATTTTCTCAAGACCATCGGTAATGGCTCCGGCCTCTTCGCCTGTAATAATCCCGCAGGCCGCCAGCATATTCGCATGTGCTATTGAGCCTCGAATATCCTGGCGGTGTAAACGCCGATCAACGTCTATCGAGGCGTTAATCTGCACCATTATATCGTCGGGGGCAGACTCAAAACGTCCGCCCCACATCTGGTTGGTTTTCTTCATTTCTGTTCATCCAAATCAAGTTTCATACAAATACGGGGGGCTATGTCCAGTCCTTCCTGCCGTTCTTTTTCCCGAACTTCGAGCAAGTGCTGCCAGTCATTATCCGGCTTGAACGGCTTGAAGCCAAGCTTCTCGTAAAAGGGCGCGTTAAAAGGAATGTCCCGGAACGTGGTTAAGGTCATACAGGTAAATCCCGCTTCCCGCGCCCAGCTCATTAGCGCCTTTATCAGGGCTGCCCCGACGCCACGGCCCGAGTATGAATAGCGGACGGAGACTTCCCGCAAATAGGCCTGTCCGTCTCCTTCATGCCCGGCAATAAAGCCGATAACCTTCCCGTTATCTTCGGCAACGTATACCGTGTTTCTGCCTGGCATGTTTTCGTACCATGAGGCAGGAGTCGCCTCCAGCCCGTCGATTTCATCCAGCCCGGCATTGCGGAACGCCTGCGCCGCATCGCTCTCGATATCGGGCAGGAGTGAAAATTCCTCGGGCCGGGCTGGACGTATAATCATGCAGCGATCACTTTCTTTTTTGGGCTCCCGGATTTATAAGCCGCTTTCAGACGTATGGCGTTGATCCTGATAAACCCTTGCGCGTCCATCTGGTCGTAGCCGCCCTCTATATCCATCGAGGATAGCTCCTCATTATACAGAGATTTACTGGAACTCCGCGAGACAGGATAAGCCTTGCCTTTGTAAAGTTTTACGGTAACGCTGCCCTCGACGTTTTCCTGGCTCTTTTCTATGGCATGAAGCAGGAAATCCATCTCCGGCGAGAACCAGAAACCGTTATAGATGAGGTCGGCCATCTTGTGGGAAAGCAGGTCGCGGATGTGCATGACCTCCCTGTCCATGGTTAAACCTTCGAGATCCTTGTGCGCGTTTAGCAGGATTTCCCCGCCGGGGGTCTCGTACACGCCCCGCGACTTGATTCCCACGTAGCGGTTTTCGACCATGTCGAGCCTGCCGATGCCGTGCTTCGCCCCGACTTCGTTTAGATACATGAACAGCTTTAACGGATCGGTTTCTGTTACGCCTTGCGCTTTATTCTCTACCTTGACCGGGAAGCCGTTTTTAAATGTGAGGGTTATTTCCTCCGGAGTATCCGGGGCGTTTTCCGGCGCTGCGGTGCGCGAGTAGATTTCCTCTGCCGCAGCGGTTGTCGGATCTTCGAGAATCCCGGCCTCGTGCGAGATATGAAGAAGGTTCTCGTCTTCGGAATAAGGTTTCTTCACGGTCGCGGTAACCGGAATTCCATGTTGTTCGGCATAGGCCAGCATGTCGGAGCGGCCTTTGAACTGACCGAGAAACTCCGGCATTTTCCACGGAGCCAGAACCTTTATGTCCGGTTTGAGAGAGTAATATGTAAGCTCGAACCTTACCTGATCGTTGCCTTTGCCGGTGGCACCATGGGCGACGAAAGCAGCGCCTTCCTTGTTCGCTATTTTAATCTGGTACTTGGCTATCAAGGGCCGGGCGAGCGAAGTCCCGAGCAGATACCTTCCCTCGTAAACCGCGTTGGCGGAAAATGCAGGAAAGATGAAGTCGGTGACGAACTCCTTTTTGAGGTCTTCTATATAGACTTTGGATGCGCCGATTTTCAGGGCCTTGGCTTTGGCGGCTTCAAAATCTTCCTTCTGGCCGACATCAGCAAGGTATGCCACGACCTCGTAGCCCTGCTCGATCAGCCATTTCAGAATTACCGACGTATCAAGCCCGCCGGAATAGGCCAGAACTACTTTTTGTTTGTTCATGTGAATTCTCCATTAAATCTTTTTGCGTTGAAGGCGGAAAGCAGAAGGATACGCGCCGCTTTATGTTTGCGGCGTGCTCAAAGCGAGAAGAGGAATTCCGGGATTGTTCTGGTAAACCTTAACGCCATGCCAGCCGCAAACGCGACGCGGTCATACGTCGGTCGCATCGGCGAAATGCCTGGATGATAAAGGCCTGTTCGTTCATGGATTTTAATAACTCATGTTTTGTGAGCTTACGTCAAGGGAAAACTCAAAAGCGCCTATGAGATCAGCCTCATTAAAGAATGAACTGTCTCCATGGTGATATGTGTTTGCGGTTCTTTTTCATAGAAGCTTTTTTGATCTTTAGACACCTGCCTCATAAGGGCAGCAACATCAACGTCCTTGAGCCCGGACTGTTCGTTGAACTTCTCTACAGCTGATGATTCATCCTTCTCGCTCATGTGCACATCCTTAAATTTATTTCTGTTATCATATGATTAAAGTCGTATCTTTGCCAATATCTGATCTCTGATGGCGTAGTTGGCTTGACAATAATCCTTCCGGATTTGTAATTAAAAATCATGGTCAGGCCTGTAATTTTACACTTGCCCCACGCCTCTCGGCATATCCCGCCGCGCTGGAGAGGCAGTCTGCTTATTGACGATAAAGAACTTTCGGATGAAATCCTGAAAATGACCGACAGCTATACTGATGAGCTGTACAATCTTGATAACTGCCTCCGAGTCGAATTCCCGGTTTCACGCCTGATTGTCGATCCCGAAAGGTTCGAGAACGATGATCAAGAGCCGATGGCCGATATCGGAATGGGAGTGGTCTATACTAAAACATCCTTCATGAATTCCTTAAGACTGCCTCCTTCCGACGAAGAACGACGGGAATTGCTGGAGACTTATTACTATCCTCATCATGCAAAACTCTCGGCGGCGACAGCGGAAATTCTGAAATCGTGCGGCTTTTGCCTCATAATCGATTGCCACAGCTTTCCACGCAATGCCCTCCCTTATGAAGGGCCCCCGCAAAGAAGGTTTCGTCCCGATATTTGCATAGGAACCGATTCGTTTCACACGCCTAAATATCTTGCTGATTCACTGGCGGAGTTTTTCAGGGAAAAAGGCTATACCGTTGCCATAGACCATCCGTTTTCCGGTGCGATTACCCCATTGCAATACTATCGCTCTGAAAAGCGGGTAATGTCGGTAATGATCGAGGTCTGCCGCGATCTTTACATGGATGAAAAAAATGACGGCAAGACAAAAGGCTTCGATACTATCTCGGCAGATCTGATTGACGTCATGGAAAGAACGCTGGAGGTTGCTAACGGTTTAAGTCGCTCCATAAACTTGAAGACCTCCAGAACCCCGGAATCGGAAGGGCCGGATTTTTAGCTTCTATCTATAACTTTCCTCCATTCCTCAAGTTTTTGTTCGAAAGTCAATCCTGCATGGGCTGGACTGGTCGAAGGCAGGCGTTTTAGTACCAGTTTCTCTTTGATCTTCAGCGCCGGAGCGGCATGCTTCAAAAAAACGTGTTCAGCTTTGGCACCGTTGAAGTAAACCTTGTTGATCCTGGAATTGGCGGCAAAAAAAGAGGCAAAGTCGTTTGCCCTCTCACAGCGTATTGCCGAATCGAGACTGCCCGGGCGAACACAGCTTTCCAAAACATCCCAGAGACTGATACCTGCTGCCATCAAGGCTTCCAGCCTTTGTTCGTAGGGAAGGGAAGGACAGGCACAAACGAGTTCGCCCATTATCGGCCAGAACAGGTTTCGCGGGTGGGCGTAATACTGACCGGCGAAAAGCGAAGCCTCGCCCGGCATACTCCCCAGTATAAGAACTTCGCCTTTCCCGGACACCACCGGAGGGAAGCCGCAAACTTTGTTCATTCGATCATCCTGAAAAAAAGAAGGCGCCTTACAGGCGCCCTCTCCAAAATTAATCTATAGCCTTATTAGGCGTCATGCTTTTGCTTTTTAAATTTCTTCCTTGCACCGTAGCCGGTAAGTGCCATCAGACCGATACCGAACATCGGCAGTGCGGCAGGAACTGGCACGGCGGAAACAACATAGGAAATCTCAAACTTCTTGCTGCCTTTCAGAGTTCCGAAGAACAGCGTTGCGAAATCGAGAACGCCTGCGGAAAAATTCTTGATTACCACCGTCGCCGTATTCAGACCGGTGATCTGGGCGCTAACCATGGCAAGTGCCGCGGAAGGATTTCCATTTACCGATCCGGTAGAGAACGAAACTTCCGGATTGGCAAGGGCTCCGGCCATACCTTCATAATAATCGCCGCCGACATCATAAGAGTAGCTCCCGGTGCCTGCCAGAAATGTGGCGGGGGTCAGCTTGCCCTTAAATGTATAGGTGAATTCAATCATTGTGTTCTCGGGTAAATAGCCCGTGATCGTGTTAAGCACGGTATTGCCGAGCTTAAGACTGCCGGTAATGGTTCCTTCCTGCCCGATTTGCAGTGGCGAACCCATCGTTACGAACGGCCCGTTGTAATCAACCGTAAGAGCGGCGGCAGGCCTGCTGCAAACTGAAAAAAGGACGGCCGCGACCATCAATAATCTGGAAATTCTCATATTCGTTTAGCCTCTAAAATATAGTTCAGCTATCTTAACTAAAGCAGAAACGGCTAAAGCGCAAGCATAATATAGAAACTCGACTTATTTTATGGACAATTTACAGGGGGGATATTGAACGCTGGCTTTTTAGCGCCCGGCGGCGGTTTTCTGCGGTTTTTCTGCGTTTTCCTCACTAAATTGCTGGCAAAGGCGCGGTGGATGGCTTATAGAACTCTGTCGTGGTATCCCCTTCAAAGGCATATAAAAAGATGTTTTTTAAAAAATTTTTTATTCTGATCGCATTTTTCGGGCTGTTTCTTGCCGCTTGCGACGGGCCGGAACAAAAAGGCGAAAAATATCTTGAGCGCGGAGACGTTTTTTTCGCTCAGAAGAAATATGCAAAGGCCCGAATCGAATATAGAAACGCTGGAAAAATTTTTCCGACCAGCCCCATAGTCCTTTACAAACTAGGCCTGGTGGAGGAAGCCGAGGGCAATATCAAAAAGGCTTTCGAAGCCTTTATGGTCGCAGAGCAACAGGATCAGAATTTCGAGCCTGCGGTAACGAAACTGGCCCAGTACTTCATGATGGCCGAACAATACGAGCAAGTCAGCAGCCGGGTGGAGCGTCTTCTGTCCATCAACCCGCAGAGCGCCGACGCGCGCGCGCTTTATTCCTCGATACTTCTCAAGCAGGGATACCTGACCGAAGCCGAGAAAGAGGCGAAAACCGCGCTGGAACTGGATTCCGGCAATATTGTCGCCTTCTCGGTTCTTACCGGATATTTTTTGGCCAAAGACCAGCAGGAAAAAGCTATTGAAAATCTTGAAGAAGGTATCAGACGCAATCCGGGCGACCTTTCACTCCTCCTGCTGAAGGCCGCCGTTCACAGCCAGATTGAAGAAATAGGTGAAGTCGCAAAAGTTTACGAGAGTATATTCGAGCTGCGTGCCGACGAGATCCGCTTCCGCTTCGATCTGGCTGAAATTTTCTCCCGAACCGGCCATATTGCCGAGGCGGAAGCGACCCTGCGTAGCGCCGCCGCCCTTTTCCCCGCAAATCTGGAAGCGAGGCGCAGACTGTACGGTTTTCTTGAAGAACAGCGCGGGGTCGCGGCGGCGGAAGAGGAGATCCGCAAGGACGCTTCGACGATGCCAGACAAAAAAATGCTGCGCCTCTGGCTTGCCGATCTGTATGTCCGTCACGGACTGGACGACAGGGCGGTCTCGACGCTTGAGGAACTTTTAAATGCAAAGGCCGACGAGGGGATAAGCCTCAACGCGAGAACCTCCCTTGCCGGCATCCAGTTGAGCAAGGGCGACGCGGCCATGGCCGCAAGACTGGTGGAGGAGGTTCTTGCCAGAAACGTCAATTATCCGGACGCTCTCTACGTCCGGGCCAGCCTCGCCTTTTCGCAGGGCGATTATCAGAAGGCGGTCGCCGACCTGCGCACGATCGTCCGCGACAATCCCCGCTCAACCAAGGCCCTGAAGGTTCTTGCCGAAACCCTTTTGCTACAGGGCCACAGGGATCTCGCTGTCGACACCCTGACGCAGTCGCTGGCTCTTGATCCGGCGGATCTCAGAACCCATGTGCGCCTGGCGCAAATTCATGCGACGCGCGGAAATCTCGATCAGGCGCGTGAACTTCTCCGCGCCGTAACTTCTGCCGATCCTTCCTATGCCATCGGATGGGAAAGCGCCGCCCGGCTTGCCATAGAAACCTCGAGATGGGATGAGGCCGCAGTACTGGTGGAAAAGCTGGAAGATATGGACGGTCAAAAAAATCTCGCCGCATTCCTGCGCGGACAGATCAAGGCAGGAACTGGCAATAGCAGGGAAGCGATCGCGATATACAGGCAGGTGGTTGAATCGGCTTCCCCCTCGCCTCTGGCGGATCATGCCGTCGCCGCCATGCTGGCTCTTTACGACGACCCCGGCAACCGTCAGGAGTTGATAGACTATCTTTCTTCGATTAAAGACGGCGGCCCTACGGTCACAACGATTTTGGGCGGCCTGCTGATCGATGCCGGAGACTTCGGAAAAGCGGAAGAAATTTTAATAGCCTCTATAAATAATAACCCCTTTAATCAGGCTCCTTTCCTGCTCTATGCCGGAATTCTGGATCAGAGGGGAGAGATAGAAAAGACTCTCGCCATCCTGGAGCGGGCGGAAAACACCGTTCCAGGAGATATCTCCGCCCCAATGAAAAGGGCTGGAATCTTGCTTTCAAAAAACAGGGTTTCGGAAGCACTAGACATTTACGAACGGCTTGCCGTGCGCAACCCTGAAATCGACGCCGTAGCCAATAACCTCGCCCAGACCATTGCCGATCACAAGAGCCACGACCGCGAAGCGATGGAAAGAGCAAGGATTATGGCCGAGCGTTTCGCCAAATCGGACAATCCCTTTTACCTCGACACCCTTGGATGGGTCTATCTGCGTCAGGGAAACCTGCTTCAGGCAACCTCTGTTATCGAGCGTGCGATATCTCTGACCGGTGCGTCACCTCCGCCGCAGATGCAGTACCACTACGGCGTCCTGCTTATGGAGACAGGACGCATGCAGGAAGCTAGAGACATGCTTGCAAAAGCCGCCGCTTCTCAGGAATCCTGGCCCGGAATCGAGGATGCAAAAGCGAGGCTGAAAAAACTCCGGTAATGATTAGCCCTCGGTAATTACGCTGTAAAAGGCGTAAACATTTCCGTTGTTATTGGTCACACAAAGCGACGGATAACCTTTACAGTCGGCGCAAGCCGTCTCGGTCAGATCGGCATTCGCGACACCGCTATGACCGTTGCCGGTGGAAACCGTATGCTGCGGGGTAGTGTTCACCCTGTATACGAAATAATCCCTTGCGGCGGCATTGAGTACAGGTATGGCGCTGCTGCCGGTGATCTTGTCGTTGATCGCTTCGCAAACCGGTCTGGTAATCTTGTAGGCGACCAGAATAATGTCCGCTGACGCGGTTTTCGTCCACTCGACATTATTGAAACGACCCAGATACCATCCCGGATCGGGTGAAGGCTCGCTTCCGTTTCCTCCTCTGATTTCGGGAGGCAGGGGTTTTATGCTGAGGCCGCCGCCGGCTGGATGGAAGATTTTATAGATATTCCTGTATGTGGCCTCGTTGTCGTAATGAGCATCGCCTGGCACGAAAAATGTAAGCTCCTCCGGAAAGGCGCCCGAGAACAACATCTGCTCCACCGAGCTTTTGACCTGCGCGCTGTAGCTGATCAGCTGTGCGGCATAGAGTTCGGTCTGTTCCTGATTCACCACCCCGGCCTCCGAAGTATCGGTCTGGCGCCTCAGGACAAAGCTGAGAGCGGCAAAAAGGGCGATGGCGATCAGCACGTAAATGAGCGCGTTGCCGGATTGTTGTTTTTCTGGATTGGAAATGAGGTTCTGTTGCATGTTATGGTCATTGTACATCATTAATAAGTTTTGAGAATGCGTTGATTGAATGTCGATAGATATTATTTCCCTGATGATTGGCTTGGCTCTTGGTTTTGGCCTTGGCGCGGCCCTGTACCTCTGGAGCACCGCCGCCCTGAAGGCGAAGCTCGCCCATATCGAGGGCGACCGCAAATCGCTGGAAAACGAATTCAGCGTCCTCGCCCAGAAAGCCCTGTCCCAGAGCAGCGAGGCATTCCTGCAACTGGCGCAGGAAAAGCTGAAACAGGCGCAAAACGACGGTTCGCACGATCTCGAAAAGCGCCAGAAGGCCATATCCGAACTTGTCGATCCGATATCCAAAACTCTCAAGGAAATGGAATCCAAGGTCGAAAATCTCGGCAAGGCGGGCGCGGGTATCGAAAGCCAGTTGAAGGCTTTCGCCGAAGACCAGCGCCTGCTGCGACAGGAAACCCAGAATCTTGTGCGTACGCTGCGCAATCCCGCGGCAAGAGGCCGCTGGGGCGAGATGCAGTTTCAGCGTACGCTAGAAATGATCGGCTTCGTCGAAGGTACCCACTATACGCAACAGAAATCAATCAACAGCGACGGCGTCCGCAGCCGTCCGGATTTTATCATCAGCCTTCCCGGCGGCCTCCAGATCGTCATCGACGTCAAGGCCCCGATCGAACCTTACTGGGAAGCGATGGAATCCGCACGGAGCGAGGGCGAACGCGATGCGGCGCTGAACACCTTCCGCCAGCACATCCGCTCTCACCTTAAGGCTTTGAGCAGCAAGGAATACTGGCGCAGCTTCGAGCAATCCCCTTCCTTTGTGGTCATGTTCCTGCCCACCGAGGGGTTGTACTCGCTGGCCGTCAGCAGCGACAACAACCTGATAGAGGATGCCGCAAGACACGATATCATCCTCGCCTCGCCGACTACGGTCATGGGGCTTCTGCGGGTCGCCATGTACGGCTGGCAGCAGCAGGCCATGGCCGAAGAGGCAAGGTCGGTATCCGCTTTGGCCAGCGAATTGTACAAGCGTATTTCAACCTTCGGCGACCACATGCAAAAACTCGGCAGAGGTTTGACTTCCGCGCTCGGCGCGTACAACAGCGCCGTAGGCTCGCTTGAAAATTCGGTACTCCCCGGGGCAAGACGCTTCAGGGATCTCCACGTACAGACCGGCGGCAAAGAAATTCCGGAATTGCAGCAGATCGATTACAGCGTTAGAACAGTCACCGCCGAAGACCTGATGCTCCCGCCCTCGTCTCGCGGGGAAAGAAAAACCGGCACTTGAAGGACAGGACTTGCGAGCCATACTTAATATACTATGAAAAATCAGTCATGCCTACGAAAAAACTAAATACAAGGTCTCACAAATGGCGAAACTTGAAATTATTACTATCCCCCACCCGGTTTTGAAAACCGTGGCGAGTCACGTGGTCAGCGTCGATGAGGCTGTCCGCAGGCAGATGCAGGATATGCTGGAAACCATGTACGGGGCTCCCGGCATCGGTCTTGCCGCCAATCAGGTCAATATTCTTAACCGTGTTCTGGTGATGGACGTCTCGGCCAGGGAAGAGGAAAAAACCCCGGTATGCATGGCCAATCCCGAAATAGTCTGGGTTTCGGAGGAACTAAGCACGATGGAGGAAGGTTGCTTATCGATACCGGGGCAGTACGCGCTTGTCGAACGTCCGGCCAGCGTCAGGGTAAAATACCTCGACATTGATAACAGGGAACAGATATTCGAGGGTGAAGGTTTGGCCTCTCACTGTGTTCAGCACGAAATCGACCACCTTAACGGGATACTTTGCATCGATTATTTGTCCAAGCTTAAACGGAACATTATCGTCCGCCGGGTAGAGAAAATGAAACGAAACGGAGATTTGCTCTAACATGTTCCTGAAACGCGCCAACCCTCTGCGTACGGTCTTCATGGGCACGCCGGATTTCGCCATTCCGGCGCTTAAGATGCTGATCCGGAGCGGGCATCACCTGGTCTGCGTCTTCACCCAGCCGCCGAAACCGAAAGGAAGAGGCCACCGCCTCTCCAGATCTCCGGTATACGAACTGGCCGAAGAACACAAGATCCCGATCCATACACCGGCGAGCCTGAAAAAAGAAGGCGACTATTATTACCGGCTGGCGGGCATGGATATCGACGTGATTGTCGTCGCCGCCTACGGGCTTATACTTCCTGCGCGAATACTCGATATTCCTAAATACGGGTGCCTGAACATCCACGCCTCGCTACTGCCTCGCTGGCGCGGCGCCTCGCCGATCCAGCAGGCAATTCTTCACGGCGACCGCGAGACCGGGGTCTGCATCATGCGCATGAACGAGGGCCTCGATACCGGCGATGTCGTCGCCTGCCGCAGCGTAGCCCTTGACGAACATACGACCGCTCCTGTGCTTCACGACCAGCTCGCCATGCTTGGAGCGGAAATGATCAAGGACTCCTTGCGTCAGATATCGGTCGGCCACCAGCTTCCCGCCTCTCCGCAGGCGAAAGAAGGCAGCACCTACGCCCCGATACTGAGCCGCGACAGCGGAAAGATCGAATGGGAAAATCCGGCTGAACAGATAGACAGGCAGCTTCGCGCCCTGCACCCCTGGCCGGGTGTGTGGACGGGATGCAACGGCAGGCGTATCAAGATTCTCCGCGCCGAAGTCGCAGATGGCGGGAACGGCCAGAATCCGGGAACCCTGCTTGACCGCAGCGGCCTTGTCGCCTGCGGCCAGGGCACGGCTCTGCGCATTCTCGAGCTTCAGCCTCCCGGTAAAAAGCCCATGGATATCCCCTCGGCAGTCAACGGCGGCTACCTGCGCAGCGGCGATATTTTAACCTGTCCCGACGATTGACGCTTCACATTGGCGACGGTTTGCGCGATCCTCTCCCGAATGAACAGATGGAAACTGACAATCGAATATGAAGGCTCGGGTTTTGCCGGCTGGCAAAGGCAGGAAAATGCCCTTTCTGTGCAACAGGCCATCGAGGAGGCTATTACAAAATTCTGCCAGCAGGAACTTCGCATTCATGCCGCTGGTCGCACTGACGCGGGCGTACATGCCAGGGGCCAGGTCGCCCATTTCGATCTTGATTACGGCAACCGTCCGCTCGATGGCGAAAGTCTCGCCAAGGCCCTCAACGCTCATTTAAGGCCCCTTCCGATCTCAATTGTCAGCGCACAGGAAGCGGACGAAAATTTTCATGCCCGCTTCTCCGCCCGCAACAAGCTTTACACATACCGGATCCTGTGCCGCAGTGCTCCGGCAGCGCTGGAAAACGGCCGACTCTGGCAGATCAGGCGCGGCATCGACGTGAAAGCCATGCGTGCCGCAGCCGCAGTACTGATCGGCCACCACGACTTCACCACTTTCCGCGACAGCCAGTGCCAGGCCAGGTCACCGGTAAAAACTCTGGACATTCTTGAAATCGAACAGCTTGCCTACGACGACTTTGGCGGCGTCGAGCTTCGCATTCATGCGCAGGCGAGATCTTTCCTGCATCATCAGGTGCGAAACATGGTCGGCTCTCTCGTCCTTGTCGGCGAAGGCAAATGGAGCCCTGCGGATCTGCGCGCCGCCCTGGAAGCGAAAGACCGTACCCGCGGCGGCCCCACCGCCCCCGCCGAGGGACTCTACCTGATGAGAGTCGATTACTAGATAAAGCAGCTTAAGGTACTAGGCGAGGAGGAAAAATCACTGCATAGTAAAAGAGATACTTGGCTTTTGGCTTTCACGATAACGACAATTCGGAGAAAATTTTAATGGAACTGGCGAGCGAAAGAGCGGCGGCGGGAGTCTCGGCGTTCGCGCCAGATCCGGGAAGATACATACTGGGGCTGAAGGTCTAGTTCCTGCATGAGGGAGTAGATCTCTGTTTCCATGCGGCTGAGACGGTCTTTTTCCAAAGCCAGTTCATCCTGCTGCAGCTTTTCCGGGTTTTTGCCGGTGCAGATCCAGGAATTCGGCGGACGGCCCGATATCCGGTCTTCAAGACGCATGGCGACGGTAAGAATATCGCGGCGTTTGTGTTCGGGCAGCGCTTTGTAGAATTCGGTCAGGTGGGAGAAGGGTTCGGTTAACAGGTTTATGGTAACCCATGTCGCTTCACGGTCTAGGCAGCGCTGGGCATCAACGGCCAGAGTAAGGTGGCCATAGAGAAAAACCATGGCTGCCGTTTCCATCAGCGGCAGATTACCCTCCTGCTCGCCGCCTATAATTCTTTGCAGGCTCTCGGCGTAAAGCAGGGCGTAGCGAGGATCGTAAGTATTATCAGCCATTACTCTGGTGCGCAGCCAAAGAAGCGCTTCCTTCATTTCATTACCGTCGGAGATGTTCCTTACCGCTTCGAAAACCTGGTCGTGAGCGCCGCTTTGTTCTAGCGCAATGAGCTTTATGGCTACTTCCGGATTGTCGTATATCTGCAACTCGGGCGGCAGGACAAGCCGACTCTCTTCCTCCTGTGCGCAGATAGCTCCAGGGAGAAATGTAATGCTCAGCAACACGATAAAAGTTAAAATCTTTCGCATATAACCTGACAGCCCAAAATAAAGGCTTTTTATCAAGTTTACCATTTTGCAGCAGATTTATTAATATTTTATGGATTCCTTGCAACATGAGGCTGGCAATCCTTCGCATTCGCTCAGGACGATCATAATAATGATAATTTGTAATCCTGAGCAAAACGAAAATTTACAGAGCTAAAGGGCTCTCCAGCCGATGTCCCTGCGGCAGAAGCCTTGCGGCCAGTCTATGGCGTCGACGGCTTTATAGGCGCGTTCCCGGGCCTGCGAGATCGTTGCACCGGTAGAGGTTACGCCCAGCACGCGGCCTCCGTTGCTTACGATGCCTCCCTTGCTGTCGCCGGCTGTTCCGGCGTGGAATATTCGTGTGAGCGGCATTTTTCCGGCCTTTTCCAGGCCGCGGACGGGAGTTCCCTTTTGATAGGCTCCCGGATAGCCTTGAGCGGCCATGACCACGCACAATGAGGCCTCATCGCTCCATGAAACTTTTCCCTGCACCCGGTCAAGCCTGCCTTCGGCAGCAGCGAGGAGAACCTCAAGCAGGTCGCCCTGCCAGCGCATCATCAGCGGCTGGCATTCAGGGTCGCCGAAGCGGGCGTTATATTCAATCAGATAGGGCTCTCCCTTGCAGATCATCAGGCCTGCATAAAGGACGCCTGTGAAGGGGCAGCCCTCAGCGGCCATGCCCTTTACGGTGGGCCAGATAATCCGTTCCAGGGTCTTCTGCTCCAATTCCGGTGTCCAGAGGGCCTGTCTAGCCGGAGAATAGGCACCCATACCGCCGGTGTTGGGGCCCTTGTCGCCGTCGAAAGCGCGCTTGTGATCCTGGGCGGAGTTTAAGGGAAGCACGTTTTTGCCGTCGGTCAGGGCGAAATAGCTTACCTCCTCGCCTTCAAGGAATTCCTCGATGACGATTTCCTCGCCGGCCTTGCCGAAAGCTCCGCTTCGAAGCATTTCCCCGGCGGCTTCGATCGCCTCATTGACGCTGGCGGCAATTATGACTCCCTTCCCGGCGGCAAGACCGTCGGCCTTGATGACAATCGGAGCGCCGGTTTGCCGGATAAATTCGCATGCCTTTTCGGGGTCGCTGAAGCGATCGTAGCGAGCTGTAGGAATTCCATATCTGGTGCAAAGGTTTTTGGTAAAGCCTTTGGAGCCTTCCAGCCTTGCCGCGGCGGCATCGGGGCCGAAGATTTTGATGCCTGTGCCGCGGATCGCGTCAACCAGGCCCAGGACGAGGGGAACCTCGGGCCCGACGACGATAAAATCGATTCCCCGGGTCAAAGCAAATTCCTTTAATCCTTCTATGTCGTCTGCGGCAACCGGAACCACTTCGGCAAATTCAGCGATACCTGCGTTGCCGGGAGCGCAGTAAAGTTTCCCGCAGTTTGCAGATTGCGAGAGTTTCCATGCCAGAGCATGTTCGCGGCCACCTGAACCAACAATAAGAACTTCCATCCGTTATCCTCTGCCTGCAATGAATTATAGTTGTTTTATAATGGCAATAAAAAGCGCACAACCCTTAATACGGCCTATTAAGTTGCAAGCGGCTTTTACGATCTATATTAATAACAGAATTGCATTGTTTTTGGCGAAACTCGTCCGAGAGAAGAAGCTTTGTCAGGCAAACGATACATTCAAGAGGAACTGGAAAACATACTTGGTGTTCTGCGGGCGGCCAGAAGATCAAAGGCATTTGGTGATTTCAAGCGTTATCTGCAAAGCGAGTTTCCGCAGTTTCTTAAATTGGCCAACTTAAAAAGAATATTCGAAACGCACGCGAATACCACGCTGCGAAACGAGTTTCGTAGAAAAAGTTCCATAATTAAGGGGCTTTATTTACTGGAGCACTCTCTTATTGATCCTCTGATCAAAACAGAATTTTCAATTTCGATGCTGAATAGAAGCGTTGATTACTCCCCGCCGCAAGCATGTGAAGCGTCAGGCCAGATTACGGACACACTGTCGTGGGTAGACCGGATAACCAGTCATTGTATCGATACATATATGGAAACTTTGGGCCTTGATGAAAGCAAACTTAACAATATATTGCAAAGGCTTGAACAAAAAACCGGGAGAGCAGATCTCAAAAATGACCCAGATAAGCATCTTGGGCGTCTGTTTCTACATGCGGAAACATTTCCGGATTATCTTGCGGTAATGAAGCTGCGAGCCCTGCCTGTGATAAGAAAACATATAGACAATATTTGCAGGGAAGGTAATTTCACGATGCCCGTTTGCTGTTGCGACGATTCTTTTCTACAGGGAGTCGACACTTTCATGACGCCCCCCGATTTAAAGAGAACCACGGGGCGCAAGGCGGCAACCGTGAAATTACTGGCGATGGGATAATCAATGGAGCAGCGTCCGGCATCCAGCAACATACCAATTTTTTCGGTATCCGAACTGGCGTTCTCACTGAAAAAAACCATCGAGGGCAATTATGCGTATATCCGCGTTCGCGGAGAACTGAGCAAGGTTAAAATTCACACATCCGGTCACATGTATTCGGCGCTGAAGGACGATAACGCCTGCATCGATGCCGTGTGCTGGAAGACAGTCCTGCCGAGGCTTTCGGTGAAGCCGGAGGAAGGGCTCGAGGTTATCTGCACGGGAAGGGTTTCAACTTTTCCCGCGCGTTCAAACTACCAGCTGATTATCGAGAGCATGGAACTGGCGGGGGAAGGGGCTTTGCTCAGGATGCTGGAGGAACGCAAAAAGCGCCTCGCGGCGGAAGGGCTGTTCAATCCGCTTAATAAGAAGAGGATTCCTTTCCTGCCGGATGTAATCGGGGTGATCACTTCGCCGACCGGAGCCGTGATCAGGGATATCATGCATCGTATCGAAGACCGCTTTCCAAGGCGCGTGCTACTCTGGCCGGTGCAGGTGCAGGGGGAAGGCGCCGCCGCGCAAATCGAGGCGGCAGTCAGGGGTTTCAGCAGCCTTTCCGGAGATTACAGGCCTGACGTGCTGATTATCGCCAGAGGAGGCGGGTCTCTCGAAGATCTTATGCCGTTCAACGAAGAGAACGTAGTCCGGGCGGTGGCTGAGTGCTCCGTTCCCGTCATATCGGCGATAGGACACGAGACCGACACCACGCTTGTGGACTATGCCGCAGACCTGCGCGCGCCGACCCCGACCGGGGCCGCTGAAATGGCGGTGCCGCGACGTATCGACCTGCTATATACGGTGCGGGGCCATGCCGAGAATCTTTTACGGGCAGCGATGCAACTGCACGCCGCCAGAGAGGCGAAATCGGAAAATCTGGCCCTGCGGCTGGGCGACCCGTTACGCATGCTGGAAAACCGCGATCAGCGTGTCGATCATATCGCCCATAAACTATCGGCCGGATTCGAGCGCTTTCTCTACCTCAAGTCCGATAAGGCCGGAAGGCTGGGGGCAAGACTGCGCCATCCTGAGGACAGGCTGCGGGAGGGACAGGACAGATTGAAATATTTAATAGAAAGGCTTGGCAAAGCGCCGGAGAGGATGCTGGCGGATCAGTCGCTTAAGTTGTCGTCTCTGACCCGCATGCTGGGCAGCCTTTCCTATGAAAACGTTCTTCAGCGCGGCTTCGTCGTGGTGCGCGACGAAAGCGGCGGCGTTGTGGTCGACGCCGACAAAGTGCGCGCCGGTCAGAAACTGAAGCTGGAGTTCCGGGGCCGGAAGGTGATCGGAGCGGTCGCCGGGGAATAGCGGATTTCCCGGTCAGGTTTGCTTCTCCGGAGAAATCTGTCCGGAAGTGGTGTCACCGCGCCATCAGAGCGAACACGCCCCAGCCCATGTATTCGCGCGTGTAGGAGGCATAGCGTTGTGGCTCCGAGGACAGCCGGGCTCGAACATCTTTCGCGAGTTCGTCGCCGGGATTAGCTTCGAGCCACCGGCGCATGGTTAGCCACTTGGCGGCCTCATACCTGTCCCAGCCTTCCTGGTCTGCCAGAACCATTTCCACGATGTCGAAGCCGAGGTCGCCGAAAGAGGCGACAAGCTCAGGTAGCATGAGATAGTCGGAGACCGAACCGGCAAAGCATCCTTTAACAACGTCCTCCGAGGGCGGTAACTGCCGCCAGTAGAGCTCGCCGATGAGGATGATTCCTTTGGGGCCGAGACTCTTCGACAGAAGCTCGATGGTGCCGGCGACTCCTCCACCGATCCAGGTGGCGCCGATACAGGCAGCTACACCGACCTTTTCGTCGGCGACGAAGCCGGTAGCATCGCCATGGATGAACATGACCTTATCGGTTACGCCGAGCTCTTGAGCACGGAGTTTCGCTTGTCTGGAGAACAGCTCGCTCATGTCGACGCCGGTGCCAGTTATTCCGTAATCTCGTGCCCAGGTACAAAGCATTTCTCCCGAACCGCTGCCCAGGTCGAGCACCCGGGTTCCCGGTTCCAGTCGCAGCACCGCGCCAAGAGTGGCGACCTTTTCGGGCGTAAACGGGTTATGGATGCGGTGAGCACTTTCGGTGATGTTAAAGATTCGTGGTATGTCCACTTCGGAAAGCCCCTTACGGTTGATAATAATGGACTTTATTATATTACTAACCGAAATAATAGCGGAAAGCGGTGTAGCAATTAATAGGGCTGGCCCAGACATACTGGTATTGCTTCGTCGGTTTACCATCATTCTCATAAAGATATGATAGTGGTTGTTCGAGAGTTTTTATTCAGAAATTGACAAATGTTATCCTGCCCTTAAAGTGCGGAGATCAGATGAGGAGGAGTAATGGAAAGACCATCCGGGCGGGCAGCGGACGCCTTGCGAAAAGTGGAAGTTATCACCGATGTCAGTATTCATGCCGAGGGGTCGTGCCTTATTAAATTCGGCAATACGCATGTCCTGTGCACGGCGACTGTCGAGGAAAAAGTCCAGGGATGGATGAAGGGGCTTGGGAAAGGCTGGGTGACAGCCGAATACGGGATGCTCCCGAGAGCGACCGGGCAGCGCGTTGACCGCGAGGCGGCGCGCGGCAGGCAGTCGGGGCGCACCCAGGAGATCCAGCGCCTTATCGGCAGGGCCTTGCGATCCGTCGTGGATGCAGAGGCTCTGGGCGAGCGGCAGATACGCATAGACTGTGACGTGCTTCAGGCGGACGGCGGCACGCGTACGGCCTCGATCACCGGCGCGTATATCGCCATGGTCGAGGCGATGAAAAGGCTGCGTCTTGCGGGAATGGTTCAGAGAATTCCGATCAACGACAGCGTTGCCGCGATATCATGCGGAATATATTCGGGGGTTCCGGTTCTTGATCTGGATTATATCGAGGATTCGAGCGCGCAGACCGATGCCAATTTCGTGATTACCGGCAAGGGCGGACTTGTCGAGATACAGGCTACGGCGGAAAAAACCCCTTTCGACCAGCAGGAATTCGAAGCGATGCTGGCGCTTGCCCGGAAGGGATGCGGGGAGCTTGCGGCAATTCAGGAAAAAGTACTGGGAAGCCTGTTATGAGCATCGCGCATCTGGTCGTGGCCACCCATAACAAGGGCAAGGCAAAAGAAATCGCCGAACTTCTCGCGCCCTATGTAAAAAATTTTTCGGCGGCTTCCGATTTCGGGCTTGAGGAGCCTGAGGAAACCGGAGAGACTTTTACCGAGAACGCGGTGATCAAGGCTGTGGCTGCGGCGAAAGCCACGGGAAAACCAGCGCTTGCAGACGACAGCGGCTTGTGCGTTACGGCGCTAGACGGCGCTCCGGGAGTGTATTCTGCCAGATGGGCGGGGCCGGATAAGAATTTCGCCAGGGCAATGGACAAGATCAACGATCTGCTCGTCAACGACGAAAAGCGGATGGCGTATTTCGTCTGCGTACTGGCGCTTGCCTGGCCGGACGGGAGTCACAAAACATTCGAGGGCAGAATTGATGGAAACCTGTGCTGGCCGCCAAGAGGGGAGAAAGGGTTTGGTTATGACCCTTTCTTTGTTCCGGTTGGCGAGGTGGAGACTTTTGCAGAAATGGATGCGGAAAAAAAGAACTCCATGAGCCACCGCTCAAGGGCTTTTGAGAAGCTTGTTAACGGTTATCTAGCCCGGGAGGGATGATGGAAATATTCAACTGGGATCAATTCATCGAGAGCTTCGGCGTGCCGGACGCCCTGCTTGTCGGCGCTATATTCGCGCTGATGGTCACTTTTTATGTGATTAAGAATATTCTTCTTAAAAAAACGAAAAAAGAGAAAGACAATTTTCTGATCGTGGTTTTCAGGAAATTCAATTCACCGCTTCAGGTTTTTATGATCCTGACAGCGATGTATATTTTGTTGCGCGATCTGCCTTTCAATCTCGACGACCAGCCCTGGTTTGATAATTTTTATTCGATAGCGATCATCGCGCTGTTCGGCTGGGCGGCGATGCGGGCGGTTAATCTTACCTCCGATATTTTTCTCAAACGCTACAAGGTCGAGGTAAAGAACAATCTTCAGGCAAGACAGATGCATACCCAGGTCAAGGTCATCAGAAGGCTGGCCGGGGCGATTATCATTCTGATCACGCTTTCCGTGGCGCTTATGACTTTCAAGGAAATCAGGTCGATCGGGGTTTCTCTGTTGGCCTCCGCCGGTCTTGCCGGTATCGTGCTCGGTCTGGCGGCGCAGAAGACGATAGGCAATTTCTTCACCGGACTGCAGATAGCGATAACCCAGCCTATCAGGCTCGACGACGCGGTAGTGGTCGAAGGCGAATGGGGATGGATCGAGGAGATCAACCTAACCTATGTCGTAGTAAAGATCTGGGATCAGCGGCGGCTGGTGCTGCCGATCTCGTATTTTGTGGAAAAGCCGTTCCAGAACTGGACGCGCAGGACGGCGGATATTCTTGGTACGGTAGTTTTGTATCTCGATTATACGACGCCGCTTCAGCCGCTCAGGGACGAGCTTACCCGCATTCTGAACAACGAGGCGAAGGAATTGTGGGACGGCAAGGTGAACGTCGTTCAGGTTACCGAGACCAGCGAAAAAACGATGACGGTGAGGGCTCTGGTAAGCGCTTCGGATTCTCCCTCGGCATGGGATCTGAGATGCATGTGCCGCGAGAAACTGATTGAATTCCTGCAAAAGAACTATCCGCGGTCGCTACCCAGGATAAGGGCGGAGATGATCGGTGGTGACGGGAAGGAATGAACGCGCACAGGAACAGCGTTGCCCTGTATGTGCACTGGCCTTTCTGCCTTTCGAAGTGCCCTTACTGCGATTTCAATTCATATGTCTTCAAGGATGCTGATTTCGGGCAATGGCAGGAGGCCTATATTTCGGAGATCCGCTATTATGCCTCGTTGACTTCGGGACGTAGGCTAACCTCGATTTATTTCGGGGGAGGCACGCCTTCGCTGATGCCGGCAGGGATGGTCGCGGAGATAATAACTGAAGCGGGCAAACACTGGGGCTTTGATAAAAATTTAGAAATTACGATAGAAGCAAATCCGACTTCTGCCGAGATCGGCAAATTTCGCGGGTTTCGCAATGCGGGAGTTAACAGGTTATCGATTGGCATCCAGTCGCTGAAGGATGAGGATCTGAGGTTTCTCGGGCGCAGACATAGCGCCGCCGAAGCGGTGGAAGCTTTGGGCATGGCGGCGGAAGTGTTCGACCGCTTCAGTTTCGACCTCATTTACGCGCGCCCTTCGCAGACAGTCGACGTCTGGTCGGAAGAGCTTTCGCAAGCCTTGAGGCTGGCAGGCGGGCATATTTCCCTGTACCAGCTCACAATCGAGCCAGGAACGACCTTTCATAATCGTTATGTTCGCGGCGAATTTACTCTTCCCGATGAGGAAACGGCAGCGAGAATGTTTGAAGTAACCACGATGATTGCAGGAGGTTCAGGGTTATTTGCTTATGAAGTTTCCAATTATGCCTCGCCAGGGAATGAAAGCATTCATAATCTCAATTGCTGGCGCTATCAGGATTATATCGGTATCGGCCCCGGGGCTCATGGACGCCTTACCGTTGATGGAAACAAGGTTGCCACATGCGGGGCGCGAGCTCCCGGTGCCTGGCTCGGAACAGCTCTGTCCGGTAATTACGGCGCGGACGGCTACCTTGTGGTTTCTCCAAAGGAGAGGGCTGCCGAGGCGGTGCTTATGGGCCTAAGGCTTGCCGAAGGCCTTCCCTTAAAGCGAATTGAAGAAGAAGCGGGCTGTCCATGGCAGAAAATACTGTCCGCGGAAAAAATTAATTACCTTGAAAGAGAGGGGTTTCTCGAAAAGAGCGATAATGCAATCAAGGCTACCGCAAGCGGCATGACAATGCTCGATGAGATTATACGCATGATTTTGTTATGAATTTTCCTCTTTTCTTGAATTGCTTTCTGAAAAGGTTACTAATAAGAAATAAAAAAATTTTGAACAGGTTGAAAGAAAGGTTTTCGCTATGGAGACAGACGATCATCCGGGCGTTGCCTGCTATGAAAGCAGGATCAGGCCGCAAATAAGTCCATCGTTGTCAATCAAACAAAAATTCCAGCTATTAGCCTCAAAAAAATTGAAGATTCCGGAAGAGCCCAATCTGGTTGACTGGGTTTGCTCCAGTTTGCGAACCTGCAGGGCGATACTGGGAAAGATGAAGGAGAATACAAACGGGAACGGGAACGGGAACGGTAAGCACTTCCCTGATCTCACAAATTCAATGAATTTTCGAATTCTCACTGATTTTAATAATCATAAAAGCGTTGCCCCGGAATTGTTAATCAAAGCCATTATATTAATGGATGAAGCGGACAGATTCAGAGTCCTTTCCGCAAAAGATACGGTAAGATCCTTGTGCCTCAATCATCAGGCCGAAACGGTGGTAGATCTCATCCGTACGATGCCGGTATCCCGTCAGGCTGATATACTAAGCATTGACGATGCCGTCTGGGCTTTGTGCTTCTGCGGTGAGGGCAGGCAGGTATTCGATATGGTCAAAAGATTCGATAATGAGCAGAAGACAAGAGTTTTCTGCGCTCATGATGCTCGCTACGGGCTCAAAATGGCAGGATTTAAAGAAGAGATTGACGAGATTTTAAACTCGCTCGATTTCTCTCAGGTAATAGATATCGTCCAGAGCGAAAATATAATAAGGGGCCATCTTAATCTCTGCTGACCCCTTATCTTTAAATTTGTTCAATTTCCTGCGGCCATTGCCTCCAGCATCCATGCGGTTTTCTCATGGATCTGAACGCGTTCGATCAGAAGATCAGTCGTGGCCTCGTCGCCTGATTCCTGGGCTGCGCGGAGTGCGGGGTAAATCGAATCCACAATCGAGCGATTGTCTTTTGCCAGCTTTTTCAGCATCTCCACCGCTCCGGGACGCTGCTGCTCCTCGGCCAGAGTTGTTCTGGATTGGATTTCTTTCAGGTTTACCGGCGCGTATTCTCCTAAAGAGCGTATTCTTTCGGCGATCACATCGACGGCGTTCCAGAGTTCAGTATACTGGATCTCAAAAAGCTCATGCAATGCCTTGAACTGGATGCCGGTAACATTCCAGTGATAGGCATGGGTTTTGAAGTACAGGATAAAAGTATCCGCCAGTACTCTGGTCAGTCCTTCCACTACATCCTTGTTCTTATCGCCTTCCATATAGGGCTGACTCATTTTCTATCTCCTTTGCTTAAGTGCTTATAAAAACAGAAGTAATCTACCAGTTTATAATGTCAATGCGGCAATTATTCATCCTCCTGTTCGCCGGTGCCTCGATCATGATATGAAGGTTTTCGGCGACGGGGATGTGGAACCCCCTTTATTCCCCCGCCTCCGGGGCCATAGAATTGCGCAGGCGTGGGAAACTGGCTGAACGACGGGCCCTGGGGAGCGGCTTCCAGGCGTCTTTGATGTACAAGCTTCGGAGCGTATTGCGGAGCTACCAGCTGAGTTGCGTCCAACAGTGCGCACAGCGAAGCCTCGTTGGCGAGATTCTCGCGGTGAACTGGTTGGCCCGAGATGCAGCTGCGAACGAAATTTTCAAAAAGCAGAACCGAGTTGGTTCTGTAAGGCAGGCTTTCCAGCGGCGGCATAGGGGCTTCCTGATGCGTGGCGATAATCGGAACCTGGAGGCTTTCGATTATCTGACGATTCATTAGAACGCCAATTTCTATTATTCCTGCGGAGGTAAGATCCTGGGTGTATTCGTCATTCACGGTAATGTTCAGGCGCATGCTTCTATGGTCTTCCATTTCAACGAAAAGATGCCTTTCGGTAAGATCAAAAAGGATTGCCAGCACAGGATCGCGGAAGGGCTCGTCGCAAATAAGTCCGGCTTCGCCTTTACTTGTTAACAAAAGATCTATATTCACGTTGCTTTGTGCGCGCTGTTAAAACTACGAATACTTATACTGGCTTTCCAGATTTGATAAAGAAAAATTGTATGGGAGTTTTTTATGTGCGGCATTGCCGGACTCTATCAGCTAAAGACGCGATCGAAGGATAATCTTTCGGCAATCGCAAAGTCGATGGCAGACGCGATGCAGCATCGCGGCCCGGACGATTCCGGACTCTGGGTCGATAGTAAGACCGGAATTGCACTATCGCACAGGAGGCTGTCGATTATCGACCTGTCCCCGGAAGGCCGCCAGCCGATGGTTTCGGCAAGCGGCAGATACGTTATTTCCTTCAACGGAGAAATTTACAACTTCCTTGAGCTTTACAGGGAGCTTGTCGATCTCGGGCACATATTCAGGGGAAGATCAGATACGGAGGTTATTCTAGCCGCTGCCGAGCAATGGGGCCTTAATCATGCCCTGCAAAAATTTAACGGTATGTTCGCCATGGCGGTCTGGGATGGCAGGGATCGCGTGCTTCACCTTATCCGCGACAGGCTCGGCAAGAAGCCGCTTTATGTCGGCTGGGCCGGGAGCTGTCTGGTTTTCGCTTCGGAGCTTAAGGCGTTTATGAGGCATCCCGCTTTCGAGGCTGAGGTTAACCGGTCTTCCCTGCAGCTATTCATGCGCTATGCAAGCATTCCGGCTCCTCATTGCATTTACGAGAAATGCTGGACAGTGCCTGCCGGATGCAGGATGGCGGTGAGAGCGGAAGCTCTCAATGCCGGTGAAGATCTCTCGCTTCGCATGGAGTCGTACTGGCATCATGCCCGGAAGATTGAGGAAGCCAGAGTCAATCCGCCCGATATCACTGACGCGCAGGCTATCGAAGAGCTTGAAGAACTTCTTTCGCGATGCGTCCGAGATAGGATGGTATCGGACGTGCCTATCGGAGCCTTTCTTTCCGGAGGGATAGACAGCAGCCTTGTCGTCGCTCTGATGCAGCGCGAGGCAAGACAGCCGATCAAAACTTATACGGTGGGCTTTCGGGAGGCCGGATTTGACGAGGCCAGCCATGCGCGTGAGATCGCCTCTCATCTCGGCACCGATCATCACGAGCTGTATTTAACCGCGAGTGAGGCCATGGAAGTTGTCCGGGAGCTTCCGGATATTTATGACGAGCCTTTCGCCGATATTTCCGCGATACCCACACTGCTCGTTGCCAGATATGCGCGCAAAGAGGTAACGGTAGCATTGTCGGGGGACGGAGGTGACGAGCTGTTCGGCGGATACAACCGCCACTTTACAGCGCCAGCCATCTGGGCAAAAACCAGAATTATTCCGCTTTCGTTAAGGGTCTGGCTTGCCGGGAGAATCAAGGCGCTGCCGCCATCGAGATGGGATAGCATCGCAAAAGGCCATCCCCAGGCCGGAGACCGTCTTCACAAGATTGCGGACATTTTGCCGCTTGGCAGTACGGAAGAAATTTACCGCAGGTTGCTCAGTCACTGGGCCAATCCTCAGGAGGTCGTAATCGGCGGAAGCGAACCGGGCATACAGTTGTTCGAATACGACCGGCAGACAAGAGTCGCTCTTACATTTGCCGAGAAGATGATGGCCGGGGACGCGCTGTCGTATCTGCCGAACGATATACTTGTAAAAGTGGATCGCGCCAGCATGGCGGCTTCGCTTGAGGCACGGGCTCCGCTGCTGGATCAGCGGATGTACGAATATACGTGGACTTTGCCGGAGAGCATGAAGATCAGGGATGGCAAAGGAAAATGGCTGCTTCGTCAGGTTCTGGGGCGGCACTTGCCGGGGGATATGTTCGAAAGGCCAAAGCAGGGATTCGCCATGCCGGTCGGGGAATGGCTGCGCGGAGGGCTAAGAGAATGGGCCGAAGATCTTTTATCCGCAGAGCGTCTGGAAGGCGGCGGGTATTTAAATCCTGCGCCGGTCAGAGAGATGTGGAACGCCCATCAGCAAGGTTCCGGAAACAATGCAACCAGGCTGTGGTCAGTGCTTTGTTTTCAGGCATGGCAGGCAAAATGGCTCAGGGCAGCTGGGTCTTGAGCCAGGTGATCTGCCGTTTGGCGTACTGGCGGGTTTCGGTTATGGCAAGTTGCGTTGCTTCTTTCAGTGAAAGTTCTCCCTTGAGATATGAGGCCAGCTGCCTGTAGCCCAGGGCGGCGGTGATCGCGGCATTTTCGGGAACCTGACAGGAAGAAATTTTCATCATTAAATCCTTTACTTCCTCAAGAGCGCCGCCTTTGAGCATGGCACCAAAGCGATTCTCGATGTTCGAGTGAAGTTGCTCGCGATCTGGAATGATTTTTTCGATGCTGAAGGAAAGGCGGGACGGAGGACTTTCTTTGGGCAATTCCTGCCAGTGGGCGAGGCTCAAGCCGGTAGCTTCCAGAACCTCCCAGGCACGGATAAGGCGATGGGTATCGTTGGGATGGAGTCGGGAAGCCATGCTTGCATCACGTTGCTCCAAGGCTTCGTGGAATGCCGGATTGCCAAGCTGTCGCTGAAGACGGATAGCTTCTTCCCTGATGTCTTTTGGAACCGGCGGGACAGGGGAAAGGCCTTCGATCAGGACTTTGAGGTAAAAGCCTGTGCCGCCGACTATTATTGGAAGGCAATCGTTTTCAAGCGCGACCTCGATTTCATGAAGCGCCTTTTCCCTCCAGAGAACGGCGGTGCAGCTTGCGGAGGGCTCAAGAAAGCGGTAGAGACGATGCGGTGCAGCGGCAAGGTCGCGCACATCGGGACATGCGGTTAGGATCGGCAGGGCGTCATAAACCTGCATCGAGTCGGCATTGATGATAACTGCGCGGCGTTTAGAGGCCAATGATAAAGCTTTGCCGGACTTACCGCTGGCAGTAGGCCCGGCAATGATTAGAACTTGCGATTTGTCCCGGTCGTTATTTTTTGCCATTAAGGCGCAAGGCCACAAAGCGGACATCGCCTTCGCGGTTTACCAGCAACAGCACGGAAGTGCGCCCTGCCTTGATGGCTTTCTGAATGAAGTCGCGGACTTCTTCCGGCGTGCTTACCTGTTGCTGGTTGACCTCGACGATGACATCGCCCGGCATCAAGCCTTTTTTAGCCGCTTCGGATAGATTATCGACCCTCCTGACCAGAACACCCTCGACATCGGCAGGAATGCGGAATTCCTTGCGGTTTTCTTCGCTCAGAGGGACTACTGACAAACCGACAGGCTCTATGGCCATTTCTGCCAGAACCGGTTCGTCAGGGCTTCCTGAGGCGAGAAGACCTTCCTCCTCTGCCTTTTCAAGTTCGCCCACCTTTACGTCGACGGTCATCTTTTTTCCGTCCCGCCAAAGTAAAATCTTTGCTGTTTCATTGATCGAAGTTCCGGCGACTATCCGGGGCAATCCGCGCATTTCGTTGATTTCCTGACCGGCGAATTCAAGGATGATATCGCCTGGCTGAATACCTGCGGCGGCGGCCGGCCCGCCAGGCGTTACGCTTGCCACGAGAGCGCCACGGGTTTTTTCAAGGCCGAGCGAATCGGCGATTTCCTCGGTCACGCTCTGGATGCGGACGCCAAGCCAGCCCCTGCGCGTGCGGCCAAATTCCATCAGCTGATCTATAACCGGCCTGGCTAGGTCGGAAGGAATAGCGAAGCCGATCCCGACTGATCCTCCCGAAGGAGAAAAGATGGCTGTATTAATTCCTATTACTTTTCCTTCAAGGTTAAACATTGGCCCGCCTGAGTTGCCGCGGTTAATTGAGGCGTCGGTCTGAAGAAAATCATCGTAGGGGCCAGCGTTAATATCTCTCTGGCGGGCAGAGATAATGCCCGCGGTTACAGTGCCGCCAAGTCCGAAGGGATTGCCAATGGCCACGACCCAGTCGCCAACCCGAAGATTGTTGCTATCGCCAAATTTAACGGCCTTGAGTTTCTTGTCCGTCTCAACCTTTAGGAGGGCGAGGTCGGTTTTTTCATCGCGGCCGATGACTTCCGCCTTGAGCGTGACGTCGTCATGGAATGTAACGCGCACTTCCTCGGCGTCCTTGACGACGTGGCTGTTGGTGACAATGAACCCTTTTTCAGCGTCGACGATAAATCCCGAGCCTAAAGATGCGGGAGGGATCGCGGGCATTCCTTGTCCGCGCCTTCCCATGAATTCTTCAAAAAAGTCCTCAAATGGAGATCCGGGCGGAAACTGCGGAAGTTCAGGATAATCTTCCGGAGCTTCGTATTTCTGGGTGGAAGATATGTTTACTACAGACGGCAGAAGCTCGTCCACAAGATCGGCAAAGCTTTCGGGAGCATGGTTTATCTTCGCTTGAGGTTGCAGTTTTTCAGGCTGCTGTGCAGGCTGCGCACTCGCATCGCCGTAAGCTGCCGGAATACAAATTAAAGCGAAGGTCAGAAAGGTAGTACTGATAACTTTGCGCATGGTTCTCTCTGCAAGAAGATTGAGGAAAGTTAAGCTCATATAAACTAGGCGTATTATACCGGACGGTCAACATTCATAACAAATCTAAAAGGGCAATCGCATTAAACTACAGGCATCCTGAATGAAGGAAAGAGCTCTTTATTTCGAACTTTTGAAGTCTGGGAGCTCACCCTCATATTCACAATATGTCAAATTGCCTGAGGGCCCACAGAGCTATCGATCCGAACAGCGCGGCGGTGAACCCGAAGAACCTCAGTTTCGAGACCGGGACGGTCAGCGCAATCGCCATCATTTTCCGGACGAAATCCGGAAAGATTGCATATATCAGGCCTTCGATAACAAATATAAGCGCGGTCGCAGTTAAAAATTAACCGGCAATTTCCATGGTTTATACCTGACCTCTTACTTTTTTCTGTCCGAGAAAAAGCGGAAAAAGCCGCTTTCCGGTGACAGTATCAACCTGGTATCCGGATCCGAGAGCGAGGTTCTGTAGGCTTCGAGCGAGCGCATGAAAGCGTAGAATTCGGGATCCTTGTTAAAGGCTTCCGCATATATCCTGATTGATTGTTCGTCGCCTTCGCCGCGGATTATCTGGGAATCCCTTTTCGCCTCGGCAAGGATTACGGTTCTTTCCTTTTCAGCCGTCGAGCGGATTTCAAGCGCGCGTTCCTCGCCTTTGGCCCTGGTCTCGGTGGCTCTTTCCTTCAGTTCGGAAATCATTCGCCTTACCGTTGACTGGCGCAGTTCTGGGGTAAGGTCTGCGCGGACGATCCTGACATCGACGATTTTTATGCCAAGATTGTCTGCTTCGACTTTTGAATTAACCCGGTTGAGGATGTCGCGCATCACCATGGTTCGTTCTACGGACAGCAGTTCTCTCAGCGTGGTTTTACCAAGCACGCTGCGGGTCGCGTCGTTGAGGATGTTCTCAATGCGGCCGTTGGCTTCGCGCACGGAGCGCATTGTCTTCATGAACTGAAGCGGGTTTACGATCTGATACCTGGCGAAAGTATCAACGATAATCGGTTCCCCGCTTACCACTTCGTCGCTGGGCTGGGCGGCTTCGGCGGCTTCCCGGTCATCCTGCGTCGGGCCGGTGACAAGGGGGTTGTCCCGGCGGCTGCTGGAAATGACTACCTGTTCCGGCTTCGGGTCTACTGAAAGAATTCGCGCATCGAAACGGCGGACTTCCTGAATGAGCGGAATCTTGAAGTGCAGGCCGGGCTGCCTGACTTCGCCTACCGGCTGCCCGAGTTGAAGAACGATCGCCTGCTCACGCTCATCGACCGTGAATACGGACATGACAATACCGGTCATCGCGAGAATAATCAGCAGCAAGGCAATTGCGAGTTTGTTACTGGACATATTTTCTCTTTCCAAATTGCTATTGCAGGGTTCCGGATTGTGCCGGAGGCCTGCGGTTCATCTCGTTAAGGGGCAGATAGGGAACTACCTGGGAACTGCTTTCGTCCATGATGATTTTCTGGGCGTTTTGCAGAATGTCTTCCATGGTTTCAATATAAAGGCGCTCTCTGGTTACATCCTTGCCGGTCAGATAGGACTGGTAGACGGAATTAAAACGGTCGGCGTCGCCTCCTGCCTTGGCAATGGTCGACTGCTTGTAGGCTTCAGCTTCGCGAACCAGCTGGATGGCCATGCCTCGCGCCTTGGGAAGTATGTCCTGGCGGTAAGCCTGCGCGCGGTTCTGGACGTCGATGGCATCCTGCTTGGCCGATTGCACATCCTGGAAGGCTTCCTGAACGTCAGGATGGACTTCGGCTTCCTGAATTAGAACCTGGCTGATATTCACTCCTGATCTATACTGATCGAGGTTTTGTATCATTATTTCTCTGGCGCGCTGGGCAACCTGGGTTCGCTCTCTGGTGATGATCGGGAACATCGGAGTTTGGCCGACGACTTCGCGGATCGCGCTTTCGGCGACTTTCTTGATGGTGTTCTCCGGATCGTCAATGTTGAACAGATAATCTGGAGCAGAAGAGATGTTCCACAGGACAACCAGATCAAGGTTAACGATGTTCGCGTCCGAAGTGAGCATCAGGCTTTCCTCGGGAATGTCGCGCTTGCCGCCCGTTCCTCTGCCACCGAGATCTATAAAACCGATCTCAAGTCGCCTTACTTCCGAAACCTTTACCTTCTCGGCCGTTTCGACCGGCCAGGGAAGATGATAGCCAAGTCCCTCAGCTTCTTTGGTTCTCTCAAGTTCGCCAAAGCGCTGGATAACCGCATGTTCGCCCGGTTCGACGATGTAGAAGCCGCTGGCAAGCCAAATCAGGGCCAGAGCCATCACGGCGATCAGAACCAGTTTTATTCCGCCGGTGCCGCCAGGCATTATTTCCCGCAGATTGCTTTGCGCTTTCCGGATCAGGCCGTCCAAATCGGGGCCGGTCGGGCCGGAGCCGTAGTTTCCGCCGCCCCACGGATTGTTCTGATGGCGGGATCTGTCGTCATCACTCCTTTTCCATGGGTTTTTTCCATTTCCGTCTTTGTTGTCTTGCCAGGGCATAAGTTATAATTCCATACAGGTTAAGTTGTTATCTCCAAAGATACTGTCTTTTGACAGGAAGGCAATACGATTAGCTCATGACGATTACATATGAAAATGTACTGGATGTATTGAGAGAGGTCAAAGTTTCAGGGGAACAGGATCTGGTTTCTCTCGGAATGGTCGATGGACTGAAGATAGAAAACGGCGATGTCTTTTTTGCAATTAGGATTTCCATGGGTTCGCAAGAGGCAATGGAGCATGTGCGCAAGCTGGCGGAGAAATCGGTTGCCTCATTGCCGGGGGCGGGCAGGGTAATCGCTATACTTACCTCGCAACGGGCGCCGGAGAAAAAAACCGAAACGGGAGAACATTTCAAAGAGATCAAGGCGCCTGAGGGAGTCAGGCATGTGATCGCCGTGACTTCAGGAAAGGGCGGGGTCGGCAAATCGACGGTCGCCGCCAATCTCGCGCTTGCGCTGGCGGCGCAGGGGCTGAAGGTCGGGCTGATGGATGCCGACGTCTACGGCCCTTCGGTGCCGAGGCTGATGGGAATTACCGGACGCGGGCCGGAATCGGGCGAGGGCGAGAAGATAAGGCCTCTCGAAGTCTACGGCATCAAGGTGATGTCTATGGGATTTCTGGTGAATGAGGACATGCCGGTGATCTGGCGCGGGCCGATGGTGGCCAGGGCGGTAAACCAGTTTTTGTACGATGTCGACTGGGGACGACTCGACGTGCTGGTAGTCGATATGCCGCCGGGGACGGGCGACGCGCAGCTGACGCTGGCGCAGAGAGTGCCGCTGTCGGGGGCGGTGATCGTCTCGACGCCGCAGGATATCGCGCTGGTCGATGCGAGAAAAGGACTGGAGATGTTCCGCAAGGTGGGGGTGCAGATTCTTGGCATGGTCGAGAACATGAGCCTCTTCGTCTGTCCCAAATGCGGATACGAGAGCCATATCTTCGGCCATGGCGGGGCCAGAGTGCAGGCGGAAAAACTGGACTGCGAGTTTCTTGGAGCCATCCCGCTGAACATGCAGATCCGCCAGACTTCGGATCTCGGGACTCCGGTCGTGGTGGCGGATCCTGACAGCGATTACGCGGCTATATTCAGGCAGATGGCGATCAGAATTATCGACAGGCTCGAAGAAGTCTAGACTGTGCGGTCGAGGGTCAGGAAGGTGAAGGAAGGGTTGCCTTCGAAGGTCTGCTTTCCGCTCTTCTTCCATTCGCGCATTTCGATATGAGGGAAATAGGTATCGCCTTTGATTTTTTTGTGCACTCTTGTCAGGTAGATACGATGCGCGAACAGCATGCCCTGGGAGAAAACCTGAGCGCCGCCGATGATAAAAATCTCGTTTACGGCGGTCTTGGCCGCAACGTCTTTCGCCCTGCCGATGGCGGCCCTGATATTGCGGGCGATCAGAATGCGGTCGTCCTGCAGCCTGCCGCGGGTGATGACGATATTCGTCCTTCCCGGCAAAGGCTTTCCAAGCATGTCGAGAATGGACTCATAAGTTTTCCGCCCCATGATAACCGGATGGTCATAGGTCAGGGACTTGAACCTTTTAAGGTCTTCGGGGATATGCCAGGGAAGCTTGTTGTCCCGTCCGATCACACAATTATCGGACATTGCGGCGACCATGGAGATGACTGTGTGTTCTGAGTTGTTCACGGCTTAAAGACCACCCGAGGGCTTGATTTTACTCTGTATACTATGAGAGACGCCGATGTACAAGAATGAGGTTATCAGGGGATCAGTGTTGCCGGTGTCGTCGGAAATGATAATTCTTGGTGGTTTTCTTTCAAGATCTCTGCCTTTCCTTTCATCGCTAATCGCGCGCCCCGAAATTTTCTCAGCCTGCTATTTGCATAATATTATTGAATCTCGCCCCCGGTTTCTATAAAGATACATGAACTATTTAATTTTTCAGGCTTTCCTTAAGTGGAGATAAGGATAACCGGATGCAAAAACCGTCCATTCGTATCGCGAATAAAACCATTCTTCTAGCCGTCGCCCTTCTTCTCATGGCGCTGCCCTGGCGCGCCCCGCTCGCCTATTCAGGCGAGGCGCTGTACTCGCAAATCGCCGATTCCAACAGCCGCTCGCTTAGCGGCCATACTTCCATCGACCAGATCATCGGCCGTAAAATCGTTGACCAGACCAACAGGGTTATTGGCGAGGTGGCCGATATACGTCTGGCCAGGCGAGGCATCGTAGTCAGCTACATCGCCAATATCAACGGCCTTTCCTCAGGAAACGGCAAATACGCTTTCCATTCGCGAATGCTCAAGAAACCAGCGCAAGGAGCTTTTTCTGTATCCGTGCATCGGAACGATCTCGGCGGTTTTATCAACGCCATCGAACCCGCGGGCGGCGATTCGAATACGTTTTCAGCCCGGTCTCTTCTCGGAGCAAAGGTAAAAGGCTTTGATGGACAGAGATTGGGCACGGTGCAGTCGGTTTTGCTCAACAACAGCGGCACAAGGGTTTTCGCGCTGATGGTGCGCGGCGGACGCGGCAAGGTCGGCAATTTCATCCTGCCGGTAAACGATGGCCTTTCATCAACCGGAAACGAGATCTTTCTGGATCAGGCCTACACGCAGGCCCTCCTCCGGTTCCTCAGCAGATAGCAAAGAACTTTTCCAGCAGCCGCAAGTAGATCTGCGTGAGCTGCTGTAAATCATCCACTTTCACATTCTCATCGGTCTTGTGAGCAGTTTCATTGGTCAGACCGAATTCCAGAACCGGACAATACCGATACACGAAACGGGCATCCGAAGTGCCTCCTTCCGTAGTCAGTTCCGGTCTCATGCCGGTAACCTCGCTAATCGCCTCGATCAGCATATCCCTGTAACGGGGACAGGGTGCGGTCAGAAAACTCTCGGCTCCGCATACGGTATCAAGACTGTACTCAAACCCTACCTCATCTAGAATCTCCCGAAGACGGGAAGTCAGGGTTTCTGATGTCCACAAGTCGTTGAATCTTATATTGAATGTGGCCCTGACGCTCGCCGGAATAACATTGCTTGTACTGTTGCCGACATGGATATCGGTAAGCTCCAGGTTCGTAGGCTGAAACCATTCGCTCCCGTCGTCCCAAACGTATGCGGAGATAATTCCCAGCAATTCCACCATTCTGGGCAGCGGATTGTCGGCAAGATGCTGATAGGCGACATGCCCCTGTACGCCTTTCACCAGTAATTTTCCGGTTAACGAACCGCGCCTCCCGGTCTTTATTTGCTGGCCAAGCCTTTCTGGATTCGTCGGTTCGCCCACCAGCGCAAAATCCGGCACATGCCCGTTCTCCTCCATCCACTCAAGCACTTTGATGGTGCCGTTGATGGCCTCCCCCTCTTCATCGCCGGTTATCAGAAAACTTATCGAACCATTGGGAGTGCCGTGTTTCATGGTAAATGCCTCAAGCGCAGCCGTAAAAGCCGCTACCGCGCCTTTCATATCGACCGCGCCTCTCCCCCACAGCTTGCCCCCGGCTATCTCCGCAGCAAAAGGCGGATGGCTCCACGCGTCAGGATCGCCCGGAGGAACAACGTCCGTATGCCCGCAAAAACAAAAGTGCGGCCCTCTAGTACCGATCCTGGCAAAAAGGTTATCGATGCCCTCAAAGTTAAGCCGCCAGCATTGAAGACCAAGCGAGTTCAGCACACCGGCCAGATATTCCTGCGCCCCCTCGTCCTTTGGCGTCACCGAAGGACAGGAGATAAGTCTTACAGCTATTTCCAAGGCGTCTTTCACTGGGTCTTCATCGTTCGAACTTGCAGGCAATAGTTCTCATTGTTATGTAGTCGGTATTGGCAAGCAAATCATCACCTGTCATGTCCTTGCCTTCCGCCGCCAGAGCGCACTCGATGTTAAGCCCGGCCAGAACCGGAGCATTATGGGATATTTTCAGGCTGGAGACAATCCGGTCTACCGCTATGAAAAGCGGATTGAATCCCCGCTCGACCTGCCCATATGCCGAAAGCCCTCTGACCACCGCCCCCTGAAAATCCACAGGATAGGCCGTATCCATTTCCAGGCGCTTGCTGCTGATTTCGGGCTTGTTCTGCTCCGGATGATACATCCAGTGAAAAAGACCGAGGCGGTAGAGAGCTCCCATCATTCCGTCAAGCGAACTGAAAACCTCCGCCATTTGCTGGAACGTACTTTTTGCCTGTTTGTCGGTGCTTCTCAAGGAAAACAGGGTGAAAGACAAATTTAGATACTCAAGCTGTTTTTCCCGGCTGAAAGCTCCCAGCATGGTTGCCAGATTGTCGTTTCTGTCGATGTATTTGGCGATAAGCGCATAGGGATCTTGCATCAGCGCATTAAGATATAAATTCTGGTCGTTGTTTATATAGATATGCTTGCCATCGCGCTTGTAGGTAATAAGCTCAAGATTGCTGCAAACACGCTCTGCCAGATCTTCGTCGACCTGATCGTCGCTTAGCAGATACTCGAATAAGGCATCCAGCGTAAGGCCGTAGTCTTCGCCCAGATCATGGACAAGGCTGGTGCAGACAAGCGTTTCCGCGCTTCCGTATTCTTCTTCGGCCTCATTTGTTATCAGTCCTGATCTAATAATGCCAAGACCGACAACAGCCTGCCTGATTTCGTGCAAGGCGGCACAGGATAAGTCCTTGCGTAAAGCTCCGGCATTTTTCCTGTTTTTTATAAGATAATTCGCAGCCTTGACGCTGCCCTTGCAACAGAGTTGCTCTGTCAGGGCTGCCTTGTTCACTTCGGCAATTACGCCCTTGCTGATAAGCAATAAATCAAGACAGCGGTTTGCCATTCTGAAGCCAAGGGCATCAAAATCGGATCTCAGTTGCTGTATTACAGGCAGGACGTTCTTGTTGACGGAAAATTCATTCGGAAACCTGCGATCCGGCCGAACGGACTCTTGAAAAGTTTTTAACATGAAAAATCTTCTTAAATTTTTTCAGGCTAGATACATTATAAAATATATTATGTCTATACTTCTTTGCGTCTAATCACGCAACAACTCGTTAATCGAGGTTTTCGAACGGGTTCTTTCATCGACTCTCTTCACGATGACCGCGCATGCCAGCGACGGCCCCGGCGAACCGCCCGGCAGGTTTCTGCCGGGCAACGCCCCCGGTACTACTACCGAATAAGCGGGTACTTTCCCCCGATAGACTTCCCCGCTTTCGCGATCAATGATTTTGGTCGAGGCACCGATGAATACGCCCATGGAAATAACCGATCCTTCCTCGACGATCACGCCTTCTGCGATCTCCGAACGCGCACCGATAAAAACATTGTCTTCAATGATAACCGGCCCGGCTTGCAACGGTTCCAGTACTCCTCCGATTCCAACCCCGCCGGATATGTGACAATTTTTGCCGATTTGCGCGCATGAACCTACGGTAGACCACGTATCCACCATGGTTCCTTCATCTACATAGGCCCCGACATTGACAAAACTGGGCATCAGCACCGCTCCCTTGCCGATGAAAGCCGAATACCTAACCACGCAATCGGGAACCGCCCTGAATCCTGCCTCCGCGAAAGCATTGCCGCTCCAGCCGTCAAATTTCGAGGGCACCTTGTCCCACCAGAAAGAATTGCCCGGCCCGCCTGAAATCAGTGCCATGTCATTGAGCCGGAAAGACAGCAGCACTGCCTTCTTCAGCCATTGATTGACGACCCATTGCCCGCCTCTCTTTTCAGCGACCCTGACCTTGCCGCCATCCAGAAGCGCCAGCGCCGCCGAAACAGCGGCCCGCACTCCGCCTTTGGTATCCTGTCCTAAGGCAGCCCGGTTTTCCCATGCTTCGTCGATTATGGCGATACTTTCTTCGATAGATAATTGCGGCATTTTTTTAGCTCCGTGAATAAAGATTTTTAAGCTAATTCTGATTATTGTTTATCAGAAAGACCTTCCTTGATAAAAGCGGAATTAAAGGGATATTGCTGCGTTTACAAGAAATGTCTGTCGCCTTTATCGGAACCAGCGGCTGGATGTACAAAGGCTGGAGGGAATCATTTTTCCCGTCAGGGCTTAAAGACTCGCGGCTGCTCGGTTATTACCAGCAGCATTTCAACTCTGTTGAAGTTAACTCAACCTTTTACCGGTTGCCGCGCTCGCAAACAGTAACCGGATGGCGCGAAAAAGCTCCGCAGGGTTTCCGCTACGTATTCAAGGTATCAAGATACCTGTCGCATACCAAAAAGCTTTTGGATCCGCAGGAACCCGTCGCCAGATTTATGAATCTGCATTCTCTGCTAGGAGAAAAAGCCGGGCCGGTTCTGTTGCAGCTTCCCCCCTCGCTGGTTCCCTCCGCGGACAGACTGGGAAGGGTTCTTGAGGAATTCCGCAGGAATGTTCCGCATATTCAGCTGGCTGTCGAATTCCGTAACAGGCTTTGTTATGACGACCCTCTGATTGATCTTCTCGACGACCACCGGGCCTCCATGGTCATTCACGACATGGAAGGCAGCGGCGTTTCCGCCTGCAATCCAGAAGCCCCTTTCGTTTACATCCGCTATCACGGCGCTGAAGGCAGGAAATACGCTGGCAACTACGACGATGCCAGACTGCGGGCAGACGCCCGAAGAATAGACTCATGGCTCTCCGAAGGCCGCGACGTCTACGCTTTCTTCAACAACGACGCCGAAAACCACGCACCTTGGAATGCCATAACTTTGAAAGGGATCTTATGAAAAGTTTACTTGACATAATTTTGCTGATGCCCTAGTGTTTCAGAAATTATGGAAAATTTCAATGCTTACAGATAACTTCAACCAGAACACCAAAATTTGTTATAATATCAAACATCTGCCACTACGCAATTATCAAGGAACCGATCTGCGCAAGGCCATTTGCAGTATCCTCCGTACCGCAGCACCGGAATACTTTGATGCTCTTACAGAAAAGGCTGACAATGCTTCTTCTCCCGAAGCAAAGCAAGAAGCTTTGCATACACTTTTCTCATTCAACAGTTATGTGGACGATGTAATCCTGGCTTTAGCAGCCAGAGGAGCTGATACATATGACACCATCGGCGCTGCGCTTGAGATGGCGAACCGGCTGGAAGACGAGGGATGCCTGCCCGAACCTGAAAAGCTTGCCATTATTGCCGGCAACGACGCCTACCTGCGCAAACTGGGAATACGTAAGCCGGTGAAGGAATTTCTCGAAACAGAAGAGCAGTTCGAGGCCCGTCGCCGCCGCATTGAGGAAAAGCTTAACAATGAAAGAAGAAAAAACCCCAACAGAGTACAAATTACAATGCCCCTTTATAGGGCGTATAAAATCCACAATGCCCGCATGGAGTTTCAACTCGAAGAGCCAAAAAATTTCGCTGCCTCTTTCAGACGCAGCTGTTTTACTGACGCTCCAAAACCCGCGGCAGCGCTGGCAGCAGAAATCTCGTCCCGAGCTTTTTTTCCTGCAAGGGAATTTTAAATACATCAAAAAGACAGGTCTTTCATTTCTTCCAGATTTCCCTCGACAATATCCCCGGCCTCGTAGCCGGTGAGATGCGCCATCAGCGCACCGTAATCCGTTTTCACCTGAACCTTGACCGGCACCGCCGGGCCTCCTTCGATAATATTGGCGAGCCAAATTTTCGGCAGATAGCCTTTTTTGCGTCCCTGTTCCTGAATTGACAGCCATCCTCTGGGCCTTGAATGCCAGGCCCCTCCCTTAGGTTCGATCTCGACTTCGCAGATTACGGCCGGGCCACTGTAAAGGTTATAACTGCTCTTTTGCATTGTCGTCTGGCCTTCACTGCGGAATTTAAGAAGATAACGCCGCTTGCCGTCAAATACCTCGGATGCACCCTCGCAGCCGCCTTTCTCTTGAATTCCATGCATCACCAGCAACGTTGCCGTCAGTGCATCTGTAGTGTTTGCCGTTAAATCTTTTTCTATTTCGGAAGGTGACTTGTCTTTACCTTGCTCGGTAATCTTCAGGTTTTCAAGATCGCCTTCTTTCGTATAGTAGTATTCCTTGATCTCGGTTTCATCGTTCCAGACACTTGTGGAGCGATGAAGCTGCGGACGAAACATATCGCCGACCTTCCACCCTTCCGTCTCGAAGCTTCCATGCCATGGAGCAAGCCGCGCAAGAAACCCTCTTGTTCTTGCTGAAAGCATCATCCTGTAGCGGTTAGCTGCCGCCATATCGACACTTAGCGTTGCATTTACCGCATTAATACCTCCCGCATAAACACTGTAGGCCATGGTCTGGAGTTGCAGGGGCTGGAAATTGCCTCCCGCCTGCGCCGAAGAACCCGCCGGCGCGCTGATCACCAGCGCGCTACATAAAATGACCGGCAAGGCGAATTTCCTTGCCGCCAAGACCGCCCTTGAAATGCCGGACACCCGAAGCATCCTGCTCGTTGACGCCGCCGAGATCGAAATCATCTGTTCCCCTGCCTTTCAGTTCAAGACATGCCTGCCACAGCAACCGGTATGCTGCACCGCTCCTGCGACCCTCCTCCGAAGTCCAGCCCACCTGCCAGGTGGCTGACCTCCCGTGACGGAAAATCAGCATACCCGAACAATAATTACTATTTAGTAAAGCCCTTCCTATAAGCAAATTGCCAGTTTTTGCAAATTCCACAACGATGGCATCCAGAAGATTTACCGAAGGCCCGGGATAGCCCCGCGCCTTTCTGTCAGCAATATACCGCGCCCGCAAGGCTCTCCAGAATTCCTCGCTTTCATCCCATTCAATTTCAAAAGGAAATTTCTCCGAGCGGTTCAAACCGTTTCGCCACTTCTGCCGCAGCCCCGCTCTCAGTTTCTCAAGATCCGGCGATAGATCGAGCCTTACAGTGAGGTATTCCGGCCTGTCCAGGCTCCGGTAAGCGCGCGTGTTTGCCAACACGCTGTTATTGCATGGGTAATTCATCTCAGGGATAATTCTTCTTCGCCTGCCAGGTCTGGCAGGAAACTTTTTTGCAAATTCTCTGAAAAAAAACTCGCTGGCGAATTCGCTCTCGGAAAGCCACAGCGGCCCGCGATCAAGAATAACCCCGTGAATCAGATTGTTCAGCGCCCCCGTCTCCAATAGTAAAAATATCCCCTCTACCCCGCCATCGCAGACGATTTTACCAAATACAGGGCGAAGGCGGTTTGCCTTTTCGCAGGCAAGGCCATATTCATAGCTTTGCAGAAGATTGCTGGCGCGAATCTTTCCAAAATGCGCCCTGTATTCTTCAGCGGTTATATTCCAGTCGACTGCGACCTGCATGCCGGTATAATAACCGCAATAAAAAGTTACGCAATTAAGGATAAAGGCTTAACATGAATGAACTCGCCTGTATAATCCTCGCCGCCGGCAAGGGAACCAGAATGAAATCGTCCAGACCCAAGGTCATGCATCCGCTCGCCGGAAGACCGATGATAAGCTGGCTGATCGAAAGCGTTGAAAATATTGGCGCAGACAGGATCGTGGTAGTCGTCGGCCCGGACATGCCCTATCTCGAAAAAGCAGTTCAGCCCCACGCCGTTGCCATTCAGACTGAACAGAAAGGCACCGCGGACGCCGTCAAGGCAGCCATGCCCGCGCTTGAAGGATTTAACGGCAAAGTCCTGATCCTTATGGGCGACGAACCTCTGGTTCCGGAAGAGGCCTTGAGAGAACTCGCGGACATGCATTCTCCGCTGGCCGTAATGGGCATTATTCCAGATAACCCTTATGGTCTCGGCAGGCTGGTTCAGGACGATGACGGTCATCTTGTAAAGATCGTCGAAGAAAAAGACGCCGGCGAAGAAGAGCGCGAAATCCTGCTCTGTAACGGCGGCAATTACTGCGTACAATCAAGCCTGCTCCGCGCCTGCCTGCCCCGGATCGGCAACGCCAACGCGCAAGGCGAATTCTACCTTACCGACATCGTCGCGATCGCCCATGAATCCGGTATTTCCTGCGAAGTCGTCGAAGTTGTGACAGATCACGTCTGGGGCATAAACACCCGCGCCCAGCTGGCCGAACACGAGCAGGAACTCCAGCGGCGGCTGCGCGAAAAACATATGACCGCCGGGGTCACCATGCAGGATCCGCAAACAGTTTATTTTTCATGGGATACCGAAATATCCTGTGACGTAACCATCGGCCCCAACGTCTTTTTCGGGCCCGGGGTATCAATAGCGCGGGACGTAACCATCTTTCCTTTCTGCCATCTTGAAGGTGTACGCATAGAAAGCGGCGCATCTATCGGCCCTTTCGCCCGCCTGCGTCCTGGCACCGTACTTGAGCAGAACGTCAAGATCGGCAACTTTGTCGAGGTCAAGAAAGTCCATATGGGCAAAGGCTCCAAGGCCAACCACCTGACATATCTGGGCGACGCGCAAATCGGCGAAAAATGCAATATCGGCGCAGGTACGGTTTTCTGCAATTACGACGGGGTGAATAAACATCAAAGCATCCTTAAAGACAGCGTCTTCATCGGCTCCAATTCGACACTCGTCTCCCCCCTGACTGTTGAAAGCGGGGCCTATATCGGAGCCGGATCGGTCATCACCAAAGACGTCCCCGCCGATTCCCTGGCCATTGCCAGAAGCAAGGGTACGATTATCGACGGATGGGCAAAGGTCAGAAGGGAAAGACTTGCCAGAGAAAATAAATAAACCGGTTGATTTCATGGATTAAACAAATAAACCTCGCCGCTGGCGCAGCGGGGAAGACGCTGTAATCTTAAAATTCAGGTGACATAGCTGCCTCAGGAGACCAGCGAGATGTTTTGAGTTCGCTGCCGGCATTACCGTCGACAAATATCACTCGCGCCTCGCTATTGTCCGTAATGCCCTTCACGGTTGTCTTAACCGCCACCAGCGCCTCTTCCCTGACGATGCCATTCAGCGCCATAAGCAGCTCCTTTTTAAGACGTCTTTCAATAGCCTTAACGAAGTGATCTATGTATTCTTTCCTTTCTGGATCAAATATCCGTCCCTGATCCAGCAACGATCTTGCAATCAGGTAACGCTCCAGCAACGCTTTTTCCTCTGCGCTCATTTTTTCGACATCGGGAACCACGGCGGCATCATGAAACCTTACTGCCAGTTCCTGATACTTCTGGCGTGAAATTGTGAATATATCTTTTCCGGCATCGAGCAAAGCCATTCTGATATCGTCAAGAGCCTGCGTGGCGATCACGGCTTCCCTTAAATATCTGGCGGCATCAACCTTATATTTTTCGGCTGTTTCTCTCGCCGGGAAAGCAGAAACCACTGAAGTATCGTGTTCTCCGTAAGTAAGCGGCGAGCGTGAAAGAAAGGCTACGATAGTCTTAAAATCGCGGTGTACTACGGGAATCTCCGGATCAAAGCCCGTATGATCGCCGGGATAGTACTCGCGAGCCACAGCATCGGCATAAATTTCGTTAGCAAACTCGAGCCTCGCCGACTCGGCCTCGGCCATGGCAACCCTCTGCCTGTCCGCTTCGCGCTTTTGATCTTCTTCCGGGCCGTACGCGTTAAAGTACAGGTTCAGTCTGGCCATGCTGGCCTCACTGTACAGCCTTGACGTCTCCTGGTTTATCCGGCAAACGCTTTTGATATGGGCGGCCTCGTGCAAGACCATCAGCGACCACTGCCCGATAATATCCTCAGGTAAAATAAAATTTTCCAGATTTACAGCCTTCTCCGGCAGAATGGTAAAAAAGGAAAATCTGGTCATCGAATTAGGATCGGGCATTACAATAAGATTGGGAGCCAAATCGTTCAGCATGTTCATGCTTGCGTTACTTGCGGAGAAAACAGATCGGTTATTCGCAACTGTTTGCAGAAACCAGCCTGTTTTTTCTCGTGCATGGAATCCTGATCTCTCTTGGCGGCGGTCGCCTCCAGATATTCTTCCGGAGTGCAAATAACCGTTTTCTTATCTTTAAGAATTTCACAAAGAGCATAAAAAACCGGATCAGGAATTTTGCTTTTCAACTCTCTGGAAATAATGATTTCCCCATATTCCAGAAAAACTTCCGCCGCCTGATTTTGATCGTAACCGGCAGCAGCTTGCGGCACGGCCTGAGGCAAGGAAAATGAAGCCTCCCCCAGACTGATTGCAGCTACAATAGCCGCGCCTGCGGCAACCTTAGTCAGAGGGCCGACATATTTCGCCGCACTGGCAAATATGGCGCTAAGATTCATTCAGTTAACCCTGTTCTTTTTTTATTATAGCGGCCAGCTTTTATTTTTAAGCTTCTTTTGTCTCTCCCGCCTTGATATCAGTATTATTAGTAAAATACCGGGGACAAATAAATGAAAATCGCTGCAAGGCAGGTAGAATCTTTTTTAAGAAAACCGCCTCCCGAAATCAGGGTCGTGCTGGTTTACGGGCCCGATCGTGGTCTGGTTCGGGAAAGACTTAAGACGCTTGGCCTTTCCGTCGTCTCCGATTTCAATGATCCTTTTAACGTCACCGTCCTTAACGGCGACGATCTCGCGGCGGCTCCGGCAAGACTTGCCGACGAGGCAAACGCCTTCTCGATGATGGGGGGACGACGCCTGATCCGCATCGAAAGCGCCTCGGAGAAAATCGTCCCCGCATTGAAGGATTACCTTGCCGCGCCTAACCCGGAAGCTCTGGTCATTATTGAGGCCGAGGAACTGACGCCCCGCTCGTCCTTGCGCAAATTATGTGAAAGTGCCGAAAGCACCGCGGCGCTGGCCTGCTATGTCGAGGACGAACGCGACCTGCTTTCAACAATCCGCACCATCGTCACCGGACAGGGCTGCCGGATCAGCTCCGACGCATTGCAGTGGCTGGCGGCAAATCTGCAGGGAGACCGGCAGAGAGTCCGCAGCGAAGTTGATAAACTGCTCATATACATGGGCGGGGAAAAAGAAATAAATCTCGACCACGCCTGCAACTGCTGCGGAGAGGCGGGAATACAAAGCCTGGACATGCTGGTTTTTTCGGCCGGAGAAGGCAACTCCGAAGCGGCTCTGCAATCCTTCGCCCGCCTCAAGGCTGAAGGTGTTCCGGAAATCGTCGCCCTGCGCGCCCTGCAAAACCACTACCGCCGCCTGCATCAGGCCAGAGCCCGCATCGACGAAGGCGAAAGTCCGGATATCGCCGTCAACTCCCTGCAGCCGCCGGTTTTCTTCAAATACGAACAATCCTTCAAGTCCCAGCTTTCGCGCCTCAGCCTGAAAAAGATTGAACATGTTCTTGATAAACTCTGCACGATCGAAGCCCAGTGCAAACAAACCCGCATGCCCGCGGAAACCCTCTGCTCCCAGGCGATACTAGGAATTTCCAGACTTTGATATGATTCTCATCCGTGAAGCCTGCTTCCCGGAAAATGGGATAGGCGGTGAAGGACTTCATCCAGCTGGTCGAGATTTTGAAAGTCGATCACCAGCGCGCCCGATCCCTTGCCCTTCATATTGATCGAAACTTTCATTCCGAGAGCGTTTGAAACTTCCTGCTCCAGCGCTTTGGTATCGGCATCCTTCTTTTCGGGAGGAGCCGCTTTGCTGCGGGTTTTTCCCGCCGCTTCTCCGGCAAGCGCCTCGGCCTGCCTCACGCTCAGACCCCTGGCGATTATCTGCCTGGCCAGAGTTTCGGGGTCGGAAGCTGTAACCAGCGCCCTGGCATGGCCGCTGCTGAGTTCGCCCGCAGCCACCAGTTTCTTCACCGTCTCCGGAAGATTGAGTAGCCGGACGATATTGGCAACATGGCTGCGGCTTTTGCCGACAGCCGAAGCGATGTCCTCCTGGGTATGCCCGTATTGATCGATCAGGCGGCGATATCCTTCGGCCTCTTCGAGAGGATTAAGATCCTCTCGCTGCAGGTTTTCGACCAGCGCCACCTCAAGAACCGTCTCGTCATCGAAATCGACGACAAAAACAGGAATGTCATGCAGCTGGGCTTTTTGCGAAGCCCTCCAGCGACGTTCCCCGGCAACGATCTGAAACACGCCCGGATGCCCTTCCTTGGGCCTGACCACGATCGGCTGCAACAATCCGTGCCTCTCGATCGAATCGGCCAGTTCTTCCAGCGCCTGCTCGTCATAATGACGCCTCGGCTGGCTCGGGTTAGGCTCGATCTGGGCAATGCCTACCATGCGGCGAGGTGAATTCCCCGAAAAATCAGTCTCCCCCGAAACTCCGCCTTCCTCGTCGCCAAACAGGGCGTCGAGTCCTCTCCCCAGTCCCCGGCGCTTGACCGGCTTCATTTCAACTTTTATCTCGTCTTCACCCATATCACGCCGCCCGCTGCTGGTTTTTCAAAATCGCCCTCTCGCGTTTCAGTATCTCTCCCGCGAGATTGATATAGGCCCGCGCGCCCGGACATCCAAGATCATACACAATCGCCGGCAACCCGAAAGACGGCGCTTCCGACAGCCGGACATTGCGCGGTATCACGGTCTTGTAGACCTTGTCGCCGAAATATTTGCGCACGTCTTCGGCCACCAGCGCCGAAAGATTGTTGCGCCGGTCGAACATCGTCAGAATTACCCCGTGAATGTCCAGCTCCGGATTGAAATGATGTCTTACCCGCTCAATGGTCTTGCTCAGATGACTCAGCCCCTCAAGAGCGTAGAACTCGCACTGCATCGGCACCACCACCGAATGCGCGGCCACCAGCGCGTTCAAAGTCAGCAGACTGAGCGACGGCGGACAATCGATGATCACATATTCATAGGGCAAAGCCTGACGCAGCGAATCGCGCAGACGCAATTCGCGTCTGCTCGCCGTCACCAGCTCGATATCGGCCCCCGACAGATGCACCGACGACGGCACGATCGAAAGGCCCGGAACCCTGGTCTGCATGCTTGCATCCGCGATGCCGCATTCATTGAACAGGACGTCATATATGCTCTTGTGGATATCGGCGCGGCGCACACCAAGCCCGGTAGAGGCGTTACCCTGCGGATCGAGATCGACCAGAAGCACTTTTTTGCCGACTGCGGCCATGGCCGTTGCCAGATTGATCGCCGTGGTGGTCTTGCCTACCCCTCCCTTTTGATTGGCTACCGCCAGAATACGCGGGAAGGAATGATTTACAGCCGGTGACAATCTTCCGGTATTCCGATCCATGCAATGCCTCCTTGCCCTTTGGGAATATCCACATAATGGTAATTTTTTCGCTTTGCGGTCAAGTCGTTCCCGCGACTTCTTCATTCTTTTTTCACAAACCGCGCAAATCCGTGATCTCCAGAATGTATGCGTCCTTTTCTGTTTTACTGGGATGTTGCCTGCATTTGAAAGCCCATTCTTTCCTGGCTAGTTCTATTTCTTCTCGGCTAGTCCTGCCTTTCATGAAAAGCCCCGTGGCCTGTGGATTCGCGGTGTAAAACCGCTGCGCCATCCCCAGCAGCTTCGCCAGCGGAGCCAGCGCCCTTGCGGTTATGACGTCGACCTGGATATCCACATCCTCGATTCGCGCATTGTGAATAATAACGGGGGTAAGTGTTTCACGTGAAACAGACCGCATAAACTCGCATTTCCGGTCATCCGATTCGATCAGATGAACTTCCATCCCCGGCCTCGCCACCGCCAGAACCAGACCCGGAAAACCAGCGCCGCTACCCAGATCGGCCAGCGACCTGGCCGAAGCAGGTATCAGATCCGCGACTTGCAGCGAATCCTCAAAATGCCGTTTTCGCGCGTCTGAAATCGTCGCCGGACTTACTAAATTCAGCGCCCTCTGCCATTTGACCAGCAGTTCATGATATCTTAAGATTTTTTCTTCGTAATCAAGCTGCATCTGCCGAATCGACCCGCTTCCTGACATGTCGCATGATCGACACCATAGCCGCCGGAGTCACGCCGGGTATCCGCGACGCCGCGCCAAGAGTGCCAGGCCTTGCAGCCTCAAGCTTCTGGCGGATTTCATTGGAAAGGCTTCCGATCAGCCTGTAATCGATATCCTCGGGTATCAGCAGATTTTCATCCTTGCGGAACGCTCTGATATCCGCCTCGTGCCGCTCCAGATAGCCGGAATACAGCGCGTCGATCTCGATCTCCCTCGCCACGTCCTGCCGCAACTCTCCAAGCTCAGGCCATATCTCGCACAGCTTTCTCCAGTCCACATCCGGAAAACGAAGCAGTTCGAATGCCGTGCGCTTGATGCCATCATGACTTACATTCATGCCGTAAGCTTCAAGCCTGTTCGGTGTCGCGGAAAGGCTTTCGACAAGCGCACAAGCGTTCTTCGTTGCTATCTCTTTTTCTTCCCACCATCTTCTTCTTTCTTCGCCGACGCAGCCGATTTCAATACCCTTGGCGGTAAGCCTGCGGTCGGCATTGTCGGCGCGCAGCTTCAGACGATATTCCGCCCGCGATGTAAACATCCGGTAAGGCTCCGGTGCCCCTCTTGTAATCAGATCGTCTACCATGACGCCGAGATAACTTTCCGTGCGATCGAGCGAAAAGCTCCTTCCCGTCCCCTCCGCCCGCAGCGCCGCGTTGATCCCGGCAATCAGCCCCTGACCGGCGGCCTCCTCATATCCTGTGGTGCCGTTTATCTGTCCGGCAAGAAACAGCCGCAGCACAGTCTTGCTTTCCAGAGTCGGGCGGAGATCGCGGGAATCGTAGCAATCATATTCTATTGCATACCCATAAAGATAAACCTCGACATTCTCCAGCCCTGGAATGCTGCGCAGCATCGCGTCCTGAACGTCCACCGGCAGCGAGGTCGGCAATCCGTTCGGGTAAACCGAATCAACGTCGAGCCCTTCCGGTTCCAGAAAGACCTGATGCCTGGGCTTGTCGGCGAAACGGACGATCTTGTCCTCTATCGACGGGCAATAGCGCGGCCCCAGACTTTTGATTTGCCCGGAATACATCGGCGCCCGGTGCAGGTTCGAGCGGATGATCTCGTGCGTCCTTTCATTGGTATAGGTAATAAAGCACGAAACCTGGGGCAACTCGATCTTTGTCGTCAGATACGAAAACGGCACCGGCGGATCGTCTCCCGGCTGCTCTTCAAGTCCGCTGTAATTTATTGTTTTCGAATTAAGCCTGGCCGGAGTCCCCGTCTTCAGCCGCCCTAAAGGCAGCCCCAGACGTTGCAGGGCCTCGGCAAGACCAATCGAAGGCGGTTCGCCGACTCTTCCCGCCGGAACTTTGGTTTCGCCCTGATGCGTAAGCCCCCGCAAAAAAGTTCCCGCGGTAACCACCAGCGCCCCGAATGTAAATATACGTCCGTCGCTTATAACAACGCTTTGAATCTCCCCGTTGCTATCGCAGATCAGATCCTCTCCCGCACTCTCGATCACGCTCAGATTGGGATAACCCAGAAGAGTCTCGCGCATCGCCATTTTATAACGTTTGCGATCCGCCTGCGCTCTAAGCCCCTGAACCGCAGGGCCTTTAGAGGAGTTCAGCACCCGGAACTGGATTCCGGCACGGTCGGTTACTCTGGCCATTATGCCGTCCAGTGCGTCAATCTCCCTCACCAGATGCCCCTTGCCAAGGCCCCCGATCGCCGGGTTGCATGACATCGCGCCCAGATTTTCGATGCTGTATGTTATCAGCGCGGTTTTAGCGCCCATGCGCGCCGATGCCGCCGCCGCCTCGCAGCCGGCATGTCCGCCGCCGATCACAATCACATCGAAATCCTTGTCCATGGCGGTTTTTATATACCTTTTCGATTAACCTTTACCAGAAATTTTATATTTTCTGGTTACTTACCTATACAAAAATCACGGAAAATAATATCAAGCAGATCTTCAACATCCACTCTGCCGGTTATTCTGCCAAGCTCCCGCAAAGCCAGTCTCACATCCTCGGCCGCCAACTCGGGCAGGCGCGCCGTGAAGGAACGGTCAAGCGCCTTGCTGCAATTCTCAATCGATCTGCGATGACGCTCGCGGGTGAGGGCAGGAGCGTTTTGCGAAACCGCGCCAAGCAATTCCGATATCCTTTCAGTCAACGCATTAACCAGCTCCGGCAGACCGAACCCGGTTTTCGCCGAAATTTGCACAGCCCTCCCCGAAAGCTCTTCGGGAAGTTCCAGCATACCGCCGTCGACCTTGTTCACAACCAGCAGCGAATTCCTGTCCATCAGCGAATATGTGGCGAAATCAACCGACGGCAACTTACCGCCATCGAAAATCAGTAATCTTATATCTGATTCCTCTGCCCGCTTCAGCGCCCTGCGGATTCCCTCTCTCTCGATCAGCGCCTGATCGCCCTCACCAAGCTGCTCAGGACGGAGACCCGCCGTATCAGCCAGTATTACCGGATAGCCGCCAAGGTCGAGATGCACCTCGATTACGTCCCGCGTCGTCCCCGCGAACTCCGAAACGATAGCAGCCTCGCGTCTGGCCAGAACGTTCACCAGACTGGACTTCCCGGCATTCGGCGCCCCTATCACCGCAACGTGCACGCCGCAGCGCAATCGCTCGCCACGGTGATTGTCGTCAAGGTGCCTCCTGATTTCCTGCGTTATTATTTCAAGCTCGGGCCGCGCCTTCTCAAAAAGACTGTCGGGCAGATCCTCATCCGAAAAATCGAGATCGGCTTCCATATAGGCCAGCACCCGGCTCAGCCTTCCCCGCCAGTCATTATAAAGCTGCGATAACGAGCCGCCGAGCTGCGACATTGCCTGAATTCGCTGTGCCTCCGTTTCGGCATCGATCAGATCGGCCACCGCCTCTGCTTCGGTCAGATCCATGCGTCCGTTCTCGAATGCCCGCCGGGTGAACTCACCCGGCTCAGCCTGCCTTAAACCCGGAATTTCCGAGAGCGCCGCCATCATCGAACTGACCACCGCAAGCCCGCCGTGAAGGTGAAATTCCGCCATATCCTCACCGGTATAACTCGATGGCCCCCGGAAATACAAGGCAAGTCCGCGATCTATAACCGCTCCGCCGCCACTGCGGAACGTCCGCAACACCGCTTTTCTTGACTCGCCGGCTTCCTTCCCGGTAAGGCATCGAATGGATTCTGCTGCCCTATCGCCTGAAACCCTGATCACGGCAAGAGCCCCGCGGCCAGGCGGAGTAGAAAGCGCATAAATCGTATCTGAAATAGTCATGCTGACATTATCTATAATAAAAAATCATTAACTTCAATTTATTAAGAAACCTGTTTCACGTGAAACAGATTCCAAAAGAAAACTGCTTCCGCCCGACTTAGACGGAAGCAGTGAAAGTAATGCAGGGACAGCTAAGGAAAGGAGCCTACAATTCCCGCTGAATTCGGGTGCGCTCCTTCAGGGCGGCTTCCTTCATGCAACTCCGGTAAGCGGATACCGCAAGAACATGCGTGTCACCGGAATAGGGTGGTTGCGAAACGGAAGCCTGGGCAGAATCATAGTCAGAGCTTTCTTCAGGATAATTAACGGGCGTAAGGGCAAATCTGGCACCGAGAACTATTCCGAGAACTACGGCCTTGACTTTCCCGGCTGAGGGCCGGACTTCATCTTCATTGCTTACGGACAGGGTGCCAGCGTAGCTGGCTTCAAGCAAGGGGAGACAGGCTTCCGCATACAACGAAGAAGGAAGGGTATCATATTCCGGCCCGGTACCGGTACCGCCATCACTATACGCGAGGCGGGCAAAGTCCAGCGACCAGGCTGAACCTGCAGTGAGGGCCAGAATAAAAACGATAACTGAAAGCGCCATCGAAAAAGCGCGTACAAAATCTATCCGGTTGACTATCAACCGTTTAACACAATTACTCTTTTTCATTTTCCCACCCGACAAACAGACTTGATAAAAACGCTTCGTTATTTCCAAGGGGGCTGCTTGTTTATAAGCGTTGTTGCCTATACTAATTTCATCATAATATTTAGATTATGACAAGTAATATCGTTTCGGAATTAAAGCTAACCATATGATAATTAATATAAATATTAGTATGAATTCAAATAAAGTTTTAGATATTGGCTATTCTTTTATTATAATTATCCAATTTACGATCCATTGACTGGAGTTGATTAAAAAAATTATCTGGAATATTTTTTAGAAAATCCAGAACATGTTCATACCCGGACAAATATTTCCGGTTCGCGAAAGCGTCTGTACGTCCGGTTCTGCAAATATGCAATAATGGTTCTGAGAACTTGCGGTATTCAGGCTCCTCGCTAAAAAATTCTTCCAGCGCCTCGGCAAACATGCCGGCAAAGTCTCGCATTGTGCCGATACCATATCGTATACTGAAATACCTGCCTCCATGAACCCTTGCCTGCAAATAGCTTTCCTCAAGCAGCTGCCTTGAAGAAGCCGGGGAATCGCAATAAAACCCGAATTCCTTTAAAAGCCTCGAAACCCTTGACGCAAAATTTTGATTAAAGGCAAGCGCCCTGACAATGACAACCGCGCTGGCATACTGATGCGGCCCCGAGCCAAACATCCTGGCTTCATATCTGTGCCCGGTAACCTCTCCGGAATCGCCCGTTATTTGCGCGATTTTGATATCGGGCCAGAGTGTGCTCTGTGCCAGAAAGTAATTGGAAAGAGTGTTAAGTTCCTGTCCGGCCATTTGCAATTCAAGAAAATTCGTATAATTGCCGTTTGGCAGGCGAACCAGTGTGCCATCCCGCTCGAAATAGGCGAACATCGCCCCGCTCATTACCTGCTCGATATGCCCGCCGATATAATCTTCCCCGCTTTCGGCCGTCCAGAAGTGAGGCGGTATCCCGCCCCGAAAGCCAAGCGAAGAGCGGAAAACCAGCCCCGGATGGTAATTGACAGGCTCGGGATTGCCTTCGACAAAGCCGGGGTTGTTGTCGGAAAGCATAAAAAGAAACGGTGCCAGAAAATAAAGCCTCCGCATGTTCTCCAGCAAATGACCGGGGTCGCGGTAGCTGACCGAAACCTGGGCCGACTTGGAAAGCACGAAATGCCGGGCGATATCGCGCATGTCTTCACGAACCGGCACGAAAAAGGTTTGAAATCGTGGAACCTTGGAAATATTTTCAAGCAGTCTGTCCGCCTGAACATTCGGCATGAATTCGAAAGGACATCTGACAAGTCCCGCTTCCGCCGCCAGAACATCCAGCTCGGCGAGCATTTCGGCTGTATCCTCGATGACTTTCACCGCCTGATCCGGAGGATAGGCCTTGCTCGCGACCTCCAGCAAATCGGCTCCTGGCTCCAGATGGACGTTGAAAGTAGAGCGGCTGACGATCCATCTCTGTTGCTCAAGGGACATCACCTTCAAAGTCGCCGGGTCATAAAAGCTGAACTCAGCCTCGGCCCCTATCCTCTCGCTCCCCGAACCCGCGCCCTGGTAAAGATGCAGCACATCCTCGGGATGCGAAATCAGATGCTTGTTATCAGGTCTGACTTCAGACACCTGCCAACCCTTTCATACCGGTAACCAATTAACCTGGTATAAAATCAACAAGTGCAGGGGAATTATAATTCCTTAATCCCCAATACGATTGAAGTATAAAGTAATGTGCGTTTCGATCTGCCTTGCCAGTTCGTCCAGGGCATCCTGCTGCGCGTTTTCCTCGGACACCCTGTTGGTGAATTCGCTGGCCAGAATGTTGTAACTGGTTATTGCCGTAAGTTCTCTGACGAGAACCACTTTCTTATCAGAGGTTCTCACCAGACGGATGGTGGTATCAAGCCTTAACTGCCCTCTGGTCGCATCGGAAGACTTGGTGATATCAAGGTCGGTGAGAGTTTGCCTTATAGGCGTTATCACCAGTTTGTATACAGGATTTGCCGGCTCCCCGAAAAAATGAAAACGGTCGATCAGATTGTTGCGAAGGTATACGCCCTCCCGGTTCGGGATCAATGATATTTCGGTTCTCGCCAGTAAATGCTTTACGCCGGGATTACCGCTTTCCATCCTGCCGTAAACTGGCGCAAAGCCGCAGGACGCAAGTCCAAGCATAAAACAAACCGCCAGCACTGCTTGGGGCCGGTTCATGTTACCCCGCCACTATATTGACGATCTTGTTGGGCACAACGATCACCTTTCGTACCGTTTTGCCCTCGATTGAGCGCCTCACGCCTGCATCTTCCATCGCGGCCTTCTCCGCGATCTCCTTGCCGGAGTCCTTTGGCAGCGTGATGGTGGCCCTCAATTTGCCGTTAACCTGAACGGCAATGGTCGCCGTGGAAGATTCCAGCAGCGAGGCGTCCGCCTGCAGCCAGGGGGTATCGACAAGAAGCTCATCATGCCCCAGTTTCTGCCACAACTCCTCGGCAATATGGGGCGTCATCGGATTGATGATCCGCACCAGCGCCTCCACCCCTTCGCGCAGCGCCCACCGTTCGCCTTCGCCGTCGGCGGTAAAAGCGGTCAGGGCATTGGCGAACTCGCGCACCTTGGCCACTGCCTTGTTCATATGGAAGTTTTCAATATCTGCGGCCACTCCTGCAATCGTCGCGTGGGTCTTGCGGCGCAGCTGCATCGCGTTATCCGTGAACGAACCATTAAAGCCTTTGCCGGCCTCGGGCAATTCGAGTTCGCTGATGAAATTATAGATCCTGTTGATGAACTTCCACGCCCCCTCGATCCCGGCCTCCGTCCATTCCAGATCTCTCTCCGGCGGCGAATCCGACAGGATAAACAGCCTCGCCGCATCGGCCCCGTAGGTGTCCAGTATATCTTGCGGATCGATGGTGTTTTTCTTTGATTTCGACATCTTGATCGACGGCCCTATCTTCACCGGGCTGCCGTCAGCAAGCCTGATCGCGCTTTCCGCCGAGGTTTTCTCGATTTCGGTCGGATAAAGCCACTTGCCGTCCTGATCCTGATAGGTCTCATGCGTAACCATCCCTTGCGTGAACAGACCCGCAAACGGCTCCTTGATATCGAGATAACCGCAGTCCTTCAGGGCCCGGGTGAAAAACCGCGAATACAGCAGATGCAGAACCGCATGCTCGACCCCGCCGATATACTGATCCACCGGCAGCCAGTATTTCGCCTTCGCCTCGTCGAAAGCCTGCTTCGGATTCTGCGCGTCGCAATACCGCGCGAAATACCAGCTCGATTCGAAAAACGTGTCAAATGTGTCGGTTTCGCGCTGCGCGTCACTGCCGCATTCAGGACACTTGACGAATTTCCACGTCGGATGATGCGCAAGCGGATTACCCGGTTTGTCGAAGGTGACATCCTCCGGCAACGTCACCGGTAGATCCTTTTCCGGCACCGGCACGACCCCGCATGTCTCGCAATGAATTACCGGGATCGGGCATCCCCAGTAACGCTGCCGCGAAACGCCCCAGTCCCTGAGTCTGTATTGAGTGGTTCCGAATCCGCTTCCCTGCTCCTCGCAACGGCGAATGACATCGGCCTTGGCCTCCTCGACGCTCATCCCGTCCATGAACTGCGAATTGGCGAGCCTGCCCGGCCCGGTATAAGCCTCGCTCCCTACTTCGAAGGCCGAAGGATCGGCCCCTTCGGGAATAACCACGGGCCTGACCGGCAACTTATATTTACGCGCAAAATCGAGATCTCTCTGGTCATGCGCCGGAACCCCGAAAATCGCTCCGGTTCCGTATTCCATCAGAATAAAATTGGCGACAAAAACCGGCACCTGCCGCCCGAGCAAAGGGTGGGTCGCCGTATATCCGGTATCAAAGCCCAGTTTTTCCGCCTGCTCGATCGCCGCCTCCGAAGTCCCCTGCGCCTGACACTGCCGCACGAACTCCTTGAATCCCGGCTTGTCCCCGGCTAACTTTTCGCTCATCGGATGATCCGGCGCCAGCGCCAGAAACGCCGCCCCGAACAACGTATCCGGCCTCGTCGTGAAAACCTCGATACTTGAGTGATCTCCCGCAACCCCATGAGAGGGAGACACATCCCACGTAAACTGCATCCCCACCGACTTGCCGATCCAGTTCTCCTGCATCAGCCTTACCTTTTCCGGCCAGCGATCCAGTGTCTTCAGCGATTCCAGTAAATCTTCGGCGTAATGGGTAATTTTCAAAAACCATTGCGAAAGCCTGCGCCTTTCCACCGGCGCCCCGGTGCGCCATCCCTTGCCATCGATAACCTGCTCGTTCGCAAGCACCGTATTATCAACCGGATCCCAGTTGACTATCGACTCCCGCCGGTAAGCGAGCCCCTTTTTCAGGAAGTCGAGAAACATTTTCTGTTCGTGCCTGTAATAGTCCGCCTCGCAGGTGGCAACTTCCCTCTGCCAGTCGATGGAAAGTCCCATGGATTTAAGCTGTTCCTTCATCGCCGCGGTATTCTGCCGCGTCCACACGCCCGGATGCACGCCGCGCTCTATCGCCGCGTTTTCCGCCGGAAGCCCGAAAGCGTCCCAGCCCATCGGATGAATAACATTGTAACCCTTTGCCCGCCTGTAACGCGCGACCACATCGCCAAGAGTGTAGTTGCGCACATGCCCCACATGGATGCGTCCCGACGGATAAGGAAACATCTCCAGCACGTAATATTTTTCCCTCGAAGGATCTTCCGTAACCTCAAAGCATTTGCGCTCGCTCCAGATTCTGCGCCATTTGCTCTCGGTTTCCCTGATATTGTATCGCTCGGCCATCTTTGTTTGCATCGTCTTGTCGTTTATCGGAAGGCTTTTTATAGCGCAGTTATTTCGGAAGAGTCGAGAGAGCTTTCACAAATGCCGGGCAATTCGCCAACAAAACCCCCCTCTCCCGCCGGAAGAGGGAGGAACCCGCGAAGCAGGAGGGTGAGGGTGAAAAACTTACCGTCGCAAGCCGCTTGTCAGTTGTCGACTCCCAGCCCCGAAACACGCAGCTGCCTTGCTCTGGTCAGAATGGCGTCTTCAAGCTTCAGACCGGTTTCCTCGGAGGCTTCGGCGTCCACCCATTTGCCGCCTTTATAAACCTGGCGGAATACGCGAACGCGCACCCCGTCGGATCTAAGCTGCTTGCTTAAAATGAAGACATTCAGTTTCAGACGCTCGTTCTGGTTTTCCGGCGGCTGGTACCAGTCGGTAAGTATCGTGCCGCCGAACGGATCGGCGCTGGCAAGCGGCATGAAGGAAATGGTGTCCAGCGAAGCTCTCCACAGATAGGCGTTGACGCCGATCCCTGCTTCATCGCTGCCTTCGCCCTTGTTGTTGAACAGCTGCAGACCTCCGGGCCCGAAAATGCTTTCCGGCTGGGCATAGATGTCGTCATTTGTCGCGGATCGCTGCGCGCCAGTCGGGTACTTCGCTTCTTTCTTGACACCGCTGCAAGCTCCGGTCAGTGCTACCGCGACCAAAGCCACCGCCAAACCTGAAAACCGAACGAATCTACGCATCTTTCTCTACCAATAATGTTTCTGTCTCAAAAGTTCTAGCATGGCCTCTATGCATTCTTCAATTCCCTTATGCCGCGTATCCCCCGCTGAGTCTGGGCAGGGTGAACAGGGTTTAGCCAGGATTTCTCACTCTCCCGTATCCGTATCCCCGCACGGGCGGGCATGACTTGATTCAACCTGATCGTCCAGTGCTCCAGAATCCCGCCGGCCTTCCCCCTGCTGCTCTGTTGCATAAAAACAACATCGTGAATTAAAAATGTTGCACTGCTGCACAAGTCTGGTTGACGCTGCGCGGTAACACTGGCTTAATTTCCAGTGTTACTTGGCTATAAGTGACACCTTTGATCCGATCCGGATCGATTCTAACCAACAAACTTGTCACGTAATGTGATTGGAGGAAATCTAAATGAGAAAAGTTCTGTTAAGCAGCGCCGCCATCTGCGGTCTCGCACTCGCAGCCACCCCGGCTCTTGCCCAGGAAGGCGGAGTCAAGCTGGGCCTCGGCGGTTATTTCATGGGCTACGGCGCTTTCGTCGATCAGGACGAAGTTGTCGGCCGCGAAGTCAACAAGTTCGACCTTCTGCGCAACACCGAAATCCACTTCACCGGTGAAACCACCCTCGACAACGGTCTGACGGTCGGCGCTCACTTCGAAATGGAAGCCGATGGCGGTGTCGACGCAATGGAAGTAGAAGAATCCTACCTCTACATGTCTGGCGGCTGGGGTCGTGTAAACCTCGGCGCTGAAGACGGCGCAGCCTTCCTGCTGCAAGTTGCCGCTCCTTCCGCCGACTCGAACGTCGACGGCATCCGTCAGCTTATCCAGCCGGTCAACTACGATATCGCCACAGGCAACCTGGTCGGCAATATCCAGTATGACTACGACCAGAACCCGACCGGCTATGCCGACAAGATCACCTACCTGACGCCTGTTCTCAACGGCTTCCAGGCAGGTCTGTCCTTTACGCCTGACGTCGGTTCTAACGGCGGCTATGCTACTTCCCTTGCCGGCGTTCGTGAAGACGATGAAGCCGCTGCATTCCAGGAAGCATACGAACTCGGAGTCCGTTATGAAGGCCAGTGGAACGAACTGGGCTTTGCGATCGGCGCTGGCTACAGCCATATCAATTTCGAAAGAGACCCTGCTCCTGGTGCCCTCGATCCTACGGACGACTGGAAACTCTGGAACGTCGGTGTCGATTTCGACTGGGGCCCGTTTGGTCTTGGCGTCGCCTACCTGCGTGACAACAATGCAGACGCGGTCGGCCTTGACGACACGGAAACCTGGGTAGTCGGCATCGACTACACCACCGGCCCGTTCAAGCTCGGCGCTTCCTACTACAATCAGGAAGTCGAAGTTAACGCAGCTCCTGATCTGGAAACGGATCGCTACACTGGCGGCGTTGTCTACACCTATGGCCCCGGCATGAGCTTCCGCGGTTCCATCAGCTACATCGAACACGATTTCGGTGCTAATGACATCGACGCTACCAGCATTCTGCTCGGCACTCAGGTCAACTTCTAATCCGAAGCTGATTTGAAACGTATAGAGATTTGACTTTCAGGGCGGCTGCCTTTTCAGCCGCCCTTTTTTTAACCAAAATCATTCCCCGTCATCCTGAACGAAGTGAAAAATCCCCTTCCTGACTGGTATTTCCTTTCCTGAATCCTTTATTATCCCGTTATGTCCCCGATCGAAGAAAACAAATCCGCCCTTGAGACTGCAATCGCCAAAGCCGCGCGCAAGGCTGGCAGGGCGCCGGAAGATATCCGCCTTGTGGCCGTAAGCAAGAATCAGTCATCTGAAAAGATTCGCTGCGCCGTCGCCGCCGGACAAAAAATCTTCGGTGAAAACCGGGTGCAGGAGGCCCGCGAACACTGGCTCGCCCTGAAGCAGGAACATCCCGGCATCGAACTTCACCTTATCGGCCCGCTTCAAACCAACAAGGTGCGCGACGCCGTCGCCCTGTTCGATTGCATCCACACGCTGGATCGCTCGAAACTCGCGAAAGCTTTGTCCGAAGAAATGCGCCGCCAAAACCGCCGCCCGGCCTGCTTCATCCAGGTCAACACTGGCGAAGAGGAGCAAAAACACGGCGTTCCGCCGGACGGCTTGCCTGAATTGCTGGTGGTTTGCCTGGACTTCGGCCTCGATATCAGAGGACTGATGTGCATCCCTCCCGCAAGCGACCCTCCCTCGATGCATTTCGCCCTTCTCGCAAAGCTTGCGGCCAGACACAACCTGCCAGGACTTTCCATGGGCATGAGCGCCGACTACGAAAGAGCCATCGCCCTCGGCGCCACCCATATCCGCATAGGAACGGCTTTCTTCGGAAACAGGTAATCCACTGTCAAATGCCCGCCCCTGTGCGGGTAGTCGGATACAAGAGCGTGCGAAATCCGGGCCAGTGCCTGTCCAAAGGTCTGTTACCCGCGCTTTTTAAGCTTTCGCCGTTCCACCGATGACGGTATCCGCAATGCGTCCCGGTACTTGGCTATCGTCCGCCTTGCCACGTCGATTCCCTCCTTGCGCAGAATCTCGACGATCTTGTCGTCGGACAGGATCTTTTTCGGATTCTCGGAATCGATCAGATTTTTGATTCGCGCCTTTACCGCTTCCGATGAATGCGACAGGCCGTCGGCTCCGCCAAGCGATGAGGAAAAGAAATATTTGAGCTCGAATATTCCGCGCGGAGTGCCGATATATTTGTTGTTGGTCACCCGGCTCACGGTGCTTTCGTGCATGTCGATCTTCCCGGCTACATCCCGCAGCGTCATCGGTTTCAGAAATTCGATGCCGAACAGGAAAAATCCGTTCTGCTCCTCGACTATCGTTTCCGCGACCTTGAGGATGGTCTGCGCCCTCTGGTCAAGCGCCTTGACCAGCCAGTTGGCATTCGAGAGCTGCTGGTCGAGATACTGACGGTCTTTCCTTTCTCTGGCGGTATTGCAGACTTCCGAATAATAATTGCGGTTGACCAGCACCCTCGGCAGGGTCTCGCTGTTCAACTCTATCCGCCATCCACCCCCGAGGTTCTTCGGCAGCGCCCGCATCAACACGTCCGGAATGACGGTCTGCACGACGAAATGTTCGAAATCTCTGGCCGGTCTCGGGTTAAGGGCGCGTATTTCCTCTATCATATCGGCAAGATACTGGTCGTTCACCCCGCACTTGGCCGCCAGCGCCCTGAGCTCGCGCCCTGCCAGCATGTCCAGGCTGGCAAGCAGTATCCGCATCGGCCCGTCCAGCTTACCCTGCTCCTCAAGCTGAAGCGAAAGACACTCTTCAAGGCTGGCTGCAAAAACCCCCGAAGGCTCGAACTGCTTCATGCGCTCAAGGAGCTTTTCTATCCGCTCCGCCGAACAGCCCAGCTTTCCGGCAAGCTCCGCATGCCCCTGCCGCAGATACCCCGTCTCGTCCAGCTGATCGATCAGCAGCGTTCCTACCAGCAGGTCGCGCCCGTCCTCAAAGGAAAGGTGCAACTGCTCCAGCAAATGCTCGCGAAGCGTCTTTTCCCGAACCAGAATATTCTCGTAATCGCCATCGTTTTCTTCGAATGAACTTCTTCCTCCCTTGCCGTACTGGATGCTCCCGGCATCGAAATCGGCCATGCCGTTTTCATTGCCCGTCCAGGCCTTGTCGAATTCCTCTCCCACCTCGTCGCGCGCGGGTTCCTGCGGAATATCTGTTTCACGTGAATCATTTTCCCCCGCCTCGCGCTCCTCTTTTTCAAGCAGCGGATTGGTCGCGAGTTCCCCCTCGATGAATTCCGAAAGCTCCATATTGTTCATCTGCAACAGCTTGATCGCCTGTTGCAGTTGCGGGGTCATGACAAGGTTTTGCGATTGCCTGAAGTCCAGGCGCTGGGAGAGCTTGGTCATAAACGAAGTGTAACATCTAACGACAATGCTGTCATCCCGGCGAGAGAGGCGTGCCGCTTGATAACTACTGGTTCATCGCCGAGAAGAATTCGTCGTTGTTCTTGGTTTCCTTCATCTTGTCGAGAAGGAATTCCATCGCGTCGATGGTGCCCATCGGATTGAGAATCCTGCGCAGCACCCACATCTTCTGCAGAGTCTCCCGGTTGACCAGCAGCTCTTCCTTGCGGGTTCCGGACTTCTGTATATCGATCGAGGGGAATACCCGCTTGTCGGACAGCTTGCGGTCAAGCACGATTTCCGAGTTGCCGGTTCCCTTGAATTCTTCAAAAATGACTTCGTCCATGCGCGAGCCGGTATCGATCAGGGCAGTAGCGATGATCGTCAGGCTTCCGCCCTGTTCGATGTTTCGCGCCGCACCGAAGAACCGTTTCGGACGCTGCAAGGCATTGGCATCGACACCGCCGGTAAGAACCTTGCCGGAGCTGGGCACAACCGTGTTATAGGCGCGCGCCAGCCTCGTGATCGAGTCCAGCAGAATGACCACGTCGCGCTTGTGCTCAACAAGGCGCTTGGCCTTTTCCATGACCATTTCGGCTACCTGCACGTGACGCGCCGCCGGTTCGTCAAAAGTCGAGGAAATCACTTCCCCTCGCACCGATCTCGCCATGTCGGTTACTTCTTCGGGACGCTCGTCGATCAGAAGGACGATCAGATAGGCTTCAGGGTGGTTTGCCGCAACCGAATGCGCTATTTCCTGAAGCATGATGGTTTTACCGGTACGCGGCGGCGCGACGATAAGGGCCCGCTGGCCAAACCCGAGCGGCGAAACCAGTTCAACGACCCGCTGCACATATCCCTTCTTGGTGGGATCGTCGACTTCGAGTTTGATTTTTCTTTCAGGGTAAAGCGGGGTGAGGTTGTCGAAATTGATGCGGTGGCGGATTTTCTCCGGGGTCTCGTTATTGATAGTATTGACCCGCAGCAGGGCGAAATATCTCTCGGAATCTTTCGGAGCCCTGATTTCGCCCTCGACTATGTCCCCGGTGCGAAGCCCAAAACGCCTCACCTGACTGGGAGAAACATAGATGTCGTCCGGGCCGGGCAGGTAGTTTTCCTCGGGACTGCGCAGAAAACCGAAACCGTCCTGGAGAACCTCAAGAACACCGGTTCCCGAAATCGGCACCCCGTTATCGGCCAGTTGCTTCAACACCGCGAACATCATGTCCTGCTTGCGCATGGTGTTACAGTTTTCGATTTCGAGCTCTTCGGCGAAGGCCAGAAGCTCTGCCGGTGAACGGGTCTTAAGTTCCTGCAGGTTCATAGGGGGACTCATAGCTGGTTGTCTTATTAACGTAAAACTCTATGCGTAAGCAAAAGCCGCTTGCTGACTTTTGTGATGGATCAATTTTCTCTTTATCCTTCAATTCGCAGAACGGAGGTTCCTTTTTCCGGAAAAGGCAGCGGCCTCAAGCCCCTGCTTCAATATTCTTCCCTCAATTGTCTGGAATATTACATAGACCTCCGGTTTTATAGCTAACACAATCTGTCAAGTCAATATTTTAATTGCAAAAATCATACAAATCTTTCTCAGAACGGTTCGATCACCGCCATAACGACTATAAAAATCATCATCAAGGTGGGCACTTCGTTGATATATCTGTAGAACACATGGCTCCTGGTATTCCGATCCTGTGCGAAGATTTCCACCCATCGCCACAACAGGAAATGAACCCCCGTAAGCCCCGCCGCAGCCACCAGTTTCAGCTGCATCCACAGCTCCATAAGCAGCGACGGATTGGCCAGCAACATCAGAATGCCGAGCACCCAGGTCAGCACAAGCGCCGGATTCATAATGATCGTAAGCAGCTTGCGTTCCATCACCTTGAATGTTTCCGAGCTTTCCGATCCCGGTTCCGCCCCGGCGTGATATACGAACAGCCTTGGCAGATAAAACAGACCCGCCATCCACGAGACGAAAAAGATAATATGCCCCGTTCTTAGCCATTCATACCATATCATGAGTTCGGTCACTTAACGCCTCCCTTGGCTTTGCCGGACATTTTTTAAATTTTCCGGCACAATCGCATTCCTTCCGGTTTTTCTCGCCGCCAGCCGCCTTGCTCAATTCGCCCAGAACCAGATCCGCCATCGCCTTGATGAATACCGGATCAGTCCCGGCAACCGGAACCCTGATAAAAAATGGTGAGCCGTTATCCTCGGCAAGTTTCCTGTATTCGATATCAATCTCGACCAAAGTTTCCACATGGTCGCTGACAAATGCAGGGGTATGAATCACTATCGGACGCTTTTGTTTCGCTGCTTCGATAATGACATCCCGCGTATCAGGCTTTACCCATTTCGCCGGCCCGACCCTGCTCTGGAAGCTGAGCGTCCAGTCGGGATTCTCGATGCCGGACTTGCCGATAATCGCTTTCGCCGTCTGCTCACACTGCCAAATATACGGATCCCCCGAGCGTACAACATATTCAGGCAGACCATGCGCCGATAATATCAGTTTCGGTTTGCCCTGATCTTTGGCAAGCGCAAGATTGTAAGCCCTGTCGATCGCAGTCGCGCAGGATGATGTAAACCCTTCGTTTTCAAAGTAGCAGCATATTCTCCCTGAGGGCAGGTTCAGACCTGCCCTTTTCGCCTCGACTTCCCATTCCCGGAATGAAGACCCGCTCGTCGTGGTCGAGAACTGAGGATACATCGGCAGCAGGACGACAAGATCGGGATTGAACTTTTCTATCTCATCCATCACTTGCCTTGCCCGCGGGCGCCAGTAGCGCATACAGGTAAATACTCCGAACCGGATACTGCCTGAATTCTGCTTTAAAACCTGCGCAAGACTCCTGGCCTGGGCTTTAGTGTTATCAAGTATAGGCGATACATAACCGAGCTCCGCATAACTTGCATCCGCCGCCCCGTGAGTTCTTTTTCTGGCAATAATCCAGGCAAGCGCTTCACGTAAAAAGCCGGGCAGGGGAATAATCGCAGGATCGCTGAAAAAATTGCGCAAGAAAGGTTCGATTGCCTCCCGGCTGTCAGGCCCCCCCAGATTCAATAAAACCACTGCTATTCTTTTCATTTATGCCAGCCTTTAATTATATCGCAAAGTCTTGCGACATGAGCGATAGGGGTATCTTTATGAATCCCGTGACCGAGATTAAAAATAAAATCTCCGCTGGAAAGATTGCCAAGTACCCGCTCCGCTTCCAGCTCCAGAGCATCGCCTCCGGCCAGAAGACACACAGGATCGAGATTGCCCTGAACCGCTATCTCCGGAAGCAGAAATTTTGCCGCCCACTGCGGCGATACTCCGCTATCCAGAGAAACCGCACTTAATCCGGTTTCCTGTGCATATTTCAGGTACATCTGTCCGGCCCCTTTGGGAAATCCGATTGCAGGAATCCCAGGGCATCTTTCTTTCAGCTTCTGTACTATCCTCCGCGAGGGAGTCAGTACCCATTTCTGAAACTGACTGGCATCCAATATTCCTGCCCAGCTATCGAAAAGCTGAATCACCTCGCAACCCGCCCTGACCTGCTCTTCCAGATGTAAAACAATAGCCGTTTCCAGAATTCTGATCAGATTTTCGAAACTGTCAGGATCTCTGTAAGCCCATAGTCTGGTTTTAAGATAATCCCTGCTTGACCCGCCCTCGATCATGTAACAGGCCAGAGTCCATGGCGCACCTGAAAAACCGATTAACGCCCTGGCTTCATACCCCTCCTGTTGCAGTTTGTCCCGAACCAGTGAAACCGCCTCGTAAACGTAAGGCAACTTTTCTGTAACCTGTTCGGGAATCAATCTTTCCGCGTCGGCAGTCGACTCCAGCGCCTTCAGCTTCGGGCCGGTTCCTTCTTCAAACCTGACTTCCAGCCCCATGGCCTCCGGAACAACCAGAATATCAGAAAAGATTATCGCCCCATCCATACCAAACCTTCTCACCGGTTGCATGGTGATCTCGGCTGCAGTTTCCGGATTACGGATCATCTCTGAAAATCCATTCCCCTTTTCCCTGATTTCGCAATATTCCGGCAGATAGCGTCCTGCCTGACGCATAAACCAGAAGGGAACTTTTTCTGTCCTCTGGCGGTTAAGAACAGTCACAAGCGGTTTCATCTTCACTCCCGTTAGCGTTACCGGATCGTATCGTCGGATGAGAGCAGATTACCCCTTTCTAAAAAAGATTTTTTTAAGAGGTATTTGTTGTTATTAGGCCCTGTGGAAAGCGGGCATGATTTCTTAAGTACGATTATTCCACAAGCCGCGGTACCCCAAAAAGCAATCTGGATGCTGTATACATCAATCTGTCCTGCATCCCTGCATTATCCGATTGCACTTTCGCACATGCTGAAAAGGAGTCCTTTTCCCTTATGATGATTATGTATGGAATCCTGTCCGCACTCTCCACCCGAATTAATACGCCTTCTTTCCACACAGTTATCAGACCGTCCTTGACCGAATCGCTTTGTCGACGCATGATCTACACAAAAATGACATAAACCGGAAAATTACCATGTTTCATGACGCTTTCGTCAAACTAGATCAGGAAGAAACCAGGCTTGTGCTGGAAAAGGTTAACCCGGCCATCCAGGGAATAAGATTCAGTCCTGAAACGGCTGTAGTTATGATTTATGATCCGCCATTCTATCCTGGATACAGTTTTGTAGATATTGCTGAATATGATTCAGTCCCGCCGTTAAGAAGATTTCTGCTTATTCATGAGAAGGATGTCGTAACTCTAAACTGGACGAATGAACCGATTTATTCGCTCAATCTCAGAGCCCCTATTTCTCTCGATCTGCAAAACGTAACGGACTACGTTCGTTTTTTCTTTGCCTTCGTCAAAGGCAGGCATGGGAGGTTCCTGATTACCGAGACGGTAGACGATATCAACTGGAAAGAGGAGCCTCCTCCGGCCGCCAGAAAAGCTATCGGAAGGATGCTGGCCCCTCTGGAAGCAATGACAGCAGATAATGGTTTCATGGTAAAAGCCTGCATGATGTTCAAGGACTCGCTGTTCCGATGCGATGTCAGCGTTACAAAAGAAGGAACGGTAAATCTTTCCAATGAAGAACTGCTGATCGAGGAAATGCCGGTACTCGACGACGTTTTCGGGCAGTGATTGTCTACCGCCCGGTATTTGTCGGATCTTCTGCGTTTACTTTCTTGTCAGGACTTTCCATTGCAGAAATAGACCTGATTGCCGGCGATGAATATCCCCCGAAAGAAGAAGATTTCGAGGGGCTTAATAATGATATCCTTCCTTCCTTTTCTATAGTTACGCCTGAAAACGAGATCTCCTTCACTTTAAATCCTTTTGGAAGAGTATCGCCTTCTTTTACCGTGCGTCTGTGAGAATCCAGATCATCAACAATAACTACAGCCGTGCAGTCGCTGCCGCTGCAACTGATCTCTGCCCATTTGATACCGTGATCGGCGATTTTGGGATCGCCTGCCGACGGTGATTCTTTCACCGCCAGCACCTTTACCGGTTCTGTCTTTGCAGGCTCAGGCCGTGGAATTTTTTGTAAACTGGCTGGATAGCCGTCATTGCAGATCAGATTATCAGGTATTCTTTCGCATATCCCTGCCGGAATTGGTGGAGGAAAGAAAGGAATTCCGAGTTCGAGATAAATTTTCTCCAGCCTGGCAATATTGCCCTGCCTTCGAATCAGTTGTTCAATCAGACTGATTTGATATTGAAGATCAGAGTAATCTCTGAGAAATGCGTTTTTAAATTCATGGCTACTGCCCGATTCGGGTATTTTGGCCACTTCGGTCAAATCCTCGATAAAAGGACGTGGCGCCATATTCATTGGCGGCAGGACGTCCTTATGCTGCGCCAGCGCCCCGGCAAAGGGAAGGGTGCAGAAAATCAATGCCAGAAAATAAAAAGAAGGGCGGTTCATGACTCTTTTCCCGCATCAGACTATTTCTGATATTAATACTACCAGCCTAATACACACAACCACTAAGACATTCGCTGAGCCTTGAAATATCCATATTTCCGGATACCGACGCGCTATCGGATGAGAAAAATACAGTATTTTTAAAATTAATTGTATTTATCTCGGCTGCAGTGACATTTCCCACGATCGATTCCGTAACGTTAAGCTCACCCGCAGTCAGAGAAGCGCTATTAATAGCACCTCCAGTAAGTGAAGAAGCATTGCTCGATCCGGATACTTCGAGCTCGGAAATACTGGCCGTATTTGTAACAATGTTTGAAACATTGATTTCGTCGGCGTTCAGGGTATAAAGGCTTGACATATCGAAACTCGTCGCATCGCTGACGATGACAGTTCCTTCAACAATTATTTTCTGAGAAAGATTCTCCTCAAGGCTGGGATGGGATTCGTGAAGCTTCCACATACCGAGTTCGCCTACCGCCATATCTTTCTGCACGGTCATCTGGGCACCGTTCATTTCTAGATTGTTAATGAAAGCCGAGCCCCGAACATCGGTCAACTGTGTAACAGTATTTACATTAGTAAAGATGTTATCGGCACCAACAATATTTTTGTCGGCAAAATCCATGGTCTGGCTCATTCTATTGAGCTCTGGCATTTCGGGATATGGAATGCGGTACAGGTAATCTCCGGCAACCTGGCTTTCCGTCACGTACGAATAATTCACCAGGTAAGAGCCATTCAGGGTGTCGGCCCGGTTAAGATTTATCGTATTAAACCAGTTCGTTCCCGTCAGATCTGTTGCCGCAATCTGCCAATCCCCATAAGCGCCGCGAATAGTAAGGTCGCAACTAACTACACAACTCCCTCCAAGCTCTCCAATAGCGCTTATATAACCGCCGCTTCCGCCCATGGAGAGCGCGGTTCTCCGAACTATGCGTTCATTTACTCTGTCTCGGGAAGCTACGAAAAACTCAAGCATCCTTTCGTCATCGTCGCGAAGCATGTCATCGGCAATCCGCACAACCACAATCATGTCGGAACGAAAAGGATTTTTGGCCGCAAACTCTGAACCGATATATGGAGATCCTGGAATGCGGACAGATCCTGCCATACCGCCCATCTCAAGAGTGAACGGCACTCCTAGAGCAACCGGGTCTCCAAGGACAGGAATTTCAAGGACTCCTGCATTGGCTTCGACGACTTTGTAAACAGCATCGAAATATTCTATTTTTTCGGCAATCACCGAATGGGCATCATTTATAACTTTAAAATATTCGCCAGCTCCTCTAGCGCTCTCATCTTCCGCCCAGTTGCGCATCAAATCTATCATCAGCAGACTGATCATCCCAAAGACCGCAACTGCCAACAGCATCTCCAATAGACTGAAACCTGATTCCTCTTTTTTTCCGTCTGGCTTCATTCGAGAAACTCCGTTTTACTATTGTCACGGTGTGCAATCATAATCAGGTACCGTAATGAAACCGCCCATTCCGTCAGACTGGATTATCGCGGTGCAAGCCGTAATCGCCCCTGCTGAAAGATCGTCAAAATCTGCGATTCCCTCGAGTGTGGCACTTCCGCCGACTGCAATTTTATCCGCAGCTATATTAGCGGCATTAAGACTGCCTGACACCGATAGAGACGAAGCCGATATACTACCGGCCGTAATTTCCAGTATAGGTGAATTCAAGCTATTTATTGTGAATTCATTCATTGTACCGCTACCGGTGACAGCAGTACTGCCTGACGAGATACCTGTAGCTGTTGCAGTATTGACTGTGGTCTTGCCGGAGATATGTACATCGCCTGAAATCGGCATGAAATTCTCCGCTTTAATCGTACCTGCGACCAGGGATGCCTCAGGTGCAAGCAGAGATTCCACAGTGAGCGCTGGCGTGCCCGCAGGAAGTCCGACACCCTTCACGATAAGATCACCATGACCTGGCATCACCTTGCAACCTGGCGATCCTACGGCATCGACCCAAATGCTGTTCTTGTTTGCAACATCCACAACAAGAGTGCCATCGAAAGCGCATTTAGTTCCAAGATAATTCCCATCGGGGTCATATCTATAGTTCGCCGAATCTACCGTCCTGATCATCTCAAGCAGCAGGCTCTCATTATCCCCGTAAATTTGCGCAATCTCCTCTACGTACAGGCCAAAACCATCGCTATTCAAGGATCTTGCATGCTGATAAAAAATTAGCCCAACTCTTAGGTAATCGGCTGTAATGGTACCAACGCCGTAAAGACTGTTTCCGTCCATATCAAGGTTGGCTCGCATCTGGTTCAACTCTGGCCGCCCCGGGATTTCAACCCGGTATAAAAGTCTTTCATCGAGATCGTCGAAATATATTCTGCCGAATGCTACCGGGTATCCACCAAGTCCGGCCTGAGGGGCAATAGAATGACAAAACCGCGGCCCTGCAATGGGGGACTGAAGGTTGGAAACGTCGATACCCCATGTGCCGAATGTACCTGTAATTCTGCTGTTTAGGGAAGAGCAAACATTAGCAATAACTGTCCCGTTCTCTTCATTTATAGCGCTGATGTATCCGCCTTTGGCACCCATGGAAGCGGCGATATCCCGCAGATGCCGGTCTGGGACTGGAACGGCGTTGGAATCGCCCCCAAGACCCCAGGTTTTTGTATAAACTTCCAGAGTTTTTTTGCCTCCGACTATGCCCGCATTTCTTACATAAGCTGAAAACTGATGACCGAAAACATTTACATTCGGGAATGATGAAGGCAGAACTCCGGTACTGTCTTTAAGAAAAAGCGGAGTCCAGCCGGAATTTTCCATCGGTATTTGAAAATGATGGCCAATAGCGACGAGATCGGAATTGCTATATTCTCCATCTCCGTTAACGTCTTCAGTATTTTCACCGAACTCGCCGCTCCAGATTTCCATGAAATTGGCTCTTACATATGCTTCCGCTGCTTCATGCACGGCCATAATCTGCTTGGCGGCTTTTCGGTTTATAGTGTATTTACCCCAGTCGTCAAAAAGCTTGAAAGCGGCAATCATCAAAAAACCGCCGACAATCAATGCCAGAAGCAATTCGAGCAGGGAGAAGCCCCCAGTTTTTTCCTTTTCAAAGTTTTTATTTCCTGAATACTGCATAAGTGCTTTCCATCAGGGTAAAACATCAGGACATACTGGGCCGGAGCAGCTATCTACTTTCAGATCGCCTGTAACACTTAAATCGCTAAAATAAGCCTCCTGCACCGCAGTGTTCTCGTTCTGGATGTCGATTGCAGTGACCTCTGTCGCGCTGACGGAAGTCGCGGTTAGTTTTCCGGCACTGGAAGGCAAGGTAATCGTTGTGTTAACAGCGCTGATAGCCGTGCCATCTGAGGACAAAGCCCCAAGATTTGCCGATGTCACTTCAATCTTGCCAGCCTTGAGCTCGTCAGTATAAAGCGTGCCGGTTATAACCAGCGGATTGCCGTCGTTATCGAAATTTCGGAAATTGATCTCTGCAAGACTTATACTGCCTATGATCTTCATTGCGGGCGAATCTACCGACGGAGAACCGACGACAACGTTTTGGAAAGCACGAAGAGTTCCCATACCTCCGCCTGCCATGGTGAAATCCACGCTTGGCCTGTATCCGGGATCGCCGGGGGATCCTGAAGGATTTGGTAGCCTGCCGCTGAAAAGCACGTTGCTATGGGCATTAGCGTTAAGAGTACCGGCTATGTGCAATACCTCCTGCGCGTTGGCTACGGCCATATTATGTGGATCGGCGGTAACTATAACTCCCCCGGCTCCATCATATATATGGGAGAATTCGCTTGCCGGAGGCTGTGGAACAAGGAACATCCTCCTCGTACTTATTGACCGTGTATTGTATATGCTCATGCGTTTGTCGGCTTCTCTCCAGTCAGCTAGACTTGAATCGTCCGGCTCTACATCGCAAAGGCCCGTAGGAACAGCAGTAAAACTGCCATCATCCTCCATATAATAATGCTCGATTTCTGCAATGCAGTTGCCTGAAGCATCGCGCATTTCACTCCCCATTTTCAGATCAGTAAGCATCAGGGAGGAAGTCTCGTTTTCCGGCTGGGGATATCGTGAGATGACTCTGGGATCAGGCTGCACGCTGCGCCATGCCGGAACAAGCAGGCTTCCCGGTTCGAAAACCGCTGCCGGATCTGAAATAATCATTTGATATTCATCAAGATCAAGACATCCACTGTCCCATAACGAAACGTCGGCTTCTCCGTCGCCGTCACAGTCTGTGCTGATATTCGTACCACCGCTGAATACCGGCGCGATAATATCCAGTCCCGCTTTGTTGGCTTCCTGTGCGGTAAACTGCATCAGCCTGGGAGTCGAATAGTCATTATCTTCCAGCAATATATAAGCCGCGGCGGTGACCCTGTAATCGTCAGGATCTCCGTCCACTGGATAGTTGGCCGCAAAAATCCTGATGTTTTGCCCAAGAGCGTTGAACTGACTGAATCCGGGAGGCAGCAAACCGCCAGCAATCAGATCGGCTATAGTAAATTCAATGGGCGAAGGGCCGGCCAAAATGCTTTTTGCGAAGCTATTATCGGGTATGCCATCACCATTATTATCAGCGGTATTTCCTACCGAGTTATTTCTGACATATAATCTGGCGGCTTTCGCCACCTGTGCCAGGTGCCACCCGGCCGCGCGCGCCTTCTGCACCGAGGCGGTTTCCTGACGTTGAACTGAAAAAAACATGATCGAGGCCGCAATCGAAGCAGTAAGCGCAAGTATCAGCAGCAGTGCAGCGCCTGACTCGCTGTTTGAATTCAATCTCCCGCTGCCAGGACGTTCCGGTGATCTTCCAATGCAGTTCTCTTCCAAAGTAGCAATCCCTTTGAGGATGTCCGTTACTAACAATTCTAGATTATTTAATTAAAGTTTTAATAAAATTATTAAAAAAACGGCCGCTCAAGGCGGCCGCAGTAATCACAGTCAATATAATTCTCTTAGAAGAATGTCCAGACCATACTTACGTTAGTCCCCGAACCGCAGGCGCCTGCAGCTGAAAGAGCCGTAACCGCAAGCGGGTTAGCGGCATCGAAGGTAGTGCCTCCGGCAACCAGCGAGATAAAATCGGTGTCGTCCTGATCGAACGTCGTACCCAGCTGGATACAGGCGTCGCTAGGAACATTCACAAAAGTTATGGTGAATTGCTGGTTGTCGCCAACAATCTGAATTTCATCTCCCCAGGGATGCCTCGGGGTATTTGTATCGTCAAGGACACCGGCCGGAAAGGCCTGCATCGCAACCAGTGTAGGCACCAGATCGGTTCCGACAGCGCCATAGGAGCGCTGACCCTGAAAAGCTCTTTGCGTTTGTTGTTTTACGGTGGCAAGAGTGCGAATGGCGTCGTTGACGTTATTGCCTTGCGTTACCAGCCTGTAAGTCGCAATACCTGCCAGAAGTAGCAGGGCGCCTACGCCAACAACCAGCAACAATTCCAAAAGCGAAAAACCGCTTTCCTGAGCGCGGAATTTTTTGATTAATTTTAACATCTAGAATTTCTCCCTAATGACAGATCAGCTATTGACCTGGATTTGCTGAACAACCCCATAAAGCGCTGAGATCAGAACACCGATGACAACAGCTATGGCAAACAAGATTACTACATTTAATATCGTCATGATAGTAGAGACTTTTTCAACCAGATCTTCAACCCATGTCCTTGTTATTCGCACAAGATTCTTGTCAAAATCTCTAAGTCTCGCATAAATTCTCAGATCCGAAATTATCTCGTCGTCCGGGAAGCTGTAACCCGCCTGATACAAGGCCTCTCCGAAATTCGCTCCCGATGTCACCCATCTCTTTACTGCATTGATCCGCTGGCATAGATAAGGATCGGCGTTCTTGGATATTTTTCCAAGAGAAACCTCGTCGATCTTGACGCCGGCGCTCATGATCGCGGAAACCGAAAGTAAAAAGGCCGAACCTTGCCACATTCTGTATAGATTCCAGGGAATTATATTTTCAAAGTATATTCTTGTTTTTCCCGTCCACCTTGGTAGAGAGAAAATTATGAACAGAATAAATATAGTGCTAAAAATAAAAATAAGTCCGCCATAAACTCTTATAAAATCAGCAACTTTTGCAACGACAGACGACATTCCCGTCCACTTGTCGGCAGGCAGAATCTCCGTAAAGGTCGGAATCACCATGTTTGAGGCAAGCAACAGGGCCGCAATCAGCATGCAGATCAACAGCACCGGATACGCTGATTTGGAAATAATCGCGCTTTTAATAGTCGCCTGCTGCTTGACCGTGTTGGCGGCATTAAACAGCGCCTCGGCGAGAAAGCCGGAGCTTGCCCCTGTCTCAAGAAGAATTGCCTCGGCGCTAGGTACGTAAGGGGTTAGGCAGTTCCCGAAGTTTATACCGTTGGCGACATTACGCCGCCACTTGCCAAAAAGTATCGGCAAAACCGACCCTCTGGTTTTGGTGGCGAGTTTTTGCAGCTGCTGTAACGCGTTGTCCAGCGGCACTCCATTTTCAAGAAGCTGGCCGAGTTTCGTATAAAATCTCTGGCGGTTTTTGGAATTAAATTCGTAACTGACCGCAAGTTTAAAGAAGGTAGGGTTTTCAAGCAGCATCTCTTCCGCCCCGTTATTTTCGTACCGGCAGATTGAGAAGCCCCACAACCCGCTCTGCATCTATCGGATCGACATTCCCCTTAATAATCAGATCGATAGTGTGTTCGATCATGTTCCTGCCGCCAAGTTGTGTCAGCCAGTATTTCTCGGCTTCCGCCTTGCGGTTCTGCTCAACGAAATTCAAAAACTGGCTGTCAGGCAGCACAATTTCGGCGACCACTGTTCGCCCGATATAGCCGCTGCCCGATCCGCAATGTTCGCAACCCTTGGGGTTACGCCGTCTGACCTTGTGAACCGGAATTTCTGCGGCTTCCAGTCTGGCGATCATCCCGAAATTCAGATCTTCCTCGCGGGTCTGAAGCGAACATTTCGGGCAGATTAGCCTTACCAGGCGCTGCGAGATCAATCCTGTCAGGAGCGAGGCGTCGCAAAGTTTGTAATTTTCTACCTCAAGGTCGCGCAAACGAAAAGGGATAGTCATAGCGTCGTTCGAGTGCAGGGTAGTCCATACCTGGTGTCCGGTCATCGCTGCCTCAAAAGCAAGCTGCGCTGAGGCCGCGTCGCGAACTTCCCCGATCATAAGGCGGTCGGGGTTCGAACGAAGCGCGGCGGAAATGGCTTTGGTAAATTCCTCTGAACGTGCCTGCGCCGAGGAAGCGTTGACCACCGGCATCTGTACCGCGCCGGGTATGGGGTATTCGGGAGGATCCTCGACCGTGTAGATAGCGATGTTGTAATGATGTTCTTGCAGAATCGAAATGATGTTTCGTTGCAGGGTCGTGGATTTACCGTGGCCTGTCGGCCCGGCTACAATGTTTATTCCAAAAGGCTTGGTTCTCAGGGTTTCGAAATCTTCCAACTGTTCGGGAGTAAAACCAAGACCAACGATATCCGAAGAAGTCCGCTCGTCCGCCGAATAAAGCAGTCGGATAATCATCGCCCTGCCGCCGAAGGTGGTGGGGTTGAATTGCAGGCGCAGCGAGATTACGCTTTCCGGAAGCTGCAGGTCTTTACGATTGGAAACGCGCGCACCCTGATATTCGTAAGGCTGGTAGTTGACGTCCGCGGCATCCGCCATTGTGAAGGCGGCCGCGCAAAAACTGTGCCCGAATTCCGGCGGCCACTCGGCGACATGAGTCATAAGGCCGTCGATGCGTGCTCTTACCGTACAGGATTGCTCGCCGACGACTACATGAATGTCGGAAGTCCTTTTCTTTGCCAGCTCGCCGACGAGAGTCAAGACCTCGCGGCGCATTCGCGCCTCGTCCTGCCGTCCTCTCGGCCCCCTGACTTCATCTGCTCTCTCATAGCAGAGCTGAATTCTCGAAATGTCAACCGGCTCGACCTGCAATTCGCCGATATCCGAAAGCTTTGCTTCGGCAATAAGACTTAGAACCAGAGGATTATTTGTATGAGATTTGGATACAAGCAGCCGCCCATCGGAATAAAGAGCTGAAATTTGCCTTAGCTGGTCGCCGCGATCCAGCGGGCCACCCACGGCAGTAACCGGAACGCTGGGATCCCAGACTTCGGTATTCCGTGGTTGAAACAAGCGCATGCCGCTACTCCACCCAGTCGAGAGTGTTCCTGGAACCATTCTCCATAACGGTTACCTGAAACGGAGATATTTCCGCAACCGTCTTGCCATCGGAGAGCCTGTCACCCGTTACAACCTGATAAACGATACCCGATTTGATTATTCTGGCCTGAAGCCTGTCTAGAGGGCCGTATATTTCAAGTACTTGCCATTTTGCAGGCTCTTTCTCGCTTTCCTCGGTATCAAAAATATCCTTTTTAACGGCTATACTGGCAGTATCGAGGGTAAAGCCGGGATTCATGACAGATGTGTAACCCGGCAAATGCTTGTTGTTTTCTGCGGCCAGATCGTTGAGCCGCTGCAACAGCTGCGCCCTCTCGACGCAAAGTGCGTATCTGTCAATATCCGCCTGTACCCGGGCCAGATCGGCAGGTGTCTGGGACAGCGCTACCTTTGGCACAGGGCAGGGATCAAGTGCAAAAGCGTGACGGCCAGTCGGCAAAAATGACAAAACCGAAATCAAAAACAATAAAGTTGAATTTAATAACCAGTTGTTCATGGCATGCCTTGAGCTTGACGCAGTTCCGGGCTGTCGATAAGAACCTGGGTTTTGTAGATCCAGGTTTTGGAATTGAGATTCCATTCTACATTCTGCACTTTAAGTCCGGGAACGTCAAAAAGAGATGCGACCAGCGTGGGCGGCATCTTCGTGTGCAGTTCGGTTTGCAGGAAGGGGGGCTCGGAGGGTTCTTCAATGGCTGGAATTTTCGACCTGACCGCTGGCACCGCTTTCTTGGGTTTGGGGATTACATGCTGCACGCGCAGATTCCCGGTATCGGCAAGACGTTTGTTTATCATCAGAATTATATCTTCCCTAGGCAACACGGTCACCGGAATTTCGATCTCCAGAAGCGAAGGCATCGGCATTAATACTGTAAAGCGATTATTTCCGGCATAATGTTTCGATGCGCCTTCGGGAAAGTCCTGAAGCACTTCCTGAAGCATTTCCAGAGAGCCGCTGGCGCTGCTCCATTCTGCCATTACCTGACTGACATCACAGCTTACTTTTTCCAGCTTCCATCCAGGCACCGGATGAACGATCTCGTCGAACAACTGCACGCATCTGCCTATGAAAGCACTTGGGACAGGTATTCGCAATCCGGCGTAATTAATCTTTCTTACAGGCTCCTTGATCACCTCGCGTGGCGGCGGAGCGACTATATCCGGTACCTCGATCCTGATAGGAATTGTATTCTGATAGACAGAAGGATTTTTATCCTGAGTGAAAGATGGCAATAAAGCCAGCAGGGTGGCAATGGCGAGAAAAAAAATGCTAATGATTATTGCCGCTTTTTTCTGTTTGGCTCCGCCAAAAACCGCACTTAGATTTATCGGCCTTAAGTAAGCGGCATTCCCGCTGCCACCTTCCAGCAGCTTGTCGAGAGGCACGTCGGCAACCGAGTCCGGAAGGTTCCAGACAGAAGGAGCGTAGGAACGCGTCCATTTATGCTCTCTAGAACGGGCGATGAAAAAGTTATAGGCCTCTTCCTCGGAGGAAAATAATCTGTCTCCGTCAGGAGCAATAGTATCGGAGTGTACGGCGATGTACCACCACCCATTATCGGCCCCGAAAATGCCATGCCACTCTCCGAACAGGGTATCAGCGGCGATAGCTGCGGCACTGGGCATGCCCATCCGGTGCCCTTTGGACAGATAACCGAAAGCATGCTGGCCGACGACCGAAGTCCTGATGGTATAGAAATCAGCCTGTAGCTTTCTTGCGCGGTCGTTAATCAGGCTGTCGAGCATGGCATCGGCCGTAAGCCAGTCCAGGCCGACGGCATAACGCTTCTCGTTAAAAATCAAAACACCGGCCTCACCCTCTGCAGGGCTTCGACTGACGTTTTTGATTTCTGAAGAGGAAGCTTCCATCGGGTGGCCTGTTACCTCCCGAGTACTGTCAACGGCTCTTCGGGGAGAATTTCCGCAGTTATCAGCAGAACCGAGATTGCACGGGAACGATCGGCGCTTTTAGATCCACCGGTGAGGATACCTCCTGGCGTGCCTTTTTGTTCATAACCGGACTGATTTTTTTCAAATCCTGCAAGAATCAATGTCTCACCAGAGGCCAGAACGGCATTTTGCACAAAACCGGTTGTCTCGACCTCAGGCAACTGGATGGAGACGCCGCCGGATGAGAAAGTCCTGAAAGGTGTTTGCGCATCCTTGATGCCGATGGCCAGCCGAAGCAGAACCCGGTCTTTTTCAATAACTCTGGGCAGAACATTCATGGTGAGCCCAAGACTAATTTCTCCCGGTTCAAGTGAGGTTGTTGTATCGCCATCGTCGACTGTTGTGGTGATACGTTCCAGATAACGTATGATTCGGCCTATCTGTAAGGGTGCCGGAATGTCGGAAAGAGTAACGATGGCTCCGGATTGAACCACAGTAGCCCTTTCGATTTCCTCGGAGGCTTCGAGAACCGAGGTAATTACGTCTGTGTTCGGGGTAACCGGCGAATTGCTGATATCGGGAGAAGTGAAGCCGGTAACGTTATCTACTTGTGGCATCGATCTTAGAATGCCCGCCGTAAGACCGCCGCCCACGGATTTGAGCTCGAAAGGCTTGCCACGCAGCGCATGTTCCAAAATGGCGCTGAGTCTGAAGGCCACTTCGTTTATATTTGAGGTTTCAACAGCCAGAACCTTTACTGCAATAGCTATACGCCGAAGCCGCATTCGATTCTGTTCTCGTAAATAACTTTCAACGCGCGCTACCATTGAAGGGGGGCCGGAAACCGTAATGGTGCCTGTCGAGGGCGATAGTGCGACCTTGCCCTGATTGCCGACCATGGATGAAAGAGCACCGTTGATTTCCGACCATATTTCCAGGGTCGCTTTTGTATTAAAGCCTATTTCCGGAAGGCTGCTGTTACTGCCGCTTTCGCTCTCGAGACCGCTGCCGATTTCCATGTTTCCGGCCAGTGCGTGAAGCATGAAAACTTTGGAGACGGTATTTTCAATTCGGACGATGCTGCCATCGAAAGACCATTCTGCATCAAAGGTATCTGCCACCTGGTCTAGCAGATTGTTCAGACTTCCCTGCCATACGATTCGGCCACCGCCGACCTCACGTCCATTTGAAGGCACGAACATAACGGGATTGGTTTCCTGCCGTCCTCCACCATCAACATCAAAAACTGCTACTCGCAGCCCCGAGGCGTTTTGTATCATTTTCGCTGCCTCTTTCAGGGTCATTGGCCGTTCGAAAGTAAGAACCAGCCCGTTCTGTGCCGAAAGTGTTGCCGGAAGGGGTTCTCCATGCTCGATCGGTACTGCCCGGTTTCCATACCAGGGGCGTTTGTCAACCACCAACGATCCGGCTCGCTTCTGGGAGGGGGTAATTTCAGCAAGCGCCTGATCGGCTTCTTCCTGCATCGTTTCGATATGTCTGTCTACTTGCCTGAAATTTTCACAGCTTGCCAGGGCCGGGAGAGCAGCTGCGGCGACAAACATTAAAATCCTGATTTTTTGTGACCAAATCATTTCCACGAACCTGAAAGACGTAACTCCGGAAAAATCATAATCCGGCTCGCCTGATTGTGACCGCAATTCCTGGCAACCACAAGCGGATCGCTGGTAAAGGTATCGTCAGAGGTGGGGATAAATAAATAAAATTAGTCCAGAACCCGGCGCGTTTCGACTATCAGGATCGCCGGCCCCTCAGGATTGTTCGGATGCAGCCTTCCTATAGGTCTCGGATTGGCTTCCATCAAGCCAGCTAGCAGAGTTTCGACGGCATCCTGAAACGTACCCTGGACGACGACTTCGGAAAGCAGAGGATAATCATATCTTGACGCCCAGTGAAGCTGCACTCCGGCGCGCTCGCTCCAGCCGATTAACGTATCTCGCAGCGTGCTGCCTGTCTGCGCTGACCATAGATTTACGGCGCTCTGGTCGAAGCGGATTTTGCTGACCGGTTTTTCTCTGACGATTGAAACCGGCGCCGCCGGTTCGCTGACGAATGACGGACGATCAGGATCGGGAGCGCGAAAATCTGCCGCTGCCGCTTCCCAGGGATCCTTTTTCGGCAGCGGTGAAATTTCCTGAACTTCAAGCTCTGGCATATCAGGTTCCTGGAGCGATACCGGCTTTGCCTCCGGAGCTTCAATCGGTGCTACCGGTTCCGATATGGCATCGACATTGGTAACTGCTGCTATCCTGGGAGGAACGAAATAAGGGTCTGAAAGCGATACCGGTTCAAGCCCGGCAGGCTCAGGAGTATAGGAAGCCGGAAGAAAACCGGCATTTTCATTCTTCCGGATACTCGCATCAGCAAAAGAGGAAAGCTTAGACTCCTGCGGGAAATCGGCCGAGCTTCGTTTTACCGGCATAACTCGCCTGGAAGACGATAATTCGTAAGGTTTTATGTAAACCATTTTCCCGGAAATGACCGCTTCGAGTCCGTGAGAGCGGATCGCCTCGGATAAAACCACATTCCATGGACGTCCGCCCTGCCAGTCGATACGTACGCCCGCGTCTACCCCTTCGGCAAAGGCATAAGGATAGTCAGGAGGAACTATCTGTCCGAGCGCCAGAGCCAGAGGTATGTTTTTGCCAAATCCTACCGCCTCGCTGTAAAAAGGAAGGTCTGAAGGCGTCTCCTGATACTTTTGCCTGCTGAAGTCATTTGGAATAACTTCCAGCGGCCTAGCGTCTTTTTCAACCGGTTTCAAAGGATTAATGACTGGAGCGTTATAAGTCCCGCTCATCACCGCTTCCCCTTTACGTAGAGGGTAAAGGTCGATTATCGGATATCCGCCTTGATTTGACACTTCAGGGGCGGTACTAACAGGCGGAACTACAGGCGCAGCCATAGGAGCATCAGGTTTTTCCTGGAACAAACCAAGATCCCGGGACAAAGGCGGTTTCTGGCGGCGAAGCGGTTTTCCTTCGTGGTAAACCTGCTCGGGTTCCAGCCCGACTGAACCTGGCGCTATTCCCGTTTCAGGAACCGCAGGAGCAAGAAGTTCGGGAGCCAGTAGTCCCCGCTTATGAAAATTTTCTTGAAATTCAGGAGCCTTATCCAGTGTTGGCAGTATAGGCCCATCATCTGCAGAAAAAGCAGGAGACAGCGGCATGGGAGATAATGGCCCGGTTTCGTAAACCTCGCCGACCGGAGCCGCAGGAATTTGCGGGCTTCCGCTCTGTTGCGGTGCTTCCTGCCTTGCGGGAGGATGCCATTCAAATCCCGCATGGGCGCTGGAGAGCGGAATTGTCTGACCTAGTATCGCCGAAAAACCAAGTATACAGGCATTTTGGAAATATTTTATCTGCATTTGCTTTACCTAACTGAACAAAACGCTCTAAATCTGCATGACGAAAATAAAGGGGAGAACGGAAAATGACAAGGCAGTACTTGCTAATCGGATCCAATTTCTTTTAATTTATGACACCCCGGTTTACTAAAAACCAATATCAGCCATAATCAATAAGCCTGCGCTTGTGCATCAAATACCATCCCGGACGCTTCTGGCCGATAAGCCAGCTGCGAAAAGCGCGAAGCGCCGAGGGAAACGTAAGGCCCTTCCTTTCGAGATAGGCAAAGACCGAAGTGAGTACGATCGTAAAAATCAATGTAATAGTTCTGAAATAAAATAAAAGGATCAGAAATGGAATCGCTGCCCTGGCGTCTAGACCGAAGAACCTGACCGGGCGCATGGAATTTCGCCAGTGCCAGTTCCGTTTCTCGATTTGGACTTCTTCCTGTGACTGGGCCATTTTACTTCCCCGAAATTATAACAACCATGATAAGTTTTTTTCATGAGGCTGGCAAATTACTAATCTGCCCCTGATCCGGCCGCAGTCGACAGCAGCAAATAGGTGCGCCTGTCGATAAGGCCTTTTTCAAAAACAATCTCCGCCGATCGCGCCATAGTCTGACCGTAATAGGGAAGAAGCCGCTGGATTTCCGCCGGCCACTGGGCATAGTCCATGGTCATCAAACGATCTCTTACCTCATCCGGAAAGCGCATCCATTCGCGTACGCCCATACGCCCGCCTTCAATTTTTGGAACCAGCGCCTGGGTGATGATCAGACGAATGGTTTCGAGTAATGAATAGGCTCGCTCCGCCCGCTCGTCCTGCTCAAAAGTGGAAACCATCCGTTGCACGGTGTTCGCCACGCCGATCGTGTGCGTGGTGGTATAGACGAGGTGACCGGTCTGTGCCGCCTCGATGGAAGCGGAAATGGTCTCTCGGTCACGTGATTCACCGACCAGAATGATATTAGGCTTCCGCCGCAGTGCGTTGCGTACTCCTCTAGCGAAATCGGGCAGGTGCCTCGGAATTTCGGTCTGCGATATCAGCGAACGAGGATTTTTTATAGCATCATACACATACTCGATCGGAGCTTCGTAACAGACTATCTTGCCGCATCCGAGCCTGCGTTCCATCAGCATGCGAACACCTGCTGCCAGAAGAGTGGTCTTGCCGGATCCGGTTGGCCCTGTGACCACGACAATGCCCTGCCGCGGCGACCAGGAATTAATAATATCCTCTTCGATATTCAGATCGAGCATGGTAGGCGGCTCGTTCGGCAGTACGCGCATTGTGATCTGAGCTGCGTCGCGGCCCTTTGACAGAATGGCGGTTATGTTCACGCGAAAACGGATTCTTGTATAGCGATCCGGTCGAATCTCGTATGAAAGGTCTAGATCGGTACCCGATGCCAGCCTTGCATTGGCTTCTGCTCCGTAAATTCTGGTAAGAAAGACGTTCATATCGGCGGCGTCAAGCGGCCTGAATGTCGCCGGGTAGAGAGTGCCGTGAATTTCGGTATAAACCGGCCGGTCGGTCTGGATGCTGACATCGCTGGTATTCTTTCTGACGCACCAGAGCAGGAACGGATCCACATGAACTTCATTGAACCTGGACGGTTCATCGGGCCAGGTCTGGGCAATATTGTCTTTGCCCTTAAGGAGGCTTACCGGTTTACGGGTTGCCATTCGTCATATCCAGGTTTCAGGACAGGAACACCGGTGATCTGTACCTCCCGATCGCCAACCCGCATCTCGTTTCCGCCGCCGGTAACTCCGCGGTCGATTTGCAGGGCAAAGGGAGGTGAAACCATACCCTGAGCCAAAAGCAGGCGGTAACGAACCATTCCAAGATAATCAGCCATTAATCTGTTGAGGTCGTTACTAAAAACTTCATCGGCCTGACTTATGCCTTCGGCCCAACCTTGTGCTACCAGCTCCGACCAGAATTCGCGCTCTTCCTTGTTGGCGGGACGCAAAACATCGGGCGGCGGAGTGACTTCCCCCCAGTCCCGTTCAAGATAATTACGCCAGTTTCTTCCTGTGCTTACAATTCGTGCATTTTTGTTGATGTGATAATAACGGTCTGAAACAGCAGCTGTAAGTCCCCCGGCGTCTATGATCATTGCATTTTCGGCTTCCGAAATGATCGGCGGCTCGATGGTCAGCCCTGAGGGGGCGGGAATAAGTAATTGATTGAAGTCGAATACTTTATTCATATACCTGGATCTGCGGTCGAGCTCTTTTCGGATGTGATATGTGCGCCATGCCAGTCCGCCTCGCGCTCCATATGAAAGTGCGGCCTCGCGCATTGCTTCCATTCGAATGTCAAATGGAAGACCGGTATCGGCATCGATGATTTTATTAAGTTTGGGGATTTGTTGAAGAGTTATCATCGGTTGCGGGGGCGGAGAGTGGATAAAGTCCTCCTGCGCCCGCACTTCGCTGGCCATAGCGGGCAGTAGAAAGACCGTAAGTGCTAAAAGTTTAATAAACTTTGACATCTATTTTAACCCGGTGCTCCTGTGCCGGAGTGCGGCGCATACTGAATTTCTACTGCCTTGCGCCGCGCGTCGACTTTCAGGTCTGCCCTCAGACCCATTTGCAATCCGATATCCCGCAGAATGTCTATTATAGGACGATTTTGGACATCGATGGAAATTAACATTGGTACCGGCGGAGGATTGCCGATAACCATGAAAGTATATCCAGCCCTGTCTGCCACGCGTCTGGCGAGAGGCTCAACCGGCCCGATCCAGTTGACCGTCATTGCCCTGCGCAATTCCGGCGGCGCATCTGGAATGTTCCCGACCTCTGCTGCCGGGGTTCTCGCCTGCTCGACTGCGGCAAGAGTTTCCAGCGCCGAGGATGCTTTGTCCGCAGCCTCAGCCAGCATCAGGGAAACAGTATCGGGGGAAGCAACCAGCTGCGGCTCGACCGGTCTCCCGGACGTGCAGGCGGCCAGCGCGGAAACGCAAACAATTGTCAACAGACTACCGAATCGGCCCATTTTCTATTCTATTCCTTATTGTAAGGCGCACACATGGCACCTTTTTAGTAGAGTAGCGGTAACGAAAGTACATAACAAGAAGGCATTTTAGCTTATTCCCAAACTAAAAAGCTTGTTAACTCAAAAATTTGAAAAATGCAAAAATATGCGTGAAAAATATGATTCTGCGCCAGCGCCAGACATTAACCTGCGAAACCGGATCTGGTTTCGACATGCGGCATGATCCATTTGGAAAACAAATTGGGGTTTTTGCAGAGGACTACGAACAAAATCAGGAAGGCCAGCCAGTTATCGAAATCCTCGCTGCGAGCCCGCTTCCTTCTTCTCTCTATCGTTTGTCTGGCCGTTTGCTGATCCGACCGCTCGCGGCGTACCCTCAACTCATGCCGGGCCTCGCAGGTCTTGTTATTAAGTTTTTCCAGTAACGCCGTGCGGGCAAGGGCCGCCTTGTCGGCCTTCAGCTCAAATAGCCTTGCTTGCAGAGAACACCAGGCGCTGTCGGCATGATCTCCTGCAACATCTGTCATCGGGTTGTCTCTGCCGAAAGCAAGTAACGTCGATTGATAATCAGCCTTGGCGTTAAGATAATCCTTGAGCAAAACCAGAATCATTTCATCGGTGCCAAGGAAAGGTGTGGCCTCGGAGATATCAAACGCATGACCTGTATTCCTGAAGCGGATTTTATTGGCAGGATAGGGGCCATGAGCGCTGTCTGCCATAACCATTTGCGGATTGGCGGCAAGTTCATTCAAAACCTTGCGAATCGATAGATTCCCTTGCACCTGGCTAACCAACTAATACTTGTTTATTGTCCGCGTACAGGATACAGAGAATTTATGAAAAAAAAGTAAAGCGTTCCGTCTTCAGTTCGGCGACCTTGTTACCGTGAAAATCGCGCTTGTATTGACAGTATGCCCGTTATAGCCGTCTTGCCTGACGGAAAGATCGGAAACCTTTAATCCTTTTTCGCTCATCGTAGTTATGAAATTGGCCCAGGCTTCGCTTCCGGCAATCACTTCGATGGTAAAGGGCTCCAGATCGCGAGGGCTGAGAACCCCCTTTCTTGAAGAATCGCTTAATTCAACAGAATAATTTTTTCTTCCTCTTTCAATTCTACTGAGAGTAATGGCTTTTTCAGCCATACCAAATGCTCTCCGAAGCTCCCCTTCGGCTTTGTTGCAGGTCATATGCAGCCTCTCTGTTAAACTTTTTTAATTACTTGCATTTAGCAATGTTAGGTACGAATACAACCTAACTAATAAAAAAACAAGAGTTTATGTTAATCTTTATTTATTGTCCGGAACGCAAAACGCCTTGATTTTCGGGCGCGAGTTCCAGTCTGGAGGAATAGCCAGCAAACCGGCCACGGCCTGCTGGCAAGCTTCCTCTGTACGAAATTCTTCTGTGTGAACGGTATACGAACCGCCGTTACTGGCGGCATACAGGGCAAGAACCACCAGCACCCATCGCATGCTACACCAGCCCGAGAGCTGCCTTGTATAACTCCAGCAGCTCGTCTTCTTCTCGGCGCTTGTCTCCATCCATCTTACGCAGCCTGATCAGCTTCCGCATGGTTTTGGTATCGAAACCGGTACCTTTGGCCTCGGCGTAAATCTCTTTAATATCTTCGGCCAGAGCCGCTTTCTCTTCTTCAAGGCGCTCTATTCTCTCAATAAAAGCCTTCAGCCGCGCACCGGCTACCCCTCCAACGTCTTTCGCCTCTGGTTCATCGTTTCCGCCTATGGGAAAGTTGGCTATGTTTGTTTCGCTCATCAATGACTCCTTTCGCCGGTATTTAGGCCACGGATCGTCGATTAAAGTAAAGGCTTTTTATTTTGTTCTGGCCGCAAAGCTTTCGACCAGAATGCCATCTTTTCCGGCATCGGAATAGCGCCCGATCTGCACTGTAATTACAATCTGACGGTTGGAGGGTTCTTTGCCGGCGTATCCCTTGGCGCGCCTTTCAAGGTAACTGAGCATGACCGGAACTTCGAAAAGCCAGCGATAGCGCCCCTCCAGCGAGCCCTTGTTCAGCAAAAACGGCGCATCCTGAACAAAACTGTGCAGCCTCAAATCATTTTTTTCTATTACATCCTTAAACCCGGCCTGCTCCAGAAAAGCGGTATATTGATCATATGCGGCGGGAATATAATAACGGGAAACCTCGTTGATGTTCTTGCCAAAATCGCGTGAATCAAAAGCAAAGGATTCGGCAATCACCACCATCAGCCACTCTCCGATTTCGTCAGCGGAGCGGTGCTGATCTTCCAGCGGAATTCTGTTAATCGGCAGCCGGTTCTCAAGCTCTTCGGAAGATTGCGGCGGCACGTAATTTTCGGGGATTTCAACAAATGGAGCCAGATAAAGAACCTCGGGGGTTTCCGATTTTTTTGCGGCGGCTCTCGTCTCCAGCCATTGCCTGACGGGCGAACCTTCGTAAGAAGCGAAAGCTGCCGCTCCGGCGGCAAGCACAACGAGAAAAAAAACGATAAACAGACGCATAAGATTATATCAAGGAAAGTTGACCGGTACATTTTGCCTTATCTGAAAGTTATTTCAGCATATTTTTGTGGGCGATGTCCAATGAATGCAAAAAAAGCTAGTTGTTTATATGCGCGTTATTGATTTTTCATTTTTCTCTGGACTTTTAATACTTATTGCCCAAGCTCGTTTAGCATGATCGGTGAAAAGGAATTTTCGGGAATAAAAAATGAAGACGAAAGCGCCCTGGCAAGCAGGATGCTTCGTTATGGCCGTACCAGCGGCACTGTGGCGGGCCTTGCCGCAAGGCTTGCCGGAGAAAAATTTCTTGGCATTAAAATTGATAAAGAAGAGCATGCCCTTCAATTGATGCAGGCGCTCGCCGGACTAAAAGGCCCGGTGATGAAAATAGGCCAGATTTTGGCTACAATCCCTGAAGCCTTGCCACCGGAATACGCCGTAGCTTTCCAGCAGCTTCAGGCCAACGCGCCGCCGATGGGCAGGGCCTTCGTACGCCGCCGCATGAAAAGCGAACTTGGCCCGGAATGGGAAAGTAAATTTAAATCCTTTCAGTTTGATGCCGCCGCCGCTGCCAGCCTTGGGCAGGTTCATCAAGCCGAATCAAAGGATGGAATTAGACTCGCCTGCAAGCTCCAGTACCCAGACATGAACTCGGCTATCGAAGCAGATCTCAGGCAATTGCGGATGGTATTTAATGTTTTCGAGAAATATGACAGGGCTATACATACCCGATACATCCATGACGAACTGTCCGCGCGGCTGTTCGAGGAGCTTGATTATTGTCTCGAGGCGAAGCATTGCAGACTCTACGCCGGGCTGCTGGAAAAAGAGTCAGAGGTACATATTCCGCGGGTTATAAACGAGTTATCCACAAAAAGATTGCTAACCTCCACCTGGTTGGACGGAGAACCGATACTTAAATTCGTGGATGCCCATCCTGAACGCCGTAATCGTCTAGCCATGAACATGTTCCGTGTATGGTACGTGCCATTTTATCAGGCGGGAATTATCCATGGCGACCCTCATCTCGGCAACTATAGCGTTAGAAAAGACGACTCAATTAACCTGCTGGATTTCGGATGCGTACGTACGTTCCGCGCCGAATTTGTGGAAGGCGTCATCTGGTTATATAACTCTTTGTTAAATAATGATAAGGATTTATCTGTAAGAGCGTACGAAACCTGGGGTTTTAAAGGCCTTACCAACGAGCAGATAGAAACTCTGAACATTTGGGCAAGATTTCTTTATGCTCCGCTGCTTGAGGATAAAGTTCGTCTTATAGGTGAGGCGAACAAAGGTGTATATGGCCGCGAAACGGCTATACAGGTTCACCGGAAGCTAAGGGAAATCGGCGGAGTTACGGTTCCCAGAGAGTTTGTTTTCATGGACAGGGCTGCTCTTGGCCTCGGCTCTGTTTTCATTCATCTAAAGGCTGAAATCAACTGGCACCGCCTGTTTGGCGAGCTTATCGAGAACTTTGACGCCGATACCATGCGTGTACGTCAGGCCGAGGTTCTGGATCAATTCGGCGTACCTCTTCCGGATTAAACATAAAAAAGACTATTATTCATAAAGATTGATTTCTTTGCCATAACGCCTCGTTCCCCGCATGCTAAGGATTTATAAACAATTTTAATTAATAATTATAATGTGGGAAAATAACGCAGAATCACGGTTAAGGGCCCTGATATCTATGACCGTCACCTCGCTGAACAATCGTCCAGCTACTTTCCACTACGCCTGCACTGCCTGTGCAAGCGCCTCCTGCGTCTGTTTCCCGCAGTTTTTCCACCCGGTAACTGATTTTGAAACGAATACTTTTTACAACCGCCTGTCTCCGGAGGCGAACCAAATAGAAAGAAAGATCCGAGCTTGGGGGCTTTAACGCCATGAGGTTAAAAGAACGAGGGAATATTTTCTTCACGCTGTTCGGCGCGGTAGCCGTAGTTGGCGTACTGGGGGCTGTCACCGTAAGTATGATGCGGGGCCCTATGTCGACAATGGTCGAAGTCAATCGTCGCACCATGGCGGATACGCAGATGCAGATCGCTTCCAAGCTCGCGCTTCTGACTGCAACCATGGACGACTATAACGGAGACTGCGAGGCAAGCGGTGGAGGCCCTGGAGACGGCTTTGTTGAACCGATAGAATGGGACGACCCAGGAAGTGCTGTGGGCCCCGGAGCGGTTGCCGGATCCGATGGCGGCGGCTGGCTTCCCAACTCGATCGGCGCCAGTCAGAACGACCCCTGGGGCAGTAGATACGGGTATTGTGTCTGGGATGCCGGCACGATGGTTAATGATGCCAATTGCGGAGGGGCTTCCCAAAAGCGCCTTGCCGGTAAAGGCGCTATTCCTCCCAATGATCCGGAAAAACACAGAAATTATCCGGTGATTGCAATTATTTCCGCCGGCCCCAACCGTGTTTTCGAAACAAAATGTCTTGATTTTTCTACCGCCGATGTCAACAGCAACGGCACATACGACTCGCCAAACGAGAAACTGGTTGTCAGAAGCGGCGATGATATCGTGCTTGAATATACCTATGCGGACGCCTCGGCGACATACGGCGGCCTGTGGTCGTTGAGCACTACCGATCCGGCAACGGCGACAATCGACAAAAACATCGAGGTGCAGGGAACAGGCACTAGCACCTTCGGAGGAGCCATTGCTGTTAATCCCGGCGTAACCGATTACAACGAATTCCCGTATCTGAAGGCTGATTATATTGCCGCGGTCACTGCCGGAGCCATTCCGAATTTTATTAGCGGTTTTAATATTTCTCATGAAGGCGTCGAAAACGCCGCCTGCCCGATTGCCGGCCAGCTGGCGGTCGATAGCGATGGCGCGCCGACAATGCTCTTGATGTGTCTTGACGCAAAATGGACGGCAATCGGCGGTATCGGCGGTGCAGGAGGCAAATGGCAGGACGTTGACGTAATGGCGGGCCCTGCTGATCCTTACTTTAAGGATATTTTTTACAATTCTTTTGCTGACGGCGACGTACTAATCGGCGCAACAACGACGCCTGCCATCCTGGAAGATAACGGAACTACCGACCTGTATCTGTCGGGAATCTTCATGCTTGCCCGCAACATGCTTATCGCCGATGCCTCCTATATCGGCTGGGGTAACACCAATACCCGCATCACTGGCACAGGCGGCGGCGCTCTCACCCTGTCCACCAGCGACGGAGGCGGCAACAGCGGCCTGATCGAAATGTCGGCGACCGGAGATGTCGGTATCGGCGTAAGCCCTGACGGAGCGGTACGTCTGACAGTAAAGGCGCAGACGAGCGATTCCTCAGAAGCAGGCCTGAATGTAACCGACAGCAGCGGTGTTTCGCGTCTTTATGTGCAAAATGATGGCAAGGTCGGAATCAACGAATCCTCACCCGACGATGCTCTGGACGTCAAAGGCGATGTTGATCTCACCGGCTATCTGAAGGTTGATAACAAAAGAGTTCTGGCGGTAGACGGAACCAGCGGCGCTGGCACGATATATCTGGGCTATGACGTGCCAGAAATAATCGCCGCCACCGGAGCGGACAATACCATAATCGGCACAGGAGCTGGCGCAGGGTTGACCACCGGAGAGGATAACATCTTGCTGGGTCAGGGTGTCGGCCCGACGCTGGCGACCGGAAGCCGGAACATTCTGATTGGCGTCGACGAAACCGATGGCGCCCCATCCGTCGTTGATGTTCCGGACGCCGGTACTGACGACTATCTTAACATCGGCAATGCAATTATTGGAGATCTTGTCACCAAAGCGCTGACCTTCCCCGGAGCTGCGAGCTTTTCCAGTACCGCCAATTTTTCCGGCAATGCCACATTCTCCAGTCAGGTAATTGTTGCAAACAATAACTTTATTCTCGGCGGCAAGAATTTTAACTTGCCCGAAGTTTGCGACCCTGGCGAGGTGCTTCATTGGACGGGAAATTCCTGGGACTGTCCTTCTGAAACCAACCCCGGAGACGTCAACACCGACGATCAGACCCTCGAAGAAGTCCTGACGCAAGGCGAAAGCGGCGGCGGCAAAAGCATCTACGATATCGCTACGCTTCACGTGGGCACGAGCGGCCCGGCGGCGGCGGGACTGGAACTTGAAGTCGAAGGCGACGGCCTGATAGGCACCCTGAATGTTGGCGGCGGCGACGCGGCTTCGTTCGGTCTCGAACTCGAAGTCCAGGGCGACACCCAGACCGACACACTGAAGGTCGGAGGCAACGGCCCGGCTTCCGGTCTGGCGCAATTCGTCGGTTCCAGCGTCACCACTACCATAACCAGCGAAGGCTGGATCGGAATCAACGACACCACCCCCAACCTCGGATCATACCAGCTCTATCTCGATGTCGATGGTTCGATAGGCGCGACCAGATATTGCGACGATGAGGGCTTCAACTGCTTCGACGCCGCCAGCGTTGCCACCGGCGCGGCTCCCGCCCCCGGTAACGACAAGGATATTATAATAAACATAGGCGGCGCTCTTCCCGGTACTGTTGGCGCTCTGGGAGTTGATACCGGCGAGTTCGTCTATGACAGAACCACAAACCGGCTCGGATTAGGAATAGCCAGTCCGCTGGCAAGCGTCCATGCGGCGGGAGACATTATTTTTCAGGGCGGCAATCTCTACACTTCTCATGACGGCCTCGCCAACGCCGTCAACGACTATATGAGCTTTAACGATGCCGACGACACCTTCGGAGGCGCTGCCGGGATATGGCACCTGCACGCCGACGAGCCCAGAGGAGCCGCATGGAACCTGCCGACCGCCGGCATTTCGGCGAAATCCGCCTATATTACCGGCGACATGCTCCTGGGCGGCGGCAATATCTTCATAACTCATGACGGTGCCGCTGACGCCAGCAACGACTATCTCAGCTTTAACGATGCCGCTGCCCTTACCGGAATCCCGGGCGGTTTGACCGGCATGTGGCATCTGCACAGCGACGAGGCCAGAGGAGCTGCCTGGAATTCACCCACGGCTGGGATATCGGCTCATGCCGGCCACTTCGCCGCAGGCCTCGCGATCGGCTCTACAACTCTGAGCGATGGCACCGGCGGTGGCGGTCGGCTTCTTGAAGTTGATATCACCGGTGATATAGGCGCGACCACCTACTGCGACTCCGATGGCCTGAACTGCTTCACCGCCTCCGATGTCGCAGGCGGCAACACCGGCCTTTTCGAGCGCAGCGGCACAGTAGTAAGAGCCAGAACCCCGGCAGTCTACGCGACCGACGATTTCGTGTTCGGTTCATCGACTCTTGACAGTACCGGCGGCGAGGCCGCGAGATTCTTCTTCGACAAGGATCTTGCCGCATTCTACGCCGGTTCCGATTCCAGCACGCTGTGGGATACACGAGGGACAGGCAGTATCGTACTCGGTACTGACAGCGGTGCCGCAGCGGCAGGCTCTATCGCGCTCGGAAACCAGGCAGTAGTAACCGCTACAGGCACGAATTCCATGGCCATAGGGCTTGGCTCCACGGCGGGCGATTCGCCGCAAGTCTCTGCTGCGAATTCGCTGGGGATCTTCCTTGGCGATCAGGACTCGATCGATCTTGCCACGGCGCGAACAGTCGGTATCTACGGCGGAAAGCTGGTAATCGATCCCGCCGCTCCGGCAACGCTGCTTACCCCCAATACCGCTCTCGACGTTGCCGGAACCCTGCGTCTTGCCGATGGCGGCGAAGATTGCGATGCCGACCGGGTCGGAGCGATAAAATATATGGCTGGCGATACCAAATTCCAGGTCTGCGCCGATGGCGCTAACTGGGTCGACATGGTGGTCGGTTCTATGGGCGCGTTTACAAGCCTGACCGACACCCCGAATTCCTATGCCGTTGCGGCGGGCGACGCCTATAAGGCGGTCAGGGTCAACACTGCAGGCAACGGCCTGATCTTCGCCGGAACCGACGCCCTGCTGATAGCTTCGGGGACTACCGCGCAGCGTCCGGGCGCGGGCAGTGAGATCGAAGGCATGATCCGCTACAACACCACCGACACGCATTTCGAGGTCTACGCGAACGGCGCGTGGCGCAAGCTGGTCATGACCGGCGGCGGCGCAGCGGGCGACCGGATACAGGATCAGGGCGACGGTAACACTTACGTCGACACCGACAACGGTTTTGACGACAACGTCATCCGCTTTGCCACCGACGGAACCGAGCGCATGACCGTTGACGCGAGCGGCAACCTCAATATCGGCGCGGCACCGGCGATTGTGCTGAGCGGTGCCAACAACGCTACGCTTGCCCCCGACATCGCCTTTGCCGGAACCGGTATGCTGACCGCGCAGGGCGACCTCGTGTTCTCGATCGACTCCGACAACAACGGCGCGGGCCACCAGTTCAGGATCATGCGCGACACCAATGTCGACGGCGCCGGAACCCTTCTCGTCAATGTCGACGAAGCTGGCAACATGGCGGCTCTGGGCAGCATTTCTGGTGTCGATATCACCGCGAGCGGCGAGTTCTACGCCTCCGCCGGTCTTGCGACCGCGCCTTCATATACCTTTACGGGCGACATCGACACCGGCCTCTACAGCATTGGCGCGAATGTCATAGGCGTTGCCGTCGGCGGCGCTGAGCAGTTGCGCATCAACGCTAAAGGCCTTGGCATCGGCGGCATCGATCCGCTGGTGAGTATTCATACGGACGGCGGCATCCTTCTCGCCGGTAACGCCAGCGAAACCTGCGACGCCACCACCAAGGGCACGCTGGCCCTCAACGCCGGTGGCGACACCCTGCTGATCTGCGACGGCGCCGCCGGAACCTGGACTTCACTGGCCGGAGCTGGCGTAGCCGCCCTCGACCGTATCCAGGACTCAGACAACAACACTTATGTAGATGTTGACACCGGCAATGACGACACCATCCGTTTCGGCACCTTTGACGGGGTGGCGAGCGCTGATCGTATGGTCATTACTCCGGTAGGCAATATCGGTATCGGAACAAATTCACCGGAATATGCGGTTGACATAGATGGAGATGTGCGTCTCCGGGGGACAAACTCAATTCATTTTGGCGATGTTGCAGGAACAGAAATTGGCGATTCATTAGGTACATTATTTTTAAAGGCGCGTACCGGATTAATAGAGACCGGGTGGGGACATTATATCTCAATGCATGATGGGTCTGGCACTCTTGCGATTAGATTGGCCAGTGAAGAAGCGGCATTTGGTTATATAGGCTATTTCGCCGGAAGCGTAGGTATTGGTACCGCCGCCCCTAAAACCTTGCTAGACATATCCGGAACCCTTCGCCTTGCCGATGGCGGCGAAGATTGCGATGCCAACCGCGTAGGCGCGATCAAATATGTTGCCGCCGATACCAAATTCCAGGTCTGCGCTGACGGCGCTAATTGGGTCGACATGGTCGTCGGTTCTATGGGCGCATTTACAAGCCTGACCGACACCCCGAATTCCTATGCCGTTGCGGCGGGCGACGCCTATAAGGCGGTCAGGGTCAACACTGCAGGCAACGGCCTGATCTTCGCCGGAACCGACGCCCTGCTGATAGCTTCGGGGACTACCGCGCAGCGTCCGGGCGCGGGCAGTGAGATCGAAGGCATGATCCGCTACAACACCACCGACACGCATTTCGAGGTCTACGCGAACGGCGCGTGGCGCAAGCTGGTCATGACCGGCGGCGGCGCAGCGGGCGACCGGATACAGGATCAGGGCGACGGTAACACTTACGTCGACACCGACAACGGTTTTGACGACAACGTCATCCGCTTTGCCACCGACGGAACCGAGCGCATGACCGTTGACGCGAGCGGCAACCTCAATATCGGCGCGGCACCGGCGATTGTGCTGAGCGGTGCCAACAACGCTACGCTTGCCCCCGACATCGCCTTTGCCGGAACCGGTATGCTGACCGCGCAGGGCGACCTCGTGTTCTCGATCGACTCCGACAACAACGGCGCGGGCCACCAGTTCAGGATCATGCGCGACACCAATGTCGACGGCGCCGGAACCCTTCTCGTCAATGTCGACGAAGCTGGCAACATGGCGGCTCTGGGCAGCATTTCTGGTGTCGATATCACCGCGAGCGGCGAGTTCTACGCCTCCGCCGGTCTTGCGACCGCGCCTTCATATACCTTTACGGGCGACATCGACACCGGCCTCTACAGCATTGGCGCGAATGTCATAGGCGTTGCCGTCGGCGGCGCTGAGCAGTTGCGCATCAACGCTAAAGGCCTTGGCATCGGCGGCATCGATCCGCTGGTGAGTATTCATACGGACGGCGGCATCCTTCTCGCCGGTAACGCCAGCGAAACCTGCGACGCCACCACCAAGGGCACGCTGGCCCTCAACGCCGGTGGCGACACCCTGCTGATCTGCGACGGCGCAGCCGGAACCTGGACCTCTCTGGCAGGATCAGGCGTAGCCGCACCTGATCGCATTCAGGATGGCGACAACGATACCTATGTCGATGTCGATACCGCCGATGATGACTATATTCGCTTTGGCACTGCCGGGACGCAGAAAATGGTCATCGATCCTTCAGGCAGGGCTGGCATCGGTATAGCCGCACCCCTTACCCGACTGCACCTGTCTAACGACGGCGCGATACTGGCACAAGGAACAGCCGGGGCTGGCTGGACGGAACCGAACCTCGGCGCAGGCGCTCGCCTGCTGTGGTACCCCCGAAAAGCAGCTTTTCGCGTCGGCAGCGTAAACGGCACCCAGTGGGACAACGCCAATATCGGCAACTACAGCATCGCGATGGGATACAACGCAACCGCTAGTGGTTTTAATAGCATCGCGATGGGATACAACGCAACCGC
>CAZBGS010000007.1:0-3445 GCA_964491785.1 uncultured Pseudobdellovibrionaceae bacterium | reverse complement strand
ACAACGCAACCGCTAGTGGTTTTAATAGCATCGCGATGGGATACAACGCAACCGCTAGTGGTTTTAATAGCATCGCGATGGGATACAACGCAACCGCCAGCCAAACTCAAAGCATTGCTATTGGTACTGATGTGGTCGCTAGCGGAGTATCCAGTGTCGCATTAGGATATAATACAAACGCTGGCAACTACAGCACGGCTATGGGACAATCAACAGACGCCAGCGGGTATTCCAGCACCGCAATAGGATCTGCCACAACCGCCAGTGGCAGATACAGCATCGCAATGGGCAGGGATGTTGTCGCTGGCAACGATGTACCATACTCGGATTTTGGCGACGGATCGATGGCGATCGGCCTGATCGACAATGCTATATGGTTTGATACAGCCGACCGCCCCCGTGTCACCGGCATTCAGTCTCTCGGCATCTTCATGGGTGACCAGAATCCCGGCGGCAATGACGGAGTTTTCCTCGATATGACCGCTTCCAACACCATGGGCCTGTTCGGAGGCAAGATGGTGATTGACCCTGAGGTGCCTGCGACGCAGCTTTCCGCAAATACCGCTCTCGACGTTGCCGGAACAATACGCCTTGCCGATGGCGGAGAGGCATGCGATGCAAACCGCGTAGGCGCTATTAAATACGTTTCCGCCGATACCAAGTTTCAGGTCTGCGCTGATGGCGCCAACTGGGTCGACATGGTCGTCGGCTCGATGGGCGCTTTCACAAGCCTTACCGACACGCCGAATTCCTACGCCGTTGCAGCAGGCGATGCCTACAAGGCGGTAAGGGTAAATACCGCAGGCGACGGTCTGATCTTCGCTGGTACTGATGCCCTGCTGATCGCCTCTGGCACGACTGGAGAGCGGCCCGGCGCAGGAAGTGAAATCGAAGGCATGATCCGCTTCAACACATCCGATTCCAGCTTCGAGGTCTTCGCCAACGCCGCCTGGCGCAAACTGGTTATGACTGGCGGGGGCGCTGCCAGCGACCGTATTCAGGACGTCGACAACGATACCTATGTCGACGTCGACACCGCCGACGACGATACAATTCGCATGGGTACGTTAAGTGTCGAACGCATGACCATCAATGCTACCGGGGCCAATATCAATGGCGCCCTGAGATTATCGGGAAGCACTGTCGATATGTTCCAGACGCCGCAAGGAGCAAGCGTTCCGACAAAAATCAACGTACCCCTTTACGATCCCGGCGCATTCGGCCAGGTACTGGCTCTTGGTCTTCCCGTTACCGCGCCCGCCTCGGCGCGCGGGATAATGATCCTCGACGCCAGGACGGTAGCCCACCAGCCTTCAATCGCCGTGCTTTCACCTGATGAAAACAGTTATGTAGGACTTGGCTGGAATGGGACTAATACAAATGCTTATATTAGTTCTACAAACTATCTTAATTTCCAGGCATTTAGCCACGATGTATTCGCCCTCGGTTATTCAGGCACGCAAGGCATAGCGGAAGTAGGTGTTCCGGGAGCAGTAGATTCCGGACGCCTCTACATAAACAGCGCACTTCAGGCCAATGATAACGGTATAAAAACCAGCATTGTTAACAGCGCTATTAATATCGGCACCATGGTCGGGGGCAATGGCTATGTTCCGGGTATCGTCTGGAAGACAGGAACCGCCTCAACCTCAATACCTGAAGCAGGTATCTGGGCTCAGAATACGTTGCTGGGTTCCTATATCCATTTCGGCACAAGTAATAATTATGCGACTGGCGTCACTAATACTGCTCTGAGTATTGATTACAATGGCAATGTCGGTATCGGTGTCACCGATCCCAAGGCAAGGCTGGACGTCAACGGCGGTGTTAAAGTAGGCACGACGGTAACATGTGCGGCCGAAAATGACGGTACCTTGCGTTATAATGCGGGTAGTTGGGAATATTGCCACAATGATGGCACTCCCGCATGGGAAAGTCTTGCCAGCGGTTCGGGCAGCGCGGACGCTTTCATCGATTTGACCGACACGCCGAATTCCTACGGTGCGGGTGACGCTCACAAGGTCGTAAAAGTCAACGCCGCTGGTGACGGGCTCGAATTCGCGGGCACCGCCGCGGTTCTTCTCCCGGTCGGTGACGCTGCCGCAAGGCCTGGCTCCCCCGCTGCCGGTATGCTGCGCTACAACAGCGCCTCCAACATGCTGGAATTCTTCAACGGCACGGTATGGGATACTATCTCCGCCGCCTCGGGCATGAACCCTGACCGCATTCAGGACGTGGACAACGACACTTACGTCGACGTCGACACCGGCGACGATGACACCATCCGCTTCGCTACTGTCAATACCGAGCGCATGCAAATCGCCCCCAATGGCGAGGTGCTGATCGGCACTACGACACCCGAGGGCGATGATATGACGGCGCTCAAAGTTGTCGGATCGAATAAAGATATCAAACTTTACTCCTATAATTCGGTCGATGCGGCTTTCAAGGCGGATCTGGATATCTTCAGGGCGCGCGGAACGGAAGCCTCTCCGCAGGCGGTTCTCAACGGCGATGGTATAGGAGCATTGCGCTTCAATGCTTATGACGGCACCCAGTTCAGATACGGCCCAAGGATTTCCGCAATAATAGACGGAGCCCCCGGCGCAAACGACATACCGGGCGCATTGACATTCGTTACCAGCGACAATGGCACGCAAACCGAGCATATGAGGATTTCCTCCAGCGGCAGGGTCGGCATAGGGATAAACAACCCCAGCTACAAGCTGCACGTGATGAATAATGCCGATGCCGATATGATTTTCCGGGTTGATGGCGCTGATTCTACAACCGAATACTTCTCTGTCGGTATCAACGGCGGAAACGCAATTCTGCGCGCCGGGCACGGAGATACCGGCAATACCGGCCTGACTTTCCAGACCTCACTTGGAGGCACTGAAACCGAGCGCATGAAACTTACCCCCGACGGCGATCTGCTTGTCTACGGCACTCATACCGGCGTCGCCTCCGTCCCGGCATCCGGCGCGGGCACAAGGATGTTCTTCGATCCGCAGATGTCGGCTTTCCGGGTTGGCGGAGTCGCGGGTACCCACTGGGACAACTCTCTGGTCGGCGAATACAGCAGTGCGCTGGGAGCGAACGTAACCTCCAGCGGTTACGCCAGCATCGCAATGGGTGTTAACACCACAGCCAGCGGCTCCGGCAGCTTCGCCACAGGCAGATACACCACCGCCAGCGGTATTCACAGCACCGCCATGGGCAGACACGTCGTCGCTGGCGACGGCACGGCCACCAGCGGCTTCGGCGATGGTTCGATGGCGATCGGTCTTATTGACGATGTCATAACCATTAATACCGCCGACCGTCCAAGGGTGAGCGGCATCCAGTCTCTCGGCATCTTCATGGGCGACCAGAATCCCGGCGGCAATGACGGAAACTTCCTCAACATGTCCGCCTCCAACACCATGGGCCTGTTCGGCGGCAA
>CAZBGS010000006.1:0-142231 GCA_964491785.1 uncultured Pseudobdellovibrionaceae bacterium | reverse complement strand
GAGCGCGGACAAGGGCAAGGCGGTAACGGATTTTCAAAGCTGTCGATCTCCTGAAACTGTCTCTTGAAATGGACTTTCCGAAAAGGTAGTAAGTATATTTTTTCAATTTAAAGAGCGGCTTCGCTGTGGCTATCAGAACTACATGGGATGAACTTAAATCAGGAAAGCATTTTCTTGCTTAATATCTACTTCGGAGCATCTTTCTCTTTTTCAACACACATGTTCTCTAAATGTTCTTGCTCTTTCCGGTGTATAGATTATAATCAGGCATGAGCACCTAGGCTTAATCATGCCATAATGTCAAAAAAATTCCCGCCGGAGCGCCTATGTCTGATGTTACTGTAAATGAATTCAACGATCTACGTATAAAAAGCGGGCTTACACCCGAACAGATCTCCGAATTTCTTGGCGTTTCCGCCCGGACAGTTAGACGCTGGGATACTGGCGAGATAGAGCCCAAGAGGATGGCCGTGCAGCTAATGAAGGGTCTGGTTCGAAAATCCAGATTCTCGCAAGGATTAAATAACAATCAGTCCGGCCCGGCTTTTAGATTTGTTGATTTGTTTGCAGGCATTGGAGGTTTTCGTAAAGGCTTTGAAAGTATAGACGGACAGTGCGTTTTCACAAGCGAGTGGGATGAATTCTCACAGAAAACCTATATGGCTAATTTTGACTGCAATCATACCATCATCGGGAATATCAACCCAATCAAGCCACACGATATTCCTGCCCATGACGTTTTACTTGCGGGCTTTCCTTGCCAGCCTTTTTCCATTGCCGGGGTTTCCAAGAAAAACTCTCTCGGACATCAACACGGATTCAAATGCGACACACAGGGAACACTGTTCTTCAAGATCGAGCAGATATTAAAGCATCATCGCCCGTCTGCTTTCTTGCTAGAAAATGTGAAGAACCTTGCCAGTCATGACAAGGGGAATACCTTTGCGACTATTCGGCATGTTCTGGAGGAAGAGCTCGGCTATCATGTTCAGTATCGTATAATAGATGCCAAGGGCTATGTCCCCCAGCACCGCGAACGTATTTTCATGGTTGGTTTCCGTGAGCCAACAACATTTGATTTTCAAAACATGGAAGTTGCAGACCCGCTCAAAGGCCCAAAACTGGAAACCATCCTGCATCCGGAAGATGGTACGGAAGAGATTGAAGGAGCTTATACTTCAGGCGATTCAGGCAAGGTCCACGATAAATATACCTTGTCGGACAAGCTATGGAGTTACCTGCAGGACTATGCAAACAAACATAGGGAAAAAGGAAACGGTTTTGGCTTCGGTCTATGCGGACCGGAAGACGTAGCCCGAACACTTTCTGCCCGATATTTTAAAGACGGTTCGGAAATACTAATTAAGCAAAAAGGGAAAAATCCTCGCCGTCTTACCCCGAGGGAATGCGCACGGCTTATGGGTTTTGACATGCCCGGTGAGCAGCCAATGGTAATTCCGGTTTCCGATACACAAGCTTACAGGCAGTTCGGAAATGCCGTAGTAGTGCCGGTAGTAAAAGCTATAGCAGAAGGCATGAAGCCCTATATTCTCGAAAGCGCCAGAACCGAAATCGACAAGAAAAGAGTGGCGGCTAATGCCTGATGTTGTTTCGCAGCAAAAACGCAGCGAGATGATGTCCGGAATCAAGGGCAAGAATACCAGACCCGAATTGCTGATCCGTAAAGCATTACATGCCAAAGGTTTTCGCTTTAGACTTCACTCTTCGGATGTGCCCGGTAAACCTGACTTGATTCTCCCTAAATACAAGGCAGCGATTTTTGTTCATGGCTGTTTCTGGCATTGTCATGACTGCCACCTTTTCAAATGGCCAAAATCACGCTGCGGTTTCTGGAAGGAAAAAATTGAGGGGAATAAAACTCGTGATTTAAAGAATCAGGAACTATTGAGGGAGTCCGGTTGGCGCAGGCTTGTCATCTGGGAATGTGCTGTGAAAGGAAAAAGCCGTCTTGATTTTAATTACTTGATTGATGCTACTTCAAGCTGGATCATAAGCGGGGAAAGTGAATTTGAAATAGCGGGCAAGCAGTTATGAGTTTACAAGGAGAACTGGCATTTGACGAAGTTGATGGTGACGCTGCCGAACTTTTTCGGTTGTTCGAAAAAGCCGACCGTCTGCTCGTTAAAAAGCTTTCCAATAATGACCGTGACTGGGCGCGATTCAGCAACAAACATCAGGCCGGGGTTTATATGCCCCATGAGCAACGCGATGGCGGTTTCTTTCCTCCTCTAGAAAAAAAGCAACGTTCGGAAAAAGATGCCAGTCCGATCCGGGAAAGATATTTTACTACCATCTGGCCACAAGCCGATGACGAGGAAAAGCTGACCCGGCTGGTACATTACACCAGCAAGGGACCGGAGACGCATTTGACCAGACTGCCGAAGCTGGTTTTCAAAGACCTTTTGCCAGCATCGTTCCTGATTATGGGGCGCATTCGGTATAAAGGCGAATACGCCTATGAGTGCCTGACAATTGATTCAGGGTCTGATGATGCTGCTTTTTTGATTGAGCTTCTTGATCTGGAACCGGATTTTCTAATCGGCGAATTTGACCCCGCAGCCAAAAAGCTCGAAAAGCGGGACCGTATCTTTTCTTTCGCCGAACAAGTTATTCAGGCATGGCTGGCCGGAAAAATCCATGAGTTTGCAAAGACAAATGCAACCATGCCAAACACAACAGAGCTCGCCCGGCTGGCGCAGGCGGCTTTTTTAAAGAAATACGGCTATGCTGAAATAAACCCGTTTGCGCTCGACTATCCCGGCGATGTTTTGCGCGAGTTAAGCCGTAGTATTGAGTGGGAACTATTCAAGGAATTTCAGAAGCGCGAGCGTTCAGTAAGTATGGTTCGCAAGGTACTGGGGGATAAGCCTGTAGAGCTCTCCCCTTCTTTCGTTATCAAGCGTCTGATTGACGAATATTCGGCTATTGATGCTCTCATGCTATCGGCAAGCCAGCAACGTAAGGCCCGAGCTGGCTACTCTTATGAACATCATATCGAGGCCATGTTGCTAGGCGGAAGAATTCCTTTTGAAAAACAGGTTGTTATTGAAGCAAAAAAGCGGCCCGATTTTGTTTTGCCTTCAGTGAAGTTCATGGATAGTGACACCGGACTTATATTGAGTGCAAAAACTACATTGCGTGAAAGATGGAAACAGGTTGAACGGGAAAAAGGTAGCCGGAACCTTTACCTGACAACCGTTGATGAAAACATTGCCGGAAACGCAATTGAGGATATGGCTTCATTCGGCGTTCATCTTGTTATTCCCGAAAGCTTAAGCAAATCCAAGGAAACGGAATACGCAGGCCATTCCAATGTTCTCAGCTTCAGGGAGTTCTGTGACAAGGTGGTAGAACCACGATTAAAGGTATGGGCTGCATAACATCGGTTTAGTTAAAAGAATATTTGCAGCGATAGGCGCGAGAAATTCGACAAAATATAAACTTCCCCTAACGCTTCCCAACCTTTCGGTATTGCCCGCTCTTTATCTGCGCGAAATTTGTCTGGCCGGAATAACTCTGCTCGGAGGGGCGGTCATGGGGGGAGGAGGTGCCCTGCCCGGCTCGACCGATTCCCGAGCCGGGGGATACTACGGCAACCCCGCTGCCTGCCGTTCAGTATACCTCGAAAAAGCAAAGCAGCCGAGAGAAAGCAAGGCTCTCCGGCCATGTTTTTCCATCCCGGCGTTTTTCCGGCTTAGTGCAAATTCAGTACAAAATGACCGGCCAATAAAAAAGCCCGATATTGAACCGGGCCGATGCTCTTGATTTCGTTTGATTAAATGGCGCGCCCGAAGAGATTCGAACTCCTAACCTTCTGATCCGTAGTCAGATGCTCTATCCAATTGAGCTACGGGCGCTTGATTTGACCCTGCGGTGCAGTTCGCGCAACATATGTCATATGCCTTTTAAATGCAAGAATTACATTCAGACGGTATTATGGATTAAATTTATGCACAGAGTAATTCACAGTTTTGGTTAACTGATTTAGTCTATGACTTGACAGGCACTCATTTAAAAGGGATTTTCGTGTATGCTTCTATGGTTTAGAATGCTCAGGATAACGCGATTCGTACATTCCGGAAAACAAATCTAAGGAAAACAATAAAGTCATGAATTCTCCAATGGCCAAACGCAAATCACCCGGCTTATTGCTCATGGCAATGCTGTGTTCGTTTACGACAGCTGGTTTTTCAGTTGCCGCCTTCGCCCAGAACGGCCAGCCGGCTTTGGTGATTACCAACGACCCGCTTCCTCCAGAACTGCACAGCCGCGTTTACAGCAAGCCGAAAGTGGCTCCCGTGGTGGATGCGAACATAATGACCGGCCCTTCCTATTACGACAATGTGGATACCATTGTCGGACGCAAGGTCGTTCAGCTACGGGGAGAATTGTTCGCTCTTCAAAGTGACGTCTCCGCCCTATCGGAAAGTCTGGTCGAGCTTGAGCAGCAGGCTGAAGTTATCGCCGCCGACTATTATGGCAACGTTGGAACCATCAGCACGCAGCTTCAGACGGGAACCACGCCGGGGAACCCCCGTCTTGTGCAACGTCTGGCGTTGGCGCAGTCCAATCTTGAAAGTCTGTCCAACAATATAACGCGCCTGAACGAAGTGGCGCTGGAAAATTCCCGGGTCGCATCGCTGGCCAATTATCTGCTTGAGTCTGTGAGGGCATCATACAGCCTTTCCGGAGCTGTCGAGGAAGATCACGTACGGCTTTCCGAGCTTGAAGACGCTATCAACAATACTCTGGTCGTCATTGACCGGCTTTTGAACAACGTCAACGACGATATTACCAGAACCGCAACCTATCTTTCGACCGAACGGAGCAATCTGCGGACTCTGGCGCTGGCTATTTCACAGGGGGATCTTTACGGGAAGAGCCTTTCAAACCGGCCTTTCTCGGGCATCTCTCCTGCCAGTTTCACTCCGGGCGAGCTTAAACGGGCAACACCGCCCTCGCCTCGTCCGCTGGTAAAAATTCGTTTCAACAAACAGGATGTTTCTTACGAGCAACCGGTCTATATTGCTGTAAGTCAGGCTCTGGAACGTTATCCTGCGGCAAGGTTCGAACTGGTGGCTGTTCATCCGGCAGGCGGCAATGCTGCGGAAGTTGCCATTGAAAGCACAAGATCCCGCCGGAACGCAGAAAAGGTTCTGCGCACATTAACGCAGATGGGGCTTCCGCTTGAGCGGATCGATCTTTCCTACACCCCGAGCAGGGAAGCCGAGACAAGCGAAGTACATATCTATATCAGGTAACCTGTTACCTGTCAGAGAGGGTATGAGGTGCGCTACAGTTTCGCATTGGTTTTTGTTTTTCTTCTGGCGGCCTTTCTGGCCGCCGGATTTTATCGTCTGCTGCAAAATTCGCTGGTCGTATCGCCTGACTCTGGTATTAAGCCAGTAGTAGCGGCTTCCTCGCATCAGGAGAGTTCCGGCAAGCATTTGCCAGAAGCGGCCGGGGGTTATTACCGGCTGGCAAGGGTTAAGGAGGCCCCCGCTCTGCAACTGGTCAAGGCCAGGGGGCTGGTCAAACCTGAACGTCAGGCTATCATCGCGGCCAAAAGGGACGGCCTTGTCGTAGAAGTGCTGAGCGAACCGGGAATTAGAGTAGGCCGCAATGTGCCTTTGGCCAGGCTGGAAAAAGGAAAAGCGGAGGAGAATCTGGCAGCTCAGAAAGCTATCGTTCGCTTGCGTCACAAGGAATATCTTGAGGCAAGAACGCTGCTAAACAGCGGCAAGCTGGATCATGAGGCTTATGCAAGATATTTAAAAGGTTATGAGGATGCACTGACCCAGGAAGAAATAATCGCGGCAGAGCTTGACAGTTATGTTTTGAGATCTCCCGTGGCAGGCACCGTGATCTGGCAGAACATAAGCGCAGGTCAGGAAGTGCATGCAGGGCAGGAGTTGTTCCGTGTTGGAGATCCCGAGCCGCTGCAAGTTGTTCTATCGCTTCTGGAAGAAGAGGTGACGAAGGTGTCGGCCGGGCAGCAGGCACTGGTCGAGCTTCCTTCATCTCCGGGAAATGTCTATGAGGCGAGCGTACAGGGCAAGTACAAGAAGGGCGACATGGATGCGCCTTATTACGAGGTATACGTGAAACTGCCCCCAAAGTCCGGCCTCGCGCCGGGGATGGAAGTATTCGCGAATATTATTATCGACAAACAGGACAATGCGCTGTTAATCCCGAAGTCGGCCGTCATTGAAGAGCCGGAAAGGACGTTCGTGTACGTGGCGCAACCGCTTGAAGAAGGAGGGTACGGGGTCGCGCCCGCTCCTGTGGAGACCAGTGAAGCAGGGTTATATACCTACCGGATTACCAGCGGCCTTTCCAAGAGAGATCTGGTGGTAACCGACCCCGGGCCCATGATCCGGGAAAAAACTACTATCGTTGCCGAAATGGATGAAATCAAACTTGACGATTTGCAGAAAGCCGTCGCCAGAGCCTCTTTCCTGCCGAAAACAGCCACCAGCGGATGCGGCGGATCAGCCAGGGGGAGCCCCTGCTCCGCAGCAGCGAATTAGAGTTTTATATTCAGTTTCTCTTTTTTATCTGCTAAACAATATTCGAAATGCAATCTGTCCCCGTAGCTCAGCAGGATAGAGCACAGGATTCCTAATCCTGGGGCCGTGGGTTCGAATCCCGCCGGGGACGCCATTCTCACGCCGATCGCGTCGGCTTATCCTTAACTGAGGGTGGTGCGGGATGGTGAGATTGCGGAAGATTTCTCAGGATTTTTACAAGTCCTTCGGTTCCGGATTCTATCAGGTTAATGATGTGTTCGAAATCTTTGGCTCCGCCATAATACGGATCGGGGACTTCCCTTTGAGCGGGATTTTCGGCAAAGTCCAGCAGCAAATGGATTTCAGCTCTGGAGTTTTCGGGCTTAACCCTTTCCAAAGCTACCTTGTTGGCGAAATCCATTCCTATAATGAGATCGAATTGATAAAAATCTTCCTGAGTGATCTTGCGGGCCAGCTGGCCTTCCAGAGAGTAACCGCGCGCCAGCGCTGCCTTGATGGATCTACGATCGGGGGGCTCGCCTTCATGAAAACCGTGTAGCCCGGCCGAATCAACTCTGACCCGGCCCAGCAGACCCTCTTCTTCAAGTTTTTTTCTTAAAACCCCCTCAGCCAGCGGAGAACGGCAAATATTACCAAGGCAGACAAATAGTACGTTATACATGCAAGCTCCTGATTTCCGGGATATTTCTATTGAAATGGACGGACTGCTCTCCGGTCAAGGTTAACCCAGCTATAAAAATTACAATTTGCATATGTTATAAACTGATTCTAGAGTTGCCTGATTATTTTGGATCAAGTAAGACTGTGCCGGATCAATAAAGACTGGTGTGATGGTAAAAACTACCGAAACAGATTCCATATCAGTACGACTTGCAGAAAGTGCTGAGGAAGTAGAAGCCGCGCAGCACTTGCGCTATAAGGTTTTTTACGAGGAGTATTCAGCCATCCCGACAGAGGAAATGGCAAAGGAGAGGCGTGACTTCGACGAATACGACCCAATCGCAGATCATCTGGTAGTAGTCGATCGCTCACGCGGGAACACAAGGGATAATATAGTCGGCACTTACAGGCTGTTACGCCAGGAAATCATCAATAAACACGGAAATTTTTACACAAGCAGCGAGTTTGACATCTCCCCGCTTCTGACCTGCGGGCATTCGTTGCTTGAGCTTGGTCGCTCATGCGTACTGCCGGAATATCGTACGCGGCCAGTGATGCAATTGTTATGGCAGGGTATCGCCGGTTATATCTCGCATTATAACGTACAGCTTATGTTCGGCTGCGCGAGCATACATGAAACCGACATCAGCAAGATTTCCTCCTGCCTTTCTTATATGTATCATTTTCATCTGGCTCCGGAGGAGCTTCGCCCCAGAGCGCTTGGGGAGAGGTACGTCAATATGAACCTGACCGCGATCGAAGATATCAATCCCCGTGAAGTTTTCAACACGCTGCCTCCTTTAATCAAGGGTTACCTTCGCCTTGGGGCCTATATCGGAGATGGGGCGATTGTAGATGACATCTTCCAGACCACCGATGTCTGCATCGTACTGCCCACGCATCTGGTAACAGACAGGTACCGCAGGCATTATGCGCGGACAACGACAAGAATCGTGTCCGATGCCAGTGAAGCGGCGCTTGAAGCAGGAAGCGTTATGGCGCAAGAAGCGGCTCAATGAATATTATTGCAGCAGTATTTAAGGGACTGGCTTTTGTCCTGTGGACTTTGCTGCTTCTTCCAGCGCAATTGATAATTCTCAAATTTTTCGATGAAAAATATGTCTATAAGGTGCCTGTTCTTTGGCATGCCGGGATATGCCGGTTTTTCGGTATACGGATAGAAGTTTGCGGAGAACCCTGTTCCGGGAGTACGCTCTTTATTGCGAACCATATTTCTTATCTGGATATACCGGCGACAGGCAGCGTTCTGTCCGCTTCGTTCGTGGCGAAGAAAGAGGTGGCAGGATGGCCGGTTTTCGGAGCACTCGCGCAGTTGCAACAAACAGCATTTATCGACCGCAATCCCAAGACCGCAAGGCACGGCATCAATTCCGTTGCGGCAATGCTCGAACGAGGGAAAAGCATCATACTTTTCGCAGAAGGCACATCGACCGACGGCAGGCAGGTATTGCCTTTCAAATCATCGCTTCTCTCAACCGTACTGCATGAAAACGGGGGTTCGCGAAATGTGAGAATTCAACCTCTTACCATTTGCCTGTTGAATGCGGCCACGCAGGAAGAAATCGACCGTTATGCCTGGTATAAACCTGAAACGGAACTCGCGCCTCATTTATGGGAGTTCGCAAAGGGCCACGGTGCGACAATTCGCCTGATATTCCACGAGCCTCTTGACCCGTCCTGGTTCAGTGACAGGAAGGCACTGGCAGCTGCCTGCCATGGAAGCGTGATCCATGGTCTTAAAACTGGCGAAGTATACAAACCCGAGCTTGACACGAGCTTGCGTCAGGCTACTCTTTCATCCTGATCTTCAAGGAGAGATTAATGAATTTTACAGCAGAAGAAGTATCCAAACTGCAATCCTACATCTCGGGGAAATTCAGAAACCCCGACATTGCCTTACGTATGCGCAAGAACGCCATGGATTCGGTCGAGGTTTTGATAAAAGGCGAGTTCATCGGTACTATCTATAAAGATACCGAGGACGGAGAAACCTCCTATGATTTTAACATGGCAATTCTGGACATCGACCTGTCGGCGGCTTCATAACAAGCATGCAATGTCCAACAGGTTAATATTCTTTTTTTTATGCCTGTTTATCAGCTTTCAGGTTATGCACGGCGGTTCACTGGCAGCGGAATTTATCAATTTTGGCGACAAGCCTGACGCGTTGCTTTCGAAAAGACTGGCAAAGTGGCTGGAAGATCAGGGTATGGAGGGCTCCGAATACGGCCTGGCGCGAATTCATCTCAACAGCGACAAGGTTCCGGAAACGATTATCCGCTTTTATAACAATAACGGGGGATGCCTTCCTCTTTCGGGATGCAGGCATTTTGCGCTTGCCGAGGTTGACGGAAAGCTTGTCGCGATCGGAGAGTTTAATGCCCTCAGTGTCGGCAGGCAGGAAAGCCCGCAAAGCGGGATATCCGATCTTATGGTCTGTAATAATCCCTGGAATGATTTCGACTGCCGGATTTACAGATGGGATGCTGAAGCTGGAAGCTATCAGGAAAATATCGGCTTAGCGAAATAAGGTGGCGGTTTTCTAAGGAAGCGGGCAGCTAACTGATAGATCACAACTTATTTGAATTTATCTTTTTTTCTTTCCGTTTACCGTTATGATAAAATCAAATAGAAGCGAGGCCATGTGTCGGTAGCGGCTCGTGTAAATGAGGCTGTGTACAGGATTCCTGGGGTTTTTTGCATGCCTTGAAATGTTGATTTTGCCGTTGGAGCAGGATTCAGGATAGAATTAAGAGGAATACCGTTCGCCATAAATTAGAGCGGAAATAGCTGAGGAAGGATAAAAGGCAGTGGTTATGGGATTTAGAGCGGGTCTTGCCTCCGGGCATAGCAATTCCTCGACAATGCAGATTTGCCTGTGCCTGTTGGCAGCGGCGGTCTTGCTGGCCTTTCCAGTCACGAAGAAAGCAATGGCAGAATGCGCGGTCGCCGCTGACGGGCCAGGAGTCATCGCCGGTAGCACATGCGACTGTAATTACTGGCAATCTCTTGAGTCACATGCTTGGCTGACAGCCGAGAGAGAAGTCGTACAAAACCAGAACTTGATCTTCAAGGCGGATAGCGTGCTTGAATATACCTGTTTTGATAAATTTCTTGATGTAACCGCGGGGCCAATTGCCAGACTTTTCAGCGAAACCCAGCAATGGGGTATGGTTCGTCCCGAAACAGCGACCGATAACGCGCTGCAAGCTGGAGTGAATGCCGCCCTGATATCCTATCTGGGTGCGAATTTCGGGCATACATTCCTTGGAGGACGGGTTCCGGACGATTATGAACCTGACGATGTTAGCGGCGGCAGCTATTTCTGTGACAGGCTGGCCGTCGTCTGGCAACTTGCAAAGTGCTACAATTTCGCTACCAGGCCGCATGACGGATTTTTCTCGTTCGAGAATTACAGGGACACCCCGGACAAGAGAGAGCTGCCTGATCCGTGCGTCAAAGACGGCAGATGGCCGATGCAACTAAACCTGGCCTTGCGTGAGACCATGTGGGATCATCTGGCACAACGACCAATAAATAGAGCAATGCATGAGATGATTTCCGAATTTCTTGCGCCCGGAGCCTGCACCGGGCCCCAGCCCACCGGAGTGCAAATCCTGCCTGTTCTTCAGGGACGTCCCGGCCCTGATGCGTTCTGTACTAATCCCGGATGCGTTTATAAGGGCGGCAGTTGCTCGCCTTAAGCCAGCGAGAACCAGAAACCGGATTTTGTGGCGGAGGGAGTCCGATCGCTTTGATTTCCCTGTTTTATCCATTATGCGTTTATTATAAAGTTGCCTTCGCGTAATCTCTGTCCGGTAATAAATTCTGACATGCTAAGTTTCTATAAGAGAATAACCCGCCGATCCGGCTATCTGCTTCGCCTTTTGCTGAGAAAGCGGCTGCTTCAGGGAAAGGAAGACGCGCAGCGTATTTATGAGAGAATGGGCAGACCGTCCGCCGTCAGACCGCAGGGCAAGCTGGTATGGATACACGCGGCCAGCGTCGGGGAGTCGCAGTCGGCACTTATTCTTATTTGCGCGTTACTGGAGCGATTTAAAAAACTCCGGGTACTAGTCACCACCGGAACGGTTACTTCGGCAAGGGTTATGGATTCACGGCTGCCGGAGAGGTCGTTTCATCAGTTTTATCCCCTCGATCATCCTGAATGGGTCGGCAAATTTCTGGATTACTGGCACCCGAACGCCGTTTTTTGGATGGAATCGGAACTCTGGCCCAATATGCTTTCGGAGATAAACCGGCGCGGCATTCCAGCAACGCTGGTGAACGGTAGGTTGTCACCTACATCATTCAGGCGATGGAAGCGTATGCGAGATAGCATTGCGGAGTTGCTGGACACATTCGATCGCTGTCTGGTTCAGACGGAAACTGATGCGCGTTACTTCACCGAGCTCGGAGCCAAAGAGGTCGTTGTTACCGATAACATCAAATACAGTGCCGAAGCCCTGCCCGTTGATGCCGGCAAGCTGGAAGCACTGCAAGGAGAGATCGGAAAGCGTCCGGTATGGCTTTACTCAAGTACGCATGAAGGGGAAGAGGCCCTTGCCTGTCGGCTGCATAACAAGCTTAGCGCACAGATCCCGGATCTTCTGACGATAATCGTTCCAAGGCATCCCGACCGGGGGAAGGAGATCATGGATATCTGCCTTGATGCCATAATGAATGTCAGGCGGAGAAGCGAACATTACAGTCTGCCCCAATTTGATGATGACATATATATCGCCGACACGCTGGGCGAGTTGGGCCTTTTTTACCGGCTGGCTCCTGTCGCCTGTATCGGCAGGTCTTTCAGCAAGGACGGCGGCGGCGGCCACAACCCGATCGAGGCGGCCCAGCTGGAATGCGCGGTACTGCATGGGCCGAAAGTTCAAAATCTTCAGGAGATCTATGACGAAATGGACAAGGCTGGGGCCAGCCTTTGTGTGAGAGACGAAAAGGAGTTCGAGGATACGCTTTACAAGCTCCTGAAAAATGACGCGTTGCGAAAGGAGATGCAGGGCAAGGCGCTGGCCTTCGCTCAACGCAAGGCGAGCGTGATAGACGATGTAATGCGGCAGATATCGCCGCGGCTGCAAACCCTGTTCGCGGATCTGGACAAATGAAGCTGAAAACTCCGGAATTCTGGTACAGTCAGGGGAAGCCGGATGTTCGCGCCCTAGCACTTGCGCCAGCCGGAATGATATACGGGGCCGTATCCGGCAGAATTCAGACATGCACGAAGGGGGTTCAGGCTACGGTTCCCGTTCTTTGCGTTGGGAATATTACCGCGGGGGGCAGCGGCAAGACGCCTGCGGCCATTATGATCTGCGAGATGGTCAAGGAGCTTGAAATATCGAGGTTCCCGGTCTTTCTGAGTCGCGGTTATGGCAAGAAGAATCAGATAACCGGCAGCCTGATTGTAGACCGGACGATTCACGGGGCGGAAGACGCCGGGGACGAGCCACTATTGCTGGCCAAACATGCCCGGGTCGTAGTGGACGGCGACAGGGTGAGGGGCGCGGAGACGGCCAGGGAGCTTGGAGCCGATTTCCTGATCATGGATGACGGGCTTCAGAATCCCAGGCTAATCAAAGATTTCGTCATCATCGTGATCGACGGAAGCGCGGGGTTCGGCAACGGACTTGTTATGCCTGCCGGGCCGCTGAGGGAACCGGCTGGCAGCGGGTTAAGGAAAGGCGATCTCGTCCTTATAGTCGGAGAAGACAAAACCGGAATAGTCAGACAGATTCCGCCGGAACTGCCCGTCGCCTTCGCCACGCTGCACCCGGAGAGCGGGCATCCGGTAAGAAAAGGGGGGCGGTATTTCGCCTTTGCCGGAATTGCCAGGCCGCAAAAGTTTTTTGCCATGGTAGAGGATCTGGGGGGGGGGATTGCCGGGACGCGCGAATTTGCCGATCATCACGCATATACGCCGGAGGATTTGAGCGATTTGCGGAAGCAGGCGCAGAGCGCGAACGCATCGCTTATCACCACGGAAAAAGATATAGTTAAAATCAGAAGACTGCGGGAGGACTGGATTCCCGATTATCTGCCGGTGAAAATGAGGCTTCAGGAAGCATCACGCGAGAAGGTTCGGGACATTTTGATTGGCAAATTCGGGAAGACGAAAGAGCGATGAGATCTGTTAAATATTTTCTTGAGTTTATAGCTCTGGCGGCGGCCAGCTTTTTTTTCAGATTGCTCGATATAGACAAGGCATCAGAACTTGGCGGCAGGATCGGAAAAACGATCGGGCCGAAACTTCCGGTTTCACGAGTAGCACTCAGGAATCTTGCCGCCGCGCTGCCGGAAATAACGGAAGAGCGGCGCAAGGAAATCATTTTCGGCATGTGGGAGAATCTCGGCCGGGTGTTCGGGGAATACCCGCACATGGAGAGGATAGGAAGAGAGAGGGTGGAAATCCGGGGGCTTGAAATAATGGAAGCGCTTATCGGCTCGCCCAACGGATCGATTATCTTCGGCGCGCATCTGGCAAACTGGGAGATGACATCTCATGCACTTGAAAAGTTGCGGCCAAGCGCGGTGGTGCGGGTGCCTAATAATCCGTGGATCAGAAGAATGGTCGAAAAGCGCCGTGGTGGAGTTCTCATTCCGAAATCCGCTTCGGGGGCGAGAAGTCTGGTCAGGCATCTGAAAGAAGGCAGGCATGCGGGGATACTGATAGATCAAAAATATAACGAGGGTATCGAAGCGCCTTTTTTTGGCATGCCGGCGATGACCAGTCCGGCGTTCGTGCAACTGGCCAGGAAGTTCTCCTGCCCTGTGGTTCCGGTAAGATTTGAGAGAACCGGGGGCGCAAATTTCAGAATTACTTTTTATGAACCGCTGAAACTAAAGGGGCCGGATGGCAATCCCCTGGCGGACGAGGAATGCATAGCTGCCGCCCACGCCATGCTGGAGGAATGGATTAAAGAAAGGCCGGAGCAATGGATCTGGCTGCATCGCAGGTGGAAGGGGATACAATGAAATTATTGTTACGTAATTCGTGGCAGTAGTTTCCTATCCCGTAGAGAGATGCACAATCTTAGGTGAGGGGTATGGTGGTGGATTTCAAGCTCTGAAGGCTCACCCTCCCGCTTCGCGGGCCCCTCCCTCTCCCGGCGGGAGAGGGTTTTTTACCTGTCAATCCTAACCGGCTTTTTTGCTGCCGGGTTTGGTTGCGGTTTCCGGGTCGTCGTTGGCTGCTTCGGCGGAATCGGCGCCGGGGTCGTCCTGGCCAACCAGCATGTTCTCGGCTACAAGTCCGGCGTTTTCCCTGATTTTCTTTTCCAGTCTGGTCATGATTTCCGGATTGTCCAGGAGAAACTGCTTTGCGTTTTCGCGCCCCTGCCCGATGCGCTCGCCTTCGGCAGAGAACCATGCGCCGGCTTTTTCGACAAAACCGCCCTGCACTCCGAGATCGATAATTTCGCCGGTTTTGGAAATGCCCTTGCCGTACATGATGTCGAAATCGACCTGACGGAACGGGGGGGCCACCTTGTTTTTGACCACCTTGACCCTTGTCTGGTTGCCGACGACAATTTCGCGATCCTTGATCGAACCGATACGGCGGATATCGAGGCGGACGGAGGAATAGAACTTGAGCGCGTTGCCTCCGGTCGTGGTTTCGGGAGATCCGAACATCACGCCGATCTTCATGCGAATCTGGTTGATGAAGATTACAACCGTGCGGGAGCGGGAGATAGAGCTGGTCAGCTTGCGCAGAGCCTGACTCATCAGCCTTGCCTGAAGCCCGACATGGGAATCGCCCATCTCGCCCTCAAGCTCGGCGCGCGGCACCAGAGCGGCGACCGAATCGATAACCAGAACGTCGACCGCCCCGGAACGAACCAGTGTGTCGGCAATTTCAAGCGCCTGCTCGCCCGCGTCCGGCTGAGAAATCAGGAGATTGTCGACGTCGCAGCCAAGCTTGCGCGCATAGCCAGGATCCAGAGCGTGTTCGGCGTCTATGATAGCGCAGGTTCCGCCCAGTTTCTGGGCCTCGGCTATTACCTGAAGAGCAAGGGTCGTCTTGCCCGAACTTTCGGGGCCGTAGATTTCCGTGATCCGGCCGCGGGGAAGACCGCCGATTCCGAGGGCGATATCGAGTCCGAGAGAACCGGTAGAGATAGCCTCCACCTCCATCGGGTTCTGGTCGCCGCTGAGCTTCATGATCGAACCCTTGCCGAAAGCGCGCTCTATCTGCGCCAGCGCGGAGTCCAACGCTTTTTGCTTGTCTGCCGGATTTCTGTCCATTTTTTCCCCTGTCTTGAGCGGTGTGACGTTCATGATCAATCTCCTTGTTTTGGCATAGCCGCCGTAAATATGCAAACGCTTCGCGAGTCTGTCCCACCGGGTTACTGTACACGTTTTGTTCCCGGTTTCAAGCGAAAAGAACAAAGCAGGAACCGGAAACCGTTTTCACAGTGCTTTGAAGATCAGGTGATTGATATAAATGCTGTCCATAAACATCAATTTATAGACCAGGAAAAGCCACGAAAGAAAAAACAGACCGATATACAAGACAAACACGCGCGCAGCAGCCTGAATGAAAACCACGCCTACGGTAACCGAACCGTCTTCCGAGACGACCGCATCAAGTTTAAGTTTGAAGGAAAAAGTAAAAATGATGGCAACTATGATAAGTATGAAATAGAAAGCCGGGTTGTTCATGAATTGCGAGAGAGTGTACATGACCATCGATACGTCCCTGCTGGCCAGCGGAATCTTGTATGACGAGTAGTCGGGAAGGAAGAGCATTCCAAGGAAAAGCAACTGCACGGCCAGAATCCTGATCGCCGATGGAGACAGGCTGACCTGAAAGGGTCTTTTTAAAAATTCGCTGAAGCCGCCAACATCACTCATGATCAATCCTCTAGAACTTCCTTAACCTTTGCAGCCAGTTGCTTGAGCGTAAACGGTTTGGGCAGGAACGAAATATTCTCGCCCATATGGTCTTTTAGCTTATCTTCTGTGTAACCCGATATAAATATAATTTTTAAACCGGGGTTTTCCTGACGCAATCTCTGGGCCAGCGTGGGGCCGTCCATATTAGGCATAACCACGTCGGTTACAAGCAGGTCGAAAGCCCTGTCATCGCACGAGGCCATCAGTTCCAGAGCCGCTTCGCCGCTCTCGGCCGATAGAACTTCGTACCCCTTGTTTACAAGAGCTCTGGAGCTGAACATGCGTACGGCGTCTTCATCTTCAACCAGCAATATTCTTTCCGTTCCGGTAAGGTCGGAGGCTTTCTCCTCCGAATCATCCATGGAAACTGTGTTCGTCTCTGCGTCGCCGTCGCTGATTGACGGAAGAAATATCGAAAATGACGTCCCTTTTCCAATTTCACTATCCACCTTCAGGTAACCGCCTGTCTGCCTGATAATGCCATAGACCGTCGCCAGACCGAGGCCAGTCCCCTGCCCGACAGATTTGGTTGTAAAGAATGGTTCAAAAATCCTGGCAAGATTTTCATCAGGAATGCCGCAACCCGTATCCCTTACCTCGATAAGCACCCACTGACCGGGGGGCATTTTATCGCCGCCGCACTGTACTGCTTCATTGTTTTCGAAGAAATGGGTCGAGATGCTCAGCCTGCCGCCGCCTTCCATGGCGTCTCTGGCGTTAACAGCGAGGTTGATCAGCACCTGCTCCATCTGGCCTTCATCGACCTTTACCAGGCCAAGATCCTGACCGTGTATAAGATCCAGTTCTATATTTGCGCCTATCAGGCGGCGCAGAAGATGCGAGATTTCGGTCAGGATGTCGGTAATGTCCTGCACCTTTGGGCGCAGAGTTTGCTGCCGGGAAAAGGCGAGGAGCTGACGCACCAGATTCGCGGCACGGTTGGAGTTTTGCTTGATCTGCATGATATCGGCGAAAGAAGGATCGCCCGGCTTGTGCCTGAGCAGCAGCAGGTCGCAAAATCCAATCATCGCGGTGAGCAGATTGTTGAAATCGTGGGCGATGCCGCCGGCAAGCTGGCCGATAGCCTGCATTTTCTGCGACTGGACAAACTGGGCCTCAAGCATCTTCTGCTGGGTCAGATCGATGAAGTGGAGGACGATATTATTGCTGCCCTTGAACTTCCGGGCGTGAAGTTGAACTGTGACCTGTTTATCCCGTCCGACCAGATTGATCTCAAGAGGGGCGATTTTTTGGCCCTGCTCGATTCGGTTCATGGCGGAAAGCAGGATTTCCTTATCGTCCTGCGCGATTAGTTCCTCGAACTTTTTGGTTTCAAGTTCCTCTACCGAGCGGTCAAGCATATGAGCGAGCGAAAGGTTGCAGTCGGTTATGGTGCCTTCGGAATCTACCAGGGCCACGCCAAGCGGGGCTTCCTCAAAAAAGCGCTGGAACCTGTCTTCGGATGCCTGAAGGGCCAGGCGCATTGCACGTTCGGCGGTGAGATCGTGAACAACCGCTCTGGTACGGACTCTGCCGTCCTGCTCATTAACTACAGTCTGGTTTACGGAAGCAAGGAAGGTCTTGCCGCCGGGGCCTTTCATCCTTAATTCGGCGATCTGCTTGGCGCCGCCTTTCGGAGAGATGTCATAAGGCCTTGCGCTGTCAGGCAGCGACTCGGCAAGGTATGTGTGCAGCCTGTCCTTGCCCAGTATCGTTTCTATATCCTCGCCAAGCCATCTTGCCAGAGTAGCATTGACGAAGACAAATCGACCGTCTTCGGCAACAGAGAAAAACCCGACCGGCGCATTGTCGGTGAAATCGATCAGCTTCTCGCGTTCCTCGCGAATGGAACGATCTGTGAAGCGTTGTTCGGTTACTTCCCTGATCCACCAGTGGACATAACCATCCCAGCCGTTTACCGGCTGCACGGTAACTGAATACCACCTTTCGCGATCATCAAGCAGAGAGCGTAATTCCAATGTATCGGAAAAGCCTTTTCCTGCCTGTTCGGCAAGCATGGTCAGGTGGTCGAAGGCGTCTTCGGTTTGCGGAAAAAGCTCTGAGAGAGACTGCAGACACGGCTCCCCGACCTCCTCGCAAAGCGTTTTGAACTTGTCATTGAAATAGACGGTCTTGCCATCGCTGTCGGTTATAAGCCGGGCAGAGCGGCCGCCGAGAAATATCTGGCGCAGAATATCAAATTCTTTTTTCTTTTGTTTATTCCAATGGTGCTTTTTCTGAAAAAGGAACCCCAGGACAGTGGCTGCAAGGAACACCATTGCAGAACTGATCATCACCAGTTCGTCGATGTTGAATACCAGAGCAATTACGGCGCTGAGGCCGAAGTAAAGTAAAATGAAGAAGGCCGCGAAGAATGGAAAAAGGGATTTACGCCTTGTTTCGCTGCTGCTGACGGCGTTTTTTTTCTGATGACGGGCTATGAAATCGGAATGATCTATAGTCATGGCAACATCCTAGACGATCATCCGCCAAAACACAAAGCGGTTAAGCCGCTGTTCCGGAAGCCGGTAACGGTGAAAGATGATAGATTACCGCACCTAATTTCGCCCTCTCCAGAGCGATTTTCTGGTCGACGACGTCACGTTCGGCCTGACTTGCGGCGAGCGATTTTTCATCTTCAAGCGCCCTGATTCCACCCTCGATCTGTTCTGCATCCAGATCTTTAAGCTCTATCGCCTGCTCTACAATAACCGTACAGCTCTCGCCGGTAACATGAGCGAAGCCGCCGGCGACAAAAACTTTTTTAGGCGATTCCTGCTCGGTTCTCCAGAAACTGATTACACCAGGGCCAAGCGAGGAAACCAGAGCGCAGTGACCGGCGCGGACACCGAATTCGCCGGTGGTGCCGGGCATTACCACCTGCCACATCGGCCCTTCGAAAACCATGCTTTCCGGTTCCACCAGTTCAAAATCAAAAGTTTTTATTTCATCACTCATTTCATCGCTCGATTCAACTGGCTTATGCCGCTTCCGCTGCCATGCGCTGGGCCTTTTCAACTGCCTGGTCTATGGTGCCAACCATGTAAAAAGCGCTTTCCGGCAGGTGATCGTAATCACCGCCAACGATGGCCTTGAAGCCCTTGATAGTGTCTTCCAGATGGACGAAAACGCCGGGAGTGCCGGTGAACACTTCGGCGACGTGGAAGGGCTGCGAGAGGAAGCGCTGGATCTTTCTGGCGCGGGCGACAGTAAGCTTGTCTTCTTCCGAAAGTTCGTCCATGCCGAGAATGGCAATGATGTCCTGAAGCGCCTTGTAGGTCTGTAAAGTCTTTTGCACGTCCGAGGCGACTTTGTAATGATCTTCGCCAACGACGCGGGGGTCGAGAATCCGCGAGGTTGAGTCGAGCGGATCGACGGCCGGATATATACCAAGCTCGGAAATCGCCCGGCTCAGCACCGTGGTAGCGTCAAGGTGCGAGAAGGTCGTGGCCGGAGCCGGGTCGGTAAGGTCGTCGGCGGGAACGTAAATCGCCTGAACCGAAGTGATTGAACCTTTGTCGGTCGAGGTGATTCTTTCCTGCAACTCGCCCATATCGGTGGAGAGAGTCGGCTGGTAGCCAACGGCGGAAGGGATGCGTCCGAGGAGAGCGGAGACTTCCGAGCCTGCCTGGGTAAAGCGGAAGATGTTGTCGATGAACATCAGAACGTCCTGGCCTTCGACGTCGCGGAAGTATTCGGCCACCGTCAGTCCGGTAAGGCCGACGCGGGCGCGGGCTCCAGGCGGCTCGTTCATCTGGCCGTAAACAAGCGCAACCTTGGAGCCTTCAGTGCGGCCGTCGCTGGTCTTCTTGATAACGCCGGATTCGATCATTTCATGATAGAGATCGTTGCCCTCGCGGGTACGTTCGCCCACGCCTGCGAATACGGAAACGCCTCCGTGTTCCTTGGCGATGTTGTTGATCAGTTCCTGAATGGTAACCGTCTTGCCGACGCCAGCGCCGCCGAAAAGTCCGATCTTACCGCCTTTCGCATAGGGGCAAAGGAGATCGATGACCTTGATGCCGGTGACCAGCTGTTCGGTTTCAGTGGCCTGCTCGGAGAACTTGGGAGCCTCGCGGTGGATCGGCCAGCGTTCCCTGGTTCTCAGTTCCGGCCCTTCGTCGATCGCGTTTCCTACGACGTCAATGATCCGTCCCAGTGTTTCCGGCCCGACGGGTACCGAGATCTCAGCACCGGTATCGATGACCGGGTTGCCCCGGACAAGGCCGTCTGTCGAGTCCATGGCGATGCAGCGAACCGTGTTTTCGCCAAGGTGCTGGGCCACCTCAAGAACCAGATTCTTGCCCTCGTTAGCGGTGTGCAGGGCGTTAAGGATCCGGGGGACATAACCTTCCTCGAACTGCACGTCGATGACCGCGCCCAGAACCTGCTTAACAAAACCTTTTGCTTCTGACATCTTTTCCTCTTGCTATTGCAATATCGTTATAACTTACAAAGCCTCCGCCCCGGAGACGATTTCGATCAGTTCCTTGGTGATGACCGCCTGACGCTCCCTGTTGTAATAAAGGGTAAGCTTGTCGATCATGTCGCCTGCCGCATTCGTGGCGTTATCCATCGCGGTCATACGGGCGGCCTGCTCTCCCGCCGCGCTCTCAAGCATTGCCTGATATACCTGGGCTCCAATGCTTTTGGGGAGAAGGAGGCCGATAAGCTCTTTCTCGTCAGGCTCGAACTTGTAGATCTGGAGAGCGCCTTTCGCTTCTGTTTTCTGCGGCTCTTCTTCCTTCTCCGGCAGAGGCAGAGGTATCAGTTTTTTGACTGTTGGCTGCTGGACAAGAACATTTTTAAAATGGTTGTACACAAGCGAACAGACGTCAAATTCGCCGTCGTCAAATAATGCGAGCAAGTAGCGACTGATTTCATTCGCCCTGGAGAAACCGGGGCCCTCCTTGTCACCGACATCGACGAAGCTTTTAATAATTATATTCTCGTAATCGCGTTTGAGAATATCCCTGCTCTTTTTTCCCGCGCAGACGATTTTTACTTCCTTGCCCTCGGCATGAAGGCGCGAAATCTCCCTTTTCGCAAGGCGAACCACGTTGCTGTTGAAACCGCCGCAGAGGCCGCGATTAGCGGTAATTACCACCAGCAGGTTAACCTGATCGCTGCCCGTTCCGGTGATCAGTTTCGGGCTGTTCTCGTCGATCGTGATGCCGGACGCGACCTTGCGCATGATTTTTTCCATGGTTCTGGCGTAAGGCTTGCTGGCTTCTGCCGCAGCCTGAGCCTTGCGCAGCTTGGAGGCCGCGACCATCTTCATCGCAGAGGTAATCTTGCGCGTCGATTTAACGCTCGAGATCCTGTCCCTATATGATTTCAGATTGGACATGGCCTAATCTTTCTGCCGGGGGTCAAGCCGCTTTTTTGGCGTCTGACCTGGAAACATAGTTATTTGTGAAACGCTCGAGATAGTCGGAGATCCGGTCTTCAAGAGCTTCGTCGAGCGCCTTCTTTTCCTCAAGCTCGTCGAGAATGTCCCTGCCGTTGACCCTCAGGTCGTCCAGCAGGCGGCGGACGTATTCGGAAACATCAGGAGCGGGGATTTCGTCGAGATAGCCTCTTGTGCCGGAATAGATAATAACCACCTGCTCGGTAACGCGAAGCGGGTTGTACTGCTTTTGCTTGAGCATCTGGGTCAGGCGGGAACCGCGCGCCAGCATGCGCTGGGTGGCGGCGTCAAGGTCGGAGGCGAACTGCGAGAAGGCTTCCATCTCGCGGAATTGCGCAAGCTCCAGCTTGATCTTGCCGGCGACCTGCTTCATTGCCTTGATCTGGGCGGCGGAGCCGACGCGGCTTACCGACAGGCCGACGTTGATCGCCGGGCGGATGCCCTTGAAGAACAGGCCGGTCTCAAGGAAGATCTGGCCGTCGGTGATCGAGATCACGTTGGTCGGAATATAGGCGGAAACGTCGCCAGCCTGGGTTTCGACGATTGGCAGCGCCGTAAGCGAGCCGGCGCCTTTTTCGTCGTTGAGCTTGGCCGCACGCTCCAGCAGACGGGAATGCAGGTAGAAAACGTCGCCGGGATAAGCCTCGCGGCCCGGCGGGCGGCGAAGCAGCAGGGAAACCTGGCGGTAGGCAACCGCCTGCTTGGACAGGTCGTCGTAAATTGCAAGCGCGTGCAGGCCGTTGTCGCGGAACCATTCGCCCATGGCGCAACCGGCATAAGGAGCGAGATACTGCATCGGGGCGGGATCCGAGGCGGTGGCAGCGACGACTATGGTATATTCCATGGCGCCGTTGTCTTCCAGTTCCTTGACGAGCTGGGCGACTGTGGAGCGCTTCTGTCCGATCGCGACGTAGACGCAATAAAGGTGCCTTTTTTCATCGCGCAATGAATTGAAGTGTTTCTGATTGATGATGGTGTCCACGGCGACGGCGGTTTTTCCGGTCTGACGGTCGCCGATGATCAGTTCACGCTGGCCGCGTCCTATCGGCACGAGGGCGTCGATAGCCATAAGGCCGGTCTGCATGGGCTCGTGAACCGACTTTCTGGGAATTATGCCGGGAGCCTTGACGTCGACACGGCGCATTTCCCTGGCCTTGATCGGGCCTTTGCCGTCGATGGGGTTCCCAAGCGCGTCGACAACCCGTCCAAGCAGTTCGCGACCGACCGGCACCTCGACGATTTCGCCAGTACGGCGGACGATGTCGCCTTCCCTGACGTTCTGGTAGTCGCCGAAAATGACTACGCCGACATTGTCCTCTTCGAGGTTCAGGGCCATTCCCTTGATGCCGCCCGGAAACTCCAGCATTTCGCCTGCGCGGCACTGGTCGAGACCGTAGACGCGGGCCACGCCGTCGCCGACGGAAAGAACCTGGCCTATTTCCGCCACGTCCGCCTGAGCGCCGAATTCGGCAATCTGCTTTTTCAAAATCTCGGATATTTCAGCGGCACGTATTTCCATTTCAAGCTACCCCTTCAAGCTGTTTCACCGGTGAACCGCCAAGAACCTTTTGCAGGCGCTCAAGTTTGCGGCTTACGGTATTGTCAATCATTTTAGAGCCGACGATAATCCTTAGGCCCCCGATAAGATCCTTGTTGACCTTGACGTTAAGGACGACATTGAAGCCAAGCGCAGCGGCAAGTTCCCCGGCAATCGCCCTCTCCTGCTCGGAGGTTAGTGGAAAGGCGGTTTCCACGTCTGCCTTTACCTCTCCTCTTCTCCGGGAGGTTTCCTCGAAAAAAGTGACGGTTATTTTATCAAGAAACCCGAGGCGTCCATTGATTGCTAGGACACCAAGAAAATTAACGGTAAGTCTGTGGAATTTCGCTTTACCGGCGAGCGTCAAAATCGCCTCACGCTGGCGTCTTCGGTCGATCAGTGGATTATGGATGAATTTAGCAAAGTCATCGATCTGCCATAACATCGTATAGAGAGTGGCGATATCGTTTTCAACGGCGGCAAGAACGCCATCCTCTTCCGCTTTTTCAATCAAGGCGGCGGCATACCTGAAAGCTAATGTATTTAAATCGGAATTCTTACCGGCCACGCCCGTCCCCATTGAAGGTTAGATTTAAATACAAAGGCTGGCGAAGGATGTAACACAGTAATACTTTGTGAGCAACAACACTGGCCATTCTTAAACCCCCCTTATAAGCCATTATCTTACCTGGATTGTAAAATCAAACCAACCGAATCTCGGATCGCCCGACAGCAGCGCCGCAAACTTGAAAGCAACCAGATGCAGAACATAAATTTCCAGCGTCCGCCTCCCCAAAATCTGAATCAGCCAGACCAAAGGAGAAGGCATCGAACCGGTCAGACGAGGATATATCGCCGGACGGAAAAAATAAAGTCCGGCACACACGATCGCAAGCCCCGTAATAAGAGCGATTGACTGCAACCTGTCGAACTGGAACAGGAATATCTGGAGCATTCCGAAACCGGCTACGCAGAAAACTAGAACGAATAACTCGACCACTCCCTTGACGCTGTAGTTAACCCGCTCGCGGTTGCGCATGAACCATCCGAACATCGCGAACAGAAGTCCGGATGTCCCGTATTCCCAAAGATAACCCGCCGGCAGGGTAAGGAAGAAAGCGATCAGGCCTATGCCAAGAAGAACTTCGTAATTCCGCAGCGCCCTCTCCATGACAGGATCGATAACAATCCGCAGGAAAAGCATTGTGGCAAGTATGCTTAGAGGCAGGAGAAACTGTCCGGTAATTATGTTGGCGATTACGAGAATCAACGTTCCCCACCAAAGTCTTCCGCCCAGATCCCTCGATCTTGAATAGCCTATCAAAAAGAACCAGACCGGCACGCACAGGCGACCGATAACACGCAGCCAGAAGAATTCCGGGTCGGGATAAAAATAATATCCCATATGGTCGATTATCATTAAAATAACGGCGTACGCCTTTACAAAGTCGTAGCTGGTTAACTCTTTCGGCAGGGGCTTGCCTGATGGCGGGTAGAGTCTGAACATGGCATAAAAAGTACATCATGGTTATCGTATGTGTCACTATATGATTTTAAGAGTAATGAGATGCTTTCCCGAAATTTTGTTTTGCTTTTTATTATTTTTCTTGAGGGTTATGTAGTCCTGTCGGCGGAGATTCTGGCGATACGCTCGACCATGCCTTTTGTGGGAAGCGGCACTGATACCATGTCGATTATCATTGCCGCCGTACTTATGCCGCTGGCTTTCGGATATTATGCCGGGGGCAGGTTCAAGAGCAGGTACGAAACAGGCGCAGAACCGGAGACGCCCAGGCGCAGGCTTCTTCGCAACTTCATGATCTCGGCAATATTTCTTACCGCCGGACTTTCGTACGTTACGCTGGATATTTTTTTCAAGCTTATGTTCCAGCTTTCCGGAACCAGCAACCGGCTGATCCTGATTACGATATATTCAGCCGTTTTTCTGGTGCTTCCTGTATTTCTGCTCGGACAGACAATTCCGCTGGTAAGCAATTTTTTCTCTAAAAACAAACTGCCCGAGGTAACGGGCAGGATATTATTCTTTTCGACGCTTGGATCGTTTATGGGCGCGGTGTTCGGAACTCTGGTTCTGATGACTTATCTCGGCGTTCATAATACCGTGACGATAACCATAGCCTGCCTTGCGGCGCTCACCTTCATGCTGGCCAAGAAGTACAACCGCAAGGAGGTAATGTCCGTCGCGCTTTGCCTTGCCTTTTCGCTGGCGGCGAACAGCGCTGTTTTTATGAGAAACCAGGGGATAGTCGCCAATAACAGATATAACCTTGTGGCAATTAAAGAGACCGAAGAAGGCAGAGTTCTGGTCATAAACAATAATTATTCCTCATTGATCAACGAGGAAGGGAAAAAATTTCCTTATGTTGAATTCGTGGAGAAAAACTATCTCGAACCGGTATTGCCGAGGAACGGGATCGCCCAGTCGCCGCCCAAAGACATCCTTGTGGTCGGAGCCGGAGGATTTTCATTCGGGTTCGAAGACGATTTCAATAATTACGACTATATCGATATCGACAAGCAGCTTAAAAGCGTGGCCGAGGAATTCTTTCTCAAGGAGAAGCTGGGAGAAAACAAATCATTTCATGCGGTGCCGATAAGAGGGTATCTGGCAAGCAGCCACAAGCAATACGATCTGATATTCCTTGATGCCTATTACGGTTATTTCACACTTCCGGAACATCTTGTAACCCGGGAGTTTTTCACGCGGGTGAAGGAAGCGCTTAAACCTGGCGGGATACTGATAGCGAACTTCGTCGTCAACCCCAATTTCGGCGACCGTCTTAGCGTCAGGGTGGATAATACGTTCCGAAGCGTCTTCCCTTATTACACAAGGCAGATTATCGGCGAGCATTCAGGATGGGTCGAAGATCCCCGCTATCAGGCCAATGTCATGTACGTATATCACCATGGGACAGATGGAGATAATACAGTATATACAGACGATAAAAACACGGTGTTCCTCGACAGGGAAAGGTGAGACGGAAACGAAAGTGTGAGAAATCCAGGCTAAAGGAAGCTTTGGGGGTCGATGTCGATGGTTATCCGGATGCCTGAGGGTAATTTCAGGGAGTTAACCCAGCGGATGATGGTTTTCTGAATTTCAAGCTGCTTTTCGGAGATCACCAGCAGGCGGCGACGGTGTTTGCCGCGAAGTCTGGCAATCGGTGCAGGGGCCGGGCCGTATGTACGTACGCCCTCGCCCTGGGGGGCCGTACGCCCAAGTTCCCCGGCAGTTTCGTCGACGAGGCTTTCGTCCCTTCCGGCGATGACGATCCCGGTGAGGCGGGTGAACGGGGGCATTCCGGCGGCCTTGCGTTCCTGCATTTCAGTTTCGAGAAAAAGGTCGCGTTCACCCGAGGCCAGCGCCTGGACGATGCGGCTTTCGGGATTGAAGGTCTGAATGTATACGTATCCCTTGTTTTCTGCCCTGCCCGCCCTGCCTGACACCTGATGCAGCATTTGATAGGTTCGTTCGGTGGCGCGGAGGTCGCCGCCCTGGAGGCCGATATCGGCATCGATGACGCCCACGCAGGTCAGGCCGGGGAAATGGTGGCCCTTGGCGATTATCTGGGTGCCGATGATAATATCCACATGCCTGCCGCTTATCATGGCCAGCATTTCCCGCAATTTTTGCTCATTTCCAACTGTGTCGCTCGCCATCAGCAATACCCGCGCCTTCGGCCACAGGTTGGTAACTTCCTCGTAGATTCGCTCCACTCCCGGGCCGCATGCTGCAAAAGATCCAGAATCCTTGCAGGAAGGGCATTGTTTCGGCTCGCTGATTTCAAAGCCGCAGTGATGGCAAAGCAGGCGGCCGCGCTGACGGTGTTCAACTAGCCAGGCGGTACAGCGCGGACACTCAATACGGTGTCCGCATGTCCGGCACAGAGTGAGGGGCGCATAGCCTCTGCGGTTGAGGAACAGAAGGCTTTGCTCCCCCCTTTCGAGTGTTTCCGCGACTGCTCCGGCCAGTTTTCCGGAAATGAACTTACCCGATTCAGGGCGATCTTCACGCATATCGATTATATTGACGTCAGGAAACAACGCGCCTCCGTAGCGGTCTGGCAAATGCAGTCTTTCATAGCGGCCGCTCCATACATTGTGCATCGTTTCAAGCGAAGGGGTAGCGGATACCAGGATTACCGGTATGCCGCCGAGGGAGGCTCTTGCGACGGCCATGTCGCGGGCATGGTAGATGCATCCCTCCTCCTGCTTGTAGGCCGGATCGTGTTCCTCATCCACGATGATTACGCCAAGGTCGGCATAAGGCAGGAGCAGCGCCGATCTGGCGCCGACGATAACCCGGCATGAGCCATCGGCGACGCCGCGCCAGGTCGCTTTCCTTTTAGCCGGGGAAAGCTGAGAGTGCCACAGGCCGGGTGAGCAGCCAAAGCGTTTGCGGAAGCGTTCCAGAAAAGCGTTGGATAATGCGATTTCGGGAAGCAGGATCAATGCCTGCCTGCCGCTTTCCAGAGCTTTTGCCACAGCCTCAAAGTATACTTCCGTCTTGCCTGCGCCGGTTACACCGTCGAGAAGACAAGGCCTGAAACCACCGCTGCCGCAGAATTTTTTAAGGACTGATGCGGCTTCCTGCTGCGCCTTTGTCATGGCTACCGGGGTGATACCGGTTTCAGGCTTGCGGCAAGGGGCTGCGGTATGAAGTTCCAAGGATTTAAGCAAGCCTGCCCCGGCCATTGATTTGACCACAGAGGCGGTACATCCCGCCAGTTCGGCTATTTCCGAAGCACGGCGGGGCACACCGTCAGAGAGGATTTCAATAATTCGTTTCCTTTGCGGGGAGAGATTTTTCTCTGCGGCTCCGAAGCCTGCTGTATAGGCTGTAATAGCAGTCGGCGGCTCCAGGGCTCCAGGTACGCTCAGCGACATCTTCAGAACCGAACCGCGCTCGTTCATCGTATAACGGGCCGTCCAGTCGACGAACTTGCGGTGAACACCAGGCATGGGCGGCAGGTCGCGGACAGCCAATACATGTTTAATCCTGCCATGGTCAATTTCTTCCGGCGGGTCGTCCCAGACCACGCCGCAGATTTCCCTTTTGCCCAAAGGCACCGTGACGTAGCTTCCCGGCTCAAGGCCGATGCCGCCGGAGGCCGCGTAAGTATAGGTCTTGCCAACAGGGTAAGGAACGAGTACCGATATCAGGCGGAGTTCGTCTTTCATATCGTCGAAAGTAATGTAAAGTCGCCTTTGACGACAATCGTTTTATGCCGGAGAAAATTATGAAATTCTTTGTCGATACAGCCGATATCGGGGAAATCAGGGAACTGGCGTCTGCCGGAATGATAGATGGAGTCACAACTAATCCGACACTTGTCGCCAAATCCGGCAAGAAGTTTATTCCCCTGATCGAGGAGATCTGCAAGGTCGTTGAAGGCCCGGTCAGCGCCGAGGTGGCATCGACAGAATTTGAGTCGATGCTGCATGAAGCTCGCAGACTGGCTTCGACGGGCATGAATATTGCTGTCAAGGTTCCGGCGACGTATGACGGACTCAAGGTGTGCAAGGCGTTATCGAATGAAGGCGTTATGGTTAATGTTACACTGTGTTTTTCGGCGGCGCAGGCGTTGCTTGCGGCCAAGGCCGGCGCGACTTTCATCTCGCCTTTTATCGGAAGGCTGGAGGATATCGGAGAGGACGGTATCGGGCTGATAAGGGACATAGTTGCTATTTACGGCAACTATCCGGAAATACGCACGCAAGTTCTCGCGGCTTCGATCCGCACGCCTCAGCATGTGGTCGAATGCGCAAAGATCGGAGCGCATGTGGCAACCTGCCCGCCCAAGATCATCAAGGAGCTTTACAAGCATCCTCTCACCGACAAGGGGCTTGAGATATTTTTAGCCGACTGGGAAAAATCAGGGCAAACTATTCTGTAGCCAGCTGCAAAATGTGATAAAGTCCAAATGATGATTATATGATTTTTGAGGTATTCATGTCGGACATTCTGGCTGAGAAACATATGAAAAACGAGATCTCCGCAAATGAGGTCGTGGCTTATTTGCGCGATAATCCGCGCTTTCTGCAAAACAATCCCGAGGCCTGCGAATACCTTTTACCGCCTCAAAAGAACGGTTCAGATCGCAAGGTGGCGGATTTTCAGTCATATCTTATTTCCCGCCTGCGGGCTGACAAGGACGCGGTCATGCAGACGACAAAGGAAATAGTGGAAAACAGCCGGGCCAACATGAACAACCAGCACCGGGTACACAAGGCGGTGCTTATGCTGCTGGAAGCTGGCAGTTTCGAGGATTTCATCCATACCATTACCATGGATCTGTCGGCCATACTGGATGTCGATATCACTTCCCTGGTGGTGGAGACGAACGGCAGGGACATTCCCCATGTTAACACGGTCGGTATTCGAATCGTTTCCGAAGGGACGGTCGACAGATGGATGGACGGCAAGAACGTCCTGCTGCAAAGCAATATTCAGGGAATAGAACAGATTTACGGCGGCGGGGCCACACTCGTCGCATCGCAGGCGCTGATGCGGGTGGACATTTCGATGAATACGCCTCCGGCAATCCTCGCCTTCGGGAGTCGCGACCCGTCTCTTTTCCATAACGGTCAGGCCACAGACCAGATAAGTTTCCTCGCCCGCGTAGTCGAACGCTGTTTCCGCGCATGGCTGAACCTGCCGCGATAAAGCCGGAGATCATCGGGCGCTGCGCTGCCGACCTGCGGCAAAAGCTTGAAGAATGGCAGGACTGGCTGCGTTTCGAGAAAAAAGTCTCAAGGCATACCTTCCGGGCCTATATTTTCGATGTTTCCGGCTTTGTGGATTTTTTGAGCGTATATCACGGCGGCTGCGTCAGCCTTGGAAAAGTGGCGGATTCGAGGTTATCAGATTTCCGGGCTTGGCTTGCGAGACGTACAGTGGACGGGGCCTGCGCCAGCACGAGGGCAAGATCGCTTTCAGGGGTTAAAAATTTCCTTAACTGGCTCGACCGGCAAGGCCATGCCCATAATGCGGCGATCAAAACCATCCGGGGGCCAAAACTGCCGCACCGTCTTCCCAAGCCTTTATATGAAAAGCAGGCGATGACGGTTCTGGAGCCGACGCGGGACGACTGGGTGGGATTGCGCGACCATGCGCTGTTCACTCTTCTCTACGGTTGCGGACTGCGGATCGACGAGGCGATTTCGCTCAATGTCTCCGATCTGCCGCAAGACGGATTTATCAGGGTGGTCGGAAAAGGCCGGAAAGAAAGGATGGTTCCGGTGCTGCCCGCGGTAACCGCGGCGCTGAACAGGTACCGCAGGGCCTGCCCTTTTCCGGAAGAAGCAGGACGGCCATTATTTCTCGGGGCGCGGGGGAAACGTCTGAACCAGGGGGTAGCGCAACGCGATATGCGCAATATACGTATCGAGCTTGGACTTCCCGATACGGCCACTCCCCATGCATTAAGGCACAGCTTTGCCACCCACCTGTTGCAGAACGGGGCAAATTTACGCGAGATTCAGGAATTACTTGGTCATGCATCCCTAAGTACGACACAGCGATATACAGAAATTGACGGCAAAGAGCTTATGAGGATTTACAAGGCGGCCCATCCGCGGGCGACAGCGGATTGATCGCCCGTCAGCTGTGGAGGGCACGGCTGTGAACGGCTAGAGCGGCCTCCCTGATTGCTTCTTCGAGGGTCGGGTGGGCGTGGCAGATCCGGGCGATGTCCTCTGACGAAGCGCCGAATTCCATCGCGGTTACCGCTTCGGAGATCAGGGTTCCGGCTTCGGGGCCTATGATATGCACTCCAAGGACGCGGTCGGTTCTGGCGTCTGCAAGAATTTTGACAAAACCTTCGGTCATGTTCATCGCCCTGGCCCTGCCGTTGGCGGAGAAGTGGAATTTGCCGGAGCGGTAGTCGATGCCCTGCTCTTTCAGCTGCTCTTCGGTTCTGCCTACCTGCGCGGCTTCGGGAGTTGTGTAGACAACCGAGGGGATAAGGTCGTAATCGACATGGCCGCTTTGTCCATCGAGCAATTCAGCCAGGGCCACAGCCTCATCCTCGGCCTTGTGCGCGAGCATCGGCCCGGCGATCACGTCGCCGATCGCGTAAATTCCGCTGATATTAGTCCGGTATCTGCCGTCGACCTTTATCCGGCCGCGGCCGTCAAGTTCTACGCCGGCTTCCTCAAGCTCCAGGCCTTGCGTGAAAGGCTTGCGGCCCACGGCGACGAGGAGAATATCGGCTTCAAGTTTTTCCGTATCGCCGCCCGTCGCGGGAGATACGGATATTTCAACTCCCTTCCTGGAAATTTCGGCACCCAATACTTTACTTGAAAGTTTAAATGCAATTCCTTGTTTTTGCAGCAATTTGTGCATTTCTACAGTCACTTCGCCGTCCATGCCGGGAAGGATCGTTTCCTGAAACTCCATAACGGTTACGGCAGATCCGAGGCGGCTCCAGACAGAGGCCATCTCCAGCCCGATATAGCCGCCGCCGATTATCGCCATCCTGCCAGGAACCTTATCCAGCGACAATGCGCCGGTTGAAGAAACTATTTTGTTTTCATCGATATTAATGCCGGGCAGCGTCATAACTTCCGAGCCTGTGGCTATGACTATGTGTTTTGCGGAATATGTCTCGCCGCCGACCTCCACGGTGCCTTTTCCCGATAATTTCGCCTCGCCTTTTATCCTGTGGATTTTGTTTTTCCTGAAGAGAAATTCGACTCCCCGGGCGTTATCGGCAACGACCTTGTCCTTGTGGGCGAGCATCGTCTTAAGATCCAGGTTTAACTTTCCTATGTTAATTCCAAGATCTTTATAACTTTTCTGGCATTCAGCATATTTTTCGGATGCATAAAGAAGCGATTTTGATGGAATACAACCCACGTTAAGACAGGTTCCGCCGAGATTTTCGCGCTTTTCGATACAGGCGGTTTTCATGCCAAGCTGGGCGCAGCGAATCGCGCAGACGTATCCGCCCGGCCCTCCCCCAATTATTATGACATCAAATGATTTTTCCACAGTTTAATTCACCCTTACAAATTCTGATCGTCGCCATGACTTGCGAGTAAAGTAATACATGCAAAAAAGGTATCAAAGGAGAATCATTTTTATTGACTCTTCTAATATATCTGAATTATAGAAACCGGAAATTAGAGTATCCCGTTAACCGCCCGATCCAGATCGGGCATGGGAGGGGCGATGAACCAGGAAAAAACCGGTTGCAAGGCCGGAACTGGAATTCGGAGGGATTTCGATTACGCCTCCGGAAAAAACCTTGAGGGTGTTGAAATTGAAACCAAAGCTCTGATCGCGAGCAATGGCAAGGAAGTTTTCGCCAATTTCAGAGAGAGAATAGCTCCTTACGTTTTTGGGCGGGAATGGAGCAAACTCCTTTACAGTTCGTATTTCGACGACGATAAAAACAGCATCCACAATTCCGGGAGATGCTTAAGGCTCAGGCATCAGAGGGATTACGGAATTGCTCATTCGGTAGATATTTCCTCCAAAAGCAAGGGAACACGATGCGGAGAGAACGGCCTGGAGCGTATCGAGCCGGAAACCCATCTTGACGATCTTAAGCTTGACCTCTCCACCTTTTTTGACGACCACCGCGACAATCCCGAAACACTCTTTTATCTTGGCGAGCTGGCGAATGCCTTCGATAACGATCCACAGCGCCTCCAGGAGGCGTTTTTTGTTTCCTGCAAGAGGATAAGTTTCAATGTTTGCGTCTATTCTGTAAAGTATGAAGACAAACAATACATTAAATTCGGCCGTGATCTGAATGGCGATGCAACAAAAGCCCGCCCGATATTCTTCGAATTCTCGCTCGACAGATCCCGTTACTTTATTCCGGTATCGCAGGATAATAAAATTTCCTGCAGACAACTCGGTGAAGACTTCGAGATTGAGTTTGAGTTCAAGGAAGGGACTGACTTTTATGCGCCCAAGGATGAAATTTATCAGTCACATCCGGATCTTGATTATGCTGAAATCATACGTGGCCAGGAGTTTCTGGTTTCTCATATGAAGAACTTGCTGTCCGATGCGGATCTGCAGTGGAAAGCTCCCAGCAAGGCGCAGAGAGGCTACGCTGCTCGTGAAAGATATGTTATAGAAAATAAGAAAGTTGCCAGTATCGGATGCCCGACTGTACTTGGCAAGCCAATCAAGGTTATACCTGTGCCTGAAGACTTTCTTCTGCTCGCTTGTCGGCCCGATCTCGAAGGCGGCCCGGCTTGATCAAGGTTGCTAATACCGATGTCGCCGGTTTCGGACACGCTCCGGTTGATGTGATTGTCAATGTCGATGACGCTTTTATGGCCGAGCATAGTTTCATCAAAGGAACCTGCAATCTAATCGGCCGGGAAAAAGAAGGCGAATTACAAAAGTTGTTGCAGGGCAGATGCGTCATAGAGCCGGGAGGGGCCTGCGCTAATACCCTGTCGGGCATAAGCCTGCTCGGCGGCAAATGCATTTTCAACAGCCGGTTTGCCGGAAATCCTGATGGGGTCTTTTTTTGTGAAACGCTTAAAGAGTTCGGCGTAACGGCGGCCGGATTTACCGATCAGGGAGCCTTGAGCGACAAGGTGTATATTCTGGTAACTCCCGATCAGGAACGAACCTTCGGTACTTTTCACGATGTCAGTCATGGCATGAGCGTAGCGGATATCAATCATGAGGCGGTAGCCGGATCGAAAATCTTCTATCTCGAAGGGTTTATGCTTAGTGTAGAGACCGGCTTCGAGATACTGGAGAGCGCTGCGAGAGTAGCCAGAGAAAACAGCAGAATAACTGTGTTTTGCCCGAACGATATCAGAGTAATTCACGATAATCCCGGGGAGGTCGCCTCTCTGGCTGCAAGCTCGGATATCCTGCTGATGAACGAGGCGGAGGCGAAACTGGTTACCGGAGCAGATAACGCTTATGAAGCCTGCCGCAAGTTCTCGGCTCACAGTTATTGCGGGGCGGTTTCATGCGGTGCCGGGGAGGCGGTTTTTTATAAAGAGAATGAGATCATTACAATGGCGCCCCCTGCCCTGCGCGGGCCGATGGTCAATACCAACGGTGCGGGCGACCAGTTTGCTGCCGGTTTCCTTTTCGGCCTGACGCATGACTATTCGCTTGAAAAATGCGCGAGGCTGGCGCTTGAGTGCGGGACTTACGTATTGACACATCACAGCGGAAGGCCGCAAAAAGACTTTTATAATCTCCTGAAAAAAGTCGCCTGATGCTTATGAAACTTAATGACCCTTACGAGCTGATGCAGCGCGCTGTCGATATCGTCAACAGCAGCGAGCATCCGCAAAACAAAATTGCCGCCGTTCTCGCCGGGCACGACCCGGAGGGCGCTCCCTATACGATCGCTTATACCAATTACTGGCCGGAAGCCATAAGGGTGAAGATCGGAACGCAAACGCGCATAGGGAATGCAAGCGGAACCGTTCATGCGGAAACCGCCTGCATTATGAATTCCCCGAAAGCTGGAGGAGCGGAGCTATTCATTACCGATCCTTTCTGCCCCAACTGCGCCAAGAATCTGGCGGAGGCCGGAATCAAAACGATCTACATAGATCATAAGGGATTTGAAAAAGATTTCGTTAACCGGAGAGGGGAACATTTTGAAACAATGAGCCTGAAAATCTGCGAGGAAGCTGGGATCAGGGTTTGCAAGATATGGCGAAGGGAAAGGAGGATAGAATGCCTGCTGGAAGCGGATTCGGCAGGGAAAAACCTCTCCGTTCCCGTCAGCGTTCATTATGTTTATGATTCATTCAAAAATTTTATCACTGCAATGATGAAGGAAATGAATGGAGTTCCGTTTGCCGCGTCTGTCGGTACCGATATTGCCAATAAAACCAATATAGCCCTGGTAGCGCAGGCGGGACTGGTTACCGGAATGCGTAACGAAGATAATCAGGAAGAGGGCAAATATAACTTTGCGGTGGAGCCGATAAACCGGCTCCTGATGAATGCGGCCAAAAACGGCATCCGGCTTAACCACGAACATATTTTCAGCAGCCGTATTCCTACGGCAAGAGAACAGGTAAATCTCGCCGGGATCGGAGTAACCGGCATTCTGGTCGGCAGCAAGAGTCAGGCCAGAGGCGAGGATAGCCTGGAAGCCATGCGCCTTATGGAGGAAAAAGGCGTTATGAGCTTTGTTGAGTGTCTATAGTTAGATACCAAGCAGCAAGCGCCGGGGATCCTCGACGGCCTCCTTGATGCGGGCGAGGAAGGAAACTGCTTCGCGACCGTCGATGATGCGGTGATCGTAGGAAAGAGCGACATACATCATCGGGCGGGCGACTATTTCTCCGCTTTCCAGAACCACCGGGCGCTGCTCGATCTTGTGCATGCCAAGGATACCGGATTGCGGGCTGTTCAGGATCGGCGTGGACAGCAGCGAGCCGAAGATGCCGCCGTTGGTTATCGTAAAGGTTCCTTCCTGAAGCTCCTCAATCGCGAGTTTCCCGTCTCTGGCGCGGGTTCCCAGTTCCACGAGCGACGATTCTATGCCGGCCATAGACAGGCGGTCGGCGTCTCTGATAACCGGGACGACCAGTCCTTGCGGGGTGCTTACTGCCACGCCAATATTATAGTAATTCTTGTAAACTATTTCATCGCCGTCTATCTCGGCGTTTACGGCCGGGAACTCACGGAGCGCCTGTATTGAGGCTTTAACGAAAAAGGACATGAAACCAAGGCGGACACCGTGCTTCTTTTCGAATATATCCCGATATTCCGAGCGCAGTTTCATTACCTGGCTCATATCAATTTCATTAAAGGTGGTCAGAATGGCGGCCGTGTTTTGAGCCTCTTTCAAACGCTTTGCAACGCTCTGGCGCAGGCGCGTCATGCGAACCCGTTCCTCCCGGGGGCCTGAGCTTTTGGCGGCGGCCGGTTCAGCCTCCAGATAATTGACCACGTCTTCCTTGGTAAGACGTCCCGCCTTGCCGCTGGCCGGGATCTCCTTAGGATCGAGATTCTTCTCTTCAACCATTTTGCGTACAGCAGGCGCGAGCTTATGATCTGCTTCCTTCTTTTCGGCCTTCGCCTCTTTTTTTGCGGGTGCGGTTTTGCCCGGCCTGAAATCGCAGAGCACGCCCCCTACCCCGACGGTTTCTCCCTCCTTTACGAGGATGCGTCCCACAACACCGTCTTCTGGCGCGCTGACTTCGATAGTGACCTTGTCAGTCTCCAGTTCGGCCAAAGGTTCGTCTGCAGATACGGACTCGCCTTCGCGCTTCAGCCATCTGGCGACTGTGGCCTCGGTTACGGATTCGCCAAGAGCGGGGACTTTAATTTCAGTCATTATCGTTTGTTCCTGTTGTTTGTGGCGCAAGCAATTATAAACTTTGTATTGTAATATTCCATCATCAATGCCTTGAATTGTTAAAACAAGATACTTGCAGTGGATAGCGGATGAAGACGCACGCAATAATAGTGGAAAAGCCCGGCGAACCGGAAGTTATGAAATTCGGGGAAATCGAGACCGGCGAGCCTGGCCCCGGCGAAGTGCTTTTGCGTCATGCCGCCATTGGCCTGAACTTCATAGATGTCTATCACAGAAGCGGCCTTTATCCGGTACCGTCCCTCCCCTTCACGCCTGGAATCGAGGCGGCGGGCGAGATAATCAAAGTCGGCCCCGGCGCAGGATTCAAGCCTGGCCAGCGCGTTGCCTATGCCTTCCCGCCGCCGGGGGCGTATTCGGAGATGAGGGTAATGTCCGCAAAGCATCTCGTGCTTTTACCAGACTATATTTCATACGAGCTGGCGGCATCGATAATGCTCAAGGGCCTTACTGCCGAATATCTTCTCTGCCGCGCCTACATGGTAAGAAAAGGACAGACTATACTCGTACATGCAGCGGCTGGCGGCGTAGGTCAAATATTGTGCCAGTGGGCGAAACATCTTGGAGCGCAGGTGATAGGAACGGTAGGCAACGCAGAAAAGGCGGAAGCGGCCAGGGCCTGCGGTTGCGATTACCCGGTGATCTATACGCAGGAAGACTTTAAAGACAAGGTAATGGAGTATACCGAAGGCAAAGGCGTACCTGTCGTGTATGATTCAGTCGGCAGGGACACATTTGAAAAATCGCTTGAATGCCTGGAGCCCAGAGGGCTTATGGTAAGTTTTGGCCAGTCTTCGGGCCCAATTCCGCCCGTGGACATATCTGTTTTGAGCGCCAGAGGCTCCCTTTATCTCACGCGCCCGTCAATTATGCATTATACCAATGATAGCAGGGAACTCTACAAGGCAAGCGAAAAACTTTTTTTTATGTTAATGTCCGGAAACGTAAAAGTTTCGATCAACAAAACTTATAGCCTTAAAGAGGCTGCTCAATCACATCTCGATCTTCAAAACAGAAAAACTACCGGCTCGAATCTGCTAATACCTTAAATTGTATTTATTTCCTTATTACTTAAGATAATTAAATAAAACTAAATATTAGGGGCTTTTCACCGGGCAATAAAAAGAATACTATTACGGTCTAAATGTAACAAAGGAGTATATAATATGGGAATGCTAGGCAAGAAAGAAAAAATCGGCGAAACAAAGAATATTACAGCCCCCCCGCCTGGCGAAAACGAGAAAGGCAAGAAGCACCTGGAAGCCCTGCGCAGCCTGATAGACGGCAAGCTCGATTTCGAACTTGCCGAGAGCGATCCCGTTTCCGAGGCGATAAAGGAACTATCACGGGTCATCCTGAAAGACAGGCGCGGCAGTCTTGAACAGATGGTCGATTTGTCCATGCAGTCGAGCGAGGCTCTCGCAGCAGTGTCTTTCGTCACCGGAGATGTCCGCGAGGTTGCGGACAATACCAGCACTATCGCTTCAGCCATAGAAGAGCTTAACGCGACAATCGCCGAGATTTCCCATTCCAGCAACAGCGTCGTCGAAGCGGCAAACGCTACGGAAGACGCCATCAACAACGGACGCGTCGCGGTCGACGGTTCTGTACGCAGCATCGACGCAATAGCCGAGTCGATGGGCAAAGCAAACCAGAGGCTTGAGAATTTATCCGATGCCGTCGGTTCGATTACCGAAATACTCGGGACTATAGAGAGCATTGCAAAGCAAACGAACCTTCTGGCCCTGAATGCCACGATCGAGGCTGCAAGAGCCGGGGCGGCTGGCAAAGGGTTTGCGGTTGTAGCCTCCGAAGTCAAGCAGCTTGCCAACCAGACCGCAGTGGCGACCGAAGACATCAAGAAAAGAATAGAGGCGATCAACGAGGGCATGCACGAAATGTCGGCTGCCATGATCCAGTCGGTCGGCGAAGTGGATGCAGGACGAAACAGCATTCATGAAGCAGGGGAGCAGATAAACAGCGTCGTCCAGAACATCAATAACGTTACCCGCCTGATGGCCTCGACCGCTTCAAGCGTAACCGAACAAAGCGCAGCAATCGACGAGGTGGCAAGAAGCATCGACATTATCCGTCAGATGACGAACCGTAGCATGGAGAATGCCGAGCATGCGCTGGATACCACAACGAAATCGGCACAGCTCATCGATGATCGCCTGAAGGACTTCCAGAAGTACAATATTCCAAATGCGATCATGGATTTTGCGAAATCGGATCACATTTCCTGGAAAAAAAGGCTGGCCGCGATGCTGGTCGGGAAGAACAAACTTACCGCGGAAGAGCTTGGCGATCATCACGGCTGCCGGCTTGGCAAGTGGTATTACGGGGTCAGCGATCAGAAAATGAAAACCTGCGAGCATTATCTGGGCATCGAAGACCCGCACGCTGCCGTTCACAGGCACGGGAAAAAAGCCGCCGAGCTGTTCGCAAAAGGAGACCGCGTAGGAGCCCTTGCGGAATTCGAGAAAATGTCAGAGGCTTCTTCCAAAGTGGTCGGCAATCTGGAACTCATGAAAAAGAAATGCGTCTGACGATTGCAGTTTCCTGGCAAGCCACAGGCTTTTCCCGATCTAAAGGTTCATGAGATAGCCGATCAGGAGTACCTGCGGGACTGTGACCAGTGGAAGGAAGAAGGCGATCTTCCATGAGCGGGTGACGTCGCGCAGGACGAGCATCTCGGTATAGTCGGTCGCGACTCCGGCCATCAGGAAGGCGAAACCGTTGCCCGGAGCGCCCGCGCGGTTAAGGAGATCGGCGGCTATCGGGGCCGACCCTTCGGAGCAGACCTCGATGATCGTAGTGGCGACAAGCGTCAGGAATAGCCCTAGCAGCGTAGGCCCGAACCAATCCTGGAATATTTCCGTTGGCACGAAAGTCCTGATAGCTGCGGCAAGAATTGTCCCGAAAAGCAGCCAGCGCAATACTATCTTGCCTCCCACCCAGCCGTTTCTTGTTACCTCCTTTAAGAAAGCCGCATCCGGTCTGAAGCCTTTCAGGCGCGTTTTCGCGTCGCTGAGCAAATTAAAATCACCCGGCATTTCCTCGGTATTGGGGTTTCCGGGAAGAACTGATTTTCTGACCAGGAAGCGGAATACGAAACCCGAGATAATTGCCACCAGCGCCGAGGCAGCGATAAATGCAAGCGTCCATTTCAGGCCTATCAGGGCGATCAGGATAAAGGTGAGGGAAAGCGAATTCCATGGACTTGCTATCAAAAATGTCATCACCTGCGCAAGCGAGGCGCCTCTCTCATAAAGTTTTGCGCCCACCATCAGTATCCCGTGAGAGCACAGATCAAGAAGTATTCCAGCCAGCGCGGCTCTTACAATCCCGCCGGCGCTATCTCCATGGCCGAGTACGCTTGTATAATAATGTCTGGGGAGATTACCCATAAGACCTACTGCTATAATGCCAAGAAGTACACCCCACCACATCTGGGACAGCAGTTCGGCCACGGCATTTCCCATCTCGCTGACATAGGGAATTTCATATCCCGTAATCGAACTGGCAGCCTGAAGCAGGAAAACAACGGCAATGATCAATGTACTACCGTGCAGAATCCAGTCGATCCGGAATCTGCTATTTTCTGTTTCCTTTACTTCACAACAAGAAGACATGGAAAAAATTATAGCCTTAAGGAGCGATAAAGAAAGAGATGGTGATTATTTCATTCACGATAAGGCGATACAGGCGGGATCCAGTACCGGCCATCCTCCGGCAAAGTAATGGAAACTATATCTGCCGCTTCGCCGGAGGCGATAAGATTCTGAATAATCGTATCCACTTTTCGCTTGAGCAGGCCATCACCTTCCAACGGATACAAGAAACCTCCCTTGCAATAACGAACCGGCTTTTCCAAATGCCTAATAGCGCCGTCATGAATCTCCATAAGTTTCTCTATTACATGCAGCGCCGCAAATGAAGCGTCCGCCCTGCCCTCCGCGACAGCTTCGTAAAGCTCATTCAGATCTTTAACGTAAAGAATTCTGGCTTTGCGAAAGTAAAATTTCGCAGCGTTGTCCATTGCCGAATTTTTTATAACCGCAATGGTGACTGACTTATTGTTCAGATCCGAGATTTCGGAAAAGCGGTCATTGCTTACTTTGACGAAAACATAGTCTGGAACGTGGACAAAGGGCAGCGACCACCAGAGATGCTTTTTTGTAACCGCATCCACGCAGACGTGGCCGCAGTGCATGTCAATAGTTCCATCCCGCAGTTCATCCCCGACTTTTTCCCATGCTGTTTCATGAACCCATTGAACAGAAACCCCCAGTTCGCCACCAACTTTCCGCATGATATCGAGATAATACCCGGACACGGGTTTTCCTTCTGCATCAGCTTCCAGAGCGTCTGGCCAAATGGTATAACCACAGCGTAAGGTGCCGCTTTTCATGACACGGTTATACGTTTTGTCACCATCTCCTGCTAAAGAGATAAAAGGAAAGATAAGGGGAATAATCAGTAATAACAAAATTCTCATGTCGCGGCCTCTATCAGGGAAAGGAAATTGGCCAGCCTTTCGGATTTCGGTTTTTCAAGAATGGATGGCGGGCCCTGCTCCTCGATCCTGCCATCCGCGAGGAATACTATTCTGTCTGCCGCGCGTTTGGCAAAGCCGATAGCATGGGTTATAAGGAAAATGCCAATGCCTCGTTCTTTCAAATGGGCAAGTTTGGTCAGGATTCTTCCGGTCTGCTCGACATCGAGGGCCGAAGTGATCTCATCGAGCATAATATATCTGGGGTTCAGTATAAGCGCGCGCGCCAGTGCAACCCGCTGTCTTTGTCCCACAGAAGCGTGGTTGGGATAATTATCAATAAAGTTTTCCATTTCAAAAACCCTGATAAGACCCTCAAGGTCTTCGGCTACAGATTTCAAGCCGTTGGCTTTCCTGTTTCTTGCAGGGAGCAGTATATTCTCCCTAAGCGTGAGATGCGGCCATAAAAACAGTGACTGAAAGACGACAGTAACCTCCGGCCATGGCGGGATTATTTTTTCCTTCTTGCCCAGCGGAAAATCATAACGTTGTTTTTCAATATCGATCGTCCCGGCCGACGGATAATCAAGCAACGCAAGCGCCCGAAGCAACGTGGTTTTCCCGGAGCCCGAAGGCCCGATCAGGCAGGTGATCTCCCCAGGCGCGATGTCGATATCGACGCCTTTTAGAACTTCGTTGTTGCCGAATGACTTTATTATGTTACGAGCGATGAGCATTTTCTTCCATTTGTTACCGCTTCTTATTATTCACGCTCTTTCCCCGTATGGCTCGCGAAGAAACAGCAGGGTATTTTCCCTGAGGATCGTACTTGCCACGAGCCATAATTGATCAATTTCCTGCTCTTTCCTCTATCACGTACGGCTTTGCCACTGTCAGGAAATTGCTGTTCTCGGTCGAGTATTTTCCGATCGTTTCATCAACAAAGCGATCGCCTATAAGCAATGCCAGCACCGTATCGATCATGTTTTTGAAGGCGAAATCATCCTGCGGCAGAACGAGAACCGCAGCAAGAGTCCTTAGAGGCGCGGAGACAGGTTTCACTGCTCCGGGGCTGCTTTCCATGAATACGGCTGTGGCGGCGCTGTCGTTCAGGAAGATGTCAGCCTTTTTCGTAGTAACCGAAAGCATGACCTGGGAGCCATCGGACATTGCCGGAAGCGTCAGGAGGCCCGCCTTCGGAAAGTCGCGTTTTACTATTTCATGGGCGAATTCGCCGTCGATCACCGCGATTTTGGTTTCAGGGCTGTTAATCAGTGATGGATTGCCTTCGAAGCGGCTATCATCCGCTCTGGCATATGCAAAATAAGGAATGAAGAAAAACGGATTGGAAAAGGCTGCCTGTTTCGACCTGTCGGGTGTGGGAGTTATCGGGCCGCAGAACATGTCGAAGCGCCCGGTGCGCAGCCCTTCAAAAGGATTTGACTGGCCGGTCTCTTCTGTCCATTCAACTTTGAGATCAAGCTGACGTCCGATTTCCTCGATTACGTCATGATAAATACCTGAGAATTTTTTCGTGTTAGGGTCAACCATCAGGAATGGAGACCACGTAAAATACCCGCACCTTATGACGCCCGTGCGCATAACCCGTTGGTATGCGGATTCCTTTTCGGCTGCGAAGGCGGGAAGTGCGGATAGCAAAACGATAATGAATATCATTAAGCAGGTTGTCCCCGGTGATCGTGGGTTACTGCGGCTTTGTAATACTTTCATCGGAAGCCTCTCACTTGTCACATATTTTCCATTGCTTTTCGTTATGATGGGGGTTCTTACATTCTTCCCCCAGCAGCAATATTCCTTCGGGCAGTTCATGCCTTGCAAGGATTTCTCTCATCAGGGAAAGGTTTTCCGGTATGTAGGTATCGAACATACCGTCAAGAAGAGCATAAATCTCCTTGTCTCCCTTTCTGCTTACCAGGAACATCCGCATTGCTATTAAAGGGATATCAGAGAATCTTTCAATTACTCCCGGATTGTTCTTCATGTAATTACTCGCGGAAATGTGTTCGTTCACATGGGCGTCCGCCTTGCCGTAACGCAACTGGTCGTACATTTCCGCGGCGGAAGAGTTCTGGGGCAGACTAAGGATTTTGGCGTCCGGAAAGCTGTTCAAAGTAATTTCCGAAAGGGCGTAACCGTCCGCAGTAACGAACTTTGCCGACTTCAACTGATCTTCGTCAGGATCGCTGCCTGCTCTGACATACAGGTAGTATGGGAGAGCGCCCATTCTGGCCGGGAAATCCAGAACCTTTTCGAACTCGGGGCCGGGCGTCGCCGGAAGGCAGAAAGCGTCATACCTGCCGGATTCGAGTGAAGAGACTATCTGGTCGAAATTGACCTCTCCCGCCCAGTCGATTTCAAAGCCGGAACGCCCCGCGACCTCATTCAGGTAGTCGTAGACTATTCCGCCAACTTTACCCGATGCGGCGTCCACACTTATGAAGGGTTCGTACGACCAGTAACCGCATCTTATTTCTTTGGTGCGCATTATGCGCTCATAAGCGGTTTCTTTTCCTGATGCGCTTGCAGTCAAAGAAGCCAGCAGCATGACAGGAAAGGCGCATAGCGTGAGGATGTACAACAAGCGTACCATTATCATTGCTCCGAGGTGTCTCTTGTGAACCGTGCCCTGAGCCACAGCGCCAGGCCGTTGATCGGCAGCGAGACTGCAAGAAAAAAGACCCCCAGCGCGGTATAGATTTCGACCGGGCGGTATATCTGGGCGTTTATCCTCTGGGCGATACGGAAAATTTCCTCCACCGAGATCAGCGAGGAAAAAAGAGTTATATGCAACATGGTTACCTGAAGTATCAGGAGGCTCGGAATGATCTGGCGCAGTATCAGAGGCAGCTGGATGCGGAATATGGTCTGGCGTTTTGTAAGGCCCGTTACTCTGGCCGCAGTCAGATACTGCTTTGGAAAATCTGCCAGGGCCCCGCGCACTATGTCGGCGACCCCGAACAAATTAACAACAGTGAAGGTGAAGGCCGCCGTGTAGAACGGGTCTATAACCACATTGAACATGGCCTGCGCCGGATAGTGCAGCCAGAACAAAAACACCAGCAGCGGGATGCCACCAAGCAGGAACGAGATGCCCCGCGAAGGCAGGCCAACCCACCATTTGAACTTCGCTCCTGCCAACCCCAGAGCGCCGCCAAAAACAAGTCCGCAACCCCAGATAATCGCGCATAACTGCAACGTTACGGCCAGCCCGTTCAGAAAAGCCGGATAATATTTGATCAGGATATCGAGGACAGTCATTACGTTTCAAAAAATTTTTTAAAATGTGATATTAAGGTTTAAGGGATGATTGCTCAATCAGAATTATGGCTGGCAGGAATGTTTTATTTGAACCGGCGAGAGGTTACAGGATGGACGGACAACAGAAAAAGAAGGGTAATTATCTCGGTACTGAGATAGATAACAAATGGTTCAAGAGGTATATGAAAGACGGGATGCTGGCCCGCGGCAACGGAAGCTTCTGGCTTGATGCCGGCGGGATTAATTTTCACCGTTTACTTACACGGAAACCTTTGCGCATCAAGTGGGAAGAGATAGAAGATACATGCATTGGAAATTGGCATGCCGGGAAATGGCTTTTCGGTTTTCCGATATTAAAGATTTATTTCAGGCGTAACGGCCTTAACCTTTCGGCAGGCTTTTTCCTCGATAATAACCGGAAGGTCATGGAAAAGTTCTGTAGCGATCTCAAAAGCAGGATTGCCAAAGTCAGCCCCTGAAATTATCGCTTCAAATTTCGGTTTACATGAGTATAACTTTCTGATCTTCGGTTTGTCTTCGTACTGGCAAATCGGAAGCTATATGTTATATTTTTATCCGTCATCGGGGTTAAGTACTGATGACAAAAGGGAATCGCCCCAGCGCCAATTGTGGGCTGAGGCTCGTATTTGCCATAGAGGAGAAAAAAATGAGTAAAGTTATCGGTATTGACCTTGGTACGACCAATTCCTGCGTTGCCGTAATGGAAGGCAAGGAGCCGAGGGTAATAGAAAATTCCGAGGGCGCACGCACCACGCCTTCGATGGTGGCTTTCAGCAAGGACGGGGAAAGGCTTGTCGGGCAGCCTGCGAAAAGACAGGCGGTGACCAATCCGGAAGCCACGCTTTACGGTATCAAGCGTCTGATCGGACGCCGTTACAAGGATCGCGAAGTCCAGGAAATGAAGAAAACCGCCCCTTTCAAGATAATCGAGGGTGAAAACGGCGATGCCTGGATCGAAGCCAACGGCGAGAAACTCGCCCCTTCGCAGATTTCGGCGATGGTTCTACAAAAGATGAAAGAAACTGCTGAAGCGTTTCTTGGCGAAAAAGTAGAGAAGGCCGTAATAACCGTTCCCGCTTATTTCAACGACGCACAGCGTCAGGCGACAAAGGACGCAGGCAGGATCGCCGGCCTTGAGGTTTTGCGGATTATCAACGAGCCTACGGCGGCGGCGCTGGCCTATGGCCTCGACAAAAGGAAAACCGGCATTATCGCGGTTTACGACCTTGGCGGGGGAACGTTCGACATTTCAATCCTCGAGATCGGGGACGGCGTATTCGAAGTCAAAGCCACCAATGGCGACACATTCCTTGGCGGAGAAGATTTCGACACCCGGATCATCGACTATCTGGCGGACGAATTCAAGAAAGAGCATGCGATCGACCTGCGCAAGGATCGCATGGCGCTGCAACGCCTCAAGGAGCATGCGGAGAAAGCCAAAATAGAGCTTTCAAGTTCTCAAGCCACCGAAATCAACATTCCGTTCATCACCGCCCGCATGGAAGGCGGAACCAGCATTCCGCTGCACATGAACATCAAGCTCTCAAGAGCGAAACTTGAAAGCCTTGTGGATGACCTTATCAGGAAAACCATAGAGCCTTGCAAGGCGGCACTGAAGGATGCAGGCGTCAAGGCTTCGGAGATCGACGATATCGTTCTCGTCGGGGGCATGACCCGGATGCCAAAGGTAATCGAAACCGTTAAAACCTTCTTTGGCAAGGAGCCTCACAAGGGCGTCAACCCCGACGAAGTCGTCGCAGATGGCGCGGCGATACAGGGCGGGGTCTTACGCGGCGACGTCAAGGATGTTCTCCTGCTCGACGTCACCCCGCTTTCGCTTGGCATCGAGACGCTCGGCGGGGTATTTACGCGGCTTATCGACCGCAACACCACGATCCCGACCAAGAAATCGCAAACCTTCTCAACGGCCGAGGACAACCAGAGCGCCGTTACAATTCGCGTATTCCAGGGCGAGCGGGAAATGGCGGCGGATAATAAATTGCTCGGCCAGTTCGACCTTGTCGGCATCCCTTCCGCTCCGCGCGGCGTGCCGCAGATCGAGGTGACTTTCGACATCGACGCCAATGGCATTGTCCATGTCACCGCCAAGGACAAGGCTACCGGCAAGGAGCAGGCAATACGCATCCAGGCCTCGGGCGGACTTTCTGACGCGGATATCGAAAAGATGGTCAGGGATGCCGAGTCTCATGCCGATGAAGACAAGAAAAAGCGTGAAACGGTTGAAGCCCGGAACCAGGCAGAGTCCCTGATCCACCAGACCGAGAAAAGCATGGCAGATCTTGGGGACAAAGTTCCTGCCTCCGAAAAGGACAATGTCACCAAAGCTATCGCTGATCTTAAAACCGCTATTGACGGAGAAGACACGGAAGCAATAAGGGAAAAAACCAATGCTTTGATGCAGGCGTCCATGAAGATCGGTGAAATGGCTTACCGCGCATCGCAGGAAGCTGGCGCAGGCGGGCCCGAATATGACAGCGACGCCGCAGCTGGCAGCAGTGCGGATGACGTTGTTGACGCCGATTTCTCCGAGGTTGATGACGAAGACAAGAAATAATATTGGCTCAAGGAAAACGCCGGTCTTGACGCCGGCGTTTTCCCGTGGGCTGATAATAACTGGCATACTGAGCGGAAACCCTTTATAACAGCTATTTGCGCCTGTCTGGGCAGGCGGGCCTGTAGAAGAATTCAGGAATGTTTCGGCGATGGACGAGATCAGATACAAGCAAAACTGCTACCAGATACTACAGGTTTCGCCCCGGGCTAGCGAAGCGGAAATAAAGCGCGCCTATTACCGGATGGCGATGAAATATCATCCCGACAGAAATCCCAAAGACCGCAAAAGAGCGGAAATGCAGATACGCATGCTCAATGAAGCCTATAACCTGATCAGAAATTCTCGTCGGCGCAAGCGTTACAACGCACTGCTTCGCCAGCGGCTTAAGCCTTCGGTGTCCAACGACAACAGCGGGCAGAGTTTTATTGGCGGCATAAGATCTTATCTAAAGGAGATTCTATGGCCTTTCGCCGATACCAGCGACCGGGGGGCATAGATTAATGCCAAAGGATTTTTATGAAGTCCTGGGCGTACAGAAAAACGCCCCTGCCGAGGAACTGAAAAAAGCCTATCGCAAACTTGCGATGAAATATCATCCGGACAGAAACAAAGATCCTGATGCCGAAGAGAAACTCAAGGAAGTAAATCAGGCCTATGACGTACTGAAAGACGAGCAGAAACGAGCGGCTTACGACCGGTTCGGACATTCGGCTTTCGACGGAAGCATGGGCGGCGCAAGAGCCGGGAGCGGCGGATTCAATCCTTCCGATTTCGGGCCCGGCTTCGGCGGTGCGTTCTCCGATATCTTCGAGGACATGTTCGGGGATTTTATGGGGCAGGCACGGGGCGGAGGAAGGCGCGCAGGCACCGGCCCGGTTCGCGGTTCCGATGTCCAGTACACTTATGAAATTTCTCTTGAGGATGCCTTCCGCGGGAGGGAGGCAACCATCACCCTGCCCTCCAACGAAATCTGCGACCGCTGTGATGGCAAAGGTGGCGAGCCGGGAACCGGTTCCGAGGCGTGCCCTGCCTGCGGAGGTTCCGGACGGGTTCGCATGCAGCAGGGTTTTTTTACTATCGAGCGAACCTGCGCGACCTGTCAGGGTCAGGGATCGATAATTCGCGATCCCTGCAAAAAGTGCGGGGGGGCCGGCAGGGTCAGGAAGGAAAAGACCCTTAAAGTCAAGATTCCACCGGGGGTCGACACGGGTCGGCGTATAAGGCTTGCAGGAGAAGGCGAAGCGGGATTGCGCGGCGGGCCAAGCGGCGATCTGTATGTACTGCTTGCCATACGGCCACATAAATTTTTCCAGCGTGAAGGCGCGAACCTTCATTGCCGCGTTCCGATCCCGATGACAACTGCGGCGCTCGGCGGTGAAGTCGAGGTGCCTACCATCGAGGGGCAGCGAACTAAAGTCAAGGTTCCGTCAGGAACTCAAAGCGGCCAGCAATTCCGGCTTCGAAGCAAGGGCATGAGTACCCTGCGTTCTGACGCCAGGGGCGACATGTATATAGAGGTTCAGGTAGAAACCCCGGTCAATCTCTCCCGCAAACAGATAGACCTGCTTAAGCAGCTTGACGCAACCCTGGGCGGAAACGCCGCCAGCAAGCACAGTCCGGCATCTTCGGGATTCTTCTCCAAGGTCAAAGACTTGTGGGACGATCTTAAAGAATAATAAATTGGATTGACAAATCGATAAACAAAGAATATCCATATTATGTTTAATAATTATGGAGAATAATAATGGATACGATAACAGGAAGACTTAGCACCATAATGTTGGTTGCCGCGGGAGCGATGGAAAAAATGTTTGGCCCCAAAGACCGCGAGCTTACAGAAGAAGAAGCTACTGATGCCGCCTTTCTGGCAAGCGATGGCTCTCCAGAAGCTCACAAGGCTGCTAAGCTTCAAGCTAAACCATTTGAAATGTAAGAGCTAATATCGCTCAGGCACCTTAGGATTTTTTCAAAGAAAGAAAAATTCCCAAGGTGTCTTAGCGGATTTGCCACTTTCACGATTTCAGATTGCCATACCCCCGGAGACTTTATCCTCCAACACTTCGAAGTTTTTTTTTACTGGCTTTAAAAAAGGAACTATGCTGGTCGCATGGTTAATAAAGCGACGGATTTGGATATGGCTGGTCATAATATTGTCAATATCGGCGTTGCCGGTTGCACCGGGCGTGTAGGCTCGCTGGTATGCCGGGAAATATTGACGCTTCGGAACGGACTTTCGGTTCGTCTTTCGGGTGGAGTGATCAAGGCAGGCTTTCCCGGTGAGGGCGAAGACATCGGCACTCATCTTAATATGGGTGAATGCGGCGCGGTTATATCAACAAATCCGGATGAACTATTCTCTATTTCAGATGTAGTTATCGATTTCACTTCGCCCGAAGCATCCCGCAAGCACGCATGGCTGGCCGCGAAACACCGTAAGGCTTATGTCATAGGAACGACCGGGCTTGCGCCCGGAGACGAGCAGGAATTGCGCGATGCCGCGAGAGAGGCCCCGCTGGTCTACGCTCCCAACATGAGTATCGGCGTTAACCTGTTACTTGCGCTTGTCGAGCAGGCAGCGGCCAGACTTGGACATGAATGGGATCTGGAAATATTCGAAGCTCATCACAAGCACAAGGCAGATGCACCTTCCGGGACGGCACTGGCTCTGGGCAAGGCGGCAGCCAAAGGCAGAGGAGATGAGTTCGATGATGTCGCCGAGTATTCAAGGCACGGCAAGACTGGAGAGAGGACGAGCGGCAAAATCGGTTTTGCCGTCGCGCGCGGCGGTGATGTCGTCGGCGAGCATACAGTTACCTTCTTTGGCGAGGCCGAGCGGCTTGAGTTAGGGCACAAGGCGCATAACCGCACCCTATTTGCCAAAGGCGCCATACGCGCAGCCTTATGGGCCTCAGACCAGCCGCCGGGACTGTACAGCATGCGGGATGTTCTGGGGCTATAGGCTTGCCCGTTCCTTTTCCAGAAGTTTTTTCTTAAGCGCAACTCCCCACAGGTAATTTCCTGTCTCGCCCGAAGAAGGAAGAACCCGGTGGCAAGGGATGATCAGGGATACGGGGTTTGCACCCACTGCCGCGCCGACAGCCCTGCAGGCTTTGGGGGCGCCAATTCCTGAAGCGATTTCCCTGTAACTTGTCGTCCGGCCAAAAGGGATCCGGAGCATGGCCTGCCAAACCCTGTACTGGAAAGCCGTTCCAAATAAATGGAGACTGAACGGCAGACGGGCGCGGCCTTTCCAGAAATCCATTACGGTGTTCGCGGTTTCACAAGCGGATCCTTCGTTTTCGACAAAAGTGGCCTTGGGCCAGCGCAGGCGCATCAGTTCCTCCGCCTTCGCCCTGCCCTCGTCATTGGCAAAACCGAGCCAGCAAATACCGGAGGATGTCCGCGCCAGCAACATTTCTCCAAGCGAAGTCTCTTGCCAGCCGCAGGCTATCTGTAATCCCCCGCCTTTACGCCTGACATCATCAGGTTTTGCATATATTAGATCCGGGGTAGTTAGATTCATAAGACACCTCTGCGGGCTATATCATATTGATTAATGACAATATTAAAAAACTAGCTACTTGACATGGTAGCAATAATGCTATTTTTTTTCACATAAACAGGCAGAGGAATTTGGAAATGGGCAATAATCATGAAACCAGTAACGCTGAGTTGTTAAAATCACAAAACGGCGAAGAATTGTACAGTATCTTTCGGAAAACTGCTAAAGAAGGCCTGCAAACTAATCAGCATGCTTTTACTTTGGGCAATGAGGATACCGGAGTGCTTCGGGCCGAAATGGTTGAGAAGTGGACATACCGTGTGTCAGGCGATATCGATGGCCAGAATATATCATTTACAGTATGGTCAAACACAGATAATACTCCCGAACTTATTGCCTCGGAAGCGACCTTGAGGATTTTACGGTCAAAGGAAACCCTCAGTCCGGTGTTTTCCTGATCAGGAATCACTTTAGTCAGGTTTTCAGGTTGGGTCTCTTGTATGAACGACGAAAATATTTACGAGTTTTTTCGCCGCTTCCGGGAGGCCAATCCTGCGCCTGCTACCGAACTGGAATACACCAACCCATATACCCTTTTAATTGCGGTGGTTCTTTCCGCACAGGCCACTGACAGGGGGGTTAATAAAGCAACAAGGGCTCTGTTCGCCAGGGTATCCACCCCGCAGGACATGCTTGATCTTGGTGAGGAAGGGCTGAAGGAACATATAAAGACCATCGGTCTTTTTAATAGCAAAGCCAAAAATATAATGGCTCTTTCTAAGATTCTGGTTGAAGTTTATGGCGGGCAGATACCGCAAAGCCGGGACGATCTGATCAAGCTTCCGGGCGTCGGGCGCAAGAGCGCCAACGTCGTGCTCAATGTGGCGTTCGGCCAGAGAACCATCGCCGTCGACACTCATATATTCCGGGTATCCAACCGAACCGGCCTTGCGCATGCGACTACGCCTGAGAAGGTCGAGGCTGTACTTGAGAAGGTCGTGCCGGATGAATTCCTGCAACACGCTCATCACTGGCTGATATTGCATGGCAGGTACATCTGCACCGCGCGCAAACCTGTCTGCCCGCAGTGCCCGATAGCTGATATTTGCGAATGGCCGGAGAAGACGACCGGCTTCAGTTGATCAGTAGCAATCTGAAGCCAAAAAGAACTACGCCGCTTCCTTGAGGTTTATTGCATAGATCTTGTTACGTTTTGGATCGTGTTGTTCCTCATAGCTGACCCTCTGGCCTTCTGCCAGTGAGCGCATCCCAGCTTTTTCAACAGCGCTGATATGTACGAAAATGTCATTTCCGCCGCCGTCGGGCTGAATAAAACCGTAACCTTTTTGTGTGTTGAACCACTTTACTGTACCGGTAGCCATGAAAAACTCTCTCCTCAAAAGTAAACACGACATTAGAAATTACATGATAACCCTATAAAGTCAATAGATTACGTAACGGTCATCATCGGCGTATCAGGATCGCTCCCGGTGGAATTTGGACATCGCATGTGCTGGAATCCGGCTGGCGTTCAGGCAGTCGCTCAGGGTACCAGACACGGCAGAAACCAGGGGGCGGCAAGTAGGCGGCGGGCACTCCTGCCTGCTCCGCCGGTATCCCCGCTGCTACTGGCTGGTACCGGCTAGCCAGAACTCTGGCGGTTGGCTGCCGCACGTCGCCGCTCTGACGCAGAGGCGCGGGCGCAGTAACTTCAGCGCATGCCGCAGTCAGGCAACAAATAATAATAACTGGCAATAATCGCATGATATTTCCCCAGAGGTAAGCTTTGCATCACAGAACAAACCTGAGGGGAAATATGCGGTTCCTATTAACGGAAGTCTGGCAATGCTCTTTGCAGGCAACCTCTGTCTATCATGCCTGTACCCGCCGTCCTCTCCATATCGTAAGGAACGTCTTCGTAGCTTTCAGTCCGGGGACAGGCGCAGGCTGACAGAAGAATCAGGGCCATCCAGGTTAGTTTTTTCATTTTCTCTCCTTTTAGTTATGAAATCTTCTTGTCGATAACTTCGCCTTCTATCGTTTCGTCGTTCGGGCGTCCGACAAGATATCTGCGGATCAGATCGACGTTGCGGCGGTTGGCCTTGAAGCCGAAATCAAACAGATCGCCAAATAGCGGAACAGACCCTGCCAGCCAGTCGATGATCCCGTTCAACGCAATCTGTATCAATATACGTCCGGGAACTCCCAGTTGCGAAGCAATACCCAGAAGATAAACGGTAGTCAACGCAGTTATCGAATCCCCGAAGAACGGAAAAAGACCGATAATTGCATCAATGCCGAAGCGGAATTGGGTTCCCGGAAGTCTGAATTTCGTATCAAGCCAGTCCGCCAGAGTCTCAAGTCTTTTTATTTCGCTTGATTGTTTTTCAAACAGCACTGAAACGTCGCCTTTTACTGATAACGGAGATATTACTATTAGCAAACCTGTTCCGCTGGTTGAATAGTTCCGATAATTACAAATCGCTTCCTTTAAAGAATTCGCCGGCGTGCTCGACTTTTTTGCCAAGGAAAACGGAAAGATTGGGGATATTGATTACCAGAACTGACAGATAGAGGGTTATCAGCGTCCAGAACAGAATGGATGCCCGCTTACTTTCCGCTTCCTTCCTGCCGATCGCCAGCTCTGCAATGCCCATAACGATCTTGCTGCCGTCAAGACCGGGCAACGGGACAAGATTAATAAAAGCTATGAATACCGAAATCAGAGAAGCCATGTAGAAAAATCGGTACGCCAGGTACTTAAATACCGAGCTGTCGACGGATACCAGAGCTTTAGGGGCAAACTCTCCGGAATCTACCGGCAATAACTGCAAGGGTAATTTAAAAATGTTACTTGTTATACGGATGTGAATATCTATAGCAGCAGCGAGTGCTTCAGTGAAGGAGAGACGCAGGTACTCGTTATCGGATAGAGGCCCGGCGAAAAAGGACTGATAGTATTTATTACGAGGATCTTCCAACCCCTTATTTACCGAAGAATAAAGTTCAACCAGATAATCATGGCGTTTGCCGTCTACGGAGTTCATGCCGAGAATTGCATAGCCGTCCAGGCGATCGAGAAGAAGCTGCCTTGCCTGTTCCGGATCGTCCTTGACTTCAACACCATCGACACTTTCGAGGGCTTTAAATTTGTAAGGACGATGATGAACCATTACGCCAATGCGGCCATGCTCTTTCTTCAGTCCTTTCTTGCTAACATATGAAATTACGGAAGGCGTCATTTCATATGTTAGCAGGTTGCCATCCCTTTCAACGAGCAGGCTGATAGGCTGCGGAGGCAAAGGTTTTGTAGCTTCTTGTATTTCCTCGTAAGCCCTGACCTCCCTGCCATCGAGCTTTAATATTTTGTCGCCCGGCCTGATTCCGGCGTGATAGGCGACTTCGTTTATCTCCACACCGGTAATCAGGGGCCGGACTACCGGCAGTCCGGTGAGGTTAATGGCAAAAGCCAGAAGAAAAAAAGGTGTTACGACATTGATTGCCGGGCCAGCCGCGGTTACCAGCATACGGACATGCCATGGCGATTCCGATAGCAGCCTGCCGTCCGGCCTGCCGGAATATGTATTATTGCCGGTTCCGGCGAAATGCACATGGCCGCTTAACGGAAAAAGTCTGAATATCCATCTTGTTTTTCTTTTGTCCTCGAAACTCCATAATTCGCGGCCCAAGCCGATTGAGAAGTGGTCTATGCGCACGTTAAAAAATCGTGCTGCCCAGAAATGTCCGAGTTCATGGATCAAAAGGACGGTGAATATTACTGGCGGAAACAGGATGGTGACAAAAATAATGTCGTTAATGGTATCCATATCCATCGGTGCAAGGCTCACTTTTCTTCGCTTGCAGCACTGCCCAGAACTTTATTCAGACGCTCCTGAAACCATGCCCTGTAAAAAGGCGCAAGAAATTCCGGATTCTCGTCCGCGTCCTTCCTGCCGCTTGTGAAAATATATTTTACGAAGTTAGTAAAACTACCAGATTCGGGGGAGGAAGGGTATTTTTCAGGATTTTCCGCATGCAGCTGGAGGAATCGGAAGTTGAAGCTGTCCTGATCGAGAGCCGAGGCAACGGTATCGGATTCCTGCATTCTGATACAAATTCTGGTCAGATCCCTGCCCCTGTCCCCGGATGCACTTCCGCTATCATCAAGCAGAAGCTCCAGCTCTGGCGGCAGGTCGGGCCGTTTCGCTCCGTGGAAATGGTATCTGAAAGCCTGACGCAAAAACTGGTGGGCCGAGTATTTGCGATCTGCGCCTTTCATGATTTCGGTGACCAGAATGCCCACATGGATATCCTGGATATCCTGTTCGTTCAATTTGAAATGACGCAAATAGGGCAGCAAGGCATCGAAGGAACGCTGCTCAAGATAATAGCGAACATAGCCCTGCGGGGTGGTATTGTCCTTGCCGGTATGGAAAATATCATGGGCGGCGGCAACGATAACCTGCTTTGCCGCGATTTCCAGAGGAAAGTTATGCCCGGAAAGATATTCCTCGCCCGACAGAGAAACCATGTTCAGCAGAACGACTTCACGAAAATGAGCCTTTTCATGATAACCCTTGCACTCCGAAGCAGGAACGGGGATTTCCGCAAGCAGGCCGGCTGCCAGGGAGGCTCCGACCAGCGGCGCGTGAGCGGCGGAAACGGGGTCTACTCCCCGCAGGTCGTACCATGCCGAAATAACAGCGGGAATCGCGGGCGCTGCATGCCCCGACTGCCAGTCGGCCAGAGTATTCCTAAGAGCGGCGACATAGCGCCCTTTGTCTTTTTCAAATTCATCAAATGCCAGCAGCCTTGCGAGCTTCTTCCTTGCGAGGGAAAAGTCAGATTCAAAACGCCCCAGGCACGCATCAAGAACCGAAGCGACATCCCCGATATCATGATTTTTAAAGGCACCGGCTTCCATACCGCCGACGATTTCCCGGATGTCCGAAAGGCTTTTTTTCCAGCGGAAAGTGTTATCTGACATTACGAAAAGTAGGAATGTGAATTAATCAAGCTTGCAATTAATTCAACTATTACCTAATTGTTGGCTTAGTTCTACCCTTATATTGGAGATTTTTAATGACGCGCGAGTGGAAACCCGACAGTTGGCGGAGTAAACCGGTTAAGCAGCTTCCTGTTTATGAGGATAAAAAGGCGCTGGCCGAGGTTGAGAAGGTTCTTTCCCAGATGCCGCCTCTGGTTTTTGCGGGTGAAGCGAGAAACCTTAAAGGACAGCTTGCCGATGTGTCCCAGGGCAAGGCTTTTCTGTTACAGGGTGGCGACTGCGCGGAAAGTTTCGGGGAGTTCAGCGCCAACAAGATCCGCGACACCTTGCGCGTAATTCTTCAGATGTCCGTCGTTCTGACCTTTGCCGGATCGGTTCCGGTCGTCAAGGTCGGGCGGATGGCCGGGCAGTTCGCCAAGCCGCGCTCGGACGATTTCGAAACCAAGGGAGAAACCAAACTGCCAAGCTACAGGGGTGATATCATCAACTCCCTGGAATTCAGCAGCGAGAGCCGCAGGCCTGATCCACACCGTATGATTCAATCCTACAACCAAGCGGCAGCGACCCTGAACCTGCTTCGCGCGTTCACCAAGGGTGGATATGCCGATCTTAACCGGGTGCACCGCTGGAACCTCGATTTCGTAAAGGACAGCCCGCTTGGCGAGCGTTACGACGATCTCGCGAGAAGAATCGACGAGGCGCTTTCCTTCATGGCGGCATGCGGCGTTACCAGCGAAACCGTTCCGACTCTCCGCGAGACTGATTTCTATACTTCTCACGAAGCCCTGCTTCTTCCCTATGAGGAGGCGATGACCCGCGTAGACAGCACTACGGGCGACTGGTACGACACTTCGGCGCATCTGCTGTGGATCGGGGCAAGAACCAATCAGGACGATCATGCGCAAGTGGAATTCGTCCGCGGCGTCAAGAATCCTCTTGGCCTGAAAATCCAGCCGGAACTTACGGCGGACGGTCTGCTGCGTCTTGTAGACGTGCTGAACCCGGAAAACGAGCCTGGAAGACTTACCCTGATAACCCGCATGGGGCATGAGAAAGTAAGGAAGGCGCTGCCTCCCCTGCTTAAGGCGGTCAGAGACGAAGGGCGCAACGTGGTATGGTCGTGCGATCCGATGCACGGCAACACCATCAAGGCTTCATCAGGATACAAGACCCGTAACTTCGAGCATGTACTTGCTGAAGTCAAAGGTTTCTTTGAAGCTCATGCCGAGGCAGGAACATATGCCGGCGGCGTGCATTTTGAGCTCACAGGGCAAAATGTCACCGAATGCATCGGCGGCGCAGAGAAGATTTCCGATAACGATCTGGCGGAGCGCTATCACACGGCATGCGACCCGCGCCTTAATGCAAATCAATCTCTGGAACTTGCATTTCTGCTCTCTGAAGAGCTGCGGGCGTTACGAGGCCGGAATTGCTCTACGGCAACTTGCGCGGCCGCGGCCGAGTAAGCTGGAAGGTTTTGATGCTCAAAGTCGTACCGGCCCAGGTCAACCCCATAGTAGGCGACCTCGGAGGCAATCTTCGTCTTATTCGCAAAATATGGGAGGATTGCCCCGAGGACACCGATCTGGTTGTGTTTCCGGAGATGGTCACTTGCGGATATCCGCCGGAAGATCTCGTGCTGAAACCTTTTTTTATCGAGCAAATCGGCCAGCATGTCGAAAAACTTGTCAAGACCACCACGGGCAGCAGAAAAGCTATTCTGCTGCCGACCCCATGGAAATCAGAAGGCAGGGTTTACAATGCCGCCCTGCTGATCGAAGGGGGACGCATCAGGAATATAGTTACCAAGCATTATCTTCCCAATTACGGGGTTTTTGACGAATTGCGGGTATTTGCTTCCGGGCCGCTGCCTTTGCCTGTCGAGTTTCGCGGCTGCAAGCTCGGGATAATGATATGCGAAGACATGTGGTATCCGGAGCCTGCCGCAAGCCTCAGGGAAAACGGCGCCGATCTGCTGCTGGTTACCAACAGCTCGCCATATGAGGGAACGAAAAGCATTACCCGGCTGGATGTGGCCAGAGCGAGAACAAGAGAGACTGCCCTGCCCCTTCTTTATATAAATCAGGTTGGCGGGCAGGACGAGCTGGTTTTCGACGGGGCTTCATTTGCAATTGACGCCAGTGGCGACATTGTCCTTTCGCTTAAGGAGTTCGAGGAAGAGACCGGGCAGTGGTCGCTTGTCCGTCAGGAAGAGGGGAGCTGGACTTTCGGCCCCGGCAAGATCATCCCCAACCTGCCGAATACCGAGGCCATTTACAGGGCTCTTGTTCTTGGCCTTGGCGACTATGTGCGCAAGAACGGGTTTCCCGGGGTGCTGATAGGACTTTCCGGAGGAATCGACAGCGCGCTGTGCGCCACGATAGCTTGTGACGCGCTGGGAGCAGACAAGGTTCGATGCGTGATGATGCCTTCAGCGTACACGTCTGAAGCCAGCATGGCCGATGCCGCAAAACTGGCTTCCGCCTTTGACTTCAGACTCGAAACTATACCGATCGACAATGTGGTCAGGGCTTTTGGAGACGAGCTTGGGCCTCATCTTGGAGAAACCGTTCCGGAAATCACTTATGAGAATCTGCAGTCACGCTGCCGGGGGATGATGCTTATGGCGCTGTCAAACAGCAGCGGCTACATGGTCGTTTCCACCGGCAACAAATCTGAAATGGCTACCGGATATGCCACGCTCTACGGCGATATGTGCGGCGGATTCAACCCGCTCAAGGATATTTACAAAACCCAGGTTTACGAACTGGCCAACTGGCGGAACCGGCAAGGCGCGGTAATTCCGGAGAGGGTCATCACAAGGGCGCCAAGCGCCGAGTTGAAACCAGGTCAGACCGATCAGGACAGCCTGCCCCCTTATGATGTGCTCGACGACATCCTCTCCTGCCTGATCGAAAAGGACATGGATATCAAATCAATTGCCGCAAGAGGACATTCGGAGGATCTGGTGCGGACTGTCTGGAGGCTTCTTGATATTGCCGAGTACAAGCGCAGGCAAGCTCCTCCCGGGATAAAGATCACCTCCCGCGCCTTTGGCCGCGACCGCAGGTATCCGATAACCAATCATTTTGTGAATAACAATATTTCACGCCCTCTGTAAAAAACCCTCCCCCCTCGGAAGGGAGGAATTAAACATCTACAGGGCCCGGCCGAAGGCTTCAACGCTTTCCTCGGGAGTGGCCCAGGAGGTGACAAGGCGGATCACCTGCGTGTCTTCGGTAACCTTGGCGCGGCGGTAGAAAAGGAAATCCTTTTCAAGACGCTCGATGGTCTTAATGGGCAAAATCGGGAAGATCATGTTGGTTTGCGGCGGAGCGGCAAAAGTCGCGCCCGACTGTTTCAGCATGTCGGCGAGGCGATATGCCATGGCGTTGGCGTGGCGGGCCAGATCCATGTAAAGGCCGTCCTTGAAGAATTCGTAAAACTGGATGCCATGTGCGGCGCCTTTGGCCAGGATCGCGCCCCGGCGCTTCAGGGTGAAACGGAAATTTTCTTTCAGATTATCGTTGACGATAACCACAGCTTCGCCCATTAACGAGCCGTTCTTGGTTCCGCCGATATAGAACATGTCGGCGTGGGAGGCCAGATCGGCGAGGGAAAGATCGGAATCGGCGGCTACCAGGGCGCTGCCAAGGCGCGCACCGTCGATATAGAGGTAAAGCCCGTTTTCACGACAGCAGCGGGATATGGCGGCCAGTTCGGCCTTGCTGTAGATCGTGCCGAGTTCCGTCGACTGCGAAATGAAGACCACCTTCGGCAGCACCATATGTTCGGATTCGTGGGACTCCAGTATTCCCTCTATGTCGCCAGCGGTCAGCTTGCCGAAACTATTGGCGACGGTGTTTATCTTGTGGCCGGTGGCCTCGATCGCTCCGGTTTCGTAAACCGAGATATGCGCGGTGTCGCAGGCGATGACCGACTCGTAAGGCTTCAGGATATGGCAGAGGCAAACCAGATTGGTCTGGGTTCCCCCGGAAACAAGATGGACGTCGGCGTTTCTGCTGTCGGCCAGTTCACGGATAAGGCCGGCTGCCTTCTCGGAGTAAACGTCATGGCCGTAGGGCTTGTTCTGCTCCATCGCGGCTTTTCCCAGGGCTTCGATGAGGCGGGGATGTCCTAATTCGAAGTAATCAGATTTGAATGAGATGAAAGAATCCATTCGCGGGGTTCTAATAGCAGAAGTTCATTTTTGCAAGGCAATATTGCTGCCATAATCAAATTACTTTTACTGAACGGGCATATCTGCTAAGGAATTAGGCTTTGAAAAGCTACAGGAAAAGCAAGTATCATGTCCGTTCGCGTACGTTTCGCTCCATCGCCAACAGGCTATCTGCATGTCGGCAACGCCAGAACCGCCCTTATCACATGGCTGTTCGCGAGGAGCCAGGGAGGGCATTTCCTCTTGCGTATCGACGATACCGACACCGAGCGCAGCAAGGCGGAGTACGAAGAAGTCATTGAATCAAGCCTAGTGTGGATGGGCATGGACTGGGACGAGAAGACCCGGCAGAAGGATCGCTTCGGAAGATATGAGGAAGTCGTCGAGAAACTCAAGGAAAGCGGCCATCTTTACCCGTGTTACGAGACGCCGGAAGAGCTTTCTTTAAAACGGAAAACCCAGCTCTCCAGAGGGCTGCCGCCGATTTACGACCGGGCGGCGCTTAATCTGACCGCCGAGCAGGTAGCGAAATACGAAAAAGAAGGCCGCCAGCCTCACTGGCGTTTCAAGCTTGTTCATGAGCCTATCGAATGGGATGACCTGGTACGGGGGCCGGTCAAATTCCAGGGCGACACTATGTCCGATCCCGTGGTACTGCGCGAGGACGGCAGGCCGCTCTACCACCTTTGTTCGGTTATCGACGACTTCGACTACGCCATGACCCATATCGTTCGCGGCGAAGACCACGTATCGAACACGGCGGCGCATATCCAGATGTTCAAGGCGCTTGGCGCGAAGCTGCCTGCGTTCGCCCACCTGCCGCTTATCAACGATATCGAGGGCGGGAAGCTCTCGAAGAGACTTGGTGCGATGAGCGTGCGGGATCTGCGCAAGGAGGAAGGACTGGAGCCGATGGCGCTGGTCAGCCTACTGGCGAGGCTGGGCTCAGCCGATCCGATCGAGCCGTTTACAGACATACAAAAGATTGTTGAAAGTTTTGATATCACCAAATTCTCAAAAGGAGCGCCTAAATTCGATTTCGACGAATTGCTTCGCCTTAATGCCAAAATCCTGCATGAGGCGGATTTCGATATCGTAAAGGTACGTCTTGCCAATATCGGCTTGCCGGAAGTTACAGAGGATTTCTGGCTTGCGGTGCGGAGCAACATCGTCCGGCTTGAAGACGTTCGCGAATGGTGGAACGTGGCCAGAGGGCCTATCGAGCCTGCGGTCGGGGACGGGGAGTTTCTCGCAGCCGCCGCAGACCTGCTGCCGGAAGAGCCGTGGGACGAGAACACCTGGAAACAGTGGACGGAATCCGTCAGGCAGGCTACCGGGCGCAAAGGTAAGGATCTATTCATGCCGCTGCGCAAAGCCCTGACAGGAATGGATCACGGCCCGGAACTCGCTTCCCTGCTGCCTCTGATAGGCCGGGCAAGAGCCACCGAGAGACTGGCGTAAGTTTATCTTAAATAAAATACCCTTTCTCAAAATCCCTCTCCCGCCGGGAGAGGGATCATAAAAAGTAGAAATAAAATCATTTCAAATTGTATTTAAAGTAAAAATCTCGTTAACTTGGTTGCCGCTAAAATAAAATAGCGTCAGGAGTATTAGCCATGAAGTTTTTACAGCGGTATTTCAAGAGCGAGGCCGGGTCTATCCTGCCTCTTACTGCGGGACTTCTACCGGTAATCATAGGGGCCGCTGGTATTGGCGTCGATGCCGGAAGCTGGGTTATGACCAAGCGCAATCTGCAAACGGCAGCCGATGCCGCGGTGATAGCCGCCGCGATGGAGATAGCCAACGGATTTGAGGATTATGCCCGGTATTCCGCATTGAAAGAGGCGCAGAAGAACGGTTTTGATCCGGGCGGAAACAATACATTAAATCTGGTTATCGACAACAGTTCCGGGGCCACTATCGTAACCGCCAGCATCAGGCAGAAGGCGGAAGTTTATTTTTCACGAATACTTTTTAAAGAGGATGTATTCGTAGCCAACGCTGCCGCCTCGGCGATTATCGACGACGGCGGCAATTATTGCATGCTAAGCCTTGACGAGAAGGCAAGCGGCGCCATCACAACCAGCGGCTCGGTTGAAATAAATGCCACCGGATGCGGCATGGCCGTTAACTCGCGCGCGAACGACGCGCTGTACCTGAACGGCAAAGTAGATATTAATATTGGCGAAGTGACGATCGTCGGAGGTTATCAGGTAAAAGGGGGCTCGGCCAATTTCAATTATGCAAAGATGAGAACCCGGGCCGGAAGAACCAAGAACCCTTATCAGGACATCGAAAATACCGAAGAAAGCTTTTGCACCAAGGGCCAGGCCAAATCGCCTTTGAAAATCACGAAAAGCACAACGTTAACGCCCGGCGTCTATTGCGGAGGGCTTGACATCACTGGCGGAGATATCACTTTCGAGCCGGGCGTTTACGTGATTGACGGCGGTGATTTCAGCGCTACGAGCTTCGGATCTCTTTACGGCGAGGGAGTGACCTTTATCCTGACCAACAGCGGCAATGGCATCTACGGCAACATCAACATCGTCGGCAACAGCAGAATAGACTTCACCGCTCCCTCCGAGGGCGAGCCGTGGGAGGGCATAGTATTTTATCAGGACGCTCCCCCCGCCAACGGGAAGCAGAACAAACTCACAGGATCGAGCGAAATGAATATCACAGGGGTTGTCTATACGCCAAACCGTGACCTTGATTTCGGCGGCAACAACAGCACTATGAGCAACGAGAAGGAATCCTGCACCAAGGTTATCGCCAAAACCATAACCCTCCACGGCAACCCCTCTTTCGGCAACGCCTGCACAGGCTACGGCGTAAGAGAAATAGGGGTTAATAACGTTAGGCTGGTTATGTAGAATATTTATTATTAAACCATATCAAATTGTATCTAAAGTAAAAAATTCGTTAACTCGTCCCTGCATAGAATATATAGTAGGGAGAATGGTTATGGGGTTAGAACTTTCCGCGTTTATCAAGCGGTATATCAAGAGCGAGGCGGGATCCATACTGCCTCTTACAGCGGGGCTGCTACCGGTTATCGTTGGGGCTGCGGGTATCGGCGTCGATGTCGGAAGCTGGGTAATGACCAAGCGCAGCCTGCAAACGGCAGCCGACGCGGCCGTGGTCGCGGCAGCCTGGGAGATAGCCAACGGTCATGGGGATTATGCCGAGTTCGCCGGAATGAAGGAAGCCAGAAACAATGGCTTTGTCGATGGCGGCAGTAACGTGCTGGATCTTGTCATCGACGACAGTTCCGGGGCCACGATCGTAACCGCCCGCATAAGGCAAAAAGCCAGGGTTTATTTTTCGCAAATACTGTTCAGAGATGATGTCTTCGTTGCTAATGCGGCCGCTTCCGCTGTCATTGATTCAGGCGGCGGATTCTGCATGCTCAGCCTTGACGAGAGTGCCAGCGGAGCAATAACCACAAGCGGGGCGGTGGAAATCAACGCCGCCGGGTGCGGCATGGCGATGAACTCCGGCGCCGATGACGCCCTGTCACTGAACGGCGCGGTGGATATCAATATCGGCGACGTGTCGATCGCAGGCGGTTACAAGGTCAAAGGCGGAGCCGCCAAATTCAACTACGCGACCATGAAGACGAAAGCAAGCAGAACCAGAGACCCTTACGCGGACCTAGAGAACGACCAGGAAAGCAGTTGCAGCAAGAACGATTCAAAATCGCCGGTCAAGGTCAGCCAGTCCGAGACTCTGAAGCCCGGCGTTTATTGCGGCGGCCTTGATATTTCGGGGAACGTGAATATTACCTTCGAGCCGGGCGTTTACGTTATCGACGGCGGCGATTTCAGCGTGTCCGGAGCAGGGTCGCTGTATGGGGAGGGAGTGACATTTATCCTGACCAACAGTGGCAACGGGGAATATGGCAACATAAACATCAGCGGCGGCAAGAAAATCGACTTTACTGCGCCGGCTGAAGGCGAACCGTGGGAGGGCATCGTCATCTATCAGGACGCTCCCGAAGACAGCAGCAGCAAGCAGAACAAATTCACCGGAACCAGCGAAATCAATATTACCGGGGTCATCTATACTCCGAACCGCGGTATTTCTTTTGGCGGCAACAACAGCACTTCCGGGAACGACCCGGAAGTCTGCACCAAGGTGATCGCAAAGACCATAACCCTTCACGGCAACCCGGCTTTTGGCAACGCCTGCGAAGGAACGGGAGTCAGGGATATCGGAACCTATTCCGTAAAGCTTATCATGTAATTTTGCCATTCGAGGAGCGAGCTTGTCAGAATATACTAAAAATACGTCAGGCGTGGCCGCGACAGAGTTTGCCCTGATAGCGCCCATCATTCTTCTGGTGCTGATCGGAATGGTGGACGCCGGTCTTTACATCAATACACAGATGAAACTGGAAAACGCAGCCCGGGCGGCAGCCGAATTCGTCTATCTCGGAGGGGATGTGGCTGACATAGAGCAAAGCGTCCTTGCCCAGACCGACTTTGCGGACGCGGAAACCGGCGCTCTTAACAACGTGACGGCAAGCGCCGATTTCGTATGCGAATGTTCTGGCGGCGTCGCCGCATCATGCGACGGTGGGTGCGACGGCTATACGCGCAGGTTCGTAGAAGTGGTTCTGTCCATGAAATACAAAACGATTTTTCCCTACCCGGGCTTGCCCGATGTTATAGACTTGAAGGGATCGGTCAGGTATCAGGTGCAATGACAAAAAACATTCCAGCTTACATATCGGGTAAAGAAGGCACTACCGCAGTGGAATTCGCATTGGTTGCGATGATTTTCTTTACATTGTTATTCGGTATCTTTGAGGCTGGGCGGGTGCTGCTGGCGCAAAACGCGCTGCAATACGCCGTGGAGGAGGCCACAAGATATAACATCGCCCATGAAGACACTACCGTGCAACAGCTGGAAGAGATAGTTTTAAGATCCATGTCGGAAATGCTGGTAGCGGCCGACGATGTCGTAATGACGGGGCCGTCCTATACTGTGGTTTCAGGCGTGAATTTCGTCGAGATGCGCGTCCGCTACAGGTTCAGACCATTTCTGCTTACTTTCTTTCCGGCAAGCTGGGCGGAGATAGACCTTACGGCAACATCGAGGATGCCGGTTAGATAGCACATCAATGCGCGAAATGCTTGCACTTGGACAAAGCTTGTTCCATTTTATGCTCTATGAGCGAGCGCATATATTTATTTGACACCACCTTACGCGACGGCGCGCAGACTGCGGGCGTCGATTTTTCCGTAACCGACAAGAAAGCGATAGCGAAAGCTCTCGACGAGTTCGGCATCGATTATATCGAGGGCGGATGGCCCGGGGCGAACCCTACCGACGACCAGTTTTTCGCCTGCCCTCCCCGGCTGAAAAAGAGCAGGTTCACGGCTTTCGGCATGACCAAGAAGCACGGCCATTCCGCCGCGAACGATCCTTCATTGAGCGCGGTGCTGAATTCCGGCGCGGCGGCTTTCTGTATTTTCGGGAAGACCTGGGATTTCCATGTCAAGGTGGCCCTTGGCATCAGGAACGAGGAAAATCTTGAACTGATCAACGAGACGATGAAGGCCGCTGCGAAAAAGGGCGAAGCCCTGTTCGATGCGGAGCATTTCTTCGACGGATACAAAGCCAACCGGGAATACGCCCTGCAATGCCTGAAGGCGGCGCATGAAGGCGGAGCGAGATGGATCGTTCTCTGCGACACAAATGGCGGAACCATGCCGCATGAGGTGACGGAGATTGTCAACGATGTCAGGAGCGTGATTCCCGGAGAGCAGCTCGGGATACATTGCCATGACGACACGGGATGCGCGGTCGCGAACTCCCTCGCCGCCGTCAAGGCCGGGTGCCGCATGGTGCAGGGAACGCTTAACGGCCTGGGCGAGAGATGCGGCAACGCCAACCTTGTTACGCTGATCCCCAATCTGGTCTTCAAAATGGGTTACGATGTCGGCATCGATAGCGGGCATATGAAAAAACTTCGCCACCTGAGCCGTTCGCTCGACGAGATCATGAACCGAGCGCCGGCGACCCATGCGCCTTATGTCGGCGACAGGGCGTTCGCCCACAAGGGCGGCGTGCACGCTTCGGCGATACTCAAAAATCCGGCCAGCTACGAGCACATGACCCCCGAGACTATCGGTAACCAGAGGAAGATCCTGGTATCCGACCAGTCGGGGAAATCCAATATGATCGCAAGACTTGAGGAACTGAACATCAAGGTCGATCCGAAGGATCCTCTAGTCAAAAAGCTCGTGGATATCGTCAAAACAAGAGAGGCGGAAGGTTACGCCTATGACGGCGCGGAAGCTTCGTTCGAGGTGCTGGCCAGACGCACTCTCGGGCAGGTTCCGGATTATTTCATAACCGAACGCTTTTCGGTCACCGACGAAAGGCGCTTTAACGCCAGAGGAGAACTGGTCACCGAGTCCGAGGCCAGCGTCAAGGTCAGGATCGGCGATCAGCTGGTTCATACCGTGGCCGACGGCAACGGGCCGGTCAACGCCATCGACCTTGCCTTAAGAAAAGCTCTGGAGCCGGTTTATCCGGTACTCAAGGAAATGCACCTTGTCGATTACCGGGTGCGGATCCTGAAGCCGCAGGATGCCTCGGCCGCCATGCCGAGAGTGCTAATAGAGTCCGCCTCCAAGCGGGACAAGGACAGCCAGTGGTATACCATCGGAGTTTCGACGAATATCATCGACGCCTCTTTCGACGCGCTTAAAGACAGCTATATTTACAAGCTGCTGAAGAACGGCGTGAAGAAAGCATGATGCGAACAGGCAAGGTTCCAATCACCAACAGGCGGGGCCAGACGATGTATCTCAGGCTGGAGCAACCTGCAGGGGAGCGGAGAGGTCTGGCGATTATCCAGCATGGCTATTCCAGTTCGATGGACGCCCCGCATATCAGAGCCATGGCGAGAACCTTTCAGGACAACGGTTTTACCACCCTGTCGCTGGATGCCACCCACAGCTTCAACGCCAGCGACGGGGATCTTGAGGGGAATACCATTGAAACGCATCTTCACGATCTTTACGACGCAATCGATTGGGCCAGGGAACAGGAATGGTTTTCCGCGCCTTTCGCGCTCGCTGGCCATTCGCTTGGCGGGTATACGGTTTTGCACTACGCGCAGGAAAATCCCGAAGATATCTCCCTGCTGTTTCCCTGCTCCGCCGTGACTTCGGGCAGGAAGCTGGCCGAGGCGTTCGAGAGGAATTTGCCGGAAGGCGTTTTCGAGGAATGGAAGAGCAAGGGGTTTATGGAAGTAGAATCCTGGGACGGGTCGGGAAAGCGCGGGCGCAGGCCGTTTTCGTGGCTTGCCGGAATGGAAGGATATGACGCGCTGGAGCGGGCGCCTCTTCTGGCCATGCCGGTTCTGATGGTGGTCGGTTCGGAGGATATCCCCACCCCGGTCGATCACCAGCTGGCGCTCTATTCGCTATTGCCCTCAGAGGACAAGGAAATGCATATCCTCCCCGGATCGGATCATCCGTTTACCAAAGCGGAACACCGAAGGAAAATGGCAGAAATTCTGGATACCTGGCTGAAGAGTCATTAGAGAATCGATCTATCAGGATGCGCGATGGGCCATTTCAGGTCAGTTCGTAGCCAGTTTGCAGTCGGGCTACGCCTTTCAGGTATTGGCGTACATATATGGATTCGAGAGGATTTTTGGAAAAAGCGCCTTTGGCTTCAAGTTCGGTCAGAGCATTGCTGGTGAGGTCAGGAGTACTTCCGGTTTGCCAAGGGCCCCTGGATAATTTTAATTTTATTGATTTCAGCGAATTAAGAGCATAACCGGCAGCCGGGATCTTTTCGAGTTCTTCCATGAACGGGGAAGTCGCATAGACGTCTGAGTCGTTCCGGTGGAGAACCGTTACCGCCCGCCAATCCTTCACCAAAGACAATGCCTTTTCTGTTTCCGGGAAAAAGCCGCCGGTGCGGGATTCATGTTTTAATAATATTCCGCACTGATCCGCTTCGGCCTCATTGTGCAACAGAGCTTTATCGTACTGCCAGCTTGACGTGGGGGCTTCTTCAATCATTTCCTGAGAATGATCGAGACGGATATGAAGAGCTTCGTGAGCCAAACCGAATAAATTGAAGCCTTCGGCCAGACGTCCGGAAATCTTCAGGCCGGATTCGGAAATTCCGGTTGCGAAGGAGACAATCTCTGCCGGAGATATCGAGAAGTCTGGCAAAGCTATCAGACCGTAAGGGCCCACCTCATTGACACGGACAGACCCCAGATCTCCACGCAGGATACTATTTACAATACTAATTCCATAGATAGCTATCTGGTTATTCTGAGGCAAAGGGCATACTTCATTAATAAAAATGTTTAATGAGTGAAGCAATTCGCCAAGATTATCCATGGTCATCTTCCGGATACAGCTGTCAAGTTTGATATCAGATCTTGAGATTAGAATGACCGGCATGCCAGACCACTTTCCGATTTTTTCTATCACCTGCCCCAGCCCGTTCGCCTGCAAAGCCTCACGGGAAGCATCGGAACAGAATACAGGGAAATCTTCAGAGGATATGAGTTGCTCTGCCGTAAATTTTCTTGGAACTTCCAGTTTATAAGTATCTTTTGCTTTGAATACCCTTGCCATCTGACCTGCCCTTTACAGACAGATACATATATTACTTTTTCCATAAGATGGCAAGGGTTTTAACGCTGCGACTATCTCGTCAGCATGTCTCTGGTTAAAGGCGCGCAGGCTATGCGGCCACCGCTTTCACCGTTTTGTTGAGAATAGTAATCGTCAGGATCGGAGTGAACAACCAGCGAAGAACCGTTTTCATCCAGAAGGTTCGTCCTTCCGCCCCGGCCTTCCAGGCTTACCAGGTTTGTATAGACCTGAATTTCCAGCTGTCCGTTTTCGGATATATGGATGTTCGGCAGGTCGCCGGGGTGCGGGCCATCTTCATGAAAATAGCCGTGCGGCAGACCTTCGGGATTCAAATGCTCCCCGGCGGCCTTGAACGAGCCGGGTTCCCCGCAATCGCCGGATTCATGAAAGTGAATGGCACGTTCGCCGGGCGGAAGATTGTTGAAACTGGCTCTGATAAGCACACCGTTCGCAGTTTCGGTAATGGTAGCGCTGCCGACATTGTTGCCTTCGGCGCCGGTGAATCTGGTTTGCACTCTCGGGCGTTCGGCGGACGGCTGGGCGGATACCTGCAAGGCCGGGAAAGACAGGCCTAAAATCAGGGCCGCTGTAAAAAAATAATAGTTTCGCATTTTGATAATCTCCTTCTTCTGTTAGTCTGCAGACCAACTTTAACCATTAGATACTGTTCCTTAAGATGAATGATCTCCGCCGTATCGAGGCAAACCCAGTGATAGTTCTTGTTGATCCGCAGATGGGGGAAAACATCGGAGCGGCGGCGAGGGCCATGCTTAACTGCGGTCTGAGGGATTTGCGGCTGGTCAGACCCAGAGACGGGTGGCCGAGCGAGAAAGCGGTGGCGATGTCTTCGGGCGCCCTGTCCAGAATGCCGGAGCCGCAGGTATTCGAAACTACAGCGCAGGCGGTGGCGGACTGCCATTTCGTGGTCGCAACCACCGCCCGCCTGCGCGATCAGGTGAAGCTGGTTCATACCGCGAGAAGCGCGGCCACCGAAATCGGCGAGAGAATACGCAGCGGACAAAAGGCCGCCATACTTTTCGGGGCGGAGCGCACAGGGCTTGAGAACGACGATATCGCTCTGGCGCATGCGGTTATCAATATTCCGCTGAACCCGGATTTCTCGTCGCTAAATCTGGCGCAGGCGGTATTGGTGGTGGCTTATGAATGGGCGATGAGCCGGGAGGATATTCCGCAAGCGGGCCTGCGGACAGGAGACAGCCGTCCGGCGACGCAGGTGGAGATCGAGGCGTTTTTAGACAGACTTGAGAAGGATCTGGAAGACAGTTATTTCTTCCGCAACCCCGATATGCGTCCGGCGATGATGCGCAATATCCGCAATGTATATTCAAGGGCACAGCTTACCGAGCAAGAGGTAAGAACGCTTCACGGAATGCTTGCCGCTTTTCAGGGGAGAAAGTCGCCTCCGGGCGAGCACTGATTTTTTAAATAATCCAGCTTCCGGGAGACAGCGAGGGATCTATCGGCGCGTTCACAGCACGATTGATTTCACCTTCGCTGTAGCCCTGCTGCCGTGCTATTCCCGCAAGATGTGAAATACGGGAGCCTACAAGTGGATGGCACGAGGTAATACCTTCCCATAATTGGCTTAATCTGCCCCGTCGTCTTTCATATTCTTCACAAGAAAGTTTTCTTAAGGTGGTAATCATTCCAAGCGGGCTTGCGCCCAGTTCTGCGACTTTTGCGTCAGCATCGTATTCACGGCTCCTTCGCAAGCTTCTCACGGCAAGGTTCGTGGACAGGCATATAACGCTTGCTTCCGACAGAATCTTGGCTATACCCGATATGTCTGCGCCTGCAATACCCAAAGTGACAGCGGATATAATACTGCCGATTACGGCACCGGATTTAATTCCATCAGGTACATATATTTCGTCGTAGCGATCTAATCTTGCGGCCAAATGCCCCAACTCATGAGCAAGAGTACTTTTCAATTCCTCATCATCAATAATTTCAAGCAAAGGACGAGAAATTATCACGATTGGCCTGGCGGATTTTACGGATGAAGCACTATAGCCGCTTCCTCTGCCGGTGATCGCCTTTTCCAAATCTTTAATATCATCTTCTCCTTTTTTAGATTCATCTATTTCATAAGCATAAATTGGAATATTCCCTGTTGTGAAACCTGCTGCTTGACACAATTCTTTAAAAATCTTGACCAGATTTGGCGATACTTCTGGAGAAGGATTATATTCTTTTAAATATTTATGACAGAACTCAATTAAACGCTTTTTATATCTTATGTGCATTGCGGTTGAGAAGATTACGCCCAGCAGCAATGGCCCAGGCCATAACAGCAAGGAACCGGCAAGAGTTGATAACAATGCCGAATAACTTACAGCCTTGGCCTTATTATTTTTTAAAAATTTGAAAAATGGCATTTTAACCCTCCGCTCATGCAAGCTGCTAAAATGCCCTGATTTTCTTTGCGAGGAGGCAAAGGCCAAGGCGGCACTCCAGCGAAGTCGCGGGCTTTCTCCCGTTTCTATCGCCGTAGCCGCTTTGGGGCCTCGCGATGGCGTATTTGATGGTTTTAAGCAGCCCGCCAGACAATTATGTAAACCATATTGGGGCTGGTTTCAAGTCTTTTTAGCTCGTTACAGGGCCGAAAACTGCGATGCTCTTGCAATCCGCAGCCCGGTAACGGCGAAAAATTAGCGGCTGTAGAACTCGATAACCAGGTTCGGTTCCATAAAGGTCGCGTAAGGGACGTCTTCGAGTTTGGGGGTGCGAAGGTAGGTCGCCTTGAAACTCTTTTCGTCGACCTGGATATATTCGGGGAAATCGCGCTCTCTGGAGACAATGGATTCCATCACCAGAGCCATTTCCTTCGACTTGCCTTTAAGTTCAATTACGTCGCCCTCATTGACCAGGTATGAAGGGATATTGACCCGCTTGCCATTAACGAGGATGTGACCGTGGTTAACGATCTGGCGCGAGGCGAAAACGGTCGGAGCGAACTTGGCGCGGTAAACGACCATGTCGAGACGGCGCTCAAGGAGGCCAATCAGGTTCTGGCCGGAGTCGCCGCGAAGGCGGATGGCTTCGTGATAGTAGCGGCGGAACTGGCGTTCGCCGATGTTGCCGTAATAGCCTTTGAGTTTTTGCTTGGCCATAAGCTGCGTGCCGTAGTCGGTAGGCTTGCCGCGTCTGGCGCCATGCATGCCCGGCCCGGACTGGCGCAGGTTGTAAGGTGATTTCGGACGGCCCCAGAGGTTGCAACCCAGGCGGCGGTCAATCTTGTATTTGGAGTTTTCGCGTCTTCCGCTCATGTCATTTTCCTTTTCAGTTATTGTCCCGATATTCCGGATACAGGTCTGGCGCACGGCCAGTGCCTCTCAAAAAAGAGAGGTCTTTTCGGGAATGAGCGCTTTTATATGGGGATAGTTGTTAAAAGTCAAGGAATTCAGCCAAAAAAATCCCGCCTCTCGTCCCTTAGAGGCGGGAAAGTTTTTACAAGGGAGAAATTCATGCCGCCGATGTCTTCGTCCGGTGCGAGTGGTATATACGGTGTTGCTGATTTGCCATGGGGTTAGCCGGCTTCTTGCCATCCTTTACCTTGGTTCGCGCCTCCTCCTGCAATGCCTCTATGGAACGGCCAATGCTGGAGACCAGAAGATAATAAAATGCAGGGTTATCTGCGCAAAGCCATTCCTGAACCGCGGGAACTATGGTTTCGGCCAGTTTGTCCGCTCCTGCCTGCATGCTGGTTACAAGAGAAGCCATAGGAATATCCCTGCGATCGGCGAGGCGGAATTGATCGTCATACATGGAAATTGTCAGGAAAAGCCGGCGCTCAACATTTCTACGCAAGCCGATCTGCATGGTGTGAAAGCCGCTTCCAGCTATTTTGATAATGATATTGTCTGCTGAAATATCTTTTCTATGCTTGAAGACGCTCTCGTTCTCAATAAAGATTGGCGGCGTCTTGAAGTCCAGTTCATTAAAGTACAGCGAACCAAGTTTTGCTGCCATAAGACCCTCCAGTTACCAGAACACATCCCTAATAAAAGGTTAACAGACTAGATTGATCCGGAAAAGTTTATGAGCAAAAACATAATTATATCAGTGCAATACCGCGAGAACTTGAAACGTCGCCTTTATAGATCAAGAATGGCAGGTTGGCCAGCCGCCAGCCGATCGCAATTCTTCCGCCTTATTAGTTGTTGTTTATGGCTTCGAGTTTGCTACGGAAGCACCGGCTGGTATAGTATTATAATTGTAGCTCTGTGTAATGTTGTTCAATATTAGAGGCCTGTTAGAACTTTGAAGATTACGGATATAACTTGCAAAGCCTTGCTTCCTGTTTTGGCAGCCCTGCTCGCGGCGGCGCCCAATGCGATCGCGCAGGAGACTGCCTGCTCCGAGACGATCTGGGAGTCCATAAATGCCAAGGCCTATCTTGAGGCCAATTACGAGACGGTTGTCAATGAAAGCATGATATTCAAGCCGGACAGCGTTTTTGATTATTCATGTTTTGACAGTTACGTACCCTACGTGGATACAATTGCTGGCCCGATATTCAGCGAAAACGGATCATGGGGCGTAAATCCTTCCACCAGACTTGGGAACGCACTGGAAACGGCGATCATCGTGCCACTGGCGAGCTATCTTGCGTCGAACTACAGCCATTCGTTTCTTGGCGGCAGAGATACTTCGGGGATAGTCAACGATGGCTCCTGCAGCTTGATGTATCAAGTCTGGCATCAGGCAAAATGTCGTAATTTTCTTCAGGACGAGTCTGATGCTTTCTTTTCGTTCGGGGAACTGGAGTCTGTCCAGGAAATAAGGCTTCTGCCATTACCATGCGAAGAACCTCCGGAATGGACGGAACTCATTGACCTCGCTTACAGAGATCCTCCATGGCGGCCTGATTTTACAGACAGAACCGCCGAAACTTACGTTGTTATCGGATGGCTTCTTGAGCCGAATGTGTGCTCCACGGTCGTGTCGCCGGGCCATGTCATCGTCAGAACTTTCCCGGCGGGCGAGTTCGACGATGGCATATGCACCAATCCGGGCTGTATTTATAACGGATCGGCTTGCGTTCCTTATTAAATCATCCTAATCAGCTCTTATTTAGTCCACTCTTGGCATTTGCCAGGAAGGACTTAATGTTGCCACCAGCCCGGCGCATCAGCTGTACTACCCGCAAATTCCTGTAATAATTAAGGAACTCCAGCCGCACCCTCAATCATTTGTTATCTTGAGAGTGAAATCTCATGCTTTTGAGAGGAGGAGAGAATGACGAACCCATATACCAGGGACAACCCTGGCAATTTCGCCAATGATCCGGATCGCGCAAGCAAGGCCGGTCAAAAAGGCGGCGAGAGATCTTCAGGCAAGTTCCAGCCCGGCTCCGAGCGAGCGAAAGAAGCCGGCCATAAAGGCGGAACAACGACCTCGGAGAAGTATCTGAGCGAGGCAAGAGAGAAGAACAAGGAAGACTAATCAGGAGGCAGAAATGACCAATCCATATACCAAGGAGAATCCGGGAAACTTCGCAAACAACCCCGAAAGGGCCAGCGAAGCCGGACACAAGTCAGGCGGCAAATTCAAACCCGGTTCGGAACGGGCAAAAGAAGCCGGACATAAGGGGGGGCAAACGACATCCGAACGTTATCTGGACGAAGCCAGAAAGGATAACGAGAAATAACAACCTCAATTTAGGAGATAGAAGAATGACAAACCCATATACAAAGGAGAATCCCGGTAATTTCGCTAACGATCCCGAAAGAGCGAAAAAAGCCGGAAAGAAAGGCGGGAGCACAACTTCCGAACGTTACCTTGACGAAGCAAAGAAAGAAAACAAGCAAGACTAAAGAACTTGCCTGTTTTGGAGAAAAATAATGACCAATCCATATACGAAAGATAATCCGGGTAATTTTGCAAATAATCCGGAAAGGGCCAGCAAAGCTGGACGTAAAGGTGGCGAAAAAGGTGGAAAGACCACTTCCGAGCGCTATCTGGATGAAGCCAAGAAAAAGAATAAGGATGAGTAAACCAAGTAGAAGTAAGTAATTATGGAGACTGTTATGCAGTCTCTTTTTTTATAATTAGAAAGCGCTGATTACCAGAAACGAGCTGTAACCGACAAAACTCGCAAGCAGCGCCGATGCCTCAAAACGATTTATGCGTCCCTGCCGTCCAAAGCCATAGCCTATGGCGAACAGGGAGAGGGTTAGTCCGGCCATTACCAGCATGTCCCGGGACAGGACGTCTGATCCTGCTTCCATCGGGTGGATAGCGCCTGCAATGCCTACCACCGCCAAGGTGTTGAAAAGATTCGAACCGATCACATTGCCGAGTGCAAGGTCATGCTCGCCCTTGCGAGTGGCTATCACCGAGGATGCCAGTTCAGGCAAAGAGGTGCCCACGGCGACTATGGTCAGGCCGATTATCATATCCCCTACCCCGAAAGCATGCGCTATCTCCACTGCCCCCCATACCAGAACGCGCGAGCTTATAACGAGAAGCACCAGGCCGGCCGCAAGCCAGAGGGAGGCCTTCCGGATCGGCATGGCGTTTGCCTCCAGCTTCTGATCAACTTCTTTTCCAAGACTATCCGACTTATGAGCGGTGCCCTGCCATATAGACCAGCCCATCAGCATCGCGAAAACGGCAAGCAGCATCAGCGCGTCCAGTCTGGAGATATTTCCGTCCCAGATCTGCCATGCAGAAAGCGCCGTAACGCCCGTTAGTATGGGCAACTCCTTGCGCAGAACATCCGAGTTTACGGCAATCGGGCTTATCAGGGCGGTCACCCCGAGGATCAAAGCGATATTGGTTATGTTTGAACCGAAAGCGTTGCCGAGAGCTATGCCGGGATTTCCCTGAACCGCGGACAGCGCAGAGACTACCATCTCCGGAGCGGAAGTGCCGAAACCGATTACGATCATTCCTATCAGCAAGGGCGACATTCCGAAATACCGGGCTACCGAAGCCGCCCCGTCGATAAACCTGCCCGCGCTCCAGACCAGCAATGCCAGGCCAAGAGCTACGCATAAAAACGGCATTAACATCAGAGCAAACCCCCGGCCCTCGCCTAACCTATTGATAATGCTAAAAATGCTTATTGAATATTGCCGGGTAATTTATCATCCGTCTTCTGATTGGCAAGCGTTTTCTTTGTTTTACGGGGTTTAAATGCAGCGTGCGGCGATTAGTTTTATAAAAATGATTTTTTTGACTATTGTCGCGGTTTCGTTTCTGGCTTCGCTGCTGACGCTGTTTTCCGGGTTCGGGCTTGGAACGCTGCTGATGCCGGTGACGGCGGTGTTCTTTCCTGTCACGGTCGCGGTGGCGCTTACGGCTTTCGTGCATTTGCTAAACAATCTTTTCAAACTGGCCGCGTTATGGAGGGACGTGGACAAGGAAGTATCGCTGAAGTTCGGTGTCCCTGCCCTGCTCGCGGCTGTTCCGGGAGCGTGGCTGCTGACGAGACTCTCGGATCTTCCCGGTTTTGCGACTTATAGCATAATCGGAATTGAGGCCGTTGTTACCCCGGTAAAGCTGGCCGTCGGTCTGCTGTTGATATTTTTTGCGGCTGCGGAATGGTTCGGGATCGGCTTGAGGTCAAATCTTTCGGCGCGGCATCTCCCGCTCGGAGGAGTACTGAGCGGCTTTTTCGGGGGACTTTCCGGACATCAGGGAGCGTTTCGCAGCGCCTTCCTGCTTCATGCGGGTCTGGACGCAAGGCAGTTTATCGCCACGAATGCGGCTATAGCCGCAATGGTAGACATAATCAGGCTTGCCGTTTACAGGATTAATCTGCCCCTGTTGATGGAAGAGGCAAACATCTCACTGGTCGCCGCCGCCACAGCCGCGGCTTTCGCCGGAGTACTGGCAGGCCGGACAGGCATAAGAAAAGTCACCATCGGCCTGATCCGCAAGCTGGTGGCGATCATGCTTATGTCACTGGGAGTGATGCTGGCTGCGGGGGTAATTTGAGACCGAACTTTAGTTCATATCACTCAATAAAATTTAACAGCTTGATTTCGAGATCTACAGGTTTGAAGGGCTTTGATAGATAATCATCCATTCCGGCAGCCAAACATTTCTCACGATCGCCTTCCATAGCGTAGGCCGTCATACCAATAATAGGTACAGGCGGCTTGTTGCTTCCGGTTTCGATTTCCCGAATGGCTCTTGTCGCTTCCAGCCCGTCCATTCCCGGCATTTGCACATCCATAAGCACAGCAGCGTAATCTGCGTTTTTTATCCTGTCGATAGCAGTAAGTCCGCTTTCAGCGGTATCACAGGAAAAGCCGAACTGGCGAAGTAAGGTGGAGGCCACCAATAAGTTCGGTTCATGGTCGTCAACCAGCAATACATGTCCCTTAGAACCTGTAACCTGACCTTTTATTAATTTTTTGTTTTTTGTTTTAAATTTCTTACTTTCTAACGCGAGCAGCGGGAGAACGACCGTAAAACTCGAACCGGAATTGACAGAGCTTTGCGCGCTTATAGTGCCCCCCATCAATTCGGCAAGCGAGCGGGTAATTGCCAGCCCCAAACCAGTTCCCCCATACCTGCGGCTAATACTTGAATCGGCCTGCGTGAACTTGTCAAAAATATTATCGAGTTTCTCTTCTGGGATACCCGGCCCCGTGTCTGTAACATTTATATGAACATTGACAATTTTTCCAGCCGTACCGCTATCTCCCTCCTCTATCCATATTTTTAATAAAATTATTCCTTTTTCAGTAAACTTCACCGCATTACTACACAAGTTTGTTAGTATCTGCTTTATTCTATGTGGGTCTCCTGCAAACATCCGGCCTTCGACGGAATCGTATTCAGCGCGCAGATCCAGCCGTTTCTCATCGGCCTGAAGCGTCATCATGGCCAGCGTTTCGCGTATCAGGGGCTCAAAAGTGAAAGGAATTTTTTCTACATCCACTTTTCTTGATTCTATCCTGGTTATGTTCAGGAGATCATTAATAAGGTTAAGAAGTGAATTGGCGCTTTGTTTAAGCATGCGCACATATTCAACCTGCTGCGCCGATAACGGAGAACTTCTCTCCAGAATTTCGGACAACCCGATAACCACGCTAAGCGGCGTTCTGATTTCGTGACTCACATTGGCAAGAAACTCGGTTTTCGCTTTATTTGCCGAATCGGCTTTTTCAACTGCCTGCTGCAATGCCTCGGCCTGCCTTTCCCTTTCCACAATATAGGCACGCAATTCATACTGGCGGCTTCTGTCGCGTAAAGCCGAGCGTACTGTACTGATAAAGCTATTGATAAAAACCGGTCGTTTTATCAGTATCATTGGGCCCACAGATTCCAGCCGTAACAAGTTATTCTCAGCGTCCTTACCTTGCGGCGTCAGCACTAATAGCGGGATATCAGACCATGCAGGTTGTGAAGTCAGTGCTTTCCTCAAGCGCCCTTCGGCATCGCCCAGAATTGATTCCTGGGTGACAATCAAGGCTCCGGCGCCTTTTGTCATTTCATCGGCAACCTGGCTAATGTCATAGCAGAGAAAAGACGAAATACCCGATTTCATTAAAAGCCTGGCAGTCGCCTCACCATCTCTGTAGGTAGGAGCAAGAATAAGGACTCTTTGTTCAGTGAGTTTGCTACTTCCCGGCATCAGGAAGGTCTTTGTTATTAGTTATTGGCACGGGGGTACCGCTTAGAACTCCATGAAAATGCTTAAGCGGTTCGCCAGCCATTATGCCGTTCTTGCCGAGATGGAATTCCCGTAATGTTCGCTCGTGCGCTCCGCTCCGCTTCTTGACGACCGAAATAAGCTGCCTTACTTCGCCATAAACTTCGAAGAAGCGGAACAGAACAACCGTGTCCGCAAGATAGCTTGTATCAATTTGACTCTCGATCCTATTACCAAAAAGACCGTGCTGGGCGACAACAAGGAAGGAAACTACACCCTTATGCCCGAGATAGGTCAATAGCTCGTGAAGCTGGGAAGTCAAGTGCCTTTCATCGGGCATTGCGTTCAGATATCCGTTAAGACTGTCGATTATTACTATTTTACTTTTTCTTTTCCCGTTGCGACCATCGACATAGCTCTTGACAGTATAAGCGAATTCTCCGGGAGACAATTCGGCAGGATCGACGGAGCGGATTTCCAGAAGGCCTTTATCCATTATTTCCCCGAGATCCATTCCCAGACCGGAAGCCCGGTGCAGCAGGGTATCAAGACGTTCGTCGAACGTAAACAGTACCGAAGCATCGTTATTGCGGCCCGCTTCCACTGCGTAGCGCAAAGCAAGCGAGGACTTGCCAACTCCTGCCGGGCCAAGAAGAAGAACGCTGGTTCCCGTTTCTATCCCGCCACCAAGCATGGCGTCTATTTCAGGAATACCGCTACTTATCTGTTTGATACTGAGTGTCGTTCTGTGTTCAGAAGCGGAAATGCGGGGAAAGATATTGAGGCCGCCCGGAACAATGGTGAAGTCATGATATCCGCCGCGATACTGCTGGCCCCGAAGCTTTGAAATTCTTATCCTGCGCCTTTCAGCGCCATATTCGGGTGACAGCTGCTCCAGACTGATTACTCCATGGGCAATGCTTTCGAGCTGGAGATCTTCCTCTCCGGCAGCAGTTTTGTCGTCAAGAAAAAATGCCGTGCAGTGTCTGCCCGAGAGAAACTGCTTCAGGGCGAGAACCTGCCTGCGGAACCGCAAGGGACTTTGCGCAAGCAGCTTAATTTCCGACAGCGAATCTATTACAAGTCTTTCAGGCTTGATTTTTTCAACGGCATCGATGATGGCTCTGGTTGTGATACCAAGCTCCATTTCTGAAGGCTGGTACATCGTATACTGGTTTTCTGGATCCAGTTCGCTCTCGCTTGCAACCAATTCCATAATTTCAATCCCTTCAAGGGAAAAATTATGGGATCTGGCTACCGCTTCAAGCTCCTCTTTGGTTTCGGAGAGAGTTATGTATAAAACCTTTTCAGCCCTTCTGACACCTTCAAGAAGAAACTGCAAAGACAAGGTGGTTTTTCCTGATCCAGGCGAGCCGTTCACCAGATACACCCGGCAGGCTGTTAAACCGCCCCCCAGGATATTGTCAAATTCACAAATTCCGGTTTTTATTAGCTTTGTGTCAGACATTAATAACCCACCATCTGCAAAATTTAAAAAATATAACTGCCAGTGGATAAACCAATCCTTTCAATAAGTAAAATTTCATGAAATTTTTAGAAATGGTGGGCCCGGAGGGACTTGAACCCCCGACCAAACCGTTATGAGCGGTCCGCTCTAACCAACTGAGCTACAGGCCCTGACCTGAACGCCTTTTATAAATTCCCTACCAGAGAATTGCAACTGTTGTGTTTCGTGACAAGGTTTATTATAAAAAATAAAAAACAGGGGAATTGAGCAATGTTCAGGGTATGCGCGTTTACTGGCGGATCAGCCGCCGGGGCAATGCAGGCTGCGTTTGCGGATATTATCGAACAGCGTACAGGACGCGCCTTCGGAGAAAGCTTTCACGTCATCGGATGCTGTTCTGTCGGCGCTTTAAACGGGCTGCCTCTTTCAATCAGGAAGGAAGACGGCCAGCCTTTCATGACGGCCGAACAACTTACCGAATTCTGGCCAGGAGCGTCGGAGAAAATACTGAAAGTCGATATTTTGCGCGCATTCCGGTCGCTCAAAGGGAAGCTATTTCCGGTATTCGATTCGGCAGCTCGGCATTCGGTAGTCAAATCGGTGCTGGGGGAGTACAAGCTGTCCGATTTGCAAAACGATGTAATTATCATAGGTCACGATGTAGATTCCGGTAACGCCCATTTATTTTATTCCACTTATGCCAGGGGAGACTTCGGGCCGAGAACGCCAAAAGAATTCACCAGAGACCGGCTTCATTACGACTATTTCCTTACCGATGTGGCCATGGCCACGACCGCCCTGCCCGGCGCTTTTGAAAGTCACAAGATGGCTAACAGGCTTGGCGATACCATAACTCTTGCAGATGGCGGCATTTCAAAAAACAATCTGATCAATATTACCACGCGCTTTGCCAATAATCTCTACGGGAGGGACATCGACATCATGGCGATCGTCTTCGGCACCGGGGTAACCCGGTTACCGCCAGCCGCAGGCGATGGCCTTTCAGACTGGACGAGGCGGATCTCGGAAGGATACCAGCATCTCACCTCAAGCGCAGAGCTGCATCAGGCCATGCTCGATCCGTGCATCGTTCATTTTTATACTCTTGATACCTTGCTGGAACAGAAAGCGGCCCACCTTCCGGCATTGAGCAACAACAAGACTAACGGCTCTTTCAGTCAGGTGAAGGCTATTATCGAGAACACGAAATATGCCGCCGAGCATGAGGTTACGCTGAAATACCAGCTGGATCGGATTTGCGAGATCCTTTCCGATCCGCCCGACCAACCCGAAGCGGAAGCGGTTCCGGCAGAAGAATGCCGTTCTTTGCTTTCCCGATTCTTTAACTGCTTCAGCTCAAAAGTACAATTTCTGTCTTCGGGAAGAGAGAAAGGCGGCATTGAGGTAAAGAAACCGGAAGCGGATTTAACCCTTAACTAACGCCAGTTCAGGATGGAGGCGATCCACTATTACGCCCGACAGACGCCAGATCACCCAGATCAGCAGAGTTCCTACATATCCATCGACCGCGTAGTGCCATCCCAGATAAACGGAGCCTGTCAGGATTATAAAGTAATATGCCAGAGCCAGCACCCAGATCTTGCGGTTGATGTTCCAGCTGTAAATAACGGCAAGCCAGGCGAAGGCGACATGCATGCTCGGCATTGCCGAAATTGCGTTCATATCTATAACGGTTTCATTACTTACCATTTCTTGGAGAGCTTCCGCGACCGTGAAAACATGAAGGCCGAGTTCCTGGCTGCGGTTTTCCAGTAAAGCTATAAAATCGGCGTAAGGGTTCACGCCCTGATAAAAATCACCATAGAATATCGGGCCGACAGAGGCGAGCAAGGCCGCGAGCAGGGTTCCCATGAAGCTCCAGCCGAGAACTACCGACCAGAGAAAGCGCATTCTCCGCCTTAGGTCACGATCAGAGAAGAAGCAATAGCCCTGTACGAGGTAAAGCATGATGAACCAGCTTAGGTAAGTCATGTCCATAAATATATTAACCAGATCGGATTTCATTAGCGGCGCAAGTAATTCGTGCGGGTAGTATCCGAAATGGATTATCCGGTCGGCGGAGCTGAGCAGCGGATCCCAGACATAGTCGGCGAGGTGCGGGATAAGGGATTTGCCGACGCAAAAGGAAATGGTCAGCGGCAGAATGGCGAGAATAGCGGCAATTCCGTAACCGATATGACCCCGCGAGACATAACCGGTGAGAGAGGCATCGAAATTTCTAAACAGGAGAGCCAGCCACCTGAAGGGGCTTTTCTCTTTGGTACTGACTAAAGTATCAAAGAATACTCCGACGAATTGTATTAGCGGATAGAAAAGAAAGAAAACCGTCGCGACCATGAAGTAGGCAAAAACACTTCCCAGTTCTTCAGGCTTCGCGCCGTAATAGACGGAAACCGCCACAAGCGCGGTCATATAAACCAGCGTAAAGAAAAACAGAAACCGGTGATCGTAGAAAGCGCGCAAGATACCACTCTTCGTTCAAGAGAATAATGATCCCATCAGGCTTTGTCAGGTGTCAAGAAAACTTCTGAGCTTGCGGCTGCGGCTCGGGTGCTTGAGCTTGCGCAGGGCCTTGGCTTCGATCTGGCGGATGCGTTCGCGGGTGACGTTGAACTGCTGGCCTACTTCCTCAAGCGTGTGATCGGTGTTCATGCCGATGCCAAAGCGCATTCGCAGCACCCGCTCCTCACGCGGGGTGAGCGAAGCCAGCACACGGGTAGTGGTTTCGCGAAGATTAGAATGTATAGCTGAATCAAGGGGTTGAAGGGCATTCTTATCTTCAATGAAATCTCCGAGCGAGGAGTCTTCCTCGTCGCCGATCGGGGTTTCAAGTGATACAGGTTCTTTGGCTATTTTCAATACCTTGCGAACCTTTTCTAAAGGCATATGCAAGCGTTCGGCCAGCTCCTCTGGCGTAGGCTCGCGACCGATTTCGTGCATCATCTGGCGAGAAGTGCGAACCAGCTTGTTTATCGTTTCGATCATGTGGACAGGGATGCGGATGGTGCGCGCCTGATCAGCGATAGAGCGGGTAATGGCCTGCCTGATCCACCATGTGGCGTAAGTCGAAAACTTATAGCCACGGCGGTATTCGAACTTGTCCACCGCCTTCATCAGGCCGATATTGCCTTCCTGAATAAGGTCGAGGAACTGAAGGCCGCGGTTGGTGTATTTCTTGGCGATGGAGATAACAAGACGCAGGTTGGCCTCCACCATCTCCTTCTTGGCGCGGGAAGACTCCCGCTCGCCCTTCTGGACGGTGGAGACGATCCGGCGGAATTCGCAAATAGGCAGCATTGCCTCGTCGGAAATGGCCCCGATCTCGTTACGGATTTCGATAACCTTGTCTTCGTGTTTATCGAGGAACTTCTCCCAGCCCTTGCCGACTTTAACCACCTTGGCAAGCCATTTGGGATCGAGTTCGAATCCGTAGTAATTTTTCAGAAAATCCTCGCGCTTGACGCCGGAATCGACAGCCAGACGCATAAGCTGGCCTTCGAGGCTCACCAGCAGGCGGTTCATTTTGTAAAGGCGCTCCACAAGCTGTTCGATCCGGGCGTTGTTGAGGCGCACCTCGTTCATCAGCTGGATCATCTCGCCTTTGATTTCATTGTATTTCTTATCCGAGGCGGCTCCCGGTTCCTTGCCCTTCTGGATGGCGTCGAGCCTGTCCTGCTGGGCCTTTTGCATTTTCTTGTAGGTCTTCTGGATTTTGGAGAAAGTCTCATAGACCTGGGGGGCGAGTTCGGCTTCCATCGCGGAGAGAGACATATTGCTCTCGTCGTCGCCTTCCTCGTCTTCCGATTCGGGGGCGTCCCGGCCCTGGCCTTCGCCTTCCCCTTCGTCTTCGTCTTCGTCCTGTTCTTCCTCGCCTTCACCGGCTTCGCCAAGTCCGACTGATTCGGAATCCGGGCCGTCGCTGTATGTGGCTTCGAGGTCGATGACCTCACGCAGGAGAATTTCGCCCTTTTGCAGAGCCTCGTACCAGGCGATGATCGATTCGATTGCCAGCGGACTTTCGCAGATGCCGCCGATCATAAGCTCGCGGCCGGCCTCTATCCGCTTGGCGATAGCAATCTCGCCTTCGCGGGAAAGCAGCTCCACCGAGCCCATTTCGCGCAGATACATGCGAACCGGGTCGTCGGTACGGCCGGTGTCGTCGTCGGCGATATTGCCGCCCGATTCGTATTCGCTTTCGACGGGGGGGGCTTCTTCTTCGGAGAAATCGTCTTCGCTCTCGACCAGTTGAATACCGATATCGGAAATGGTGGCCATGGCGTCTTCGATCTGCTCGGAGGAAAATTCCTCGGCAGGGACGGCGGCGTTAAGCTCGTCATAGGTAATGAAGCCGCGCTCCTTACCTTTAGCGACCAGCTTTTTGACTACCTGCTCTAGAGACCTGCCACCGGTGGATTCTCTGTTTTCGTCTTGTTCCTTATCACTCACTGCTAAGTTTCCAACCTGTGAAGCCATTAAAGAAGCCCGATTTGCGATTAAACCCTATATTAACAAAACTTTCAAAAGCTTTAGGAAATCAAACATCCCCGGCTTTAGTTAAATTATACAAAGCCAGCATTCGATCCACGTTCTCATCAGTAATATCCGAAGCCAGCGCTGCACATGCCTCCCTGTGCTCCTGCAGCAATTCCTTCATGTTCATTCTGTCCATGATTTCACGCCAGCCCTGCAGCGCCCTTTCAGGAGAACTCTCCGGCCGAGCGAACCCGGCGTGTATATATATTGAACTTGACAAAAGTTTGTCCAGTATTTCTTGATATCCCCTGTCATTCAACAGCTTTTTAAGCTCACCGGCATCAATACCCTCATTTTCCTGCCAAATATTTATAACTTCCTGCAGAAGATCCTTAATCCTGAAGCCGGATAAATCGAGCGCCATAAGCTCTTCCTCGACATTTCCCAGTATTTCGGGATGATTTATAGCGGTAGCGGCAAGTATTGTCCGGTGTAATTCGCTGATTTTGCGCGCCGGTCTTGAAAGATGGATGGCGACTGCACTTTCTTCTTTGCGCGCTTTGCCGGTCTTTACTTGCGGTCTTGAGAAAAAAGCTTCGCTGATACGCTGCCGGAAGGCCTGCCTGTAGAAAGTCTGGACGCTGCGGTCGGCGATTTTGGATACTTCTTCTTCAAGGGCCTTGCTTAAGCCGGCCTGCCCTTCGGGGGTTCCAAGCGCGCGCCCGGAGGCATGAAACGTCCACAGGTAATCCACCAGCGGCAAAGCGCTGTCGATTACCTTTTGCAACGCCCTGCCCCCGGAAGACCTGATCAGGCTGTCGGGATCTTCTCCTTGCGGCAGAAAGGCAAAGAGAGCGGTGTGGCCGGGTTTGAGCAATGGTATGATTTTCGTGCAGGCTCTTGCCGCCGCGCGCCTCCCGGCATCGTCGCCATCGAAGCAAAGCACCGGGCTTTTCTCCTCGGCGGGTATAATTTTCCAGAGAACGGTTATTTGTTCTTCGGTAAGGGCCGTGCCCATAGGCGCCAGCGCTCCGCGAAAACCGGCCTGGAAACAGGAAATGACATCCAGGTAGCCTTCGACCACTATCACTTTCTGGCCGTCCGCCGCCGCCTGGCGGGCATGAGGCTCGCCGTACAGCATCGACCCCTTGTCGAAAAGAGGGGTATCCGATGAGTTTATATATTTCGGTGGCTTGAAGCCTGAGGATGCGGGAGGCCGCAAATGTTCGGGCAAAACCCGGCCACCGAAGGCCACGATCCGGCCTCTGCGGTCGGGGACAGGAAAGATGATTCGCTCGCGGAAAAAGAAGAATGGTTCGCCGCCATGCTTTGAGGGGCGGAAGACACCGGCCTCAATCATCTGATTATCCGTGAACCCCTTTGCCAGCAGGAACGAGCGCAGCGATCTGCCATCTTCCGGAGCGTAGCCGACGCGGAAGGCGGCAATGGTTTCCACGCTCACGCCTCTATCGCGGATGTAGCGGAGCGCCTCACGTCCGGCTGGTTCGTGAAGGCAGCGCTGCATAAATCTGGCGGTCTCGTCCATCAGGGCATAGAGACTTTTTTCGCGGTCGCTTTTTTCCCTGTCCTCGCTTGAGGCTTTTGGCACCTGCATTCCCGCCAGAGCCGCCAGCGACTCGACAGCCTCGATAAAAGAAAGGTTATCGTGCTGCATCATAAAACCGATCACGTCGCCATGGGCGCCGCAGCCGAAGCAGTGGTAGAACTGTTTATCGTCATTGATGTAAAATGAGGCGGTTTTTTCATTGTGAAACGGACAGCACGCCCTGAACTCCCGCCCCGCTCTCTCCAGGCGCAGGCGTTTGCCTGCGACTTCGGATAAAGTCAGGCGAGATCTTAGCTCATCTAGAAAGCGGGCGGGGATGGACATTCGTTCTGTTTAGCAAATCCGGAGACGGAATGCGACACCAAGCAGCGTCTGGACATTGTATAATCTTCACATATTTTACGATTATATCTCACCCTTGAAGTAAATAATTTTAGTTATACATAACATAAACGAGCGTAACCAGTATAAAATGAGCAATTCTGCTTTGATTTTTCTATACATTAGAAAATCATATTATACTGATTCGCGGTACGCTTGGGATTTTCCCAAACTAAACTTTGGTTTTTTCGGGCTTGCGGCCAAGTCAACACCTGATACGTGTTGTTAGTTTATGTAAATACAATGGTATTCTTTAAATAAAATTTTGGTTTTACTTTGGAAAAATAAAAGTCTATACTTGGTATCGTTTTGTAGTTGCATGATAACTTATTTTCTGATAGACTTCTACTATTCGTAAATAATTTATTAATAATTTCCGCACGGGAGAACTTCTATGCAACCCTCGCAACTGTCATTGTTGCCAGTATATCATTTAGACCCGGACAGCGATCCTGTTCATTTCGTACACGTGACCGACGTAATTTCCCTTGAATATGCCAAGAAATGTGAATTGTTCGAGCTTTACGAAGCAATGATCCGTCTTGCGGCGTCCTGCGCGGTGCGCACAGCCGAAAGCCAGCTGGCAATCTGGGTTCCGCGTCCGGGAGTGGATACTTTTTCAATGATCGATGAAAGAATCCCTTCTTCTCAAAATGCGGCAAACGTGTTTCTTCGCAATAACGGTTGCTTTTATGCGATCGAGGCAACCCTCCAGACACGGGTAGCCGCAGCACACGCTGCGTAATGCTTTAATCCTTCCAAGTTTCAGGCGCCCGCAGGGCGCCTTTTTTATTGGGAATTGGCGAGGGAGCAATACAGCCGACCGCGAAAACGACACAACGCCGCCCCGTCCACCAAGGCCGGGGCCCGGTCGAGTGTCGGCAGACGTCAGGCGGAAAGCTTTTCCTTGACGATAGCGCCCGCTCTGGCCATGTCGGCCTGCCCTGCGTAGCGCGTTTTGACTTCGGTCATCACCTTGCCCATGTCCTTGATGCTGGCAGCGCCGGTATCGGCGACAATCGAATCAATGGCCGCGCGCAATTCATCTTCATCCATCTGGCGAGGCAGGAAGCCTTCTATGATCCTGATTTCGGCCTTTTCCCTTTCGGCGAGATCGAGCCGGCCTGCGTTGCCGTAAGTTTCGGCAGATTCCTGGCGCTGCTTGATCATGCCCTGAAGCATCGAAAGAATTTCCGGTTCGGTAATGCCGTCCGCCTTGCCTTGCGTACGGGCGGCGATATCGCGGTCTTTCAGGGCGGCAAGAATGAGGCGTACGGTCGAAACCGTGATCTGATCCCTTTGTTTCATCGCTGTCTTGAGGGCGGCATTAAATTCGGTGCGCTTGTCCATTGTTATTTTTTCCTTCCATAAAACGCCAATTAGCGTTACTAACTCTTTTCCAGTCTTAACTGGGATTTATTTTACTTTCCATGCAGAACATTTCCAGCAACAAAAAATCAAAAAAAGCGACAGCCGTACTGGTTCTTGAAGACGGCAGCGTTTTACGGGGATACGGAATCGGCGCAGAAACCACAAGGGTTGGCGAGGTTTGTTTCAATACGTCCATGACGGGCTATCAGGAAATCATGACCGACCCGAGCTATGCCGGACAGATTATCACCTTCACATTCCCCCATATCGGGAACACCGGCACCAATCCGGAGGATATCGAAGCGATCAACCCTGCGGCCAATGGCCTGGTTATAAGGGAAAACGTGACCATGCCCTCGAACTGGAGGGCGAACCAGCATCTGGACGAATGGCTAAAGAGTCACGACCTGCCGGGGATTTGCGGGGTAGATACACGGGCGCTGACACGGCGGATCCGCGACCACGGCGCGCCCAAAGGCGTTATATGCCATAACAGCAAGGGCGAGTTCGATATTGAGAAGCTTGCCGCCATGGCCAGGGAATGGCCTGGGCTTGAAGGGCTTGATCTTGCGAAAGACGTTTGCTGCAGACAAAGTTATAACTGGGATCAGGCCAGATGGGAAATGCCGGGCGGATACGGGGTGAGTGAGGCAGCGGATTTACATGTGGTGGTCATGGATTTCGGGGTAAAGCGCAACATCCTGCGCTCTCTGGCTAGCACGGGATGCAGGATCACCGTGGTTCCTGGCGACAGCGATGCCGAAGACATCCTGGGAATGAATCCCGATGGTATTCTGCTTTCCAACGGCCCCGGAGATCCTGCCGAGACAGGCAAGTATGCAGTGCCAACGATCAGAAAACTTCTGGAGACAGGGCTGCCGGTATTCGGGATCTGTCTCGGGCACCAGATGCTGGCCATAGCTCTCGGCGGACGGACGGAAAAAATGCATCTCGGGCACAGGGGCGCGAACCACCCGGTCAAAAACCTTATCAGTGGCAAAGTCGAGATCACCTCGCAAAATCACGGCTTCAAGGTTGTTGCGGGGAGCCTTCCCGAAAATATTGAAGAAACTCACATATCTCTATTCGACAATTCAAACGAAGGATTAAGAATAAACGGCAAGCCCGTGTTTTCAGTGCAATATCATCCGGAGGCATCTCCTGGCCCTCAGGACAGTTATTACCTTTTTGAAGAATTTATAGAAAATATAAAAGCTCATGCAGTAAATAAAAAAGCTGTTTTGGCTTGAGATATTTTCCGGCGATTCTTATTTAATTAGCCAGTACAGATACTTATACAGAAAACTTAGTAAACAACCTGCGGTTTTTCTTGACTGCCAGCCGCTTTTCTATAAGAATATGCTTAATTAAACAGGGGGAGATATGCCTGAAAGGCAGCGCCTTATCGCTGGCTATCTTGAACAAATGCGTATCAGGCGAAACAAAAAGTATTCGCAGAAAGCCGCAGCAGCGTTATCTGACAACAAAAGACGCACACATACTTTGATAATTAGCTGCTTCGAAAGCTGTCCGGGCCCGGAAAGAATTTTTGAGTTCAATCCCGGCGAAGTATTGGTGCACACCGAGGTGGCGGCACTTGTGGCTCCTTACGACTCGAAGCGCTCAATGGATCCTTACGGACTGCTTGCCAAGCTCGAATATGCCGTAAATCATGAAAAAATAAGGAATCTTATCGTTCTGGGAAATACCGCCTCGAAATGTCTCGACTACATGATGGTGGGAGTTAAAAACGAAGCGCTTTCCGGCTGGCTGGAAATCGCTCATAATGCGATCGAGCGCGCATATAACAAACACAACAGCCTGCACAATCAGCTAATTCGCAGGGAAATACTGCATCAGACGGTATTGCAGAGCGTCAGGAACCTGCTTACCTATCCTGTCGTCTATCAGGCGGTAAAGCGCGGAGAACTCACGCTCAACGCCTGGTATTACCATCCGGAAGAGGATCGGCTTTATGCGTATAATCATGAAACAGAGATGTTCGAGATAATTTCCTTAAAAGTAACCAATCATGAGTACACGGGAGTTACCCAGAAGGCGTCACAGATGAGGAAATGAGTCCGCACCGAAGGAATATCCGCTCTCACGGATATTCCTTGCTTGGTCAAGGTATTTAAAGTCCGTATTTGATATGGTCTAGAAGTCCCTGGGTTGAGCTATCAAGACCTTCTGAGACCGGCTTGTTCCAATCCTCAAGAATTCCGTTTGCCAGTTTTTTACCGAGTTCAACACCCCACTGATCAAAAGCGTAAATGTTCCAGACGACGCTCTGAGTAAAGATACGGTGTTCTTCGGCGGCCACCATCGCCCCTAGCGTAAATGGATCTATTTTTTCCACTAAGATAGAGTTGCTTGGCCTGTTTCCTTCAAATGCCCTGAAGGCGTTTCCTTTTGCTTCTTCAAGAGTAAGGCCTCTCATTAGAGCCTGAGGCTGCGCAAGGAAGTTGGCGAGAAGGATTTTGTGCTGATCGTCTCTTCCGCATAGAGTATTTCTTGGCGCAATGAAGGTTGCAGGAATGACCCGACCCTGATGGAAAAGCTGGTAGAAAGAATGCTGGCCGTTGGTTCCTGCTTCGCCGAAAATCACCTGTCCGGTGGCGTAGTCCACGGGTTTTCCATCACATCCGACGTTTTTGCCGCAGGATTCCATGTGCGCCTGCTGCAGGTAAGCGGGATAACGGTGCATGTTCTGATCATAGGGAAGAATCGCATGCTCGCCATATCCCCAAAAATTGTTATACCAGACATCAAGCATAGCCATTATTACAGGCATGTTCTTTTCCAGAGGAGCTTCGAGGAAATGGCGATCCATCGCATGGGCGCCCTCCAGAAGTTTGCTGAAATTGTCAAAGCCGACTTTCATGCAGATCGGCAGCCCCACTGGAGACCAGAGGGAGTAGCGACCGCCCACCCAGTCACGGAAGGTAAACATGTTTTCAACGTCAATTCCAAAGCTTTTAACGGCTTCGGTATTCGTTGAAACAGCAACAAAATGTTTTGCGACCGCTTCAGGATCATTGGCTTTTTCCAACAGCCAATTTTTGGCTACATTCGCATTGGTAATCGTTTCCTGAGTTGTGAAGGTTTTGGAAGTAATAATGAACAAAGTCGTTTCAGGATCGAGATCTCGAAGAGTTTTGGATATGTGCGTTCCATCCACGTTCGAGACGAAATGGACATTAACGCTTCTGTCCGAAAACGGATCCAGCGCCTCACAGACAAAAACCGGGCCCAAGTCCGAGCCACCTATACCGATATTGACTACATCGGAGATTCTGCGACCCGTGTATCCTTCCCACTCGCCGCTGCGCACCTTGCCGCTAAATTCTTTGATTTTATTAAGACATTCATGGACATATGGAATAACATCGCCCTCGCCTTCGACCACCAGACTATCTGATGCCGGTCGTCGAAGAGCCGTGTGCAGTACCGCGCGATTTTCCGTCACATTGATTTTATCTCCGCGAAACATCCTATCCCGCATTTCCTCGACACCCCGGGCACGAGCCAAATTCATTAAAAGTCCCCTGGTTTTTTCGGTCAGATGATTTTTTGAATAATCCAATAGCAGGCCACATTCCTCAAGTTTCAAGCTAAATTTGTTAAAACGATCAGGATTGGACGCAACATCGAACAAATCGCGTAAATGAACTTTCGACATTTCCCGCTGATGCTCAGCCAATGCTTTCCATTCGGGGGATTCGGTTAATTCAGACATATTATCTCTCCGTAATGCAAAAACTGGAGGTTAATAACTACTTTAAGGAAAATCAATAGGGATTATGGTATGCGCATTACGCGGAGCCCGCGACAAGTCAGTACTATTATTATGTTGTATTTTCGGGCCGGTTCGTTTATCCCCTTGTTCTCGGTATATTGAATTTTTACCGAGAAAGTCATGTACGGAAATATTCGAACCGCAGACAGCCCGGAGACCGGCACAGAAGACTTGAATACCCTTTCTGGAAAAAACGTTAATTGCGCGATTCAGGTTCACAGAAAACCTGGCCCCGGCCTTCTCGAAAGCGCTGGGAACAGAGCAGACTTCATTTGGGAAAATAAAACTACTCAACATGCCAAAACGTACTGATATAAAATCCATTTGCATCATAGGGGCCGGGCCGATTGTTATAGGACAGGCTTGCGAGTTTGACTATTCCGGCACACAGGCGTGCAAGGCGCTCAGGGAGGAAGGGTACAGGGTCATCCTGATCAATTCCAATCCGGCCACGATCATGACCGATCCGGAGATGGCGGACGCCACCTATATCGAGCCGATAGTTCCCGGCATCGTCGAGCGAATTCTCGACGAGGAGAGGCCGGATGCGATATTGCCAACGATGGGCGGACAGACTGCGCTGAACACCGTGCTCGCACTGGCCGAAAGAGGGACGCTGGAGCGGCTCGGGATCGAGCTGATCGGGGCGGATCTTGAGGCCATCCAGAAAGCTGAAGACCGGCAGAAGTTCCGCGAATGCATGGATTCCCTCGGGCTGGAAAGCCCGAGAAGCATAGTCGTCAACGACCTGGCTGAAGCGAAAAAGGCGATGGAGGAAATCGGTCTTCCGGCGATTATCCGGCCATCTTTCACTCTGGCCGGAACGGGCGGCGGGATCGCGTATAACCGCGAGGAATTCGATTACATCGTATCCGAAGGGCTGGACGCCTCGCCTATCAATGAAGTACTGATCGAAGAATCGGTTCTTGGGTGGAAAGAATACGAGATGGAGGTCGTGCGCGACCGCAACGACAACTGCATCATCGTCTGTTCCATAGAAAACATCGATCCGATGGGCGTGCATACCGGGGATTCCATCACCGTGGCCCCTGCCCTGACGCTCACCGACAAGGAATACCAGATCATGCGCAACGCCTCGATCGCGGTGCTGCGCGGCATCGGGGTGGAAACGGGCGGGTCGAACGTGCAGTTCGCGGTGCATCCGGAAACCGGACGGATGGTGGTGATCGAAATGAACCCCAGGGTTTCGCGGTCTTCGGCGCTGGCATCAAAAGCCACGGGTTTTCCGATCGCCAGAGTGGCGGCAAAGCTCGCGGTCGGTTATACGCTGGACGAGCTTTCCAACGAGATCACCGGCGGGCGGACTCCAGCCTCGTTCGAGCCCAGCATAGATTACGTCGTCACCAAGGTGCCGCGCTTTGCTTTTGAGAAATTCCGCGGCACCCGCAATATTCTTACCACCTCGATGAAGTCGGTCGGGGAAGTGATGGCCATCGGCAGGAGTTTCGAGGAATCGCTGCAAAAGGCGCTGCGCTCGCTGGAGAAAGGCCTTAACGGGCTTGATCCGATCCGGATCGCCAGCGACGACAGCAAGGAGCCGCATCCCGACATAATCAGGGCGAAGCTGTCCTCGCCAACGCCGCAGCGGATACTGTATGCTGCGCAGGCCTTGCGCTACGGGATGAGCACAGATGAAATCTGCGAGATCACCCGCTACGACCGCTGGTACATGGAGCGGATAGAAAATATCGTGCGAGCGGAAAGAGAGCTGGAGCAGGACGGACTGCCGAAGGACGCGCAGGGATGGGCCGAGGTGAAGGCTCTGGGGTTCTCCGACGCCCAGATAGCAGCCATCACCGGCAGTAAAGAAGACGAGGTGCGCCGTGCCCGCCACAAGTGCGGCGTCCATCCGGTCTATAAAAGGGTCGATACCTGCGCCGCCGAGATACCATCGCAGACGGCGTATATGTATAGCTGTTATGAAAATTGCTTAAGTTCGGACTTCCCTTCACAACTTTCCTCTCCCCGGGGAGTGGGCGGTTCTGACGAATGCGACCCTACGGATCGCAAGAAAGTCATCATACTGGGCGGCGGGCCCAATCGGATCGGACAGGGGATTGAATTCGATTATTGCTGCGTCCATGCGGCCTATGCGCTGAAGGAGGCTGGATATGAGACGATCATGGTCAACTGCAATCCGGAGACCGTTTCCACGGATTACGACACTTCCGACCGGCTGTATTTCGAACCGCTGACGACAGAAGACGTTACCGAGCTTATCCGGGCGGAGCAGAAAAACGGCGAGGTGCTGGGAATAATCGTCCAGCTTGGTGGACAGACGCCTCTGAAACTGGCCGAACCGCTTCAGGCCGCGGGCATTACGATACTTGGCACAGACCCCGACGCCATCGACCTTGCCGAAGACCGCGAGCGGTTCCAGAAGTTGCTCAAGAAACTGGATCTGAAGCAGCCGCCGAACGGCATCGCCCGCTCAAGGGAACAAGCGATGGCTATTGCCGGAGATCTCGGCTTTCCAATTGTCATCCGCCCTTCCTATGTTCTTGGCGGTCAGGCGATGGAGATCGTGCACTGCATGGACGATCTGGAGAATTACATCGGCACCGCCGTCAAAGTGTCCGGCGACACGCCGGTGCTTCTCGACAGATATCTCAAAAGCGCAATCGAAATAGACGTTGACGCAATCTGCGACGGGAACGAGGTTTATGTGGCGGGGATCATGGAGCATATCGAGGAAGCCGGGATCCATTCCGGGGATTCAGCCTGCGTTCTGCCGCCGCACTCCCTGCCCTACCGGACGGTGAGAGAACTGGAAAAGCAGACCGTAAAACTGGCGAAGGCCCTGAAGGTCAACGGGCTGATGAATGTCCAATACGCGGCAAAGCGGAACGAGGAAAGCGGCGATTACGAGATCTATATTCTTGAAGTCAACCCGAGAGGTTCCCGGACAGTGCCTTTCGTCGCCAAGGCCACCGGGGTTCCGCTTGCCAAAATCGCCTCGCGGGTGATGGCAGGAGAGCCGCTTAAGAACTTCCGAAGCCAGCTTACCGGCATGGATCCGGAGCATACAGCCGTTAAGGCGCCGGTGCTGCCGTTCTCGCGTTTTCCGGGGGTAGATCCGCTGCTCGGGCCGGAGATGAAATCGACCGGTGAGGTCATGGGGCTGGATACCAGTTTCGCCCACGCTTTCGCAAAGTCGCAAATGGGGGCGAGTACGCACCTGCCCAAGAAAGGCACCGTGTTTCTGTCGGTGAAACCGGACGACAAGGAGGATCTGGTACCGATCGCGAAGGATCTGGCTTCCATGGGGTTCAAACTGATCGCGACCGGCGGAACCTGCAGGCATCTGCAGGAAGCAGGTCTCGAAGTGGCCAGGATCAACAAGGTCATGGAAGGACAGCCGCATGTGATCGACGCGATCATCAACGGCGAGATCGATTTCATGATCAATACCACCGCCAAGAACTCTCAGGCGGTCGCGGACTCGACGTCGATCCGGAGAACCGCGCTGATGCACCGGATACCTTACTATACGCTGCTAACGGCAGCGGCGGCGGGGGTGCAGGCGATCCGCGCATTGCGGGCGCGGGAGCTGAACGTCCGGCCTTTGCAGGATTATCTGAAGAAGAAAGATGCGGCGGCCTGATCAACAGGGTGGACATCGATTGCTTAGTTCTTTGTCCGGTTAAACTTGACCACGGGTTGCAGTCTATCTAAGTTGTAAGGATGAGCCGTTCCCGCCTTTATGGCGGGTTAATTTTTAAATGGAGCAGATAATGGACAAAGTGCCCATGACAAGGCAGGGTTTTGATGCGCTTGAAGCGGAACTGAAAACCCTTAAAAGCGTAGAGCGTCCGGCGGTGATAAGCGCTATCGCCGAAGCGAGGGAGCATGGCGACCTTTCGGAGAACGCCGAATATCACGCGGCGAGGGAACGCCAGTCCTTTATCGAAGGCCGTATCATCGAGCTTGAGTCCATAATTTCTGCAGCGCAAATTATCGATCCCTCGACACTGAACGGCGATACCGTAAAGTTCGGCGCCAGAGTGACGATCGTTGACGAGGACACAGACGAGGAGATGTCTTTCCAGATCGTAGGCCCCTATGAATCCGATGCCAACAAGGGGCAATTCTCCATTACCTCACCAATTGCCAAAGCTTTGATCGGCAAGTCTGCGGGGGATTCTGTGGAAGTGTCAACGCCAAGGGGAATGAAGACCTACGAAATCCTTTCCGTCAAATACGCATAGCCTGATTAAGCTATAGCCACTTTAGTGACACTTTCCTTCCACAGTGTGACATTTTGCGGGCACGGGGAACGCGCAAAAAGTTCCAGTGTTTGTTTGCCCGTGGACAAGACAACTACTGGAGGATGAAAGATGTTTAATTCAAAAGGATTACTTGCGCTGGCGGCTTTTACGATGCTGACAGTCCCGGCTTTAGCCGGAAGCCCCGATGTTACCACCGGAATTGGTGAAACCCAGGATCAGACGACCACGGGAACGACGGGATTCACAGGAACGCAGAATGACACCGCCCGAGCTATCGAACGTGAACTGAATTTTACCGACCTGGATATGGATCAGGATGGCACCGTTACGCAGAATGAGTTCTCTAGCGCTGCTGATATCGATGACCCCGATACAGTCTTCGACAATATTGACGAAGACGGAGACGGACAATTGACCCAGAGCGAACTGCAGAGCTACAGAACCACGAATCCGGGTAGCTCAGTCCAGGAAGATGAAGGAGGAGGATGGTTCCAGTAACCGGAACAGCCTTGAAAGCCACTGACCCGGGAGCATTCCCGGGTCTTTTTTTGCCTATATGGGAACGCCCGGCTTCAACTTGGCGGATCTGATGGCGAGGGAAGATTTGACGGAAGTGACATTGGGGGCGGAGACGAGTTCGTTGGTCAGGAACTGCTGGTAATCGTCCCAGTCCCTGGCGACGATCTTGAGGATGAAATCCACCTCGCCGGCCAGCATATAGCACTCGCGAACCATGGGACGGCTGTTGCAGAATTCCTCGAATGCCTTCAGGTCTTTTTCCGCCTGGCTTGTGAGCTTCACTTGCGCGAATACGGAAACGTTGTAACCGAGAAGCACCGGATCGATATCGGCGTGATAGCCCCTTATATATCTGTTCTCCTCCAGCGCACGGACACGGCGGAGACATGGCGGAGCGGATATCCCCGAATTCCTTGCAAGATCAACATTTGTGATTCTACCGTTTTCCTGTAATTCCTGCAGGATCTTACGGTCAATTTTGTCGAGCTTCGAACGGCGCATCTAGTATAATTTTCTTTCGTTAGCCTGTGGCCGCCCGGTATAAATAAGCTGGGCAGCAAAATCAATACTGTTATAAAAAATGCGTAAGCCGACAAACAATATCACATGCTGGGTCGTTACGGAAGGCATAGCCGGTACCGAGAACCAGTGCATCGGTATAGCCGAGGCTCTCGGGGTGGATCCGCTTGTAAGGCGGGTGCGGCTGAGATGGCCGTGGAGCCTGCTTTCGCCTTATCTCGGCCTTGAGCAGGCATGGACTTTTTCGCCCGCTCTGGAGCCGCCGTGGCCGGATTTGCTGATCGCTTCGGGAAGGAAAAGCGTCGCAGCGGCGCGTTACATCAAAAACAAATCAGGAGGAAAAACTTATACGGCGCAGATTCAAGATCCGAGGATTCGCCCCGATTGCTTCGATCTTGTCGCGGTGCCAGAGCATGACCGGCTGAGAGGGGCCAATGTGATGGTCACCAAAGCGACCCCCAACAGGATTTCGGCTGAAAGACTGGCAAAGGCGAGAGAGCAGTTCGATTTATTTTCGTCCGTAAAAAGCCCGAGGGTAGCGGTTCTCATCGGCGGCAGCAGCAAGGCATACAGGATGGGAGAGAACCTGATGCGGCGGCTTGCCGGGCAGCTCGCGGATCTGGACGCCGGTCTGATGATTACGGCTTCGCGCCGAACCGGGGAGGCGAACAGGAAAATACTGGAGCAGGCGCTTGCGGGGAAAGACGCATATATCTGGGACGGCACCGGGGACAACCCTTATTTCGGGCTGCTCGGCTGGGCCGATTACATTCTGGTCACCGCCGATTCGTCCTCGATGCTATCCGAGGCCGCAAGTACTGGAAAGCCGGTTTATATGATCGGGCTTGAGGGAGGCTCGCCCAAATTCGAAAGGCTGCATGAAAATCTAAAGAGGCATGGGGCTGTAAGAGTATTCAGCGGCAAACTGGAAGAGCCGTGGTCATACACACCCTTTAAAGACGCCGCGGAGATAGCGGAAAGAATCGCGGACTCATTATACTGACTGCCTGGGTCATGCATGTAAAGTATGGACTGGGTCGCCGCGAGCGCCTATATCTTGTATTCCGTAACGTTAAGGTGAGGAGAGATGTCCAACCAGATTCACGCGAAAGTTTTGATTATCGGTTCCGGGCCGGCCGGGTTCACGGCGGCCATCTATGCGGCAAGGGCCGGTCTTGATCCGCTGCTGGTGAGCGGCATGGAATCCGGGGGGCAGCTGATGACGACCACCGAGATCGAGAACTATCCCGGCTTTGCCGAGCCTGTGCAAGGGCCGTGGCTGATGGAGCAGATGAAGACCCAGGCCGAAAATGTGGGCACAAAAATCATCAACGACATGATCGTCAAGGTGGATTACTCGAAGCGTCCTTTCAGGTCTTACGGAGATTCCGGAAACGTTTATATTTCCGACACGGTTATCATATGCACCGGCGCGAAAGCGAAATGGCTGGGGCTGCCCACCGAGACGACTTTCCGGGGGCTTGGGGTTTCGGCCTGCGCGACCTGCGACGGGTTCTTCTTTCGCGGCAAGGATGTGGCGGTTATCGGAGGAGGGAACACGGCAGTGGAAGAAGCCCTGTTTCTGGCCAATTTCTGTTCAAAGGTTTATCTGGTTCACCGGCGCGACACCTTGCGGGCGGAAAAGATCATGCAGGAAAGGCTGCTTGCCAATCCCAAGGTGAAGCCTATGTGGGACAACGTGGTCGAGGAGGTGCTCGGCGTGCTTCCGGGTCAGGGGGCAAATGCGGGAGTTTCGGGCGTCAGGCTCAGAAACCTGAAGACCGGCGAGGAATGCACCCTTTCGGTACAGGGGGTATTCGTCGCCATCGGCCATGCCCCGTCGACGGACATTTTCAAAGGCGTTCTCGATATGGACAGCGAAGGATACCTGATAACCGCCCCGGATTCGACAAAGACCAACATCCCGGGCGTGTTCGCAGCCGGAGACGTAATAGACAAGGTGTACCGTCAGGCGATCACCGCGGCGGGCATGGGGTGCATGGCGGCGCTGGAGGCCGATCGCTTTTTGATCGAGCAGGATTAATGGCGATGATGTTTTACTGAGCTGTGACTCCCTCACCCTCCCGATTCTCGGCCCCTAAAGGTGAATTACGTTACTCTTATTGATAAAATCCTGTACAGAAGAGATGCGGCCAACTTATATTAAGCTATGGACTGGGACAAACTGCGGATATTTCACGCTGTCGCCGAAGCCGGGTCGTTTACACATGCCGGCGAAAAACTGAATCTTTCACAATCTGCCGTATCGAGACAGATCAGCACTCTTGAAGAGTCTCTTGGCGTCCTGCTCTTTCACCGGCACGCTCGCGGTCTGCTTCTTACCGAACAGGGCGAGATGATGCACAAGGCGTCGAAAGAGATTTTCGCCAAACTGTCGATGATCGAAGGCAGGCTTATGGATACCCGCAAGCTGCCGGAAGGGCCGCTCAGAATTACGGTGGCGGAGTTTATCGGTTCCACATGGCTTGCCGAAAAACTTGAAAAACTTCGTGAAGAGCATCCTGAAATTCAGCTTACGGTTCTGCTTGACGACCGGATATATAATCTCGGAATGCGAGAGGCCGATGCAGCAATCCGTCTGCACAAGCCAGAGCAGCCGGATCTTATTCAGCGACAGCTCGCGACGCTGCATTTCCATCTTTGCGCCGCGAAAGGCTACCTCGAAAGAAATCCCGCGCCGAAGAGCATCAGGGATCTGAAAGACCATACCCTGATCGGGTATCCGGAAAACGTTCCGGCACCGTTCGCCGATCCGAACTGGCTGTTTCGGATTGCCGGCGTGGATCCGGAAGAGGACTACAACCTGATTATGATGAATTCGATGCATGGCATCTTCAAGCTGGTCAAGCAGGGATCGGGCATAGCCTCCCTGCCCGACTATCTTATCAGGCAGGAAGACGACATCGAGATCGTACTACCTGACGTGGAACGTCCCGGTGTCGATATGTATTTCGTATACCCGGAAGAGCGGCGCCATTCGCAGCGCATAGGAATTTTCAGGGATTTTCTGCTGAAATTCATAAATGAAACCAGTTTTTAAGTAATTGCTAAAATACGCTTAATTAACTGTAAGCAAAAGATAAATTTCCTGATATGCAAAATTGTCTTTTCGGTATGCATAATATGCATGGCTTTTTATTTTATTAGGGGTGGACTATAGCTACCAAGCGAGTATATAACTGCCACGTCAATGATTTTCATTGACGGGGTCGAAAGACCCCACGTCTCCCAGACGTGAAACCTCCCTGTTCAACTCGCCGGGCATTAGCCCGGTTTTTTTTTACTCATTTTCAACTGATAGCTGGAGGATCGTGACGCGAGGCTGTATTATTTCTCCTTCAAGTGAAGTTTCTTTCGTCATTAAAATGAAAACAGTAATTACCCTTTTCACCTATGGCGGCGGCATGCGCGGTCTTATTCCCGCACATTTCATGTCCCGCCTCGAAGACGTTACGGGATTGCGCCTTACCGATATGATCGACATTTTCAGCGGCCCTTCATCCGGCTCGATACTGAATGCCGGAATGACGCTGCGCGACCCGAGAGCCCCGGAAAGACCGCGTTACAAGGCGCGCCATCTGGTCAGGTTTTATGAGCGGGAAGGATTAAAGATATTCCCCCCCGACAGCTTTCGGGAATTCAGGGGGCTGATCCATGACTTTAATAACCGTACGATGAAAATCAGCCAGCTGAATTCACTGTTGCGGCACGGGCATTATAACCAGGCCAATCTTGGCCGGGCGCTGCGGGCGCTTTACGGGCGGGCCAGGGTCGGCGACGCTCTCGGGAGTCTGGTGATATCGGCCTATGACATCGAAGGCGGACAGATCAGAGCGCCTGAAGACGCCGCACGAACGGAAAGCGAGGACGCAACGGTACATGTCCACAGCGGCGACTACTTCCTGAACGAGGGAGGTAGGGCATTATGGTTCAAGAAGATCAGTTTTCAAGGAGCACGGGGAAGTCACAGAAACACGCCGCTTGTTTCGCTGTATGACGCGGTAATGAGCAGCTGCGCCGCGCCCTCATATTTTCCATGCCATAATTTCCAGACCCGTGACGAGGGAGGAAACAGGATGGACTATGCCTGTATCGACGGCTGCATGTTCGACAATCCGTGCATCAGCTATATGGGCGCGATCCGCCCTCACCTTCCGCCGGGGACGAGGCATATCATGCTGATACTTGGAACCGGCTATACCTACAAATCGATCCGCCGGGAGGAATGGAACCGCTATGGTGCGCTCGGGATCGTAGATCCCGGCAACGACCTGCCGCTTATCAATATTCTTTTTCACGCTTCGGAATCGGCGCTGATGGATGCTTTCGCCGACGAGGCTGGCGGCAATCTTTATATATTTAACAAGATCATGAACAACTCGGCCGGCCCCCATTCTCCCAGCCCCCAGATCGACGACGCCAGCCCCGCAAATATTAAGAAATTGTATTTCTTCTTCGAGGAAATGATGGAAGAAAACAAGAACAGCTTTGAAGAACTATGCCATTTGCTGGTCAGCAATTACGAGCAGCGAAAGAAAAAGGGTAGTCGGATATTCGGGCGTTTGTTTGGTAACTGGTCGGGTAATAGCTAACCCGTATTTCTCACACCTCGTATCCGTCATGCTAAAGGAGCGTCGTCAGACCAATGCCCGTTCAAAACAAAAAAACATTCTTCTGGATATTTTTTTCTCCATATCGCCTTGAATCCTGGATTGCTCGATCGATTGTCTCAGGTCTTCTTCCAGCGCAGGATTGTTGATTGAGATACCAATTTCGTTTTCATCAGACGGGATAACAATAATTTCTGCATCAGGCGAGTGGATTTCCTTGCGGGCTTCTCTTCGTGTGGCGTCTTTCTGTCTTGTTTTCTCATCCGGATAAAGATTTACCACACAAACCGTATGGCCTGCATCGACAAGGCAGTTGCGCATAATAGTCTTGTTATCGGAGCCCTCCAGTCCGCTGAAGTGTGCGGCTCCATACAGGATTATACCGTTATCGGTTTCTTTGGTTATAGCCTCCATGGTCTTTCTGTCATCGGTCAAAAAAGCAATTCCATTATCGAGTGACAGTAAGAACGGAAGAGCTACCACCTTTATAGTAACCGCAGACATATCAACAGAACCGTAAATATGTTCCTGCAGCCTTACCATTTGTTTAATCGGATATCCCAGAAATTTCTGCGTCCTGCTAAGCTTGGCGAGATAAGATCCTTCCTTGGTATGACGCTGATCGATCGCAATAAAGCGCACGCCGGAACCACTCAGGCTTTCGTATAATGTTTCACAGATGTCTTCTCGTGCTTCCTTTGAAGAAATCCAGTCCCCGACCAATCTTTTTTGTCCTTCGGCGATGAAGGTTTCCTTATCAATACTCTGTTCGAACATTTCATTATTACGAGGAGGAACTTCAAGGAAGTAATGGGTTTTGCCTGCGCGCCTGAAAGCTGCAGCTAATTTTGGATGTTTGGCAAAAAGCTGGATTTCAGCAGTGCGGTGGTCAGTATCACCTAGGCAAAGAAAATCGTTCTTTTCAGCCAGACGCTGGAGAAAATGTAATTGGACGGAGTTAGGTTCAATCTTCTTTTCTGGGTTATAGTCCATTTGCTCAGGCCGCAGACCGTATAATCCCAGCGAGCTCAATATAGCGGCACGAAAAGAAACTTTTAAAAAAGATCTCCTGTTCAAAGCGGTAAATCTCCCATTATTATCGGAAGAGTATTATCCATAATATTTGAAAAGGCAATAGAAAACTCTATTTCAATTTCTCGCAGGCGTGCCTGATGCGTTTGCAGGCGTCTTCAAGTTCCTCGGTCGAGGTGGCGTAGGATATCCGGAAGTATGGCGAGAGGCCGAAAGCCGCGCCCTGCACCGTCGCCACGCCTTCGCTTTCGAGCAGATATGTTACGAAGTCGCTGTCGTTTTCGATTATTTTGCCTTCGGGAGTTCTCCGGCCCATACATTCCTCGCAGGAAGGATAGACGTAAAAAGCGCCTTCGGGAGTCATGCAGGAAATACCGTCAATCCCGTTAAGCATTTCCACAACCATGTCGCGTCGGCGGCGGAAAATGTCCACCCATTCGGCCATGAAGCCCTGATCGCCGTTGAGCGCCTCGACCGCGGCGGCCTGGGAGACGGATGAAGGGTTCGACGTGCTCTGGCTCTGGATCACGCCCATGGCCCTGATGATTTCCCTGGGGCCTCCTGCGTAACCTATGCGCCAGCCGGTCATGGAGTAAGCCTTGGAGACGCCGTTCACGGTCAGAGTGCGGTCATAAAGCTTCGGCTCCACCTGCGCGATAGTGGCAAATTCGAAGCCGTCGTAAATAATGTGTTCATAGATGTCATCGGTCATGATTAGAACATGATCGTGACGCAGCAGCACTTCCGCCAGAGCTTTCAGTTCGCTTTTGCTGTAGGCGGCGCCGGTGGGGTTCGAGGGCGAATTCAGGATCAGCCATCTGGTCTTTGGGGTAATCGCCTTTTCAAGCTGGGCGGGGGTGAGCTTGAAGCCGTTGTTCGCGCCGCACATCACCGTCACCGGCACTCCGTCCGCAAGCAGGGTCATATCCGGATAGGATACCCAGTAAGGGGCCGGAATGATGACTTCGTCGCCGGGGTCAAGGGTGGCCATCAGGGCGTTATACAAAACCTGTTTGCCGCCGGTTCCCACGGTTATCTGGTCGAGGGCGTATTCGAGGCCGTTTTCGCGTTTGAATTTCGCGGCCACCGCTTTCTTGAGCGCCGGGGTTCCGTCGACGGCCGTATATTTGGTGTCGCCGCTCTTGATGGCCTCCCAGGCGGCTTCCTTGATATGTTCGGGTGTATCGAAATCCGGTTCGCCCGCGCCCAGAACAATTATGTCCTTCCCGGCGGCCTTTAATTCCCTGGCCCTGGAGGTTACCGCGATCGTCGGCGAAGGCTTAATGCGGGACAGGCGGCTGGCGATCTTGGACATGATGAAACCCTCTTGCTGATTAGAATGCGTCTTCCCGGATGAAACTCCGGATCTCGTCGGTATTGAAAGCAGGAACAGCACTAAAATCAAGTCCTTGCTTATCAAGCCAGTGTTTTATTTTCGCCAGCGACGGGTCTTTTAAACCTAATGCGAGATATTTTGCCACCAGAGGCAGCTGGCCGAGGTAATTCATCTTGCCATCCAATATCGCCAGCTTCAGGAACTGCCCCATGATCCGGCAGTGAAACTGCGTGGCCAAAATACGGTACCAGAGCAGAAATTCCTTTTTTTCCTGCGGCAGCATCTCCCGGCAATAGGAATCGAGCATCACATTTCTTATTTTCGGCGTTACTTCGATCCTTACGTCTTCCAGCAAATTGGCGAGGTCGTACGGACGAGGCCCGATCATCGCGCCCTGAAAATCCAGTACGCCGACGCAGCCGATACCTTCCTCCTCCGGCACCCACATGAGATTGAGGACATGGTAGTCGCCATGCACGAAAACCTGCGGGCATGGCGGCAACCCCGCCTCGACCTCGTCCCAGAGAGCGGAAAATTCCTCGGAAAGGCCGTCCGGATTTTTCTCCCTGCGGATGGCGGGAAGGTACCAGTCGATGATGCGGCGGCGACCGAGATGAACCCTGCTGCCCCTGAATTCCGGCAGTTCGATGCCTACCTGCTTATGGCTTAAATGCCTGAGAACTTCCACGGCCATGGTGTAGACGGGGCCGGGGCTGGATTTTCGCTGCAAGGCTTCGTGGAAAGATATGGTTCCGAAATCCTCCATAAGCACGAACCCATCCTCCGGAAGCGCTTCGTAAATCTCCGGGGCATGAACGTCGTTCGCCCGCAGCCACTCTCCCAGACGGAGAAAATCCTTTATGCTGTGGCCGGGGGCCGATTGCGGGGAGTCGTCCGGAACGCTCTCCATAAGTATGGCTGTGCAGAGGCCTTTGCGAAGGCGGAAGTATTTTCTGGGCGAGCAGTCGCTGCCCACGGATTCGACAAATTTCCATCCTCTTGAACGAATGAAGTCGTCGCGTCTGGCGACATCGAAACTGGCTGGGGGGTATTCTGTCATTCTACTTTTTGGTTTTGCTCTGGCCGGCCAGACGTTTCATGGTTTCGACATGCTGCTGCGAAGCCTGTTTCGATTTGACCGGGGGCGAAAAACCTTCCTGACCGAAAATTGCCGGATCGCCCTTGGCAAGAGCCTTGAGAAGATCCAGGCCGAATTGCTCCTCAGTCTTTTTGGCAGCCTTTGTTACAGTCTCTGTTTTCGGTTTGATCCTCGCCTTTTTCTGCTTCTCTTCCGGGAGATCAAGTTTGGCGATTACCCTGCTGACGGCATGGGCTACTATCCCGGTCAAATGCGGCTTTGCAAGAGCGTGCAGCAATTTGGGATCCTCATAAGTCCAGGCGATAACCTGCTGCCTTGCCTTGAGCGGATGGCCGCCGGTTATTCTCAATGCCTCCCTTATCCGGTTTTCCGCATAATCAAGGCTCATGGATCTGCCTTTCTCTTGATGCGGAACTGCTTTAACCATCCCGGCACTTTTAACACCAGAGCAATAAAATAATCTCTCGGAGCCAGAGGTCTTTTCGCTGTGACATCGCGAGATACCGGTTTTGCGTATCCCGATCTGGCCTGCTGTTTTATCAGTTCAAATATCTTTCTTTCTGATTCAGGAAATTCTCCGTCCGACCAGAAGAGCAAGTGAGCGCGGTGAATGAGATCGGTTCTTTCACGTTCGGAAGAAATTCTTGAAAAAAGCGCTGCCGCATCCTGGGGGGTTTGAAGATCGGCGGCGAGGACTTCCCTTTCGGCGTCGGTAAGAGCGGCTTTCTCCAGCTGTTTTTCCAGTATGCTCTTTTCCTCAGCGGTGACCTTTCCATCGGCATGCGCCAGAGCGACCAGGCAGCGCCATTTTATGAAGTGGTCATTATCCTGCGAAGTTGCCATTTCCTAACCTGCTATTATCCTGCTGGCAAGTTTAGCATGGGGCGGCCTCAATACTGATAGAAAAAAATCAGGACTGTAAAAAAACAGTCCTGAAAAATCGTGTGCGTAATAGAAGGTGTAGTGATGAAGATTTCCGAAACAAACGCGAGAACGGTCAAGGGCATCGTTCGTCAGACTTCCAGCAAATCTTCATATAAATAATATCGCAAACTGGGATTCCGGGCAAAAATGCAGTCACAAGTATTTGTTTCTATTAGAGCAATGACATTTCCTTGAGGATCGATTTCACGCCTTTTATGCGCTGTTGCGGCTTGTCCCACTGGCGGATTGCCACGAGTTTCTGGTCGGGGCGGATTTTGATGCCGGGATTGGACATCACCCATTGCAGGAGTTTCTGCGGCTCGGGCGGACTATCCTTGTAGAAGCCTATGACCGCGCCTTTCGGGCCGGCGTCGACACGATCGACTCCCGTCTGCTTGCATAGCTGTTTTATTTCGACTATCCGGAGCAGATTTTCAACTTCATCGGGCACGGGGCCGAAACGGTCGATAAGTTCGGCGGCGAAGGATTCGGTGTCTCCTGCCTCATGAACATCGGTCAGGCGGCGGTAGAGGCTCATCCTTACATTCAGGTCGGGGACATAATATTCCGGGATAAGAACAGACATGCCGACATTGATCGAGGGAGACCACTGATCTGCGATCTCGCGCTCGAAGCCGGTGCCCTCGCGGGCGGCGGAGACGGCTTCCTCCAGCATTTGCTGGTAGAGTTCAACGCCGACTTCCCTGATGTGGCCGGATTGCTCTTCTCCGAGCAGGTTTCCTGCGCCGCGAATGTCCATGTCATGGCTGGCGAGCTGGAAGCCTGCCCCGAGCGTATCGAGGGTCTCCAGCACTTCGAGTCGTTTTTGCGCCTGATCCGTGAGTTTTTTGTACGGCTCATAGGTAAGGTAGGCGTACGCCCTGATCTTCGAGCGGCCTATGCGGCCCCGGATCTGATAGAGCTGCGCGAGGCCGAACATGTCGGCGCGGTGGACGATCATGGTGTTGGCTGTCGGAATATCAAGGCCGCTTTCGACGATGTTAGTGGCCAGCAGAACGTCGTACTGGCCATCGTAAAAGGCGGTCATGCGTTCTTCGAGCTCGCTCGGGGGCATCTGGCCGTGGGCGGAGATCAGACGCACTTCCGGCACCAGTTCGCGGATTTGTTCCTCGACCTCCTGGATGTCTTTGATTCTCGGGCAGACGTAGAAGGACTGGCCGCCGCGGTAGTGTTCCCGGAGCAGGGCCTCACGGATGACTACCGGGTCAAAGGGAAGGACGAAAGTGCGGATCGCAAGCCTGTCCACCGGGGGCGTGGCGATTATGCTCATGTCGCGCACCCCTGTCAGAGCCATTTGCAGCGTGCGCGGGATCGGCGTCGCGGTCAGGGTCAGGACATGGACGTTGGCGCGGAGTTCCTTGAGCCGTTCTTTTTGTTTGACGCCGAAGCGCTGCTCCTCGTCGACCACGACGAGGCCGAGATTGGCGAATTTGACGTTGCTTCCGAGAATTGCGTGCGTGCCTATGACGATGCTGACGCTGCCCTCGCGCAGGCCGCGTTTCACGAGGTCGGCGTCTTTCGCGCCCACCATGCGCGAGAGCTGCTCCACCCTTATGCCGGTACCGGCGAAACGGGCTTTAAAATTGTTGAAATGCTGACGGGCAAGCAGAGTGGTCGGAACGACTACGGCGACCTGCGCCCCGCTCATCGCGCTTACATAGGCGGCGCGCAAGGCAACTTCGGTCTTGCCGAAACCGACATCGCCGCAGACAAGACGATCCATCGGATGCTCGCTGTCCAGATCCTCCAGAACCGCCTGGATGCTGCGCTCCTGGTCATCGGTTTCGTTATAGGGGAAGCGGGCGGCGAATTCGTTGTAGATATCCGGGCCGACCTGCAGGCGGTCGGCTTTTTTCAGTTTACGGGCGGCGGCGATGTCGAGAAGCTTGCCCGCCATCTCCAGCAGATCTTTCCTGACTTTGGCTTTCCTCGCCTGCCAGCCGGCCCCGCCCAGTTTGTCAAGCTGGACAATGCCTTCGTCGCTGCCGAAGCGGGAGAGGACTTCAATATTCTCGACCGGGACGAACAGCCGGTCGCCGCCGGCGTATTCAATCTTCAGGCAGTCGTGCAGGGTCTTGAACGCCTCCACGGTTTCAAGGCCGATGAATCGCCCGACGCCGTGGTCGATATGAACCACCAGATCGCCCGCGGAGAGCGAGGAGACCTCTTTTAAGAAGTTGTCGGCCTTGCGACGCTTCGAGGTTTTGCGGGCAAGGCGGTCGCCAAGGATATCCTGCTCGGTGATGACCGCAAGATCGGGCGATACGAAGCCGTGTTCAAGGGCAAGAATGGCCAGACCGACCTGCCCGGAACGCATTTTCTTGCAATCTTCCCACTTGCCGCAATTGGCAAGGGGGCCAATTCCGGCATTATCCATCAAACCCTTTAAACGTTCGCGGGAGCCTTCACTGTAGGTGGCGACCAGGATGTTCCTTGATGCAGGATTTTGCGTTTGGAGGATATGTTTCTTCAGTTCCGCGAAGACGTCGCCATCCGGAAGAGCGCGGATATCGGCGAAGTCGCGGCCTTTCCTGCCCTGGCCGTCACTTTCCCCGCCCCGGCCCTCTACGGGAGAGAAAGGAGAGAGGACTTGCGCATTGCCGCAACGCGCCGTCCATTCCTCAGGACGCAGGTAGAGCATTTCAGAGGGAAGCGGATTGTATATCGCTCCGCTCAGGCTTACATCCTGAGATTTTTTCTTGCGGGCGAGAGCGGCCTCCTTGAGGGTCGTTCGCGATTCGTAGAAATCGCGGATCTGCGCGTTTCTTTCTTCGAATGCCTGCGGGCCGTGCTGATCGGTCGTCACACGGGCGGCCGGGGCGTAATCGAACAGCGTATCCATGTTTTCATGGAATAGCGGCAGCCAGTGATCCATGCCATTGTACCGTCTGCCTTCCGATACAGACTCATACAGTGGATCATTGTTTCGCACGGTGCCGAAAATCTCGCGGTATCCGGAGCGGAAGCGGGCAATGGATTCTTCATCGAGAAAGAATTCGGTGGCAGGCTGGAGTTTTATCTCCTTTATCTTTTCCTCGCTGCGCTGGGTCGAGGGGTCGAAACGGCGGATGTTCTCGACCTCGTCGCCGAAGAAGTCGATGCGCAAGGGCTGGTCGCTTCCGGAAGGATAAAGATCGACGATGCCGCCGCGTACGGCGTACTCTCCGGGTTCGCGTACGGTTTGTGTACGTGTATAGCCGCCGCGCTGCAGGAACGCTTCCAGTTTTTCACGGGGCAGCACGGTTCCCGGCCTGGCATAAAGGGAGGAATTTTCTAGCGCTGATACCGGCATGACCCGCTGGCCCGAGCCGTTTATGGTGGTCAGCAGTATTCTCGGGCAGCGTTCACGCTCGTTTTTCCAGGAGAGGAGACCGACAAGAGCGGCAACGCGCCTTGCGACGATATCGGGGTGCGGCGAGACCCGGTCATAGGGAAGACAATCCCATGCCGGGAACTTCAGGACTTTTACATCCGGCGCGAAAAAAGAAAGCAGGTCTTCGAGGGTGGAGACACGGGCGTCGTCGATCGCGATATGGATCAGGATGCGGTCTTCGCGCATAAGCTCCCGGGCGATCCCTGCAAGCACACGCGCATCCTGCCCCTCCGGACAGCCGGGGAGGAGTTTGAAATCCGGCGGGATTGCATCGGGTTTTTCGGCCAGATCGCTCATGGCCCTGATATAAATAGAAGCGCGGGGAAAGAGGCAAGTTTTTTGTTAATTAACGTCATGTCTGCGGTGGCCTTCGCCGGGAACAATGTCTTGTTTTTTATCGGCATGATAATTCAGGACATTACGGGTGGATTACGAAGGAGAGTATTTTTTCCATTACCGGGCCTCGCATTTCCTCCGGCGGGGCGGATCTTCCCGAGATCCAGTCGAACAGTACGGGCTCATGCGTTTCCAGAATTCTCTGATATTCGTCAAGTTCTTCCGGCGAGAAGCCGCCGAGATGCGTTTGCGCAAAAGCGCTGAAGAAAATGTCGAGTTCTTTCGTGCCGCGGTATTTTGAGCGGTGGATCAGAAGTTTACGTTTGGTTTCGATGTCGTCAGGGGCTATTATCATTCAGAAATAACTTCGATTTACGGAGAGCCCAGCATGAAGCCTGTCCAGCTAATTATCAAAGAAAATATCACGCTTGTCATCGCTCTGGCACTGCCGGTGTTGCTGGCGGCGTTCTTTGTGACCGCAAGGCAGGTGAGCCGGACATCGACCGAGCCGCCGCGTTACGATTTTCTGGTGACTAACGTGTATCAAAGCGCGGTGGATTTCAGTATGATCGGCGGCAAGCTTGTGGCCAGCTTCACCTATCCCGGAAAGAATCGGAACGATCACTACAATTACCGGCAGGTTCCGGATGTGTATCTTGTGAACGCGAGAACGATGGCGGCAGAGCCGGTTCCACTGCCCCTTCCTTCCGGCTGGCTCAATCCCCCGGAGGAAATGGAGGGCAAGACCGTCGAGCTGTTTCTGCCGGGAATATCGGACATGGAATGGAGTTCGTCCAGCGTGTCTCCTGACGGTTATGAATTCGGGCAGCTTGGGCATTACGACTACAATCTGATGACGGAAATTTTTTCCAGCGGCAGGAACCGGGGCCATGGAATCACCAAAGGCGGGAGAATTGAAAGGATACGGGGGCTGCCGCAAAACGTTTATAACCTGAGGCTGATAGCCTGGAAAACGAAATGAACTTCACAGAAACGCAGAAAAAAGCATTACGCAAGATTTCCGAAATCGCTGAACGGAATAATCTTGGCATAGGGGAAATCGAGCAAGCCCTTGGTAACAAGGAAGTGCTTACGGAAAGGAAGGATCCGAAACGCGGCAGGAATTTCATCGCTGGATTGCTGACTTATCTTGGCGGAGCGCTGATCGTTGCCGGATATTCAATATATATGGGGATTGTCTGGGGGGATTTAAGTTCCCTGCCCCGGGTCATACTTACGCTTGGCATCGCACTTGGGGCATTTGTTACCGCCCTCGCGCTTCACAAAGATCCTCGTTATGCCAAATCGGCAACTCCGGTATTTATCTTCGCCTGTCTCAGCGAGCCGGGAGGGCTGTTCGTGTTACTCAAAGAGTATGGATCGGGCAACGACGCATTGCTGGCAAGCGTGGTGGTTTTCGGGATCATGGCGCTTCAATGCGGGCTTGCATTCCTTACAGTACGGCGAGCAACGCTCCTGTTCTTCACGCTTTTGTATGGAGCAATATGGTACGGATGTACGCTCGAATATCTCGGTATCAACGAACCTATGCTCTGGATGGCGGCGGGAATTACCTATTTGTATCTGGGCTGTCGCATTCACGGCAGCGGCATGAAAGCGGTGGCTCCGGTAACTTTGGTCGCGGGTCAGGCGATGTTTCTTTCTGGCGCTTATTATTATCTGGGCAATACCGATGCCGACATTCTGCTGGTGACCATTATTTTGTCGATGATGGTCTGGGCAATGTATATCGGCAGCAGCACGATGATAATCACTTCGCTGCTGTTCCTTGTAAATCTCACAGGAAAATATCTACTGTATTATACAGGGTTATACGATGCGCTGGTGTTCAAGTATACAGCCCTTGGGGCGGCGGTTTCTATATTGCTTGCCGGTTACTGGGTCAAGGGTCATTTCGGAGGGACGCTCTCGCCGCTCTGGTATTTCATTGGCTCTGTTCTGCTTTATGCCAGCGGTTTCGTGATTGTGGAGAACAGCAGTTACGACGTTATCTTCCCCGTTCTGCCCGCAATAATGCTTTATGCAAGCCTGCGGCAGAAGAGCAGAGTTTTGCTGGCGACTGCGATTGCCGCGCTGCTCGGGTTTATCGGTTACTATACTTCGAAGTATTTCAGTGACGTTATCGGGTGGCCGCTGGTACTGATGGGAATGGGGGCGATGGTGATAATCGCCGGGATGATTACATACAGGACTTCCATCAAATTCAGAGGGTGATATGAAATACTTCCTCTATCTGCTGCTCGTTCTTCCCGTGTTCAATACCGCTTTTGCGGATCAGCGGAGTATTATGCACGCCTGATAGATGAGGCAACGCCCGAATGCCCTCCATGGGCTGGTGAATACCGGTGGGGAAATCCCAGGCCGACCGCCTGCCATAATGGCATTTGCACATGGATATTATCCAATTAACTTCTGAAACTTTACCTGTAACTTTTAAGCCCCTGTTCGACCGCAGTGCAGCGGCGGTCGCCGGAGAGGCAGAGAACCGGGCCGACGAGAAGCAGGTAAAGCGACTGGTCGGGTTCGACGCCGGTTTGCTCGGAAACATCATAAATAGTGTTGGCGCATTCGGTGTATGCGCTTAGCATCGCTCCGGCGGGGATCTGCTCGGTCATCGCGGCGGTGGAGGCGGCGCAATGCTGCTTTACGGTTTCGGAAGCTGCGGATTTGCCGCGGCGGTCGAGGCTGGCCATATAGTTCGTTGTCAGTGCCATGGACGATTCCGAGACCGCCTTCAGGCAATTCTGGCTTTGCCAGCTTCCGGCGCAGGCGGATGAAATTCTTGATGCGTATTCACCGGCATTTTGCGCGAGTGCGGCCGGGGCCGCGATCATTGGCAAGGCAGCGAGCAGCAGCGCGGCTGCGGATATTCTGATTGATTTTTGCATGGATTGCGATCCTTCGTTCGATGTCGATTCCAAGTATATACGGCTTACGCACGGCAATTCAAATATCGCGAAACAGGGTATCGCATTCGCTCCTGTGTCCTCGCTGACTATGATGTTCAAGTCCGGGGGATTATGGTCTAACATGGGGGCATGCCAAGGCCGTTCGAACTCGATCCGTTGTTTCGCGCGATGACCGCCCTGCAAGGGGTCGGGCCGCGCAACGGCAAGCTGCTGGAGAAGCTTGCGGGAGGGCAGAAGGTACTGGATCTGCTCTGGCATCTGCCGATTGATTTTATCGACCGGCGCTTTTCTCCGAAAGTATCGGAAATTCCGGAGGGGCGCGTCGTCACTCTTTCCCTGATTGTGGACAAGCACCAGCCGTCGGCGCGCAAAGGACTTCCCTATAAAGTGCGCTGCCGGGACGAGACGGGGTTCATCACGCTGGTTTTCTTCAACGCCAGCCAGGACTGGATTGGAAAGCAGCTTCCGGAAGGGCGGGAAGTCGTTGTCAGCGGGCGGGCGGAGTTTTTTCAAGGAGTTCCGCAAATAGTCCATCCCGACTATATCGCAAAGCCCGAAGACCGGGAGAGCATCGAGACTCTGGAGCCTGTATATCCGCTTACCGCAGGGGTTACCAACAAGCAGGTGCGCAAGGCGGTACACGCGGCGCTGGAATTCGTCAGGCCTTTTCCGGAATGGCTCGATCCGGCCTATAAAAAACAGCAGGGCTGGCCGGACTGGGACAAGGCGTTGAGGATGGCGCATTACGATACCCTCACCCCGGCCCTCTCCCCGGGGGGGAGGGAGTACGCCAGGGGGCTGGAGGAAGCGCGGCATAGGCTTGCCTATGACGAATTGCTGGCGAACCAGCTGGCGCTGGCGCTGGTGAGGGCGCGGCAGAAGAGGCACAAAGGGCGGGCTTTCAGGACGGCGGGGGAGAAGCGGGAAAAGCTTCTGGCTTCCCTGCCCTTTTCTCTTACCGGCGCGCAGGTCAGGGCGATTGCCGAGATTGACGCGGATATGGCGGCGGCGTCGCGGATGATGCGGCTGCTTCAGGGGGATGTCGGCAGCGGAAAGACGGTTGTGGCGGCGGTGACCATGATCAACGCGGTTCAGAGCGGAGCGCAGGCGGCACTGATGGCGCCGACCGAAATACTCGCACGGCAACACGGGCAGAGCCTCAAGGCGTGGCTGGATGCCGCCGGGGTGGGTTATGCGGTGCTGAGCGGGCGGAACAAGGGCAAGGAGCGCGAGGCCTTGCTGCAACAGATAAAAAGCGGGGCGGCGCAGGTGGTGATCGGCACGCATGCGATTTTTCAGGAAGGGGTCGAGTTCGCCGATCTGGGTCTTGCTGTGATCGACGAGCAGCACCGCTTCGGCGTCCACCAGAGAATGCTGCTTTCCGGCAAGGGCAGCGGTTCCGATGTGCTGGTGATGACGGCGACGCCGATCCCGCGCACTCTTACCCTTACCGCCTACGGGGATATGGAGGTAAGCCGTCTCGACGAAAAGCCGCCGGGAAGGAAGCCGGTGGACACGAGGCTGATCCAGCAGGAAAAACTTTCGCAGATGATCGAGGGGATCGGGCGTCAGATCAGGGCCGGAGCAAGGGTTTACTGGGTATGCCCGCTGGTCGAGGAGTCGGAAGTCATCGATCTGGCGGCGGCGGAGGAGCGTTACGACGTATTGAAAAGCTTTTTCGGGGAGAGTGTCGGGCTGGTTCACGGGCGCATGAAGCCCGCGGAAAAAGACGCGGTAATGGCGCGCTTTTCGTCCGGGGAAATCTCCGTTCTTGTCGCCACCACCGTAATCGAGGTCGGGGTCGACGTTCCGGAGGCTACGATCATGGTCATAGAGCATGCGGAACGTTTCGGGCTAGCGCAGTTGCATCAGTTGCGCGGGCGCGTCGGGCGCGGCGGGGACAAGTCATATTGTTTCCTGCTTTATTCGGGAGCGCTTAACGAGACGGCGAGAGAAAGGCTCGCGACGATGAGGGACACCGAAGACGGATTTCTGATCGCGGAGAAGGATCTAAAGCTGCGAGGCGGAGGAGACGTTCTCGGAGTGCGCCAGAGCGGGCTTCCCGATTTCAGGCTTGCGGATCTCGCCGAACATGCCGAACTTCTGGCGGCGGCGAACGATGACGCCAGACTGATAGTTAACAAGGATCAGGAACTATGTTCGGAACGCGGCAAGGCCCTGCGCACCCTGCTCTACCTGTTCGAGCGCGACCAGGCGGTGCAGTTCCTGAAATCGGGATAGTTATATCATAGTTATAATAAGCATATAATTATAACGCTTGAGAGCGGACGGGAAATGTTATACCATAGTTATAATTCAATTAAATTATAACTATGGGTTTCGATATGAGCGGCGAACTGATACAAATCGAAAAGCCTCGCGCGAACAAGGAAGACGAGCTTAAGGTTCTGGAGTTGGTCGCCGGGCGAAGGGAGGAAGTCAAAGAGCTTTTGGTCAGAACGGAATTCCCGAGATATTTATACTGGACGGAAATAAAACGTAGGAGCTGGCTGCCGGATAGCATCAGGCCCGAAACGTTCTGGTCGCTGGTCAAAGTGTCAAGGCTTTACAGGAAGCTGCAGATTCCGGCAATTAATTATCCCGACAGGGATCCTTTCACCTGGGTAAGATGCAGCCATTACGAACCGATCTTTCATGAAATCGATCTTAACCTCGGAGGTCGGCTGCTGGGGCTCAGCACAATACCGGAGCAGAAAAGAAACAAGTACATATCCCGTCAGTTGATAGAGGAATCAATCGCCTCGGCGCAGCTTGAGGGCGCTCACACGACAAGGGAAGCCGCACAGAAAATGATCCGCGAGGGCCGCACGCCGGCCGATCTGGGGCAGCGGATGATTTACAACAATTATCGCGCAATGCGAATGATCGAAGAGGGCATGAGGAACGAGCCGCTAACTTTTGGAAAGCTTCTGGAACTTCATGCGATGCTCACCGAGGGAACGCTTGAGAAGTCCGATCAGGCAGGCAGACTGAGAAAGGATGAAGAGAAAGTTATGGTCTGCTCGGAGACTGATGGAAAGATCGCCCATATACCCCCGCCGGCAGCTTTCGTTGAAGTCGAACTTCCGCGGCTGATCGCATGGGCAAACGACGAACTCGACGAAGGTAATTTCACACATCCGCTGATCAAGGCCATCGCCCTTCACTTCTGGCTGGGTTATCTGCATCCGTTCACCGATGGCAACGGCAGACTGGCGAGGGCTCTTTTTTACTGGTACATGTTGCGCAAGGGGTACTGGGCGTTCGCATTCATACCCATATCCACCCGGATCAAGAAATCTCCGAAGCAATATGTTGAGGCATATATCTACAGCGAGCAGGATGATTGCGACCTTACATATTTCATCGACTACAATATCCGGCAGCTTCAACTGGCGAGGAAGGATTTCGAAGATTATCTTAAAGACAAGGAAAGTGAAGCTGACGACTTCAGGGGGCTTGCCGCGTCTCTGCCCGATCTCAACGACCGCCAGCTTCAACTGGTGCAGTATCTTGCCACGCATCCCAAAGAAAGAACCAATGTGACATCCGTGAGCCGGATATACGGTGTAACCCCCGCAACCGCGGTCAAGGATCTGCAAACAATGGAGCAAGCCGGACTGCTTACGAAAAGGAAGCAGGGGCGCAATGTTTTTTATTTTCCCTCCGATAAACTTCTTTCGATCGTTTGACAGTTCAGGATCCTTTTTCTGCCGCCGCGCCGTTCTATCGGAACCCTGCAACCTTCTGACTGTTTTAAGTTTTGACCAGAGACAGAAGAAGGAAGGGCATAATGGCAAGAAAAGTATCTTATATAAAAAGGTTTGCAGCGGTTTTTTTGGTGATTGCTTTAGCTGCGGCGAACACTACGGCGCTGGCGCAGGAGGCGGGCGCGGTCGGAGTGTTCCATCTTGAAGCACCGCAATTTTTCTTTGCGATAATCGCCGGACTGATACTGGCTCTCGCCTTTCAGTCGGTACTGACGTTCCTGTCGATATCTGTCGGGCTGACCATGACGCCCAGCATGCGGCCAGGCATCGAGGATGCCAGAGCTCATGCACGAGAGCATCAGCGAAAGGCGGAAAGTCTCTCGGGCGACAACCGGGAACCACAAAACCTCGGAGCGGCGGCCTCGCCTTACGCGGCTTATTACCCTGAAGGCACGATGGGGGATGAATCCGGCAAAACCGGGGGCGGCGGGGAGACGGGCAAAGCCCTGCTAAAATTCCTTAACGGGATGGGCATATGGCTGCTGGTCACGACCAGTATCGCGCTTTTCTTTGCTGCATGGCTTGCGGTTGAGTTAAGCCTCGTTCCCACGGTGGCCCTCGGAGTTATCCTCGGGCTGATAATCTGGGCCGCGTTTTTCGCGCTGGTAAGCTATCTGGAAGCTATCGGGATAAGTTCGCTTCTGGGCGGGATGGTGCATCTTGGAACCAGCGGCATAACCGGCTCCTTCGATCTTATCAAAAATGTGGTCTCCAGTTCGCGGGAGAAGGAAATTGAAAAAACGGCCCGCAACGTCGTTCACGCAATCTACGAAGAAGTCAGCCAGATAGCCCATCATGACAAGCTGGACAAGCGGATTGCCGAATACTTGAGGAATTTTCAGGCGGGCGGACTGGACTATGACAAGGTTCGCAAGGACATTCTGGATCTGCTCGAACATCTGCGGCTTGAGGAGCATATAGAGATCGATGAAAGCGACCTGTCGCGAATATTCACCATGCATATCGAGAAGTCGGCCCTTAGCAGGGAGAACGCCGGCAAGCTTTCCCGCACTGTCAAGGACGCGATGCGGGACTACAAATCGAAAGGAACCAAAGCCGAAGGCGCAATCGCGGCGATGGAAAAGCTCGCCCCCGTGCATGACGAGGATGCGCATGCCTTCAGGATGAAGCTGGAGAAGTGGCTGGCGCAGACCGGGCGCGAGGAAATAAGGCCCGATGCGATTTACGACGACCTGGAGAAGATGCTTCAGTCGCCAAAGGCGACGCCCGAAATAATCTCCCACCGTCTGTCGCTGATAAACAGGGATACGATCAGGGATATACTGGTCAACAATTTGAACATCAGCAGCGAGAAGGCGCAGAAGACCATCGACATGCTCCTTGGGGTCAAATCGAAAATGAGCGAAAAATACCGGGCGGGAGAAACCGGCGACGGCGGCGGCGGCGGATCGATGCAGGAGACCGTGGAGAGAAGAATATCGGAATATTTCCAGTCTTTGGGACTTGAGGAGCTTGATTATGAAACACTGAAGACGGACGTTCAGGAAATGCTGCACGACCCCAAGCATGCCCCCGATATTCTGCGCCACAGGCTTTCGCAGATGGACAGAGAGACTGTGATTACAGTGCTTGCCTCCAACCCGAATATCTCGGAGGAAAGAGCGCAGAAAATTACCGATACCGTTCTCGAGGCCAGAGACGAAACGGTTCGCAGGATCAGCAAACTGGAAGAGGAAGCCCTGCTAAGGTACGAGAAAACCCGCCAGCATGCGTTGGAGGCTGCGGAGAACGCCAGGAAAAGCGCGATCGCGGCGTCATGGTGGACTTTCGGGGCGGCGGTGACTTCCGGACTGGCGGCGGCAATAGGCGGGTGGATAGCTGTGGTCACATGATGACCAGCCCGGAAGATTGCCATATAACCGGGAACAAGCAGGCCAGCAAACTGGTTGGTGTATTATTCTCGAAATTGTGACATCTGGAGTAATGAGCAATGCTGGATACCTTACCGCAGCATGAGAGGCAACAGGCAAGGGATATGATGGTCAACGACCAGATAGCTGCCCGCGGGATAGAAGACACGTATGTTCTTGAGGCCATGCGCGTGGTTCCCCGGGAATGCTTCATCCCCAAAGACGTCGACAGGTTTGCCTACGAGGACATGCCTTTGCCCATCGGGCACGAACAGACCATCTCCCAGCCCTATATGGTGGCGATGATGGCCGAGGCCGCGGAACTTCACCCTACCGACAAGGTGCTGGAGATCGGCACGGGATCGGGATACGGGGCGGCGGTTCTCAGCAAGATCGCCGACGAGGTGTTTACGATCGAGATAAACGAAGCTCTGGCGATGAGGGCGGAGAATATTCTCAGTGATCTCGATTACGAGAATGTCAGGGTACTGTACCGGGACGGATCGGGTGGGATGCCCGAAGAAGCGCCTTTTGACGCGATCATAGTCACTGCGGGAGCCCCCAAAGTTCCGGAAGTTCTGAAAAGGCAACTTAAACCCGGAGGCAGGCTGGTTATTCCTGTGGGGCCGGATCAGAGAAGGCAGCGGCTTTTTCAGGTTTACCGGCGTTCGGACGACAAATTCGAGACGATCGATTTCGGCCCGGTGGCCTTCGTGCCGCTTCTCGGTGAACATGGATGGCCGAAATCGTCCGGCGATTAGGCAGCCTTGCGCGGGCATCCGGATCCCCGCACAAGGCAGAGAGTGTGAGAAATCCGGGTTAGATGCCGCTGCCCAGCCAGATGTCGGCGGGGTTTTTTGTGCCGGGGCGGCCGTTTTGCTCGGGCATTCCCAGTTTTTTCTTCAAAGAACGCACATCGCTGACCAGGGCGTTTACGACATGAATGAGCGGATCGACGATGGGCTGGTCGGGGAGACCGTAGGCGTGGACGGCTTCGGCGCCGGGTTTGTGGGTTCCCAGTTTGCGGGCCGGGTTGCCTACGACGGTGGTGTCTTCGGGGACGTCGAAAGTGACAACAGAGTTTGCGCCGACGCAGGCGCCGCGGCGGATGGTGATATCGCCAAGAACCTGAGCGCCGGCCCCGATCATGACGTTATCCTCGATGGTGGGGTGGCGTTTTTTGCCCTTGTCGGCGGGAGATCCCATGCCCCCCAGCGTTACGCCGTGATAAAGGGTGACATTGTCGCCGATGATCGTTGTTTCCCCTATTACCACGCCCATGCCGTGATCGATGAAAAAGCGCTTGCCGATAACCGCGCCGGGATGGATCTCTATGCCGGTGAGCCAGCGGCCAAACTGTGCGATGAAACGCGCCAGCGCGCGAAGCCTCATCTTCCAGAGCCAGTGGGCGGCGCGGTGGAAAAGCTGGATATGCAGTCCCGCATAGCCGAAGATCACCTCAAGGAAGGTGGGATTTGCGGGATCGCGTTCCTGGATCGTGCGGATCAGTTCCAACATCTCCCGGCTCCTTTATTCCAGACCGTCGAAAAGCGGGGTCGAGAGGTAGCGTTCGGCAAATGAGGGGATGATTACGACTATCTGCCTGCCCTTGTTCTCCTCGCGCCCTGCGACCTTCACGGCGGCGGCGATTGCCGCCCCGGAGGAGATGCCAGCGGGCATGCCCTCCAGCCTTGCCAGTTCTCTTGAGAATTTGAATGAATCCTGGTTCGATATCCTGATTACTTCGTCGATAATCTGACGGTCGAGGATTTCGGGGACGAAGCCCGCGCCGATCCCTTGAATCTGATGCAGGCCGGGTTCGCCGCCGGAGAGTACGGGGCTGTCTTCGGGTTCGACCGCGACCGCCCTGAATTCAGGCTTGCGGGCCTTGATTACCTGGGAGATGCCGGTGATGGTGCCGCCCGTCCCTACCCCGGCGACAAGAATATCGACCTTGCCTTGAGTATCGTTCCAGATTTCCTCGGCGGTGGTCTTTCTGTGAATTTCCGGGTTGGCGGGATTGGTGAACTGGCCGGGCATGAATGCGCCGGGAATTTGCGCCACGAGATCCTCGGCGCGTGAGATCGCGCCTTTCATGCCTTTTTCCCTCGGGGTCAGTTCGAGTTCCGCGCCCAGAAAAGCGAGCATCTTGCGGCGCTCGACCGACATGCTTTCAGGCATGGTCAGGATTAGGCGGTAGCCTTTGGAGGCGGCGACGAAGGCCAGGCCAATGCCGGTGTTTCCGGAAGTCGGCTCGACGAGGACTGTTTTGCCCGGGGAAATCCTGCCTTCGGCTTCAGCCTCCTCGATCATGGCAAGTCCTATCCTGTCCTTGACCGAAGCCAGAGGATTGAAGAACTCAAGCTTGGCGAGCAGATCGGCCTCTATACCGTGTTCCCTGCAGAAACGGGGCAGTCTCACGAGAGGGGTGGCGCCGATAGTATCGGCGATGCTGTCGTAAATCCGTCCTCTGAATTCAGTCGCTTTTTCCATGTCCTTATCCGCTGGTGCTGTTTTTCAGTTTGTTGCCGCCGGAAGGGGTCTTTTTCCTGTTCCTGCCCGGCGTCTTGCCGTTTTCCGTTTCTGCGGGAGAAGGCAGGGTATCGGTGTCTTCCTTCGCGCCGCGATCAGGCGGGGTTATGATACCCCCGGAAATGACCAGCTTTACCCCTTCTTCCACAGTCATATCAAGGAAATAAAGCTCTTTTTTCGGAACGAATAATAAATAGCCCGAAGTCGGGTTCGGGGTAGTGGGAACGAAAACGTTTATTGTTTCATCCGTAGTGACGCGTTGAATTTCACCCTTTGAGGTTCCGGTGACGAAACCGATAGAAAAGACTCCCTTTCGCGGGTATTCGAGCATTACAACGTCGCGGAAAGCCTGGGACTGGCTTGCCATGATGGTTTCAAGAATCTGCTTGATCGCGCCGTAGAGATTACGGATCACCGGCATGCGGTCGACCAGATACTCCGAGAAGCGGAGCACCATCCGTCCGAAGAAATTCTTGGCGAACCAGCCGATAAGAATGAAGCCGGTCAAAGCCACAATAATACCGATACCGGGAACGGTGGTTTGCGGATAGAACTTCTGGGGGATCAGGCTGGTGACGCTGTCGTCGATAAAGACCAGAAAAATCCAGGTTAGATAAAAAGTTATGCCGATAGGCGCGGTCACCAGTATACCGGCCAGAAAGTAGCCGCGGAGTCTGGCGAACAAGCTGAGTTTTCCTGCATGATCCTGAAGAAGGATGCTTTCGGTGGCGGATCTGGGTTCGTTGTCTTTCATCTCTGTCCAATTTTTGCGTTGTTAATTGAAAGCAGATAATCCACCTGAAAGGCATTACAAGCAAGCATGTTGTTGCATTATCGCCTGAAGAAAGCCGCTTGTTTTACATCAATGTAAAATGTAAGATTTCATGCATAGGTATGTAAGCTATTCTTTCGCTATTTTATTTCCGGAGTTGAAATGTTTAAAAAAATTGCACGATTTTCACGCAGCCTGACGGTGCGTCTGCAGGCTTGCGCGATTTTTCTATCTCTGGTTGGCATTGGGTTCGGATACAATACACATCTGCATATGGAGGAGCATTTCGGTGCCGAAGCCGCGGCGAGCTTCATGAACGATCTGTATATCCAGGTGCTGGCTGCCATCGCCGCGAACACCCTTGTCGCCATTATTATTTTCAATATCAGTACTAAGCCCGTCAAGCGCATAACCAATGTCGCGGATCAACTGGCCAGAGGAATTCACGATGTCGATGTACCTTATATAAACGTCGGTAACGAGATCGGCAGCATGGCCCGGCGGATTCAAATTTTCAAAAAAAACGCCATTGAAAAAGAGAACCTGGAAAAGCAGCAGGCGGAGAGAGAGAAGCAACAGGCCGAAGAAAAAAGAAACATGATGGAAATGCTGGCCAACGAGCTTGAGACCAGTGTCGGCGAAATCGTCCAGGCATTGAGCAAGTCGGCTGAATCCCTCGGCGTGACCGCCAAGACGCTTAATATCATCGTCGACAATACGAACCACAAGGTCGTTTCAGCCACGAACGCATCGCAGGAAACCATGCATCATGTTGAAACGGTTGCTTCGGCAACCGAGGAGCTGAGCGCCTCAATCAATGAAATCTCCAGACAGATGTTCCAGACAGCCAACATCGTCAATTCGGCAGTGTCCGAGGCAGTGGAAGCAAACCGCCAGATAAGGAGCCTCGCCGAGGCGATGGCCCAGATCGGCGAGGTCACAGCGATAATTCAGGGAATCGCCGAGCAGACCAATCTTCTGGCATTAAACGCCACGATCGAGGCCGCACGCGCAGGCGAAGCCGGCAAAGGGTTTGCCGTAGTGGCCAACGAGGTCAAGAGCCTCGCAAACCAGACGGCAAAGGCGACAGAGCAGATCTCCAGCCAGATAAGCCATCTTCAGGGGGAGACCGAAGAAGTCGTCAATTCAATTGACAGAGTGAGCCAGTCGATTGAAAACATAAATGAAATTTCCGCAGCCGTGTCCGGTTCCGTCGAGCAGGAGAAATCCGCGACACTGGAAATTTCCTCAAGCGTCCAGCAGACTTCCTCTTGCACGCAGGCTGTCTCCGGCAGCATTGAAGGTGTTGCAGAAGCTTCCAGAGAAACCGATCAGGCTTCCAGAGAAATGAGCAGGTCGGTCAAGGAAATCGCCGATCTTTCAAAAAATCTCGAACATAGTGTCAGAGATTTTCTGGCCAGTATCCGCAACGATAATGCCGGACACAGTCGGGCAGCATAAGAAGACCGAGAGCCCCTCTCCCTCGGGCTAGTCGATATCATCGATCAAAAGGCAGCCGTTGTCGGCGGCGAGTTCGGCAAGGCGGGAGTTGGAAAAGGTGGCTGTGACGCTGGCACGTCCGCTCAGCGGGTTATAGCTGTTGATGTCTTTTTTCATGTAGATCGAGTTCAGCACCGGACACAGGTCGCCGGCGTCCTTGTTGCCGAGAGCCACGGCGCTTAGCCGGACGCTGTTCGCGCTGGTCTCCTGAGATCTGGCGTTTTCCGGAATGGTGAAGGTAATCGAATCGTCCTGGTGCACGATATCCCTGATCTCGATGATCACCGAAGCCGTTTCGAGCGGAAGATAGCTAATGTTTTCAGGGCCTTCCGTCTCGAAGGCTAACGAGCCATGCGCGGATAGCAAAACGAACAGGGATGCGTAAATCCAGAACTTTTTCATCGATTCCCCAACGCGGCTAAAACCGCATTTGTTTCAAGTTATTAGGCAAATATTTCCTAGTGATTTGTAATTTATTTTTCTGTTATACTGGTTATATAGAAGAAATTGATAAAGGTGCAATTTTTATGTCGATGTTGTTAAGTCTTGGCAGCGGTGTGACCGATATGTTTGAAAGGGCGAAAAGCGCTTTCAGCATGCCGGGGATTGGCATATCCAAATACAGCCGCGCCCATATCCGGGATTTTATGGACAAGACATCAGGCGACATGAACAAGCTGTTCTCGGCACAGATCGACAGCCAGTACACTATCGAGGGCATGGCAAAGATCATTATGGCCAAGAGAGCCCAGTATTCGACCAGCAGCCTCGCCTCATACCTGCAGGAAAACCCCGGCGACCTGCAAGGCAAAGTGGTTGACAAGGAAGCATAATTTCTTGCCCTTTTCTCCCGCCTCATATAAAACGGCCTCATGCCGCAACCCAATGGTAGATATCGAGTAGGAATTTATCCGGGAACCTTCGACCCGGTGACCAAAGGACATCTTCAGATGATCCGCAGGGCTAGCCGCCTTGTCGATCACCTTATTATCGGCGTGGCAGACAATCCCAGAAAGCATTCATTTTTTACAATAGACGAGCGCCTTGCGATGGTAAGGGAGGATATCTCCAACCTGCCGGACAAAGGCTGCGAGATTGTGGTCAAGCCGGTGCAAAACCTGCTCGTCCATTTCGCGGTTCAGGAGGGTGCGGAATGCGTGTTCAGGGGACTGCGCGCCGTATCCGATTTCGAATATGAATTCCAGATGACCAATATGAACGCCAAGCTGGAGCCTTCGATCGAGACCATCTTCCTGATGGCCAAGGACAAGTGGCAGTTCGTGTCATCTTCCTTTGTAAAGGAAATCGCTTCCCTTAACGGCGACATCGACGAGTTCGTTACGCCGCAGGTCGCTGAAAAGCTGTTCCGGAAGTACCAGAAGTAGGGAACCGCCCTGCCCCTGATATATCCCCGTATGCAACCCGGTTCCTAAATAGTGACTGAAGCGGGAAAAGCAATTTATTCTGAATTGATATTTTTAGTTCATAAGCTTGGGATGATTGGCGTGAGCGGATACAGCCGGGGTATTTTCGAATATACCAGAGAAGAATTCAGTAAGAAGACCAAAGGCCTTCAGGGCAGCGGCACCCTCGAGAAACTGGACTTCAGCCAGTCTCTTCCCGATTACTTTCCGCATACTAAAAAATTCCCTCCGTCGATGGAAAAAGTCTGGCGGATGGTTTTGGATAAAAATCTGCGCGAGTGCGGAGGCGGATATTACTGTTATGCGCAGGAGGCAAGTATCCTGATCTTCTTTGACAAGATTCCCGCCACTACCGCCAGACTTAAAGTCGAGAAAGTCGTCAGGGAAGTCGACCAGATCCTCAGGGACGGGCTTCATAAAGATCAGGAAAGGCTGGAGAACGCGGTTAGCAGCCATCCCGAAAAAGAGAAAAAGAAAGTCGGGGGCGACAGCGTCCTTACCCGGGTAATGAAGGAAGGGCTTCATGAAAATGCCACACACAAGGAGCTTAAGCTCTGGGCGGAACGGCAAACGCAGGAAATGCTTATAGCCAGAGAAAAGGATTGTCTGGCCCCGGATTTGATCTCGCATGCCGGACTGATGAGCGTTTCATACTTTCCGCTATGGAATTCGGCCGCCCAGACGATAACCGGAAACTTCCTTACCCCGATCTCCGCGCCGGGTTACAACGGCGAGGCGAGAGCGGCGAGAATAGATATTTCCTGTCTTGTACTGGCCTGCGCCGAGGCGCAGAGACTGCTCAGAGAGAATATGCAGACATTGACGATTTTTCCGGTGCAGCTTAAAACGCTGCAGGAAAAGTCTTTATTCGAGCTTTTTCTTGGAATTTTGCGGAATAACAATCCGGCGGTATCGAACATCCTGGCGATCGAGCTGAAAGGCTTGCCTTCGGGAAATTTGTCCAATGACGCAAAAGCCGGTTTGCTGGCTTTATCGGCATATTGCAAGGCGTTTGTGATCAATAGCGGAATTCTCACCACCAGCGAATACAGCCTTGAGGGCAAGAAGCCCCATGCGTATGGTTTCGACCTTAGCGAATCCCGGCTTCCCGAAGACAAGTCGCTGCACGACAAGGTTTCCCGCTTTGCCGGTTATTACAAAGCAAGAGGAATGAAAACTTACGCAAAAGGCCTGTCCAGCAAATCCCTGCTGAAGACGGCGCTGGATTCTGGAATTACCTATCTTTCCGGCCCGGCAGTCTCCCCGCCCCAGAGAAGCAGCATGCCCATCAGGCCGCTTGCGGTGGCGAGACTTGTGTCATAAGACCCAGATTTTTACCTTCTCCAGCATTTATTAACATTTCATTCTTATCTTGATTTTTGGGCCTAACATACATATGGTGCCCTTCGGTCTTTTCTTCCCGAACGACCGCGTAGCTCAGCTGGTAGAGCAACTGACTTTTAATCAGTAGGTCCAGGGTTCGAATCCCTGCGCGGTCACCATTTAAAATTGGGTCCTTTCCGGGCACATAGGTAACAGATTATACCGGAGACATAGGTAACACTATTACGTCAAACGGGTTGGTGGCTGGTTCCACTCTGTTCTCCCTTTGAAAACAAAGTCGCCAAAATTCTTCGAAACTCCAGCAAGCCTTAATGGTGCATGTAAGAGTTATTTCCGACGGCATATTTTTAATTGACATTTTTGTCTAATCTGGAATACATGATCTAAAGCAATTAGCCTTGCGGGGAGCGCGATGAGGGAAGAGCTGGAGCGGATTGTACCTGTGGCCGAGGCGTTTGCGCGGCTTTTGCATCCGTTTGCGGAGGTTGTCGTTCATGATCTTGAAAAAGATAAAATCGAACTGATTATCAATCCGTTCTCAAGGCGGGAGGCGGGGGACGCTTCATTTCTGGAGAAATGGGAAAGTGCCGTGGATCCGGGGGAGAACGTTATCGGGCCTTATGAGAAGATCAACTTCGATGGTCGTCGGCTGAAATCGATAAGCCTGGTTATCAGGGACGGCACGGGAAAGGCTACGGGATTTTTGTGTGTCAATATGGATATCTCGGTGTTTGAGAATTACCGCGACACATTGCAGATTTTCTTATCCAACAGTGACGGTAGCGCTTCCCTGAAGCGGGAAGATTTTTTCAGGGACGACCTGCATGAGCAAATCAATCTGTTCGTCAGGGAATATTGCCGGGAGCGTAATACGCGTCTTGAGGTTTTAGGCCGGGAGGACAAGCGGGAACTTATCCTTGAGCTATACGAGAAAGGCGCGTTCAACGGCAAGAATGCCAGCGTCTATATCGCCCGCATTCTGAACGTAAGCCGCGCAACTGTTTACAATTATCTAAAGGAAAAAGAAAAGGAAGATGACGAAGCTGCCGCTTTTCAGGCTTGAGGATTATCTGGCCACACGCGAGTTCAGAGCGCCTTACATGCTTTGCGCTTCGGATGTGGAAACACATACGATGGGAGAGATTCTCAGCATGGCCGATCCTGAATGTCTTGGCATCTGGAACGCTTTGAAACTGAGTTATACCGAGCCTTACGGCATGCCCTTGCTTCTGGAGGAAATCGCAGGGATGTACGGAAATCCCGTCAATGGCGGGAATATCCTCAGCTTTGCCGGGGCGGAGGAAGGGATTTTCTGCGCCTGTCATGCGCTTCTTGAAAAAAGCGATCATGCAATCGTCATTACGCCATGCTACCAGTCGCTGCTGTCCATCCCCGCCTCTATCTGCGAGGTGACAAGGGTCGAGCTTTTATACGAGGAAGGATGGGAGCTTGATACCGAAAGGGTAAGGAAGGCCATCAGGCCGAATACCAGATTGCTTCTGATCAATTACCCTCATAACCCGACAGGCGCATTGCCGGGCAGAGATCAGCAAAAGGAGATCGTTGAGCTGGCGAGACAGCATGGTTTATGGATTTTTTCCGACGAGGTGTACCGGTTTCTCGAACTGGAGCCGAAGAACCGGCTTGAGCCAGTGGCCGGGATTTATGAGAAAGGCCTGAGCCTTGGGGTGATGTCGAAGGCTTTCGGACTTGCCGGACTGCGCGTGGGCTGGATTGCGGCGCAGGATAAAGAGGTGCTCAGGCAGATGAGCGGTATGAAGCATTATCTGTCAATCTGCAACAGTGCGCCTTCGGAAGTTCTCTCCCTTATCGCGCTGCGGAACAGGGAGAGGATATTAGAGCGCAATTTCGGAATCATTCTCAGGAACATCGCGATGCTCGACCGGTTTTTCGACGAGACTAAAAGCCGGTTCGAGTGGATAAGGCCCCTTGGAGGATGCACCGGATTTCCCAAACTGAAAAGCAGTGAGCCGGTTTGTGATTTTTCTGAAAGGCTTCTTAATGCCAAAGGTGTGGTTACGCTTCCGAACAGTGTTTACGACTTTGATGGCAATCACTTTCGAATCGGTTTCGGACGGAAGAACATGCCGGAGGCGCTTGGCCTGTTGAGAGAGTTCGTTGATTCGCGTCCCTTTCCTGCTGCGACAGCCGTGCAGGGCTAATTCAGGTAATAAAGTTGCCAAAATATTAAGTTATGTCAAACAAAAGACGAGGAAAGTATGTTCTTTGGGTTATATTTTCAGAATATTTTAGAAATGGAACCATTAAGATATTGTTTATAACCCTTGCTTATTTTAATATTCCTGCATGCACTGGTATGCATTTTCAATATCATTACTGCGTCTTCATATCGTCCTTTCAATTAACCGATCTATCATTGGGAGATTTTAATGTTTAAAAAGAGCTTACTGCTTACCACCGCCCTGGCGGTGACCGTTGGCTTGGCATCCTTTGCCGCGCAGGCCGCCGAAGTCGAAGTCGACGCCACGCTGAACGCGCGCGCCGCGATTTCGCTCACCAAGGTCAGCGACATGGATTTTGGATTGATCGATTATGCATCGACACATGCTGGCGATATACGTCTCGGTACGAACGGGACGGTCAGCACTGCAGGCACGACCGGACTGGTCGCGGGCGGAGCACCTACGGCGGCGGCCGTTACGGTTAGCGGCGACGGCGCTTCAACAGTCGATGTGTCATGCGACACCGGTGCGACCCTTGAGGCTACCGGCGGCGATCAATTGACGCTTTCGGCTACGGAAGTCAGCACTGCTGCCGGCGGTGTGGCTCCCGGTGCCGGTAACGCCTGCGCTGGTGTGGGATTGGCTTCCCAGACCATTGATTTAAGCGCGACACCAAACCCAACCATTCTGATGGGCGGCACAATCAATGTCGATGGCGACGCAATCAGTGAAAATGGCGTCTACAGCACTACAACCGCCGGATCAAGTGTTACACTTTCAGTTGTTTATCAGTAAGATAAACCAATACTATCATTGTTTGGATTAATGACTGCGGAGAACATGTTTTTTCCCGCAGTCATTTTTTTTATTTTCTGAAATTTTTATGCGCAAATTACAGTTCATCATGAATACCAGAAAAAACTAATAAGGCAGAAAACGGAAGCAACCCTGTTTAAAACACTAGCTGTTATTTACATATTATGGTATACTAATTTAAGGGTTATAAATCACGGGATGGGTGCAAAGTTAAAACGTTAGCGGGGCATAACCTGGTGTTTGGGTATGCCGCTAAAGCGATTGGGACTTGCAGAGGTTAACATCACCAAAGCCCTTACCGGGTTTACGATTGCGTATCTGTCGGTGATCCCCGCGCTTCACGCCGAAACAATTTCCATTGACGCGACACTGAGAACCAGAGCCGTCATTTCCGCGACTAAAACCAGCGACATGAATTTCGGCATTGTCAGTTACGACCCTGAGCACTCGGGTCAGATAAGGCTTGGCACCAACGGCGCGGCAAGTCTTGGCGGATCTTCGCGCGGGCTTGCGCTTGGAGGAGCGACCACCCCGGCGGAAGTCGTGGCCAGCGGCGACGGCAAGTCGGTGATCGAAATTTCGTGCGATAGCGGCGGCACCCTCTCCGACGGAGCCGGACATCTCATACCGATAGCGGGAACAGAACTTGCCGCCGGCGCGGGGGTGGACTACGGGCTTGGAGCCGACTGCGCAGGTCTCGGCAATGCGGTTATGAATTTCGATCTTAATTCCAATCCCGCGCCGCGCATCCGCATGGGCGCAAGGCTGGAAATCGGGAAAAACGCCATAGGATCCTCCACCACCTACAGCACCGCCAACGGCGGCGGCAGGCCGGTGACCCTTCAGGTTGTGTATCAGTAATAACCCCGCGGAACTTTCCAGAAATGTCGTGTCCGCCGCCGTACGGGCATCCGGATCCCCGCATAAAGAGGGGAGGTTTTTGAAAGCTTTAATTTCTCGCGGATTTAGTATTAAAGTAGGTTCGTGAAAAAAATTCTTGTCTTTGCGGCTGCGTTTATAGTTGTTGCCGGTACCGATACGGCGGCGCTGGCGGATACTTTCACGTTAACGAAGAACAGCAATATGGGCTTCGGACTGCTGGAGTTCGACGCCAGCCATAACGGCAGCATGCGCCTTGGAACCAACGGCGTGGTGGCGGTAACGGGCACCGGGCTTTACACCGACCACAATTCCTCGGCCGGAAACTTCCAGATAATAAGCAGGCAAAAGCAGCCGCAGTCCAAGATCGTCCAGATACGCTGCTCCGCCGGCGGGCAGCTCAGGAACAGCCAGGGTGATATCCTTGTCTTGAGGAATGTTGAAATCAGCGTCAATTCGGGGGCCGCTTTCGGTAACGGCAGCCGGTGCAACGGCATAGGCCCTGCGGACACGCCCGCGGCAATTATCGATCTGAAGGTTACCTATAATCCACAGATTTACATAGGGGCGGAAATGGTAGTCTCCCCCGGAAGCATTACGGCAAGCGGGCCTTTCAGCACGTCAACAGGCGCGCAGCCGGTAATTATTAATGTTATAAATCAGTAAATATGCTAGAAAAATAGCAGAAACCAGCTTCTACCAATCACGGGTTCTGTCATATGGCGCTTCGTTATTTCAGATTTTCACTGGCATTGTTTTTCCTTTTACTCGCCGTTCCGGCGGCGCATGCAGAAAAAGTCCTGTTCTTCAGCCCTACCCGGCTGCATTTAAGCGACAGGGACAAGGTGGCGACGGTGGATATCACCAATCTTTCCGGAATTGCGAGGTCTTACACCGTTTCAATCGAGGATCTGGTCATGAACAGCGAAGGCGTGACCCAGCCGGTCGAGACTTTCGATTATTCGGCCAGGCGGATGCTGCGCTTCGTGCCGCGCAGTTTCGTGCTTCAGCCGGATCAGCGCCAGACGGTAAGGGTCATGGTGCGCTTTCCGCCGGAGGCCGCGGACGGCCAGTACCATTCGCACCTGCGTTTTCTGGAGAATGTCAGCGAACGGGCAGAGATCAATAAAGACCGTGAGAACATGACCGGCGCGGCAATCCACGCGCCGCTTTCCTATGCCGCCGCGATACCGGTCATCGTCAGCAAGGGAGCCATAGACGTAAAGATCGGGATGAAGGATCTCAGGGTTCTCCGTGACCCCAAAACCGGGCTTTACAATGTTTCATTAAAGATAACCCGCGAGGGCAACGGTCAGGGAACAGCATATCTGGATACCGAATACATTTCCCCTTCAGGTCAGCCGGTAACCGCTTCGGTCAGGCGCACGGTATATATTTACCGGGAAATCAGCGAAAGGGGAAAGATGTACGAAATCACTCTTCCCGAGGGGAGCAAGTTTGAAAAAGGCGGAAAGATCAAGGTCAGTCTCTATGACAAACCCGATTCCGGAAGCCCGGTCGCCGAGCAAATTGTCGGCATGGACTAACTTACGGCAGGAAAGACTTGTTTATTAATTCTCTGACAGGAAACCCTTCTTCCGGTGAAAAAGGAATTGTCATCCCGTTGAAAAACGGGATCCATGGTGCCGTACAAACTGTCCCGATGGATACCGGCTTTCGCCGGTATGACGATTTTGGAGACCCCGGAAGAGGGAAACGCTGTCATCGGAATAATTATTATGTTTAACTACTCTTAACTCAACCCGCCCTATTTCTTCGGGCATAAATTATAAGAAAATGCACGCCAGGGTCTGTCTGACGATCCTAATTTCAGCCTTATTGCCGGTGATTACGTTTCCGGCTCTTTCCGCCATGGCGCAGGATATAAAGTTCGTGGAAAGGCCGGAGAACGAGTTTCTGATACTCGCCCTTAACGTCAACGGCGTCGAGCGGGATGAAGGGATTGTTGCCTATCTGCCGGAAACACAAAGCCCCGACAAGGTTCTCGTGCCTCTTGGCGATTTCGCGCAGGCGCTCAGTTTTTCTATTGAGGTCAATCCGGGCGAAGGGATAGCCGAAGGCTGGTTCATAAACGAGGCGAAGATCTTTCAACTGGATTTGAGGGCAAAACAGGTTACTGTCGGCGGTGTCAAAACCCCCCTTGCGGATGGCGTCGCCGAAGCGCAGACCGACGACATTTTCGTCAGGGCGGAGGCGCTGGAGCGCTGGTTCGAGGTCAATATCGAACTTGATATGAGCAGTCTGACCCTGTTCATTGATACCAAAACGGCGCTGCCTTTCCAGCAGATCGGCGAGAGGAGGGAGCGGGCCGAGAGGCTCTTGAAAAAGAGCTATTACAATTACAATCAGGCCGAAAACGCCGTGCTTCTTCCCTATAAGAATTTCTCTCTGCCGCATTTCATCTTTCAGCAATCCCTGACCGCGAGTAAAAATACCGAACAATTTAATTACAGCACGGCTTCGGCGCTTCAGGCGCATTTCGACTTTATGAAGTTCGGCACAAGGCTGCTGCTCGCCGGGCAGTACAAGAAGGACGACAGGTTTCAGATCAGCAACTCGGAGCTGACATTCACCCGCCGGAGCCCGGACAGGGATCTGCTGGGGCCGCTTGACGCGGGACTACTGGCGATAGGGGATGTCGATTATCCCGATACCCCCCTGTTCAAGGGAGGGCAGCGGGGACGCGGCGTCGCCGTATCCTCCGACCCGCAGGTGAGCGCCAGTTTTGCCACCAATACCGAAGAGTTCTCAATCGAGGGCGAGGCGCCGATAGGCTGGGACGCGGAGCTTTACCGCAACGGCCATTTCATCGATTTTCAGGAAATCGGAAATGACGGGCGTTACGATTTCGAGAACGTAACCCTTCTGGGCGGCCTGAACCAGTTCGAGATCATTCTCTACGGCCCGGAAGGACAGAAGAGGACAGTGACGAGGCAGGTATACCGCGGAGCGGAGATGCTGCCGGCGGGCGATTTCCGCTACAGCATGTCCGCGGGCCAGCCGAAGGCCGACTTTCTTCCGCTGACCGAGGAGCCTGAAAGTGACGGGACTGCGGGGGGCAGCGCGCAATTCTTCTACGGTCTGACCAAATACCTCACGGCGGGCGTCAGCCTGTTTACCGGAGAGGACGGCAGCCAGCAGGTCAGAGGCAGGTCGAATGCGGCCACGGTTTCCACGATATTCTCGTTTCTGGGGACGAACACCCAGCTTCAGGCGATGGCCGCGAACAAGGGGCGCAGGAGTTATGATTTAGAGGCCAGAACCAGATTTGCCGGCATCAACCTTTCCTTCAGGCACCGGGAAAACAAAGGATTTCTTGCCGAGGACAAGGATGTCAAAAGAGAAAGCGGGCTGCATCTGACGCGCAGTTTCGGCTTTCTGAATACCAGCCTTTACGGGGAGAAGAGAACCTTTCAGCTGAAGGAGATCGAGACCGCTATCGGGAACCTGCTTTCGGTTGATTTTTTCGGCATGAAGTTCACAAATCAGCTTGAGAAGGTTTTATCAAAAAACGAGCAGCAGGAGAGGTTTAACGGGGATTTTTCGATTCTCAGCTCGATTTTCGACACCAGGTTGCGCGGCAATCTGCTTTACGACCTCGATCCGAAAGCGAGCGAGAGGCTGATTTCGGCAAGGTTTTCGGTTTTCAAGGATTTTGCCAACGACACAAGCCTGAGGATCACCGGAGAGCATCAGTTCGATTCCGGGATCAATTCCATCAATTTGCGCTACAGCTATCCGGTCGGGCCATTTTATCTGGATCTGACGGGAGGGGCTTCCGACAACGACAATTATCAGGCCGGGATAACCTTGCGCGCCGCGCTCCAGCCTGACGCCACCGGCAACTACGGTCTGGTCGACGCGAGAAAAGGGGGGCTGACCAATCTGGGAATTCGCGGCTTTATTGACAAAAACAACAACTCCCTGTTCGACGAGGGCGACGAGCCGATCGAGAATGTTATCTTCAAGGCCAGCCGGGGCCAGGTGGAAGGCGCGACCGGGAAAGACGGGCTGGCCGTGTTAAACGGACTTGGCGAAGCGCCCACGCGATTTTCGGTCGACAAGGCGTCCATTCCAGATATCTATCTGAAAGCGGCAAAGGACAGTTTCGACCTGATCCCGAGGCAAGGCGCCAGCAGCATTATCGATTTCGCATTCGTCCAGCTTGGGGAGATAGACGGTTATGTCCTGTTGACCGGCGAAGACGGGGAGAGCAGAAATCCGGCGCAAGGCATCGAGATCGAGATCGCCGACGCGCAAAGCGGCCTGGCAATGGAAACAGTGAAAAGCGAATTCGACGGGTATTATCTGATTTCGTCGATACCGCTTGGTTCGTATGTGATCAGGGTTCTTCCGGTGTGGATGGAGGAGGAAGAGGAAATGCCCTCGAGAGAAGTAACGCTCACCGCCGAAGAACCGTTTATCAGCGATGTTAATTTCCTGCTTCCTTAGATGATTCTTGTTTGGTTTTTTTTAATAAACGAACTGATAATATAGGCGTTGCAAAAACGAAGGAGCTTCGGGCAAATGTCTCCATCCGGGACAGAAGAAAAAAGAACCGTCGAAATCAGCAAGGAAACCGAGGATCAGGCCCGGGAGCTGCTAAGCATTCTCAGGCAGGAGCTCGGTACTTTTGAATCCTTTGTCGCCAGGCGGTTTGACGAGCTATCTGTGGAGATCAACGCAACCTCGCAGCAGATGGGCATGGTCGAGGAAGGGCTGGTCGGGCGGTTCGGGGACATCATCGGGGTTTTGAGTTCGATTTCGCATCACGGCGACGGGCTTTCGGCGGCAAATACCGGGGTCGAACTGGACACGGTAATCAAGACAACCGAACAAGCCGCCAACACGATCATAGACGCGGCGGAGACTATCGCCAGCACCCTGCAAAAGGACATCGACTGGGCGGATGTGACGGCAAGGCAGCCGTTGCTTGACGAGATCAACTGCAGTCTGCAGGAAATTCTTCTGGCATGTTCGTTCCAGGATCTTGCCGGGCAGAGGATCAACAAGGCGCTTGAGAATTTAAGGACTGTGGAAAGCCAGCTTGACAGCACGCTGAAAGGGCTTGGCATAGATATCGGCGAAAGGGCCGGAAACGCCGCCAAATCCATAACAACCGGCACCTCGCAGGACGATATCGACGCGTTGTTCGGCTGACGACCCTGGTTTTTCCTGCTGTCAAACCCCTCACCTCCTGCGGGTAACAGGGGAATACTTCCGGTCAGTTGGCAGGCGGTGGAGTGTTTTCGTCGCTGGCGGCTGATTCCTCGACTTCCGCTTCCTCCTCTTCGTCCTCGATCAGCCAGGCTACGGATACGACGCGTTCGTCCTGGGCGATGCGGAACAGGGTCACTCCCTGGGCGCTGCGGCCGGTGATGCGTACGTCGTCGATGGGGGAGCGGATAAGCTGGCCCTTGTCGGTGACGAGCATGACCTGGTGGCTTGAAGTCACCGGGAATGTGGCGGCAACCTCGCCGCCGTTCTTTCTGGTCAGGTTCATGTTGATGACGCCCTGCCCGCCGCGCCCGCGCAGCGGATATTCGTAAGCCGAAGTGCGCTTGCCGAAGCCGCCCACGGAAACGGTCAGAAGGAATTCCTCCCTGCCCTGAAGTTCGGCGAAGCGTTCCGGGGACAGTTCAGTGCCTTCGCCGGCCTCGAACTCGACGCCTTCCATGTCGCGGTTGACGGCCTTCAAGTATGCCGTGCGCTCGCCCGGAGTGACGTCAACGCCCTTGAGGATCGACATGGAAATGACTTCGTCGTCCTTGGCGAGTTTGATGCCGCGCACGCCGGTAGAGGTGCGGCCGGCGAAAACGCGCACGTCGGAGACAGGGAAGCGGATGGCCTTGCCCTTGCGGGTGGCCAGGACTATGTCCTCGCTGTCCTTGCAGATCTTGACGGACACCAGATTTTCGCCCTCGCCGAGTTTCATGGCGATAAGGCCGCCTTTGCGGATGTTTCTGAAATCAGTTAGTTTGTTGCGGCGGATGCTGCCGTGGGATGTCGCGAGAACGATATCGAGCTTGTCCCAGAGATCCTCGTCTTCGGGAAGGCGCAGGTAAACGCTTACGCCTTCGCCCTGCTCCAGCGGCAGCATATTGACCAGAGCCTTGCCCCGTGATTGCGGCGTGCCGAGCGGCAGCTGATAAACCTTCATCTTGTGGACTATGCCGCGGGAGGTGAAGAAAAGGATCGGGGTGTGGGTGCTGGCGACGAAAAGATCCGATATGAAATCCTCGTCTTTCATGGTCATTCCCGCCCTGCCCTTGCCGCCGCGGCGCTGGGCGCGGTAGGTGTCGAGGGGGACGCGTTTGATGTAACCGCCGTGAGTGATGGTGACCACCATGTCCTCGCGCTGGATCAGGTCTTCGATGTCGTGCTCGAATTCGGATTCGACCAGTTCGGTGCGGCGCGGGGTTCCGTATTTATCCTTGACTTCCTGAAGTTCGCCAACCAGAACCTCCAGCAGTTTCTCGCGGCTGGCCAGGATCGAGAGATATTCGGCGATCCTGTCGGTAATCGACCTCAGTTCCTCAGCAATCTTGTCGCGTTCAAGTCCGGTCAGGCGATGGAGGCGAAGGTCGAGGATGGCTTTGGCCTGGGCTTCGGACATCCTGTAAGTGTTATCGTCGAGGATCGGGTATTCGGGATCGTCGATAAGTTCGATCAGCGGGCCGATGTCCTTCACCGGCCAGGCTTTCGACATAAGTCCTTCCTTTGCCGCGCCGGGATCGGGAGCGTTGCGGATCAGGGCTATTATCTCGTCAATATTGGCCACGGCCACAGCAAGTCCCGCCAAGATGTGCCCGCGTTCCCTTGCCTTCTTCAGTTCGTAGACGGTGCGTCGGGTGATGACTTCTTCGCGGAACCTGACGAAAGCGGCGACGAAATCCCGGAGCAGCATGGTGCGCGGGCGGCCATGGTCGAGAGCGACCATGTTGCAGCCGAAGCTGGTCTGAAGAGGAGTGTGCTTGAAAAGCTGGTTGAGGACGACATCGGCGATAGCGCCTTTTTTAAGTTCGATGACCACGCGGACTCCGTCGCGGTCGGATTCGTCGCGGACGTCGGAGATGTCCTCGACGACCTTGTCGCGCGCAACCTCGGCGATACGCTCCAGCAGGCGGCTCTTGTTGACCTGATAGGGGATTTCGGTGACGACGATAGACTCGCGTCCGGCGCTGATATCCTCGAAATGGGTGCGGGAGCGGACGACCACCGAACCGTTGCCGGTCATATAGGCGCTACGGATGCCCCTGCGCCCCAGGATAATTCCACCGGTCGGGAAATCAGGCCCCTGAATATGCATGTTCAGTTCTTCGGTGGTGATCGCGGGGTTTGCGACATAGGCAAAGCAGGCGTCGATCACCTCGTTCAGATTATGCGGCGGGATGTTGGTCGCCATGCCGACGGCGATACCACCCGCTCCGTTGACCAGCAGGTTGGGAATCCGCGACGGCAGAACCGCCGGTTCAAGCGAGGATTCATCATAGTTCGGAGTGAAATCGACGGTTTCCTTGTCGATATCCTCCAAAATGGTTTCGGCGGCCCTGTTAAGTCTGGCCTCGGTATAACGCATGGCGGCGGGAGGGTCGCCGTCCATCGAGCCGAAGTTGCCCTGGCCGTTGATTAGCGGCAGGCGCATCGAAAAGTCCTGGGCCATCCGGACAAGCGCGTCGTATATGGCCTGATCGCCGTGGGGGTGATATTTACCCATGACATCCCCGACGATCCTTGCCGATTTCCTGAACGGCTTGTCGGAAGTATATCCGCCCTCGCGCATGGCGAAAAGGATGCGTCTGTGCACCGGTTTCAGGCCATCGCGGGCGTCAGGCAGCGCACGGCTGACAATGACGCTCATGGCGTAGTCGAGATAGGATTTCTTCATCTCCTCTTCAAGGGAGATTCCGGGAATTTGAATGGGTTCTGCTGTGTCTGTCATGGTGCTGTTTTTTTAGCAGGATTGCCGGGATATGGCAAGGTTGACCCGGCTTAAATTAATATATTTTACCCCGGACAAAAGGCGGCTATTCACGGGCCAGAAAGCTTCTCAATACATAGTGCAGTATGCCGCCGTGGCGGAAGTATTCCAGTTCGTCCTGGGTGTCGATGCGGCAGAGTAGCGGCACTTCCAGCTTATGACCTGCTTCGCCGGTAACCACCATCGTCAGTTCGCAGCCGGGGCTTATTGAGTTCAATCCGGTAATTTCGAAAACTTCCCAGCCGCTGATGCCTGGAAGGTTACGATCAAACTGGAGGGGAAGGACGCCCATTCCAATCAGGTTCGAGCGGTGAATGCGTTCGAAGCTTTCGGCGATGACGGCGCGGACTCCCAGCAGCCGCGTGCCTTTTGCCGCCCAGTCCCGCGAAGATCCGGTGCCATACTCCCTGCCGGCAATGACAATCAATGGAATATTGTCATTACGCATATACTCCATGGCCGCCTCGAAGATGAACATGTCCCGGTTGAGCGGTACATATTTTGAAAATCCTCCCTCAAGATGGGGGACGAGGTCATTGCGAATCCGGTTATTGGCAAAGGTTCCGCGCATCATCACTTCGTGGTTGCCGCGGCGCGCGCCATAAGAGTTGAAATCCTGCGGCCGCACTCCCTGCATTATCAGGTACCGGCCAGCGGGGCTTGTCCTGGCGATCGATCCGGCGGGAGAAATATGATCGGTGGTTACCGAATCCCCCAGCAGAGCAAGACATCTTGCCCCGACAATATCCGGAACAACCTCAGGGATGCGAGCCATGTCATCGAAGTACGGAGGCTTTTTGATGTATGTGGAATCCTCGTCCCAGTCATAGGTACAGCCTTCGGGGCTGGATATCTGCTGCCATTCTTGCGTACCTTCGAAGACGTTTGCATATCTTTCCCGAAACATCCCGGGCGTAATGCATTCGGCGATAACCGAGGATATTTCAGCGCTGTCCGGCCAGATGTCTTTCAGGTAAACGTCCCGGCCATCGCCGTCTTTACCCAAAGGTTCCCGCGTCAGATCGAGCTTCATCGTTCCGGCTATCGCGTAGGCGACGACCAAAGGCGGGCTTGCGAGAAAATTCGATTTTACATGCGGGTTGATCCTGCCTTCGAAATTGCGGTTGCCGGAAAGCACTCCGCAAACGTTCAGGTTCCATTTCTCGACGGCGGAGGCGATGTTATCCGGCAGAGGGCCGGAATTGCCGATACATGTGGTGCATCCGTAACCGACGAGATTGAAGCCCAAAGCGTCAAGGGATTCCTGCAACCCGGCTTTCTGCAGGTAATCGCTTACCACCTGGGAGCCGGGAGCGAGCGAGGTTTTTACCCAGGGCTTGACCTTCAGGCCTTTGGCGAGCGCGTTTCTTGCCAGCAATCCGGCGGCGATCATTACCGAAGGGTTTGATGTGTTGGTGCAGCTGGTAATGGCGGCGATCACCACATCTCCATAATTCAGTTTGTAACCGGCTTCGTCTACTGGCGCTCCTCCTGCCGAAGGGTCTGGAGATTCCAGTGACGGCAGCTTCGCCACATCCTTGAGGGCCAGCCTGTCCTGCGGTCGCTTTGGCCCGGCCAGCGAAGGCTCGACAGTGGAGAGATCAAGTTCGAGCGTGTCGGTGAACACCGGGTCGGGAATGCCGGACTCGCGCCACAAACCCTGTTCCTTTGCGTAGGCCTCTACCAGCTTTACCCTGTGCGGATCGCGGCCTGTGAAGGAGAGGTAATTTACGGTTTCGCGGTCTATCGGGAAGAAACCGCAGGTCGCGCCGTATTCAGGGGCCATGTTGCCGATAGTCGCCCGGTCGGCAAGCGTTAGGTTATCCAGACCGTCTCCGAAGAATTCGACGAACCTGCCGACAACGCCTTTTTGCCGAAGCATCTGGGTCACGGTCAGAACCAGATCGGTGGCGGTCGCACCTTCCTTAAGCTTTCCGGTAAACCTGAAGCCTATGACTTCGGGGATCACCATGGATACCGGCTGTCCGAGCATTACGGCTTCTGCCTCGATGCCGCCTACGCCCCAGCCGAGAACGCCAAGGCCGTTGATCATGGTGGTGTGGGAATCCGTGCCCACCAGCGTATCGGGGTAAGCGAGCATGGCCCCTGTTTTCTCATCTTTGTCGACCCAGACAGCCTGGGCAAGGTATTCAAGGTTCACCTGATGGCAAATCCCTGTGCCAGGCGGCACGACCCGGAAGTTGCGGAAGGCGCCCTGCCCCCATTTCAGAAAAGCATAACGTTCATAATTGCGCTCAAATTCCCGCTCGACGTTTTTTTTGAAGGCCATTGGAGAGCCGAACTCGTCGACCGTTACCGAGTGATCGATAACCAGATCGACGGGGGCCAGAGGATTAATTCTTTCAGGATCTCCGCCGAGAGCAGCCATGGCGTCGCGCATGGCGGCAAGATCCACCACAGCCGGAACTCCGGTGAAATCCTGCATCAAAACTCTTGCAGGACGAAAGGCGACTTCGGCTGCCGAAGTCTTTTCATCTAGCCAGGAGTATACAGCGCGGACATCGGCTTCCGTTACAGTGCGTCCATCCTCGAAACGAAGCAGGTTTTCCAGAAGGATCTTCAGCGTAAAGGGCAGTCGCTCGATATCGCCGATCCTGCGAGCGGCTTCTTTCAGGGAAAAGTAATCATAGCTTGCCTCATCCACCTTCAGGGTTTTTCTGGTTTCAAGACTGTCTGATCCGGTGTACGCCATGGGCCGCCACATTCTCTGGTTAGTTTTTTCAGGCTATTAATTTAAACTATCATCGGCTGCGAACAATATGATTTCCGGCTGAAATTCAAAAAAGATAAAGAGATAGAATAATCTTTTATTTCGATAATAGTAAAATCCTGACATAAGAGTGCCCGTTTTTTGCCACAATTGTCTGGCATTCTATAATTGAGATTTGAGATCGGTTCTCCTTCGTTTGGTTTCCAGCCGGTTTCGAGAATATAAGTTACAACCGCCATAGCCAAGTCCAGCCGCTGTCCCCTCCCAGGACGGCGGCTTTTACATCAGCAAGAAGCTATTTTTTCCTGTCCCGGTAATTATCCGCTTTGAAACCGCAGACTTTGTGGATTTTCTCGGCAACGGATTCGTATTCCTCCATGCTGTCCACCGCCTGCTGGGCGCGGGTCTGCTCTTCAACCATATTGAACTCCACAGCTTTTACCGTGCTGGCGATATGGGCGGCCATCCTGTCGCGAACGGCAGCAATTTCCTCGATGTAGTAAGGCCCGACGGCGCCAGCCTTGTTTACAGCAGCCTGCAAGGCGACTCCGATTTCGCGAGCGTATTTGTTCGCGATTTTCCTGTCGGTGGTCACATGCTTCTTTTCATGTTCGAGGACGGCATTGTGGGCGCAGGTTCCGGGCTTGAACTCCTTTACCACATAGATCACCGGATTGAGTTCAAGGGTTACGGTGATCTTGTTGAAGTAAAGGCAGGCGAGATTCAGATCGGGATATTCCATTCCGCCGAATTCGATATTGTAGCCGATGGACATTTCGCCGTCGTGCAGCCCGTATACCAGATGTTCAACGTGCTGTCCGTATGGGGATATGGTATCGGTTTTGATGCTTTTGAGATCGGCGATGGTTTTGGAATAGTCGAAAGCGGTAGGCGTCGTTTTCGGAATTACTTCGATAACGGGCGCCCTCGGCAGTTTGCATTGCACAGGGTCTGCGGCAAGCAAAAGCATTCCCGCTGCGGCGACTGCGTCAAACCCCGATAAACCCAGTACCAATTACTGCCCTCCCCCCTGACGGATCATCCTGTCCGCTGGACTGGATATAACACTGCCCTGCTTTATTTTACCAGAGAACAATGTTAGCCTCAGGCACGATATTCAAGCCCAAACGGGAGTATACACAAATGAACGCTATAGGCAGCCTGTTACTTTTCGCTCTGGACGTTTACATGTGGATTATCATTGCCGAGGTCGTGATCAGCTGGCTGATAGTCTTTGACGTCATCAATGTGAGACATCCCAAAGCCCAAAGCCTTCTTGAGATTGTCGCAAGGCTTACACGCCCGGTGATGAAGCCGATACGCAAAGTGATTCCGCCCATAGCCGGTCTTGACCTTTCGCCGATCGTGGCGATCTTCGCGATCATGGTTTTGCAGCAACTGGTTGTAAGAATCTTCTATGTCTGAGCAACATTCAGCCCAAATAATCGACGGCAAGGCTATTTCAACGAAAATCAGGCATGAAATAACTGCCAGGGTATCGGAAATGAAGAAGAAACCGGGACTGGCGGTTATTCTGGTAGGGGACGATCCGGCCAGCCAGGTCTATGTCGGCAACAAGGTGAAGGCTTGCGAGGAAGCCGGGATAGGGAGTTTCGCAAGATTTCTGCCGCCGGATTCGCGGGAAGAGGATGTCGCCTCAGTTATCCGGGAATTCAACGCAAATCCCGAGGTTCACGGAATATTGCTACAGCTTCCGCTGCCGCAGCAGCTGGACGAAGACAGGCTTGTTCAGATGATAGACCCGGCCAAGGACGTTGACGGACTCACTATATTGAACGCAGGCAAGCTGCTGGCCGGACTGCCGGGACTTACGCCCTGCACTCCGCAAGGGGCTATGGCGCTAATTAAAAGCGTTCGGGAGGATATCAGCGGAATGGATGCCGTGGTTATCGGACGTTCGCTGCTGTTCGGCAAGCCTATGGCCCAGTTGTTGTTACAGGAGAACTGCACAGTGACCACCGCGCACTCGAAAACGAGGAATCTTCCTGAAGTATGCAGGAGGGCTGATATTCTGGTGGCTGCCACAGGGCGGGCGGAAATGGTAAGGGGGGACTGGATAAGGCCAGGGGCGATCGTGATCGATGTCGGCATTACCCGCGTTCCCCATCCGGAGAAAGAGGGCAAGACCAGGCTGGTCGGGGATGTCGCCTTTGAGGAAGCGGCTAAAGTCGCGGGCGCAATTACTCCGGTGCCCGGAGGGGTCGGGCCGATGACTATCGCCTTTTTACTGCAAAATACCCTTAAGGCTGCTTCAGGCCTTTAATTTCGTGATGATGGTCAGTCGAGGTATAGCGCAGCAGGAAGAATGCCAGCAGCGCCGAGGCGACCGAACCGGTCAGTACGCCCACGCGCACGGCGGCCTGCATTTCCACGGCGCTGAAGGCCAGGGAGCCGATGAACAGCGACATGGTAAAGCCGATACCGCACAACGTCGAAAGCGCGTAAAGCTGCTTCCATGTTGTTTTATGCGGCATTTCCGATACCCCTGACTTCACAGCGAAAACCATCATCGAGAAGACGCCGATCTGCTTGCCGAAG
>CAZBGS010000005.1:0-186603 GCA_964491785.1 uncultured Pseudobdellovibrionaceae bacterium | reverse complement strand
AGCTGATCAACCCGATCGCCATGGACGAAGGCCTGCGCTTCGCTATCCGCGAAGGTGGCCGGACAGTGGGCGCTGGTGTTGTTTCCAAGATTTTGAAGTAAGAAGGATACGGGTTCAAGGCAATGGATACGCAAACTATACGCATTAAACTGAAAGCTTTCGACCATCGCATTCTTGATGGAGCGACGGACGAAATCGTAGGTACTGCCAGGCGGACGGGTGCGCGGGTGCGCGGGCCGGTTCCGTTGCCAACCCGTTTCGAGAGATTTACGGTTCTGCGTTCGCCGCACATCGACAAAAAATCGATGGAGCATTTTGAAATGCGCACGCACAAGCGTTTGATTGATATTGTCGATCCGACTCCGCAGACCATCGACGCGCTGATGAAGCTCGACCTCGCCGCCGGCGTGGATGTTTCGATCAAAATTGGCGGCATGGCTGCCGCGGCTTAGGGGATTAAGAGGTGAGTGAAATGAGAACTGGACTTATCGCACGCAAAGAGGGAATGACCCGCGTCTTCGGAGAAGACGGGCAGCATATCCCTGTTACCGTGCTTAAAGTTGACGGCTGTCATGTGGTGGCCGTCCGCAACGCAGAAAAAGACGGCTATACCGCCATCCAGCTTGGAGCCGGCGATGCCAAGGTGAAGCGCACCGCCAAGGCGCAGCGCGAGCAATTCGCCAGGGCGAAGGTAGAGCCAAGAAAGAAACTCGCCGAGTTTCGCGTAAGTCCGGAAAACGTTCTTGAAGTGGGATCCGAGCTTAGCGCCGCGCACTTTATTCCGGGGCAGTTCGTAGATATTACCGGAACCACGATCGGTAAAGGGTTTGCCGGGGGCATGAAGCGTCACGGTTTCCACGGTCTGCGCGCGACGCACGGTGTTTCCGTTTCGCACCGCAGTCACGGTTCGACCGGTCAGCGCCAGGATCCCGGCAAGGTTTTCAAAGGCAAGAAAATGGCCGGACACATGGGAGATGCCACTTGCACCACTCAAAACCTGCGAATTGTCGCGATTGATGAAGAGGAAAACCTGATTTTGGTCAAAGGGGCCGTTCCCGGTTCCGATGGCGGATGGGTTTTCGTATATGATGCGGTTAAAAAGCCGTTGCCCAAGGAAGTTCCGGTTCCTGCCGGGTTGCGCAAGGCGGCAGCGCCCGCAAGCGAGCAGGACGCAGAGATAGCTCAGTCGGCTGACGAGACACAAGAAACCCCGGTAGTCGAGGCAGCAGCCGAGACAACGGAAACTGAAGAAAAGAAGGACTAGGCCATGAAGGTTGCAGTCAAAAATCTGGATAACAAGGATGTCGGCGAGATTGAACTCGACGAGTCCGTGTTCGGTACCGAGATCAAGCAGGATATCCTGCACCGTGTTATTCACTGGCAGTTGAACAAGCGCAGGGCAGGGACGCACAAAGCCCAGCTTCGCAGCGAAGTCAGCGGCAGAGGCAAGAAGCCGTGGCGTCAGAAAGGCACCGGGCGCGCCCGCGCCGGAGATCTGCGCCGTCCGCAGGACAGGGGTGGTTATGTTGTGTTCGGGCCCGTGGTTCGCAGCCATGCAACCGATCTGCCAAAGAAGCTTCGTACCCTCGGGCTCAGGATTGCTTTGTCCGTCAAAGCAGGCAGCGGCAAGCTGGTGGTTCTGGAAGACGCTAAAGCAAAGGATCACAAGACCGCGAAGATGGCCTCGGCTTTCAAGGGACTGGGTCTGGAAAACGCGCTTATCGTCGCAGGCAAGGAAATAGACGCCAACTTTGCACGGGCTACGCGCAACCTGCCGAGGATCGACGTGCTCCCCTCGCAAGGGGCCAATGTTTACGACATTATGCGCCGCGATACTCTGGTTCTGACCAAAGACGCGGTGAACGATCTGACCGAGAGACTGAAAGGATAATGGTTACAAGGCGTAAGCCGTAACTGGAGTGAAACGAGATGGCAAAAGCTAAGAAAGAAAAAGTCGAAGTGCAGGAGTGGATGTACCAGGTAATCACCGCACCGCACATCACAGAAAAGGCCACCATGGGATCGGAACACGGTCAGGTGTCTTTCAAGGTGCCCTTGTGGGCCACCAAGCCGCAGATCAAGAAAGCGGTCGAAGCACTTTTCGAAGTGAAGGTCAAAAGCGTCAACACCTCGATTCTGAAAGGCAAGACGAAGCGTTTTAAAGGAAGCGCGGGCCGCCGCAGCGACATCAAGAAAGCCATGGTGTCTCTTGAAGAGGGCCAGACAATCGACGTGGGAACGGGCATTTAGGTTTTTAAACTATGGTGATCCGCCGATAATGGATAGCAAAAGGAAAGAAAATGGCACTAAAAAAATCTAATCCTACCTCTCCGGGTACGCGCCAGCTGATCTTGGTGGATCGCAGCGGCCTGTGGAAAGGTAAGCCGGAAAAGGCTTTGACCGAGGGTCTTAACAAGACCGGCGGGCGTAACAACTATGGCCGTGTCACCAGCTGGCAGCGTGGCGGCGGACACAAGCGCCGTTACCGGGTTGTCGACTGGAAGCGCGACAAGACCGGAATCGAAGGTACTGTCGTCCGTCTTGAATATGACCCGAACCGTACGGCCTTTATCGCTCTGATCGAATACGCGGACGGGGAAAAGCGTTATATCATCGCTCCCCAAAGGCTGCATGAGGGCGACAAGGTGATGGCCGGGGAAGACGCCGACATCAAGCCGGGCAACGCTCTGCCGCTTAAGAACCTGCCGGTGGGCACGATTATTCACAATATCGAGATGAAGCCGGGCAAGGGCGGTCAGCTGATCCGTTCGGCCGGGACTTATGCCCAGCTGGTAGGGCGCGATCAGGGTTATGCGCAGATCAAGCTTTCTTCGGGCGAGCTTCGCGTCGTTCGTCAGGAATGCATGGCCACTGTCGGCGCGGTATCGAACCCTGATCATATGAACACCAGCAAGGGGAAGGCCGGTCGCAATCGCTGGCTCGGAAAGCGTCCTCATGTGCGCGGCGTCGCCATGAACCCGATCGATCACCCGCTTGGAGGCGGCGAAGGCCGGACTTCGGGCGGACGTCATCCGGTTACGCCATGGGGCAAGCCGACCAAGGGTTACAAGACACGCAAGAACAAGGCTACGGACAAGTACATTATCCGCAGGCGCAAGAAGAAGTAACGGAGACAGAAGATGGCACGCAGTGTTTGGAAAGGCCCGTTTGTTGAAAGAAGCCTTTTGAAGAAGGTGGAAGCGGTTCGCGAAAGCGGCCGGAAGGAAGTTGTCCGCACATGGTCGCGCAGATCGACGATACTGCCGAACATGGTCGGGGTCACTTTCGGCGTACACAACGGCAAAAAGTTTATTCCGGTTCTGGTTACCGACCAGATGATCGGGCACAAGCTGGGTGAATTCGCGCCTACACGCACCTATTACGGTCACGGCGCCGACAAGAAAGCGAAGAGAGGATAATATGGGACAGCAGGCAAACCCGCCGCGCATCAAGGAGAACGAGGCAAAGGCTTACGGGCGTCATATCCGCACCAGCCAGCGCAAGCTCAATCTGGTAGCGCAGATGATCCGCGGCAAAAAAGCCGACAAGGCTCTTGTAGATCTGGAATTTTGTCAGCGCAGAATTGCGCAGGACGTCAAAAAAGTGTTGCAGTCGGCTATCGCAAACGCCGAAAATAACCACGGTCTTGACGTTGATAATCTTGTCGTTGCCGAGGCAAGCGTCGGCAAGTCGCTGCGTATGCGCCGTTTTAGCGCTCGTGCCAGAGGCCGAGCCAGCCGCATCGAAAAAGATTTCAGCAATCTGACGATCGTCGTTAAAGAGATACAAGCTTAAGGAGCCAGTAGAATATGGGACAGAAAGTTAATCCAATCGGCCTTCGCGTCGGCATCAACCGGACATGGGACTCCCGCTGGTTTTCAGGGCGCGACTATTCAGACAAGCTGGTCGAGGATTTGAAGCTTCGCGAATATATTCATGAGCGCCTGAAGCCCGCCGGCATCAGCAAGGTCATTATCGAACGTGCGGCGAAGAATACCCGCGTGACCGTGCATACCGCACGCCCGGGCGTTATCATTGGTAAAAAAGGCGCGGATATCGAAAAGCTGCGCCGCGATCTGTCTGACCGTGCCGGCGGCGACGTATCTCTTAACATCGTTGAAATCCGCAAGCCCGAGATAGACGCGCAACTGGTCGCAGAAGGCGTGGCGCAGCAGCTGGAGCGCCGGGTTTCCTTCCGCCGCGCAATGAAGCGCGCGGTTCAGTCGGCGTTGCGTCTCGGTGCGCTTGGCATCAGGATCAATGTTTCAGGTCGTCTGGGCGGCGCTGAAATCGCGCGCACGGAATGGTACCGCGAAGGCCGCGTGCCTTTGCACACTCTGCGCGCCGACCTGGATTACGGTTTTTCAGAGGCGCTGACGACCTACGGGATCATCGGCGTCAAGGTATGGATCTACAAGGGCGATATCCTCGCTCATGATCCGATGGCGCGCGACAAGCGCATCCAGGACTCCCAGGGCGGAATGCCCCGGGGCTAGTTGCCAGTTACAAGTAAACTTGTTGCTTGCATCTTATTGGGAAATGAGCTAGCATCCGCGCAATTTTTTAGCGGTTAGCTTGGCTGACAGGTTGAAACGCACGGGAACTGGGACTTTTTAAAAGTCTTAAGCCCATGTGAAAAGTTTTTTTTTGCAATAGGTGAGATATGCTGAGCCCGAAGAAAACGAAGTACAGAAAGCAGCACAAAGGCCGTATCCATGGGGTGGCCAAAAGTGGAGCGACACTGAGTTTTGGCGCATACGGTCTTAAGGCGCTGACGCCTGACCGTATTACTGCGCGTCAGATCGAAGCTGCGCGCCGTGCGATATCGCGCGCAATGAAAAGGCAAGGGAAAGTCTGGATCAGGGTGTTCCCGGACGTGCCGGTTTCCAAGAAGCCTCTGGAAGTCCGTATGGGTTCCGGGAAGGGCGCTCCTGAATTCTGGGCCTGCCGCGTAAAGCCGGGACGCATTCTGTTTGAAATGGATGGCGTGCCTCAGGACGTGGCTCGCTACGCGCTGGCGCTGGCTGCCGAAAAGCTGCCGATCAAGACAAAATTTGTTTCCCGTATCGGGGAAGGAGCTTAAGGGTGATGAAAGCTGAAGAATTGAAATTGAAATCAGTCGACGAACTGAACAAACAACTGCTTGACGAACGCAAGAACCAGTTCAATCTGCGTTTTCAAAGGAGTGGCGGAACGCTTGAGGATACATCGGTTATGCGCAAGTCGAGACGCAATATCGCACGCATTAAAACTTTCCTGACGCAAAAGCGGCGGGAAGAAGCAGGCAGCAAGAAGGCTTAGGAAACGGGAGTTAGAGAATGCCACGCCGTATTTTGGAAGGAAATGTCGTCAGCGACAAAATGGACAAGACGGTTACCGTTCTTGTCGAGCGCCGCTACATGCATCCGGTTTACAAAAAGTATATCAAGCAAACCGACAAGTATGCCGCGCATGATGAAACCAATGCCTTTGGCATCGGCGATCGCGTTCAGATCGAGGAATGCAGGCCGATTTCAAAGAGGAAGACCTGGAAGGTTATTACGCTTCCGCCGTCGCAATCCCACAAGGGAAAGGTTAGCGAGGAAGATCTGGCCGAGCTTAACAGCGAAGTAAAGGCATCCAGGCCCGATACCAAGAAGAAGTCGAAAAAGACTGACGAAGAAGTAGCAGAGAAGAAGGACGCCTAAGTCATGATACAAATGCAGTCCACAATGGAAGTGGCCGACAACAGCGGGGCAAGAAAGGTTCAGTGCATCAAGGTACTGGGCGGCTCCAAGCGGCGCACTGCCAATATAGGCGATATTGTCATCGTATCGGTCAAGGACGCCATTCCGAGAGGGCGCGTCAAGAAGGGCGATGTGCGCAAGGCGGTGATTGTTCGCTCGCGCCACGGCCTGAAGCGCAATTACGGTGAGAAAATCCGTTTCGACACCAACGCATGCGTTCTGATCAACAACAACGGCGAGCCGATCGGTACACGTATTTTTGGGCCCATCACCCGCGAGTTGCGCGGCAAGGGCTATATGAAAATCATTTCTCTCGCGGCGGAGGTGCTTTAAATGACTATGCCGAAGAAGAAAATTAAAAAGGGCGATCAGGTAATCGTGATCACCGGAAAGAACAAGGGCGCAAAGGGTGAAGTTCTCAAAGTCCTCACTGCCGAGGACAGAGTTCTGGTTCAGGGCGTCAACATGGTCAAGCGCCATGTCAAGCCAAGCCAGCTCAAGACCGGAGGGATCGAGAACAAGGAATCTTCCATCCACATTTCCAATGTGGCGCTGGTCGATCCGAAAACCGGAGGCCCGACGAGAGTTGGTTACAAGGTGCTCAAGGACGGAAAGAAAGTGCGGGTCGCCCGCAAGTCCGGCGAGAATATTGAATAAGGTGAAAAGCGATGAAACCGCGTTTTAAAGAAAAATATGAAAGCGAGATCAAACCGGCACTGGCCAAAAAGTATGGATACAAGAATCCGTTACAGGTGCCCAGGATCGAGAAGATCGTAATCAATATGGGCGTTGGCGAGGCAACCCAGAACCGCGCTGCGGTCGAGAACGCCGCCAACGATCTGGCGCTGATCACCGGACAAAAGCCGGTTATCACCAGGGCCAAGAAGTCCAACGCATCCTTCAAGCTGCGCGAGGGCATGGCTATCGGGGTCAAGGTTACTCTGCGCCGCGAGCGCATGTATGAATTCCTTGATCGTCTGGTGACAATCGCGCTGCCGCGGGTTCGCGACTTTCGCGGTGTCAACGGCAAGAGCTTTGACGGACGGGGCAATTACGCTCTGGGCGTGAAGGAACATATCATCTTCCCGGAAATCGACTATGACAAGGTCGACAAGATTCTCGGGATGGACATAGTTATTTGTACCTCTGCTGGTACCAATGAGGAGGCAAAGGAACTGCTGCGCGGTTTCGATATGCCTTTTAGCAATTAATTCAAGGAGCTGTAACAGCATGGCAAAAAAGAGTGCAGTAGAACGGGATCAGAAGCGCCGCCGTCTGGCAAAAGGTCTGGCCCGCAAGCGCAAGGAGCTGAAAGAAATTATTTATAACCGCGAGCTGAGCGCAGAAGAGCGTTTTCAGGCGACGCTGGCTCTGGCCGAGCTTCCGCGCAATTCTTCGAAAACGCGGATCCGGAACCGTTGCGCGCTGACCGGACGTCCACGCGCCCATCATCGCCGTTTCAGACTTTCACGGGTTTCGCTGCGCGAGCTGGCCTCACGGGGCGAGCTTCCCGGTGTTACTAAGTCAAGTTGGTAAGGAGGATTTGATCGATGTCAATGAGTGATCCCCTTGGAGATATGCTAAGCAGAATTCGCAACGGCCAGCAGGCCCGCAAAACCAGTGTGTCCTGCCCATGGTCGCGTATTCGCGAAAACGTATGCAAGGTATTGCAAAGCGAAGGGTTTATTCGCGGCTTTAAAATTGAAGACCTTGGCGGTAACAAGAAAGATCTGGTTATCGACCTGAAATATGAAAGCGGTCAAGGTGTAATCCGCAAAATCCAGCGGGTGTCGAAGCCTGGGCGCCGTATTTACACCAAGGTTACCGATATGCCGCGTTTTTACAACGGTCTGGGTATTTCGATCGTCTCCACTCCCAAAGGCGTGTTGTCCGACTCGCGCGCCCGCGAGGAGAATGTAGGCGGTGAAGTGCTTTGCCAGGTGTACTAAGGGAAAAGATAAGATGTCTCGTATAGGTAAATATCCAGTCGCAGTTCCCGAGGGCGTGACCGTCGAGGTCAGCGGCCAGGGCGTGACGGCTAAAGGCAAGCTTGGCCAGCTGTCAATGCAGGTGCATGATGAAGTCGCCGTTTCTCTTGAAGACGGCGAGAACGGAGGCAAGGTGGTACGTCTTGCGCCGAAGACCAGCAGCAAGATCGCGGGAACGATGTGGCCTACATCGAGGACGCTGGTTCGCAATCTGGTCGAAGGCGTGAGCAACGGCTATACCAAGACCCTTGAAATCGTCGGCGTCGGTTACCGCGCCAACCTGCAAGGCAAGGATCTGGTGCTGTCCCTCGGGTACAGCCATGAAGTCCGTTATCATGTTCCCGAAGGGATCAAGATCGAGGTTGACAAGCAGACAATCGTTAAAATCAGCGGTATAGACAAACAGAAGGTCGGGCAGGTGGCTGCGGAAATCGTCTCATGGCGTCCGCCGGAGCCTTATAAAGGCAAGGGTGTCCGTTATGAGGGCCGTCCTATTCTGCGCAAGGAAGGTAAGAAGAAATGACCAAAAGACTTTCTACGGCTCAGCGCCGTCAGCATCGTACGCGCAACAAGCTTCGTTCGGTCAATATCGAACAGAACGCAGTTCGCGAGATTCGGCCTCGTCTTTCGGTTCACCGTTCGGACAGGGAAATCTATGCCCAGGTTATCGACGATCTGAAAGGTGTAACTTTGGCTGCAGCGTCGACTATCGACCGCGAGCTCAAGGGGAAGATCAAAAACGGTTCGACAAAAGAAGCCGCGGCGGCTGTCGGCAAGATAGTGGCGGAGCGTGCGAAGAAGGCCGGTGTCACCAGGGTTCAATTCGACCGTGGCAGGTTTTTGTATCATGGCCGCGTCAAGGCGCTGGCCGAAGCTGCCCGTGAAGGCGGACTGCAATTTTAAAGGAGAGAGATTTTATGGCTCGCACTGCAGAGAAAAACAGAGACAAAGAAGAACCGGAATTTATTGAACGTCTGGTCGGCATCAACCGCGTGGCCAAGGTCGTCAAGGGAGGGCGCCGTTTCGGGTTCGCCGCTCTGATGGTTGTCGGAGACGGGAAAGGACGCGTCGGAACCGGGCATGGCAAGGCAAGGGAAGTGCCGGAAGCCATCCGCAAGGCCACCGAGGCAGCCAAGCGCAATATGATCCGCGTTCCGTTGCGCGAAGGTCGCACCCTGCACCATGATATTTTCGGACGGTTCGGGGCTGGCAAGGTTTATTTACGTTCGGCTCCGGCCGGTACCGGCATCATTGCCGGAGGGCCGCTGCGCGCAATCTTCGAGGCTCTCGGGGTTCAGGACGTCGTCGCCAAGGCGATCGGCACCAGCAATCCCTATAACATGGTGAACGCCACCATTACCGCGCTTCAGGAAGTTCAAAGCCCGCGTCAGGTCGCTTCGCGCCGCAACCGCAAGGTAAGCGATATTGTCGCCAACCGCGAGGCCGCGCGTCCGCAGTCCGAGCAGGTCGCACAGAAGGAAGAGGAACAGGCAAATGGCTGAGGAAAAGAAAACACCGACCAGGAAAGCGGAAACTGCCGCCAAGAAACCGGCTGCAAAGAAGGCCGATGCGCCGAAGGCTGCTGCTAAGAAAAGCGAGCCCGCTCCGAAGGCGGCGGCCGCTGCCGCTGAAAAGAAAGCTCCTGAAGCCAAAAAGCCGGCTCCGAAAAAGGCGACTGAACCCAAGGCTGCCGCCAAGCCGGTCGCCAAGGCCAAAAAGCCGGGAGTTAAGTATATCCGCGTGACCCAGATCGGCAGTCCGATCGGGCGCAGGGACTACCAGCGCCAGACCCTGATCGGTCTTGGGCTGAACAAGATGCACCGGAGCCGCGAGCTTGAAGACACGCCCGCGGTTCGTGGTATGGCCAACAGTATTCCACACCTGGTCAAGGTCGAGGAAGTAGCTTAAGGATATAGACCTATGAAACTAAATGATATCAAACCAAAAGAAGGCTCCGTCCATGAGAAGACCCGCGTTGGACGCGGTATCGGCTCCGGCAAAGGCAAGACCGGGGGACGCGGCGTCAAAGGTCAGAAGGCGCGTTCAGGCGTTGCCATCAAAGGGTTCGAGGGCGGCCAGATGCCTCTCGACCGGAGAATGCCGAAGATGGGCTTCCGCAATATTTTCCGCAAGCAGTATGCCGAGTTGTCACTTGGCAAACTTCAGGCGGCGATCGATGCCAAGAAGTTCGATGCGTCCAAGCCGGTCGATGAGAGCGTGCTGTTCATGTCGAAGGTCGTGGGCCGCAAGAAGGACGGGATCAAGCTGATCGGTTCTGGAGAGCTGAAGTCCAAGGTGGATTTGAAAATTACCAAGGCTACCGCTTCGGCAAAAGAGGCTGTCGAAAAGGCTGGCGGGAAGATCGAAACCACGGCTTGACCGATAGGGTTCGATTTTAACATACGATAGACCCCGGGTCTTCGCCCGGGGTTTTGTTTTGATGTCATGGAATACTGAACTGTTTTTCGGTGGAACAAGATTGGCAAATTGACGATTAACTCATTAGAGTCTTGCAGCACCTTTTTGTATTCTATAAGAATGCTTAATCAATCATTACAAATATGACAGGCCGAAGATGTCTTCAGCAATTGAACAACTTGCCAAAAATGCCAACTGGGGCGCTTTTTCCAAAGCTACGGAATTAAAACAGCGATTGCTGTTCGTGATGGGGGCGCTGCTTGTTTACCGTCTTGGAACCTATATTCCGGTGCCGGGCGTGGATCCGGTTATATGGTCGGAGATTTTCTCGCAAAAGGGCGGCGGTTTCCTCGACATGTTCAACATGTTTTCCGGCGGCGCCTTGCAGAGGATGACGATTTTTGCGCTTAACATCATGCCTTATATCTCGGCTTCGATCATTCTGCAGCTGGCAACCTCGATGTCTCCAAAGCTTGAGGCTTTGAAGAAGGAGGGCGAGTCGGGACGTCAGAAGATCAACCAGTATACCCGTTATCTGACGGTTCTGCTCGCGGCGATTCAGGCTTACGGGCTTGCGGTGGGGCTGGAGAATACGACGGGTTCCTACGGTTCGGCGGTTATCGCGCCGGGGCTGTTCTTTCGGGCCTCGACGGTCATAACCATTGTCGGGGGTACGATTTTCCTGATGTGGCTCGGCGAGCAGATTACCAGCCGCGGAGTCGGCAACGGTATCTCACTGATCATCTTTGCGGGCATCGTAGCACAGTTACCGCTTGCCGTGGTTCAAATGCTGGAGCTTGGACGGCAGGGGCAGTTCGGGTTTATCGGGTTGCTGCTGATATCGGCAATGATCGTTGCCGTAATCGCTTTCATCGTGTTCATGGAACGCGCGCAGAGGCGGGTCATAGTGCAATATCCCAAGAGGCAGATGGGCAACCGGGTGGTAGGCGGAGAGCAGAACCATATTCCGCTCAGGCTGAACACTTCAGGAGTCATTCCTCCGATCTTTGCTTCGTCGCTGCTGATGCTGCCGCTGACGGTCATAGGATTTACCGGAATGGAGGGCGGGGACATATCGGCCGAGCTTTCGGCGTGGCTGGCTCCGGGATCGCCAATACGAATGACGCTTTACGGGTTGCTGATTATCTTTTTTGCATTCTTCTATACGGCGATCGTTTTCAATCCACAGGAAAATGCCGAGATGCTTCGCAAGCACGGGGGGTTCGTGCCGGGGATTCGTCCTGGAAAAAACACGGCTGATTATCTTGATTACGTGCTGACTCGGCTGACCATGATCGGGGCGGTATATCTGGTTTTTATTTGCCTATTGCCTGAAGCACTTATAAGGGGTTATAACCTTCCTTTCTATTTTGGCGGAACGAGTCTTTTGATTGTCGTATCAGTAACGATGGATACAGTTGCTCAAATTCATTCTCATCTGATTGCTCATCAGTATGAAGGTCTGATCAAAAAGGCCAGATTAAGAGGGAGAGCAAGATGAAAATCATTGTCCTCCTCGGCGCTCCAGGTGCCGGGAAAGGAACCCAGGCCGTTAGAATTGCAAAGATGACCGGCCTGAAGCATTTGTCGACAGGCGAGATGTTGCGCGCCGAGGTAGAGGCCGGAACGCCTATTGGCAGAACCATCAGCGACACGCTGGCCAGAGGGGATCTCGTTTCGGACGAGATGATAATCAACCTGATCAGGGGCTGCCTTCGGGACGGGAAATGTCCCAAATGTCCTACGCCGGAACTTTGCCATTCCGGTTTCGTGCTGGACGGATTTCCACGTAATGTCAGTCAGGCAAAAGCTCTCGATCGGATGATGCACGAGCATGGACGGGCCGTCGATCATGTCATTCTTCTTGACGTCGATGAAAAGATTTTAAGAGACCGGATTGAGAGCCGCGCCCGGCAAAGCGGAAGCGCCAGAAGGTCGGATGATACTGAAAAAACTCTTTTTCACAGACTCAGCATTTATAACAACCTGACAAAGCCGCTTGCACCATATTATGAACAGCGCGGCGTGTTGCGACGGGTGGATGGCATGAAGCCGATGGACGAGGTGACGGACGAGCTGTTCGAAATCATTACAGGACGCAAGGCGGCCTGATTGCCTTTCAGAAAATTTTAAAACTTTTAAATTAAAGTAGTGAGCGAGGTATTTAATGCCCAATCTCACTGTTTCTTTTATTGAGGCTGCCACGGGCCTGAATTACAGGAGTCCGAACTTTCTTGATACTATACTTCACGGAAGAAAATTCGAGAAGGTAAGGGAAGCTTTCAAGCTTCCCGATGTCGATGAGTTGCCGAAGAAGGTCAGGGATTTTGTCAAAGATGTGTCAAACATCCATAATAATGTTGAAAAATTTGGAATGATACACAACTTTGTGCAGGCCAATATGCGCTATAGTACCGGAAACGATGTGTTCACGCCTATTGAAGATCTGCTCAATGATTTCAGTTACGGCGATTGCGAGGATCATGCAAGGGTCGTTGGTGCGCTTTCCGTATATGCGGGCATGAAGCCAGAGAGCGTCCATTATCTGGCGGGAAGCTTCAAGTATGACGGATATCAGAAAGATTTCCCGAAGCACGCGGTACTTCTTCTGGAAGAGCAGGGAAGGTTTTTCGTCAGTGACCTGAATATCGAGGAGATCGCGGAACTGGGCCCGGATGGCTCATCAATCAATACTGTCAATCTTGTGCTTGCGGATACGGAAGAGGTGGTTTCTACTAATATCGGTTTTTCCTTGCGGACTATCGAAGGGATGTCCGATATGAACGGGAATTATATGGGGGCTGATAAATGCAAGCAGGCAAAAACCAATAACGATCTTCCCGTATCCTCCCGGACAGCCGCATTGTCGCCTTCTCAATGATGGCTATTTCATAAATTTTCTTTATAGAATACAAAACAGTTGACGTTTTGATTTCAACTCATATAATGCGCCCATCTTAAATCAGGCAGAGTCTGGTTTTACATTCGTGCGCCCGTATGAGGGGGCATTTAGTTTGGTATACGAACCGGCGCTTTCGGAGAGAAAGTTTTACGGTTCGGTTGGAAATCAACTTACAAGGAGCTTAAATTGGCACGTATTGCAGGTGTTAACGTTCCCGATAAGAAACGGGTACCTATAGCGCTTACGTATATTCATGGTATCGGGCGCACCACGGCTTTCAAGATTTGCGAAAAACTCGGCATAGATGTTCAGTCCCGCATGGGGCAACTGCCTGAGGACACCCTGAACAGGGTGCGGGCGGAGATCGAGTCCGGTGGCTATACCATTGAGGGGGATCTTCGCCGGGAAGTATCGACGAACATCAAGCGCCTGATGGATATGGCATGCTATCGAGGTCTGCGTCACCGCAAGGGGCTGCCGGTTCGCGGTCAGAACACCAGAACCAACGCACGCACGCGCAAAGGCCCGGCGAAACCGATCGCCGGCAAGAAACAGGCACCCAAGAAGTAAGGGATGGTGAGATATGGCTAAAGCAAAAGCAGCAACGGCGAAAGGCGCCGCCCGCACAAAACGCAAGGAACGTAAAAATATTACCACCGGCGTTGCCAATGTTAATTCGACCTTCAACAATACCCTGATCACTATTTCGGATGTCCAGGGTAATGTCGTCGCCTGGTCTTCGGCTGGCACGATGGGGTTCAAGGGTTCGCGCAAGTCAACTCCCTTCGCCGCCCAGATGGCGGCAGAGGATGCCGGACGCAAGGCTCAGGAACATGGCATGAGAGAGCTTGACGTCAATGTCAAGGGCCCGGGCTCAGGCAGGGAATCGGCACTGCGCGCATTGTCGGCGATAGGTTTCCACATCCGGGCGATCCGCGATGTGACGCCGATACCGCACAACGGTTGCCGCCCGCGCAAGCGCCGCCGCGTTTAATTTTTTTAATAACAGATGCAAAGCTCCGGCTTATCCGGAAGGCAAAACAAGAAGGAGAATGGCCTTGATACAGAAGAACTGGCTGGAACTGATCAAACCTTCAAAAATCGATATCAAGCACGGTAAAGACGCGAAGACCGAAGGCGTCGTGGTGGCCGAGCCGCTGGAGAGAGGTTTCGGCCTTACTCTTGGCAACGCCCTGCGCCGCGTACTTCTTTCCTCGCTGCAGGGAGCGGCGGTCACGGCCGTTCAGATCGATGGCGTTCTGCATGAATTTTCCTCGATAGAGGGCGTTCGTGAAGACGTTACCGATATCATCCTCAACATCAAGGCCATCGCAGTGCGGATGCACTCGGAAGGCCCGAAGCGCATGAGGCTTTCCGCGGAAGGCCCTTGCGAGGTCACCGCAGGGATGATCGAGGCTGGCGCCGATATCGAAATCATGAACCCAGATCTGGTGATCTGCACCCTGGACAAGGGCGCAAGATTTAACATGGAAATGACGGTCAATACCGGCAAGGGTTACCGCCCCGCTGCGCAGAACCGTCCGGAAGAAGCTCCGGTAGGGCTTATCCCGGTTGACAGCGTTTTCTCGCCGGTTCGCAAAGTTTCCTATGAGGTCGAAGACACCCGGGTCGGACAGATTACCGACTACGACAAGCTGACGGTTCATGTCGAGACCAACGGGGTCATTTCGCCGGAAGACGCGGTCGCTTATGCCGCGCGCATCCTCCAGGATCAGCTTCAGGTCTTCATCAATTTCGAAGAGCCCAAAGAGGCAGGCGAAAGCGAAGACAAGGACGAACTGCCGTTCAACAAGAACCTGCTGCGCAAGGTGGACGAACTCGAACTTTCGGTGCGTTCGGCAAACTGCCTCAAGAACGACAATATCGTCTATATCGGCGATCTTGTGCAGCGCACGGAAAGCGACATGCTGCGTACTCCGAACTTCGGGCGCAAGTCGCTGAACGAGATCAAGGAAGTGCTTTCGAGCATGGGCTTGCATCTCGGTATGCAGGTCGAAGGCTGGCCGCCGGAGAATATCGAGGAACTGGCGAAGAAGGTTGACGAGCCGTTCTGACGAATATGGGCATGGTGCCCGAACCCGCTTTCTATTCGAAATGGATGCCAGCGGGAATCGCAATGGATCTCGAGATGTTATCGAGTCCGCAGATGAACTGAAAAAGGAGAAGGCCGATGAGACACGGTATCAAACAACGCAAGCTTAACCGCAGGTCGCAGCACAGGAAAGCCATGCTGGCGAATATGGCGGCAGCGCTGATCAAGCACGAACAGATCATTACGACGCTTCCGAAAGCCAAGGAACTGAAGCCTTTTGCCGACAAGGTCATCACCCTTGCGAAAAAAGGCGGACTGGCCAATCGCCGCCGCGCTATTTCGATCGTTCGCGACGAGAAGCAGGTAGCCAAGCTGTTCGACGTTCTTGCAGAGCGTTACAAAGAGCGCAACGGCGGTTATACCCGCGTACTCAAGGCCGGCTTCCGCTATGGCGATGCCGCGCCGATGGCGGTAATCGAACTCGTCGACCGCGATGTTTCAGCAAAGGGTCTGGATTCCGGCCCAACGCAATTCAATGATGACGACTTCGCCGACAGTGAAGCCGAAAAGAAGGCGGTTGCCGGGTAATAGGCCCGCGCCTCAATTCTATAGTCACCTAACCCGTATTTATTACACTCTCGTATCCGTCATACCCGCGGCGCGCCAGAAGGCGCGCTGATCTGCGGGCATGAAATGATTCAACCTGATAGTCCGGTGCTCTAATTACTGACAATATAAATTGTCTTCAGGTTCGTCGAGATTGTCGAGAGGGCCGCAGACACCGGAAGCGTTGTATAAAGCCTGAAGGAACTCATCTGCGCTTTCCGGATTATAGTATGCCCCCCCGGTAAGATCTGTCACGGCCTGCATATTGGCGTTCTCTCCGGTAACATCGATAATATCTATTTGCAGGTTCTTGTACTGGTAGTTGTTAATAATTTTATTTGCTACCGAGAGAGGGGTTTCGCCCCGGTTGCTCTGACCGTCAGAGACAACGATGATCTTCTTCGGCTGAATATCGTCGCCATCCTGGAGCCTTTTGGCCAGGGCATCCAGGTGTACGCCAAGGGGCGTGGCACCGTGGCCGCACATCGTCTTGAGTTTGTCTTCAAGGTTGGAGGTCAGCTGTTCGAAATCCGGTTCCTGATATCCCGGGGCCTGAGGGTCGTCAATGATTATATTGCCAAGTCTGGTTTCGACAAGATAAGCCGAGGTGCTTCCCCCGTCTGTCCCTGGAGCGAATCCTGTCAGGGCTGTCGTCCCGGCTACTGCCTGATCGCCGGTTATTCTGCTGTTGGCCTTGATTCTGGCGGGGACTAAACGTCGCATCGCCCAGTGCGCTATGTCGATACGCCGGCAGGGAGAGCCGATAGATGCTGGGCAGTTGGCCACGGGTTCATTCATGCTGCCGCTGGTGTCGACGAGGAATACGACATCTCTTGGGGGAACGGGAGAGGTTTCAACGCAAGATACTATGGTTTTGGATGGCCGGTACGAGACCCTTGTTACGAAGGGATCATCGGTTTTTGAGGATTTGTTGATGGTATTGATAAACAAAGCATTATTAAAAAAATCGCAATTCTCGCCGGATGCCAGGGCGTTGTTGCAGGGTTGCTGCAGTGCGCCGTTGATGCTGTAAGCCCCGTTTTTGTCCCAACCCATGCTGTAGACGAGCTGGACGAGGTTACCGTCCGTGGAGGTCGATGGGTTGTTGTTAGAGTCCCTCACGAAAATTGCGCCGCTATCACCCTCGGGAACAGGGTTCAGATGATCGGCGTAAGCTTCGGTGACTGAATAAATGTATCTGTGGCGGTAGCCATCGGCGATGTACTCGTCATCTATGCCCAAATTGCGAACAGGAACGGATCCGGTTCTCACCAGACGACCGTTCCTGCCCTGGCTTTGAAATGTTCCGGCGGCAACTGCCGCGCCTGTGGTGCAATTGGCTTCAACGCCAAACCGTGTGGAATCAAGAGGGGCGTCGAGCGGTGCCGGACAAGGGTAACGGCCATTCTCAAGCAGAAAGGTGTGTAGTGCAGATTGTATTTTTTCCAGACCTTCAACCGTAATTGTCTGCGCCTGATATCCATTCCAGGTGTTATAGAGCCTGATTCCTACAGTGATAACAATGCCGGTTACCACTATAAAAATGGCCATGGAAATAAGGGTTATTCCCGATTGTTTTTTAGCTATTGTATTTAAATTTTTTTGCATTCTTACCCCTTGAAATGTTTCAATACAGCTCAAGTAAGACGTGATAAAATTATGTTTTCATACAGTATCTTAATGCCAGAACCGGCGGCCTGTTTTCGTGATCACTGTGGGCGCCGGGTATCGCAAGATTTGTTGCGCCGACGGGAAGCGAGGGAAAATCAACTCCGGTTGGTGTAAAGCGGATGCCGACTTCATCTTCATCCGGTCTGGTTATGGCTTTACCTTCTGCTTGCCCCAGGGTGTAATCGATGCCATCACCATTATTGCCAACACCAACGATGATCCTTCCCGATGCGGCCGAATACTCAACCCATCCGGTGGGGCAGCTGTGCAGGTTAAAAGCCATAACCGCCCCTGGCGGTATCTCTCCTCCGAACGCAGTGGTTGCCCTGAAGCCAATGTAATCATCCATGCTGCTGGTGCCAGTTGAAAAGAGCATGGTTTTTCTGAAAATAGCGTCATTGTTGCAGTTTTCACCTTCCAGATCGGCGGCAACGCAAGGAAAGGTACTATTTCCCCCTCCTATCGGAGTGCCGCCGCTACCGTTTTTGCCGTGGCTGACAATAACGTAATGGGCAAGGCCTGCCGCAGGGTCGCGGGAAGGATTGACTATGTAGTTTCCATTGCTGTCTATGATATCTATATCGCCTTCATCCCGGTCATAGGTACCGCTTGATGCAAGCCTCTCAGTCATTGCAAAAGTAAATCTTCGGCCCCAGGCATCGGCGATAAACTCGTCAGGAAGGTTAAGCGTCCTTACCGGAACGGCGCCGATGCGGACGCCGAAATTCCTTAAAATTCCGGGCGCTTCCCTGGTGCCGTTGATAGTTCCGGATAAATCGCTGCATTTCGGGCTGCCGACAGGAAAACCGCTGGCTACCTCTACGCCGAAATCCGCAGTGTCGGACGATGCCTCAATCGAGGCCGGGCATGGGTAACGGCCATTTAAGTTGAGAAAAAGTTGAAGAGCCTCGTCGATGGCGGCAGTGCGCTGGCGAGTGGTTTTTACTTGAGCCTGATTCATGTAAAGAAGCAGCAGGGACGAGGCGGTGCCAAACAGCAGTCCGGCAATCACGAGTACTATCGCAACTTCTATCAGGGTAAATCCATTTGATTTGCTCATGGCCGGTACCTTTGGCGTTTGATAAATCCTAACATAAAAAAAGCGGCCACTTAAGGCCGCTTATTGTATTTTTACAATTAAAGGCGCAAGGATCAGGCCGCTCTTACTTCGCTGATAAAGCTGTCTACGGCTTTTTGCAGTTCCTGCGCTTGTACTGCCAGATTGTTCGAGCTTTCTTTCAGCGAAGCCGTAGCGCCGGCGCTCTCGTTTGCGGCCTGCTGGATACCAACCACGTTGCTGGAGACCTCACTGGTTCCCTGAGCGGCTTCATGGATATTGCGGCTGATTTCGAGAGTGGAGTTGTTTTGCTCTTCGATTGCGGCGGCAATACTGGCTGTTTTTTCAGTGACGGCTTCGATCCTTTTCATTATGTCATCCACGGAATGGATCGTCGCTGCGGAACTGTGCTTGATGCTATCGATAAGCTGACTGATTTCTTCAGTCATGCTGTGGGTTTTGGTAGCCAGAGATTTGACTTCATTGGCAACCACGGCAAAGCCCTTGCCGGCATCGCCAGCCCTTGCGGCCTCAATCGTGGCGTTGAGGGCAAGCAGATTGGTTTGCTCGGCTACCTCGATGATCGCCTGAAGGACGTTGTCTATCCTGCTTACGGCAGTTTGCAGGTCGTCCAGCTTTTCTTTGGACTGGCCTGCCGCGTTTGAGCACTGGCCTGCGGTAGTGGCAGTATCGGTTACGTTCTGGGAAATGTCTTTGATGGCAGCCGAAAGTTCCTCTGCGGCGGCAGCTACGGTCTGGACATTGCTGGAAGCCTGCTCGGAGGCACTGGCGACAGCGGCACTCTGGTGCGAGGTTTCCTCAATCCCGGCCGAGAGCTGGGCGGCCATGGCCTGCATATCCTGTGCGGCCTTACCGACAATGTTTACTATTGTACCGACCTTGCTTTCGAAGATGTTCGCCATCTCGTTCATGGCTTTTCTTTTCTCTTCAGCCTGACGCTTCTCGGCTTCGGCCTGTTCGGCTTTCAGACGTTCGATTTCTTTAGCGCTTTCGAGGAACACGGAAAGTGCCCTTGCCAGTTTGCCGATCTCGTCTTTAAATTCGGTGAATTTTACCTGGAAGTTAAAGTCGTTTCTGGCAAGTTTTTCCATGTTGCCAGTGAGTTCGTCAAGCGGTCTCGAGATCGACATCGCTATGGCAACTGAGATAGCGACAGCAATCAGCAGGATGCTGAAGCCGATGATGGCCACGTTTGTCAGGGCGGTCATGAATTTCTCATCGAGTTCATCGATATATACGCCTGAACCTACCATCCAGTCCCATGGCTCGAAATACGCGCTATAGCTCACTTTAGGGAAGGTTTTTTCGCTGGAGCCTCTCGGCCAGCTATAGAAAAGAAATTCATTTTGTCCGCGCCTGGCGTTATCAATCAGGCTTTTGATAACCAGCACGCCGTTTTCGTCCTTCATCCCCAGAAGATTTTGGCCTTCCAGCTTGGTATTGGTGCCGGTAACCATATTGGTGCCGTCTTCTTTATAGACGAAAATGTAGTCATTATCGCCATAGCGCAGATCCCTTAATGCGTTTCTGGCCATTTCCTGCGCCTGAATCGGAGTTATGTCGGGATCTTTCTGGGAGAGGCTATAGTAGTGCTGGATCGTTCCTTCAGCAAGCTGGACTATATGCTGAAGTCTCGCCTTGTTTTGTTCCAGCATGTCGTTTTTGTACATGTTCAGGAAAAAAGCGGAGATCCCGAAGAGGGAAAGTACAAGTATCAAACTTAGAATGGATAATCTGTGAGCAATTTTTATCTTGTTGAACCAGAACATCGCTGCAACCCTTTCTGTCTTGCTCTACAAGCCGGGCGCAAAAGTATATACTATAGTGTATACACCTTCGATAAACGCTCCCGGCCCAGTATTTTCTGTTATGTAAATTATATTATAAAAATATAATGGTAAATTAAGGGCTAATTTTACTAACATTGATAACCCGGAATGGGTATTGCATATGGGTATTGTATTGTGCCATTGCAAAATGCAACGATAGTCGAAGCAAATACGGCTGTCAATACAGTTACCTTTAAATTTTAGGAATGCTTTCTAAATGAGCACTGCCAAATTGTCGAGAAGGCGAACGCCCTGAATTCTGGCGGTTACAACTAGGCGGGAGGGGCGGTCGGCTGCTTCGAGTTTTTCGAAAGTATCGGGGTCTATCAATTCAAGATAATCGACGGACTGAAAGCCAGCATTGATTATTGCGGACTTTGCCTGATCGCACAGGCGGGAGACATCTTTAGGGGAGGCGGAAATACTTGCGGCCAGCCGGAAAAGAATTTTATTCAGTTGTCTGGCGGAAGCCAAAGATTCTTCGGTAAGGTAGGCGTTGCGCGATGATAACGCCAGTCCGTGGGAATCGCGAACGATCGGAGCCCCTATAATTTCGACGGGAACGGACAGATCGCTGACCAGGCGGCGGATAACGGAAAGCTGCTGAAAATCCTTTTCCCCGAAGACAGCCACATCAGGAAGGCACTGAAGGAGCAGTCTGGTAACCACGGTGGCCACGCCTTCAAAATGACCCGGTCTGTGCGCGCCTTCGAGCCGCGAGGTAATACCGCCTACGTTTACGGTCGTCGAGTGGCCCTTCGGGTACATTTCCTCCACCGCGGGTATGAAGACCAGATGGGCTCCGGACTGCTCCAGCTTTCTGCAATCCTCATCTTCCTGTCTCGGATATCTTTCGTAATCCTCGCCGGGGGCGAACTGGGTGGGATTGACAAAAATACTGACGATAACCCTGTCGCTATGCTCAAGGGCTTTTGTAACCAGAGAAAGATGACCTTCATGCAAGGCGCCCATGGTTGGAACAAATCCTATACGCAGCCCTTGTTTCCTGTAGAAGCCGATCTGCTCGCGAAGCTCTGTCGTGGCGCGCACGATTCCTGTTTTTATGGTCATTTTTCCTATTTTTTGCTGCTGCCGGAGTAAGTCTGATTTTCGCCGGGGAATATTCCCGAGCGTACATCATGCGCAAAAGCGCCAACGGCTTTTTGTATCTCTTCATGCAGATTTGCGTAGTTGCGAACGAATTTCGGGTAGGGGCCGCCAGTGAGACCCAGCAAATCGTCGGTAACGAGTATCTGGCCGTCGCATGCCCCGGAAGCGCCGATGCCGATGGTGGGGATGGCTATTTCTCCGGTGATTTGTCTTGCAAGAGGTTCGACAAGCCCTTCAAGAACGACCGCGAAGGCTCCGGCCCCGGTTACCGCGCGGGCATCGGCAAGAACATTTTCCGCTTCCTGGTCGCTTCTGCCCTGAACCTTGTATCCGCCCAAGGCATTGAAGTACTGAGGTTTCAGTCCGATATGGGCGATGACCGGTATGCCCCGATCTACCAGAAATCCGATGGTGGAAGCCATTTCCCTGCCGCCTTCGAGCTTAATCGCACTGCAACCGGTTTCGCTGATTACTCTTGCGCTGTTGCGGAAGGCGATTTCCCTGCTTTCCTGATAGCTGCCGAAGGGCATGTCAACGGCTATACAGGCATGGGACGACGAAGAGGCTACCGCCTTGCCGTGCATGATCATGGTATCAAGGCTGACAGGCAGTGTCGAATCCATGCCGTAACAAGTCATGGCAAGACTGTCGCCGACGAGGAGCAGGTCGCAAAGCGGGTCAAGAATTCTTGCCACAGGCGCGGAATAAGCGGTCAGACATACAAGCGGTTCCGGGGCGCTTTTGTGGCTCCGGATATGCGGGGGCAGAATTCTGCCGATATCTCGCAATCTGCTCATGGCTAAATATCTATAATATTTTTGGCAAAAAGCCTATTACAAAACGTTTTCGCAATGGCCCGGGGTTACTTAATGGGTTCTTTGGCGGCAACCTGTACGGCCATGCGGGCGGATACTGGTGTGGCACCAGTCGTTCCGGGTGCGGAGATGTGTTTTTCCTGGCTCTCGGTAGGCAGCGGGTCTCGCCTTGTAGCCCGGTAAAGGCCGAAGAGAGTAATACTGAAATAAGCTGCTGCCAGAGCCGGGAAAAAGAGCTGGATATCGGTTTCCATCAGAAAGGAGACAGCTACAGGGCCGACGATGGCCCCTGCGCCGTTGGCGATCAGAAGGGAGCCGGAGGCGGCAATGTACTGGTCAGGATGAAGGTAATCTATGGCCAGGGCGCTGCCGAGTGCGTAAACGGTAAGGCTGACGGAGCCAAGCAGAAAGAAAAAGAGATTGAGGAGCAGAGGATCTTCACGATAGATGAAGCAAAATACGGCCAGCGCTGAGGTGACGGTCGCCACGCCGATTATGGTCTTGCGCCTGCCTATCCTGTCGGAAAGGAGTCCAAGAGGCAACTGGCCGCAGATTCCTCCGATGAGATAAAGAGCCATAAAGTTTGCGACAGATTCCGTGGACATTCCGGTTCCCGCGCCATACACGGGGGCCAGCATGTAGAAGACGCCTGTGCCGAAGCCTGCCGCCGCTACCGAGTACAGGCTCAAGGGTGAAACTTTCCAAAGTTCCTTCAAAGACAATCTGCGGCTTTCGCTATGCGAGGGGGCCTGAGAGCTGCTGCTCAGTGAGACGGGAATTGCCGCAAGGGAGACCAGTACCGAGGTAAGGATAAATGGCTGGATGTTTTCCGGAGGCGCGATATAAAGGCACATTTGTCCTGCGGCAAGTGCCGAGTAATGCACCAGCATGTAGATGGCGAGAATGCTTCCTCTCGTCTTGCGGGTGGCAAGGCTGTTGATCCAGCTTTCGATCACTACGTAAAGACCGGCGAAGCTGAAGCCGGTGACCGCTCTGGCCAGAGTCCAGATGACCGGCCCGATGAAAAGCCCGTGAGCGAGAACAGTAGTCGATGCAAGGGCGGTAAGAGCCGCGAAGACGCGAATGTAACCGACTTTTTTTACAAGTTCCGGGACAATCAGCGAGCCGGCGAGAAAGCCGACATAATACATCGACATTATCAGACCGATGCTGCAGGTGCTGAACTGCTCCAGGCTGGCGCGCAGACCCAGCAGGGTTCCCTGAAGGCCGTTGCCGATCATGATCATTGCAAGTCCGGCAAAAAGCGGCCAAGCGGCGAGAAGTACTATGCGTCTGCTCATGACATTCCTTACAGGGCTTTAATGCCGTAGCTGCCGAAAATCGCGCGGGCGGCTGCTACGTCTTCTTCGTTCGCCGGACGCGTATCTTTCAATTTGTATTTCAGGCCCAGGTTTTCCCATTTATAAGCGCCCATCTGATGGAAAGGAAGAATATCAACCCGCTGGACGTTATCAAGCTGCGAAATGATTTTGGCTACCGCCTCAATGTTTTCCCGGCTGTCAGTCAGACCTGGCACAAGGACGAAACGTATCCATACAGGCTTGTTCATTTCCGATAAACGAAAGGCAAATTCCAAAGTCGGTTCCAGCGAGACGCCGGTAACCTCTTTGTAGAGATCCGGCAGGCCGCTCTTGATGTCGAGGAGTATGAGGTCGATATTTGAAAGCATTTCATCATCTGCCGCCTCGCCAAGGAATCCGCTGGTGTCGAGAGCGGTATGCAGGCCCATCTCCTTGCAGCCGCGCAAGATGCTTTTGGTGAACCTTGCCTGAGACAGCGGTTCTCCGCCGGAAATAGTGACGCCGCCTTTTGCTCGTTGCAGGAACTGGCGGTAGTCGTGGATATCGGAGAGGATATCCTCAACACTGCGTATTACGCCATTTTTTAGCTTCAAAGCATCGGGGTTATGGCAGTACTGACAGGCGAGAGGGCATCCGGTGAGGAATATGACATATCTTACTCCGGGGCCGTCAACCGTACCGGCGGTTTCGATGGAATGGACATATCCCAGCGATTTGGCCTGAGGGCTGTCGGTTTCAATTGCAAAAATATTGCCGGGCAAGTCTTTTGTCATTAAGGAAATATAACTATAATTCAGATTCAGGTAAGCCCCGAGATGTTAATCAAGGTTACTGATTTTAAAATCCATTTGCATCTTTTTTGCAAAGGAAAAGGCCTTTCCTAAAAGGAAAAGCCTCTCGGCTTGCGCCGGAATTCAAATATTATTTTTATTTCTTATTCTTTTCGCTGCCTTGCTGTTCGTAACGCTCGGGGTGTTTTACCCGTTTGTCCTGTTCCGGGTTTTTTACCCGGCCTTTTTTAGCCATGATCAATAGACCTCCGGTTTAACAGTTCAGATGTAAAACTCCAACAAAAGCCTTTAATCCTGGTTCCGGAAAAGAACAGGACTTCTTTATTTATGGAATGGCAACTGCCGCCTGCGATTATTTCATCTTTGTTTTAGGCTCAATAAATGATAAAAAAGCATTAGTACTTACCGACTATTTAATCAACAAGCCATTCATGCAGAAATTATCCAGAAGTCTTGAAGGTGTCGCCAAAACCCGCAACTTCAAAGCGGGAGAAATAATTGTCAGGCAAGGGCAACTGGGCGACTGCGCCTATGTGGTCAAGTCCGGGATGGTTACTGTTTTCCGGGAGAGCGATGATGGAGATTTCGTTCTGGCCTCTCTGGGCGTGGACGAGATCTTTGGCGAAATGGCGCTTCTCCGGTTTGATTCCTATACGCTTTCAGTAAGGGCTGAAGAGGACTGCACGCTTTTCGTTCTTCCTCCTTCTCTGGTCAACGATCAGATAAAGGCCACGCCTCCGCTGATACAGTCGATACTGGCGGCGCTGCTTGACCGGATGCACGAAGTAAACACCGCATTACTTGACCTGGATCAGACGGGCCGAAAGCGTTAATTAAGCTATTGTGTTTTATAGTTTTTAGGGCTGCCGGTTCTTGTTTGGCGGGTAATATTGGCTGGCGTCGTAGGGTAGCCTTATTGTGACCGTGGTGCCAACACCGACGGCGGAATCGATATGGATAGAGCCGCCATGCATCTCGGCCAGTTCCTTGGTGATGGCAAGACCGAGGCCGGATCCTTCATGCTCCCGCGTGTAATGGGAGGCAGCCTGCTCGAAAGGTCTGGTGATGCTCTTTAATTTGTTCGCCGGAATTCCGATGCCGGTGTCGGCGACCTTAATCGAAATATAGTTGTCGCGGGAAAAGCATTCCAGCCTTACAGAGCCGCCAGTGTCAGTAAATTTAACAGAGTTTGAGAGAAGATTGAGGACAATCTGCATGACTGCCCGCCTGTCGGCGATGATCCTCTGGTCTTCCCTGTCGAAGCGGGTGGTGATGTCAAGTCCGGCGTCATGGGCCCTGGACTGAATCATATGCATAGCCGTCCTGATGACTTCGGCAAGATTGAATTCCTCAAGGTCAAGCTCGTATTTGCCAGCCTCGATCTTCGACATATTGAGGATATCGCTTATCAGATCGAGGAGGTGTTCCCCGCTCTCCCTTATGCCGTCGATATATTCCAGATATTTTTCGGTGCCAATGGGCCCGAGAAGCTGGCGCTGCATCATTTCGGAGAAGCCGATTATTGCGTTTAGCGGAGTTCTGAGTTCGTGGCTCATATTTGCAAGAAACTGGGATTTGGCGGCATAGGCGCGCTCGGCGGCTTCCTTGGCCTCGCGAAGATCGATCTCGTAAATGGTACGCTCGGTTATGTCCTGCATTATACCGAACAGGCCGACGACTTCCTCTTCCTCGTCCCGGTCGCATCGTCCCTGGCAGCGTACGTAACGGACTTCGCCATCGGGACGCAGAGCGCGGAATTCGATGTCATAGTCGTTTCTTTCCAGTATCGCCCGCTGGAAAGCCTGAAGCAGACGGCCGATATCGCGCTTGTGGACGCGTTCGCCGAGATTGTCCAGCGTCGGGCGGAAAGTATCTTTATCGACGCCGAATATCCGGTAAATCTCATCGGAGAAAGATATGTTCTCATCACCGATGCGCCAGTGCCAATGCCCCATCCTGCCAATGGATTCCGCTTCGGAGAGTTGTTGCTCGCGACGTTTGAGTTTTGCTTCATGGGACTTGATCGCGGTCAGATCTCTGCCTACGCAGTATACGCTCGCACCTATGCGTTTTAGCCGCCAGTCCATCCAGAGCGTTTGAGCGTCCCGATCCAGCATTCGGGCCTCGAAATCGATGACCGGGTTTTTTTCCGCTCCTTCGGAAAGGCTAAGGCTGCGAAGGGAATTGCGGACGGCGTGCCGGTCTTCGGCCAGCACCATTTCCGGAAAGGTCAGGTGGCGCAGCTGCTGGTCGTCAAAGCCGAAAAGCTCGCGGAAAGTGGTGTTTGCCTGAATAAAGTTCCCTGCGACATTGATAATCGCCATGGCATCGTGGGAGAGATTGGTGAAATGCCGCAGCTCTTCTTCGATATTCTGGGCTGCGGCTTCGCTACCGGAAATCAGTTTTATGAAACGGTCGGATTTATTGTAGTTCTGCTGTTCGGTGGAGCCAATGAGATATTTGCGGCCATCGGGTACTGAAAGCCATTCGAAATGGAAAACCTGAGGGGCGCCTCCGGCACCTATCTTAACAGGACAGCTACCGGTTTTTATGGTTCTCAGCCAGAGGTCTGGGTCTGATCCTGCGGGATTTTCATCGACTATGGTAATAAGCCGGGAGGCTTTGCTGCCGACGGCCTGATAAAGTTCGATTCCGGCAATCTGGCAGAAGGCCTGACTTGCGTAGACTATATTGCCATGTTCATCAATGGCTACGCGAGGATCGCGGAAATAATCCCGTTGATCCTGATTATTAACCGATTTTTTCTTCTGCTTTACCGCCTGTCTTGCCGCCATAATGCCTCTCGTAAATAACATAATACTAAACGGCGCGGCACGCCAGTGGTCTGTGCGGCTATGCACAGTTTGTTCCTAGAAAGAAACCCCGGTCAGATTATAATGATATCTTTGCCCGGAGATACTTCTGCTGTCAGCGAATTAAATGCGCCTCAGGTGTTTGAGATTGCCGGATTGGGGCGTTTCAACGGGGTGAAGCCGTAATGTTCCAGCCAGCGGACGTCGCTCTCATAAAAAGTGCGCAAGTCGGGAATTCCGTATTTGAGCATCGCTATGCGCTCAATCCCGAGACCGAAGGCGAAACCCTGATAAGTATCGGGGTCGATGCCACAGTTGCGCAGCACGTTCGGATGCACCATTCCGGCTCCAAGAATTTCGAGCCAGTCCTGCTCGGCAGGACTGGCCGCCCTGGCGATGCGCAGTTCTCCTCCTGCCCTGGTGCAGCCGATATCGACTTCGGCGCCGGGCTCGACGAAAGGAAAGAAAGAAGGGCGGAAGCGAACCGGAAGGTCGTTGATTTCAAAATACGCCCTTACGAAATCGATCAGGCAACCTTTGAGATGCCCCATGTTGACGTCCTTGTCGACGTACAGACATTCCATCTGGTGGAACATCGGGGTATGGGTCATGTCGAAGTCGGAACGGTAAGTTCGCCCCATGCTGACGATTTTGATCGGCGGTTTATGTTCGCTCATGTAGCGGATCTGGACGGGGGAGGTATGGGTTCTGAGTACGCGCTTTGCCCGTTCGCCTTTTTCCGCCGGATCGTCGGGCAGGAAGAATGTGTCCTGCATTTCCCTTGCCGGGTGACCGGGCGGAAAGTTAAGGGCGGTGAAGTTGTACCAGTCGTTTTCAATATCCGGCCCCTCGGCGACGACGAATCCCATGGAGGCGAAGATGCCGGTGAGTTCTTCCATCGTATGGCTGATGGGATGAATGCGCCCGGATTTCTTCGGCTCTGGCGGCAGGGTCACGTCGAGGGTTTCCCTGATCAGCCTTTCATCAAGATCCTTGCGTCTTAAAAAATTTTCGCGGCGTTTGAAGAGGTCTGTGATGGTGTCTTTCACTTCGTTAAGCGACTGCCCTGCCGACTTGCGCTCTTCCGGGGAAAGTTCGCCAAGGCTCTTCAGAAGGGATGTGATTTGACCCTTTTTGCCAAAGATGCTGACCCTGGCCTGTTCCAGAGCGGCAAGATCGCCAGCGGCTTCGACCGCGGATACCAGTTCTGCTTTGAGCTTATCTATATCTTCCATGGGTTCTCTCTATCAGGAAGCTTTTTTGTAATCAAGCTTCCACATCGTGCAGATTTTATTAATTACTTCAGTGAAATTATCTACGACATGATCCGTCCCGCTGGCAAGGAGCCTGTCGCGGCTTAGGTAGCCTCCGGCAATACAAAATGAAGACAGACCCAGTTTGCCGGCTATCTCCGGCTCTTCGAGAGAGTCGCCGATAATAAAACATGTTGCCGCTGGATAATTTTCGCTTCGCATCAGGGATTGCAGGCGGTCATGTTTGTTCATTTTCTGGATAAAGGAAGCGTCGTAGACGCTATTGCAGGAAATATGCGAAAAGAAATGGTGGATGTGGAAGCGGGCCAATTGTTTTTCAACATTTTCAAGCAAATGATTGCTTAGAAGCATGCATTTGATTCCGTTGGCGTTCAGCCATTCCAGAAGTTCAGTCGCGTCCGTCCTCAGGCGGCATTGCAGGGCGGCGTTCTCGTAGGTTTCAAGGTAGATCCTCGCCGCTTCGTCATGGCATTCCAAGTACTCGCTGGGAGATATACCGTTGGCGGTGTAGAAATGCAAAATAGGAAAGGTAAAGGTTTGGCGGTATTGCCCAATACTCAAAGGCTGCCGTCCAAGGAATTCGAATACCGCGTTGGCTCCCTCCAAGCTGGCTTGCACATCGTCAAACAATGTTCCGTTCCAGTCGAATACAGCCAGATGCTTCATCAAAAATATTTCAGTTTCTTACCAGCTGGACGCCGCCGGTCATGGATCTGTATTGTGCCTGCATGCTCTCCATGACCTTTTTAAACCTGTCAAGTTCTGCCCCCTTGAGAATGCTCCCCTGAGCAAGCTTCAGTGAGGAAGGATTCACCTGAGCGCCATCGACGAGCACTTCGTAATGAAGATGCGGGCCTGTCGAGCGTCCTGTCGTTCCGACATAGCCAATCACGTCACCCTGCTTAACCCGTTTTCCTGGCGAAATGCCTTTGCCAAAACGCGACATGTGGGCATAAGCCGTCTTCAGGCCGGAATTGTGGCGGATGCGTACGTAATTGCCGTAGGCGTTCCAAAAATCGGCTTTTTCGATGGTTCCGTCTCCGGCAGCGTAGATGGGGGTTCCAGAAGGGGCGGCGAAGTCCTGTCCCTTGTGCATTTTGTTATAGCCGAGAATCGGGTGCTTGCGCATGCCAAACCCGGACGAAATCCTAGCACCGTCAATCGGCGTCTTCATAAGAGCTTTTCTGACGCTATGGCCGTTCGGCTCGAAGTAATCGGCGTCGCCGTCTTTCGTTTCGAATCTGAAGACCGGAATCGGCTTGCCGCCAACACTGAGATTGGCGAAAAGGACGTTACCGTAGCGGGCGAAGTCCCCGTCTTCAGTGACGTAGGTTTCGTAGAGAACCTCGATCATGTCGCCCTCGCGGATGTCGCGCTGAAAGTCGACATCCCATGAGAAGATGCGAATGGTTTCGGCAACGACGCGGGATGGAATTCCCGCCTTTATCGCAGAACCGAAAAGCGAGGTCTCGATTTTCGCCCGCTGGGCCTGTACGCGCACATGAACTTCTTTTTCCTTTACCTCGGAGACGAATCCGGATTCAGAGGGCTCGACGACGACAGAGCGTACAGGATCGATCTCGACGCGCATTTGCGCGAACTGAAAGCTGCATTCCTCGGTAGGATCAAAGCGAAGGTAAATGCTCTGTCCCGGCTTGACCTTGCGCGGGTCAAGATGTTTTTGCATCGCGGATACAGCTGAAAAAGTTTCGTTTCCGCTCAATCCCGCCTCCTGAAGGACTGCGGCAAGGGTATCGCCCTTGTCGATGGTGATTTCTTTTTCTTTTGGGGATGAATAGTCCTCAACCTCGTCCTGTGCAGTATAGGCAGCGGAGATCACACCGGCATCGGCGGTATCTTCGGATTCGTCGAAAAGCGGAACGACATTAAGCCGAGCCCCTTTGTTATCATATCTGCCAGCTACAGCAAGCTGGTTGGTCTGCGAATGTTTGGCAACCAGGGCGTTTTGAGTGTGCCGAATGGCAGTAGGCTCCTGAAGTCCTTTGTCGACATAAAGGTTGCCGGTAAGCATCAGCGCAGCGAAGGGAACCATAAGGTAGCGGAGACGAATTGAATTGCTGCGGGTCAGAAAGTTTCTCTGGCGGACGCAGGCAATACGGCCAAGCATGCATGCGGCAGTCTTGCAAAATGCCTTGTAATTCTCTGAAGCCTTTGCGGCCACCATGAGATGAAGGGCACATGACCCGGCACCATTGGCAGTGTCTGGCCTTTGGCGGCTGTGTGAAAACTTATTGTATTCCATTTCGGATATCGTCTGGCGAATAATCATGTAGCGCAAAGATTTTTTTCTATTTATCCATACCTTTAGATCAACCAAACTCGGTGTCCAGCGATTGAAGGGCGTCTTCAAGAAAATCCTTGGTCTCGGAGAGCTTTTTGTTGGTATCAAAAATGATAAAGATACCGAAAATCAAAAAGACAAGAACGTCGACGGCATCACTGTCGGGGCCGCTTTCAATCGAGCCGGGAAGCAAACCGACGAGCAGGAACATCAGGAAGAAGAAAGAATAGAAGATCATCAGCGAGCGAGACGTGCGGGCATATCCGGAGATCATGAAACGCGCAACCCTGTTCTCGTTAACGATATCAAAGTTTAGCTCTACCATTGCGTGACGGGTAATGCTGGCGGGTGTGCCTGTGGTTCCCTTAATGGAGAAATTCTCCACGCCATCAGAGACTTCTTCTATATCGATAATCTTTTCGAGACGGTCGATTAGTGCTTTCTTCAGGCTTGCGGTTTCGACCATCCGGCCTAAGGCTATTTTCCTTGATACTTCTATGTGTTTCATTAGAGCTTCCCCTGGCGAGCTTATTTTATCCCGCATTTCTGCGAAATGAGTTTATGTGCCGAGCCTGATCCTTTCAGGCTGAAAGTGTCGGTGGTCTGTGTTCCGCGGGAAGATGTTCCCTTGACAATCATATTGGAACCTTTGCGAATTGCATCGGCTATCGCCTCGTCCGTTTCCGCATCCGCAGTCCATGCGGTATCGTCCTGTGTGAACAGGATAAACTTTTTATCGCCTGCGGTGACTGTCACGTCGCTACCGGGTTTGTAGGAATATCCGGCGATGTAGCTGAAGACGTTTTTCGTGCCTTCCGCCGGGCGGTGAGTGACAAGAGCGAAAATATCGCCTCGGCTGGTGTAATTACCCTCGGCTTTAATCGGCTGGCTTGCCATATAACAAACCCGGTTGCCGTTTTCGATAAAGGTATATGCCGACCAGTCGCCGCTATTGCCGAGAAGTTCGATGTCGGCAGCAAACGCCCCGCTTGACGGGATGAGCGTAAGGAGAAGAAGGCGGCATAGGTTTTTCAAGTGCCTCATAAGTCTACCTTTGTTGGTTCGAATACATACAGCAGTTTATTATGTAATTTAAGCTGCAGTCTAATAGGCTAGACGATAGGAACCAAAGGACAAAGCAAAAAAATACTCAAGCAGGATGAAAAGTGGGAATATTTATACTACGTAAATTGTAACATTGAAAAAAAGGATTACAAAGCAAAACATTTGCCCGGTAATCCTTCTTAATTAATAAAGCTCGTTTAATGGCTTACTTTCCCAGCGCCAGTTGAAGCCTGTCGAGGGCATCGTTGATTTTGGCTTCGGAGCCCGCAAAGCAAAGGCGCAGATATCCTTGCCCGGTCTTGCCAAAGGCGCAGCCTGGGGCAAGGCAAAGGCCGCTCACGTCTATCAGGTTTCTGGCAAGCTCCATGCAATCGCTCCTACCTTCGATACGGAAGAAGCTGTAGAAGGTGGATGGCGGTTTTACCGAATAAATTTTTCCCATGGAACTATAGCGGTCGTAGACGATATCGCGGGCTTTGCGATACCAGTCCATCTGTTCGGAGAGAAACGCCTCGCCGTGTCGCAGCGCAGCGATGGCTGCGTACTGGGGGAAGGCGGGGGGGCACATATAGGTGTATGATATTATGTCCTGAATCTGGGAGGAAGCGGCTTCGGGAATAACGAGCCAGCCAAGCCGCCAGCCGGTAAGCGACCAGTTCTTGGAAAAGCTGCTCATTATAATGAGGCGATCTTCGGGGCCTGAGACGTCAAGAAAGCTTGGAGCGCGTTTCCGGCCGAAAACCATTCTGCTGTATACTTCGTCCGAAAGAACCCATATCCCTCTTTGTCTGGCGAAATCCATTACCGTCCTCATGTCGCTTTCGGACATTACCCAGCCGGTAGGATTATTTGGTGAATTGATGATAATTGCGCGGGTGCGGGATGTGACTGCCGAGAAGAGCTGCTCAAGATCCAGTTCCCATCTGTCGCCTTTTTCTTCCAGGCATACTTCCCTGATAATGCCTTCCTGAAGCTGGATCGAACTCAGAAGGTTCTTCCATAGCGGAGTTACGGCTATGATCTCGTCGCCCTTGTCGCATACCGCCTGAAGGGCAGTGTGGACAGCAGCGGTTCCGGAGGTGGTCAGCACCATCCGGCTTGCCGGAATATCGAGACCGTAGATGTTTTTATAATAATCCGAAAGAGCCTTTCGTGTTTCGGGCAATCCAAGAGCCGGCCCGTAGAAAGTCTTTCCTTCCTGCATGGCTCTTACGGCTTCATCCACGATAAAGGAGGGGGTCGGAACACTGCTTTCTCCCTGAGCCAGGAATAACAGGCCGGGTTTGCCCTGGCCGTATCTTGCGATTTCGGCTCCGGGGTTATGCCTGATGGTTTCAGTGACCTGTCTGAGATATGGCCTTTCAGGGTTCAGGGTAGAGATTTCCGAGCTTTCAGAGGGATTTGCATCCCATTTTTTTACCGTTAACATTTGATTAGACTCCGCCTTTTGGATTTTAATTTTCTATTCTAATGGGTATGTAAAAAGATCCAGCCCTTAACGGGCGGCGGCGGCTGCTGCTGCGGCGGCACAAATGTTCGCGCAAACGTGGGGCCTGCGTGCTCTGATATCAAGAATGTCTGTGCCGTTTTCAATCATGATCTTTTAAAAAGATACTCTTTTTTGAAATTTTGCAATCTTTTTTTTAAAACTGGAATTTTAACGTAGCTCTGCGTTCCCTGCTCCGCGGTTAGGTGTTCTTCCCTATAAGGAGATGAAGGATCTCCTTTTTGTGAGGGTGTGTGTGAAAAATCGTTTTTCCAAAAAACAAATTCCAAAAATTGGCGCAAAGGTTATCTTATTTTCCATCCTGTGCTATCAAGATAATCATATATAAAGATGCCGATTTCACTTTTATGCCGGTTATTCCTTGTTCTGGTGCTGCTGGCAGCGCCTTCCGCCGCCTTTGCGCAAAACGGCGGCAAGCATGTCCGGATTAATATTATCCCTGAAACAACAGTAATCAGGCCGGACAGCAGCATAATGATCGCAATCCGGCAGGATATCGAGGAGGGCTGGCATACTTACTGGCAGAACCCGGGGGATTCCGGCGAGGCTCCGAAGATAGAATGGGATTTACCGCCAGGTCTGGAGGCCGGGCCGATTGTTTACCCCGTCCCCGTAAAAATCGCGTATGGGCCGCTGGTCAATTACGGCTATGAGAACCGGGTCGATCTGTTGCAGGAAATCAAGGCGGGATCTGAAATTCCACCCGGCCCGCTGAAGATCTACGCGACTTTGCACCTACTGGTTTGCAAGGACATATGCATTCCGGAGATTACGCAAATAGAGTTGTCCCTTAACGGTGGACTTGAGGAAGGAACCCCGGAATTTGTCGGTTCGGCCGAGGACGCGCTGCCGGAGAGAGTAAGCTGGCCTGCGAAGTTCGATTCGGCCAATGGACATATCGTCATTACCCTTCAGCCTGACGATCCAGAGCTTTTGCAGGAGATAGTCCCGGAAGGAGCCAGGCTGTTTCCGGAGCAGTGGGGGGTGATGGAGAATGCGGCGGATACCAGCCTTTCCATGCAGGGCAATGGGCTTGTAATCAAGCAGCGTAAAGGGCTTCGACCGCTTTCCGAGATAGATACTCTGGATGCAGTTCTGGCATACAGTAAACCGGACGGCTCTGAACAAGCCATCAGGTTCAGCGCCAGAGCCGCCCGCGTTGAAAAAGCTTCAGTGACGATACCATTGCAGCCGGGAGAGCCGGTGGCAAGTCTTGGGACGGCGTTGTTTTTCGCTTTTCTGGGGGGGCTGATATTAAATCTGATGCCTTGTGTCTTTCCCATTCTTTCCATCAAGGCTTTGGGAGCGGCCAGGCTCGCTTCGCATAGCCAGCGTCTTGCCGCAGCGCATGGGCTGTCCTATACGCTCGGCATACTGGTGATGTTCACAGCCGTGGCCGGACTGCTCATTCTTCTCAAGCAGGCAGGCTCTCTTATCGGTTGGGGATTTCAGATGCAAAATCCGCAAGTGGTTACGTTTCTGGCCTGGCTGTTATTTGTGGTCGGCCTGAACTTTTCCGGCGTGTTCGAGTTCGGCGGGAAGTGGGCCAATGCGGGCGGCAGACTGGCGGAAGGCGGAGGTCTTGCCGGCTCGTTTTTTACCGGGGTTCTGGCAACGATGGTGGCGACACCATGCACAGCGCCATTCATGGGCGTGGCGCTTGGGTTTGCTCTGACGCAGAGCGCCGGGGTGGCTCTCGGGGTGTTTCTGGCGCTTGGTTGCGGCCTTGCCGCGCCGTTTTTGCTGCTTTCGATGGTTCCGCCGCTTTTGCGGCTTTTGCCCCGGCCAGGGCCGTGGATGGAGAAATTCAGGCATGCGCTGGCTTATCCCTTGTATGCTTCGAGCGGATGGCTGGTATGGGTGCTTGGCAAGCAGACCGGGGAGCGTGGAATTCTTCTGGCTCTGGCGGGGATGGCCGTCATGGCTCTTGCCCTGTGGTATTCCGGTGGCAAGTCGGTGGCAGGCAGAAGAGGCAGAGGAATGGCATGTCTGGCTGGAGTTGCGGCAGTTGTAGGTTTTTTTGCCCTGATCACTATTCTCGGCAGCAATAACATCGGCGGCAGCGGCGAGGTGCTTGCGGAAGGGCAGGAGAAGGCATTTCAGGAAGAACCGTGGTCGCGGGAAAAGCTGGATGAACTGCTTGGCGGAAGCGATCCGGTGTTCATAGAGATGACAGCGGACTGGTGCATAACATGCAAGGTGAACCACAAGCTCGCCCTCGATATTCCCCAGACGAAAGAGCTTTTCAAGAGGGAAGGCGTGCGTTATCTCGTTGGCGACTGGACTAATTACGACGGGCGGATAACGGCTTTTCTAGAAAGCCATGGACGAAGCGGCGTGCCGCTCTATGTCTTTTATGGCGGCAGAAGCGAAGAAACCGGGGACAGGCCTGAACCAGTGATATTACCGCAGCTTCTGACGCCAGCAATCGTCGCAGGCACTGTTTCCGGCCCGGTTACAGGAGAATAAAGAATGCTGATGAAAGTATTTCCAGCCATAGTGGCGCTGATCGCATTTTTTACTGCAAATCCCGCTCTGGCGCAAGCCGAGACAGGCCAGCAGGCGCCGCAGTTCGAGGCGAAAGACGTTCTGTCGGGAAATCAGATCAGTCTATCAAGCTTTAGTGGCCAGCCGATGGTGCTGGAATGGAGCAACCACGAGTGCCCTTATGTGCGCAAGCACTACGATTCGGGTAATATGCAGAATACGCAGGGCGCAGCCAGGGAACTGGGTGCAGTATGGATTACCATAGTCTCATCCGCTCCCGGCAATCAGGGGCATACAAGCGAGGAGGAGGCCAGGAGAATCGTTCAGGACGAGGAGGCGGGGATCGCCGCAAAAATCCTTGATGAGAGCGGCGAGATCGGAAAGCTTTACGGTGCGAAGACGACACCTCATATGTTTGTTATTTCGGGGGACGGCAGGCTTGTCTATTCCGGGGCTATCGACGACCAGCCGGGACTCTCGGACGGCGATTTTGCAGAGGCGGAAAATTATGTCATTTCTGCGCTTGAAAGACTGAAGGAAGGGCGGCAGCCGGAGCCTTCGGTGACGCAGCCCTATGGATGCTCGGTCAAGTATTGATATATTGAGACTGTATTTATCGGAAAGTCGGGGTTAAACTATCTCCTGCATTAATTTGGCAGGGGCGGTTCGATGGTGGATGGCATAAACGATAGTCAGTTTTGTATGTGGAGGACGATATTTGCCTTTGCTAACGCTGACGAAGTCATCAGCGAGGATGAGAAATCCTTCCTTGAAAAAATTCTGGAACTTGTCCCTTTCAGCGAGGAACAGCGGGCGGTGCTGGCGACGGATCTTGTTGATCCTCCGGACATTGCGGAGAGTTTTCTGAAAATCTCCAGTCAGGATGACCGGGCCACTTTTTTCCACTATGCGAGAATGCTCGCATGGTGTGATGGAGACTTTGCCGATGAGGAGCAGGAGATTCTGACGAAGCTGCAACGTACCCAGCTTGAAAGCGCCGATTTCATCAAGATGATGGAAAGCGTAAGATTCTCATTCGAAAACGAGGAACAAAAAAATACAGCCATGAGAGAGTACCGGGAACTGGCCGAAAAAGGCAGAGCTGGGGTTCTGAGGGCGCTGGCAGGGAAATTCCGCAGGATGTAGCGATGGGCATAAGTATCGATACAGGGACTTTCAGGGAAGAAGACTTCGCAGACTGGCTGGTTCTGTGGAACGCCAACAACCGCGGCATTTGCCACGAAATTACGACAGCCGAGACCTGGAGGCGGATACTGGAGCCGGGCAACCCCGTGAACGGGCTGGGAGCGTGGTTGAACGGTGCGATGGCCGGCATCTGTCATTATGTAATTCATTCAACCACAGGGTCGATAGAGCCGGTATGTTATATGCAGGATCTGTTTGTCGATTCCGGTTACCGGCGAAGAGGTGTGGCGAGGGCGTTGCTGGCGGCTCTGGAGGAAGAGGGGCGCAGGCAGGGTTGGAGAAGAATCTACTGGCTGGCCGAAACGAAGAACGATGCGGCTGCCAGACTCTACGAGAAGACTGGGTACAAGCTGGATTTCTCGTTTCATGTGCTGCCGCTTTCATAGACGGGCATAAAGAAACCTCTTGGCCTTGCCGCGCAATCGCGCTAATTCTAAACGGTTTTTAGCAATCCATCCGGAAAAGACGAAGAAAGACAATGAAGTTCACTTTAAGCTGGTTGAAAGAATATCTTGAAACGGACGCAAGCCTTGATGAAATAGGAAGCACTCTGACATCCGTCGGCCTCGAGCTGGAGAGCATCGACGACCCCTCAAAAATATACGCGCCGTTCAGGACAGCCTTTGTGGTGAGCGCCGAGAAGCATCCGGATGCCGACCGGCTGAAGGTCTGTGTGGTCGATACCGGCAGGGAGAAGGTCAGGGTGGTATGCGGCGCGCCAAACGCGAAGGCTGGAATGATAGGGGTCTTTGCGCCTGAGGGGAGCTATATTCCGGGACTGGATACGGTTCTGAAGAAAGGCGTCATCAGGGGCGTCGAGTCCTGCGGCATGCTGGTGTCAGAGCGGGAGATGGCGCTTTCCGACAGTCATGAGGGGATTATCGAGCTTGATCCGGCAACTCGGGTCGGGGTTCCTTTCGCGGAAGTGATGGGGCTGTGCGATCCGGTTATCGATGTTTCGATCACTCCGAACAGGGCCGATTGCACCGGGGTTTACGGTATCGCCCGGGATCTCGCGGCGGCGGGGATCGGGAGGCTGAAACCCTTGAACACATCTCCGGTCAGGGGCGGCTTCAAGTCTCCGGTTTCGGTTAGTATCCAGACAGACAACAATCCGCTTTTCCTCGGGAGATATATAAAGGGCGTCAGAAATGGAGACTCGCCGGAGTGGATGCAGCGGCGATTGAAGGCTGTCGGGCTGCGGCCGATTTCGGCGCTGGTTGATATCACCAATTACATGTCTGTGGGTATGGCCAGACCGCTGCACGTGTTCGATGCCGACAAGCTTATAGGAAACATTCATGTCCGTCTTTCGAAGGAAGGCGAGAGGCTGGAGGCGCTGAACGACAAGACCTACGAGCTTGGCGAAGGTCATACCGTGGTTTGCGACGACAGCGGGCCGCTCGGACTTGGCGGAGTGATCGGCGGGGTTTCCACCGGCGCGGAGGCGGATACAGTGAACGTGTTCGTCGAGGCGGCTTATTTCCAGCCTATGGCGATAGCTAAAACCGGCAGGACGCTTCAGATCGACAGCGACGCGCGTTACCGGTTCGAGCGGGGGATCGACCCTGAATTTACTCATGCCGGAATGGAGATAGCGACCAGGCTGATACTTGAGATATGCGGCGGAGAGGCGAGCGAAGTCGTCAAGGCCGGAGATACTCCCCATTGGCAGCGGATGATCGAGTACGATCCCGATTATTGTCTGAAGCTCGGCGGAGTGGATGTAAGCAGGAAGGATCAGCAGCGGATTCTTGAGGATCTCGGGTTTATCGTGACAGTCGACAGCGAGCCTTGGGTGGTGCAGCCGCCTTCATGGCGCGGTGATGTCGAGGGCAGGGCGGATATCGTCGAGGAAATCCTGCGAATAAGCGGCTATGATAATCTTCCGGCAATTTCCGTTCATAACCAGGAGGCCATCACGCGGGTGGCGGAAACAAGGCTCGGGCGTCTTGCCAGGATTTCGCGGGCGGAGCTTTCTGGCAGAGGGCTTGAGGAGTGCATAACCTGGGCTTTCATGCAGACTTCTCTGGCCATGTTGTTCGGGGTTGAAGAAGGCGAGAATAAGAGACAACTTACGCTGTGCAATCCGATCAATTCAGAGCTGGATATAATGAGGCCCTCGCCCTTGCCCAACCTGATCGCGGCGGTGCAGAGGAATTCGGACAGGGGATATCCCGATGTGGCGTTGTTTGAGGTGGGGCCGGGGTTTTTGGATTCCTCGATCAGCGGGCAGGTTCTAATCGCCGCGGGGGTGAGGGCAGGCAATGCCGGGCCGAGGCACTGGTCTGGGCCGCACGCCAGCCGTTTGGTCAACGCTTTCGATGCCAGGGCGGATGCCACGGCAGTACTGGAGGCTTGCGGAGTACCTGTTGAAAATCTGCAAGTGGGTCGCAATGCGCCGGACTGGTATCATCCGGGGCGTAGCGGGACGTTAAGCCTTGGGAAAAATGTGCTGGCGAGATTTGGAGAAATTCATCCGGCGGTGCTGGCAGAGATGGGTATCAAGGGACAGGCAGTTGCGTTTGAGGTATTTCCCGAGCTGGTTCCGGAAGGGCGGGCGAAAGGGACTGCCAAGGCCAAACTCGATCTGTCTCCTTTTCAGCCGGTCAACAGGGATTTCGCATTCATCGTCGCTTCCGGCATCGATGCCGATAGCATAGTAAGGGCCGCGAAAGGCGCCGACAGGCGTCTTATCAGGGACGTGCAGGTTTTCGACGTATATACCGGCAAGGGAATGGAAGAAGGCAAGAAGTCTGTTGCTATCAATGTGATTATTCAGCCAAAGGAAAAAACTCTTACAGAGGCAGAGCTGGAATCCATATCGCAGAAAATTATTGATGCGGTGGCTGTGAAGACCGGTGGAGTTCTGCGCGGATAGCAGCAAGACGACGCGGTCTCCGGTTATCGGATTTCTGCCCGTCCAGCGCATGCGGACTGGCACTTGCGAAAGTTGATTATATGAAAGCCCAGTCCGGCGATTATATTGGTGGCCGCTATCGCAAGGTATACACCGGTCGTTCCCCATAGTTCTGCGAACAGCATTGCGAGAGGTATCTGTACGACAAGGAGCTTGACCGCGATCATCATTAGGGAGCGGCGAGGCCAGCCAATCGCGTTGAAGGCCGATGACCAGCCGTTAATCAGGGTTCCCGCTGCATAGGTTAGCGGCACGATCAGAAAATAGGTTGCCGTCTTGGTTATAACATCAGGGTCTGCCGAGAATAGCGCCGCAGTTTCTTTTGCAAAAACAGCAAGCACAAAGGCAATCAGAAGGTTCCAGACTATAATAAATACAAAAGCCGTGCCAAGCGCCTTGCGTACCCTCTCAGTCTTGTTCGCGCCCCAGTTCTGGCCGATAATCGGGGCAAGACTTACTGCCGTGGCCATTACCGGTACCAGTACGAAACTTTCCACACGCGAGGCCACGCCGAAGGCGGCGATGCTCTCGGCTCCGTAACTGGAGAGTATGGCAATCATAATGCCTCCGGAAAGCGGGACGACTATATGCGCAATGCCGGCAGGAACGGCTATATGCATAAGATCCCCGAATGATTTGGTAAAATTGGAAAAATCCGTCAACCTGCCGAACAGCATTTTATCCCTGCTGCAAAGGACAAGAATGGCCGCCACCATGGAGCAGGCATTGGCGATTACCGTGGAGATAGCGGCACCCTGAAGCTCCAGCCTTGGAAAACCCCATAGTCCGAAAATCAGCAAGGGATCGAGAACTATATTTATAACGGCTACCAGTGTCATTATGGCCGCGGGTGTGAGGCTATCGCCCCCGGCCCGCATGGCGGCATTGTTCACCATCGGCAGAGTGACGAAAACCACCCCCGAAAACCATAACAGCATATAATCCCTTATCAGCGGTATCATTGCTTGCTCCGCGCCCATCGCATGCAGCAAGGGATTCAGGAATATCAGGCCAAGGATTGATAATATCAGACCGGCGAGAAAAGCTATCAGAGTGGAGTGAGAGATCAGGCGGCGGACGGATTCCCGATCATTGCGCCCGATCTGGCGGGAAACTACGGAGGTGGTGGCCACCCCCATTCCCATCACCAGATAAAAAATGAACATCGTGATCGGGAAAGTAAAGGTAAATGCCGCAAGCTCCCGTGTTCCCAGTTTCGCGATAAAATACATATCGGCCAGCTGATAACTGATAATTGCGAATATTCCCCAGGCCATTGGAACGGCCAGCCTTAATAAATGATTGTGGATTGCGCCTGTCGTAAGGTCTTCACGGGCGGGGTAGCTCATTTGGGGTTCAGATAATATTTGCTTGCTTTTCAATAAGATAAACCAGAAGTTTGGATTTGCAAAAACCTAAAAAAAAGCGTTAGAAAATTTTTACATATTTATTTACCATAAATTAACCTTTTGTTGCCATTTTGGTGCAAATAATTTTGCAAGTTTAGTGCAAAAAACAACTAAATTTTAAGCATGCTGTTTTAACATAAAAGTTGGGGCAGTCTGTACTGGGGCAACAATAAACTGGGGTTAAACAAATGACAGACTATATTGGTGATAATAAAGATAATTCTTTTAATATCAATTCGGTATTTCAAGTTTATAACGCTACTCTGATTAATCCGTATTCCGGCTACTCAGTCGATATTTATGGCTGGTATAATGTTAATCACGATTACTACGATGGAAAGGGCGGTTATGATACTTTTTTCTCCATGCATACGAATACTGTTCTAACGCTGAGAGGATCCGATGGCAGGGTATTATTCCATAATATTGAGGAATTCAGGCTGTCGGGTCAAAGCGACGTATTAATACTTGCGGATAGTGAAGTTCATTACGGCCCGGTTACAGTTTGGGGAGGGTATGGTGATGATATTATATGGACCGGTCCGGGCAATGATCTGATAGATGGATCTAGAGGCAACGATATCATTGATGCCGGTTCAGGAGATGACTTCATAATCGCGGGTCCGGGCAATGATCTCCTCTGGGGCGGTACGGGTAATGACACATATGCCTACTATCTGAGTCATGGAGGAACCAAAGTTATATCAGAGACAAGCGGGGATGATACTATTCTGTTTCGTTACGACATGACTATGGATAATGTCAGTATTTCGAGAGACGGAGCCAACCTGATAATCGTTGTTACCGATTATCTCATAGACGGATTAACTGGCACAATCATTGTTACAGATCATTTTGTCGATCCAGACAAAATGGTTGAAAGAATTCTCTTTTACGAGACTGGCGAGACAATCGATCTTACTGCGCTGGTATTTAACGATGCGCCTATCGCGGCCGACGATGCGTTTGACGGCGTCGAGGATCATGTGATTACCGGCAATGTACTCGGCAACGACAGCGATGTTGACGGCGACACCTTGAGCGTCCAGCCTGCGATCATCACCACTGCTTCCGGCGGGATGGTCGAGCTTCTGGCTGACGGCAGCTTCACCTATACCCCTGCCGAAAACTTCAACGGCGTCGACAGCTTCGAGTACACGGTGACCGACGGTGAACTTACCGACACGGCGACCGTGGAACTGACGGTAGCTGCGGTGAACGATGCGCCTGTCGCGGCTGACGATGCGTTTGACGGCGTCGAGGATCATGTGATTACTGGCAATGTACTCGGCAACGACAGCGATGTTGACGGCGACACCTTGAGCGTCCAGCCTGCGATCATCACCACTGCTTCCGGCGGGATGGTCGAGCTTCTGGCTGACGGCAGCTTCACCTATACCCCTGCCGAAAACTTCAACGGCGTCGACAGCTTCGAGTACACGGTGACCGACGGTGAACTTACCGACACGGCGACCGTGGAACTGACGGTAGCTGCGGTGAACGATGCGCCGGTGGCTGGGGACGATGCGTTTGACGGCAAGCAGGGAGAGGTTATTACTGGCAATGTACTCGGCAACGACAGCGATATTGACGGAGACGTCTTGAGAGTCGAGCCTGCAATCATTACCACGGCGGCAGGAGCCACGGTCGTATTGCTGGCCGATGGCAGCTTTACCTATACGCCGGCGGCAGGATATAACGGCTTAGACTCTTTTGAATATTTGCTGACCGATGGCGAGCTTACCGATACAGCCATGGTTACCTTGAATATCGAGGCTGCGAGCAATCCTCTGATCGAGGGGGATAATGGAAACAACGTCCTTATCGGCGGAGCTGAAGACAATATCATCTACGGTTACGGCGGGGCAGACCTGTTGGATGGCGGGGCGGGCAACGATACGCTTTACTATCATGCCGATGCCAAATGGCCTGCGGGATGGGGTGCGCTCAATGTCGGATCTGTTGGGGTTGATGGAACAAATCAATTTGTTTCAATCAAAAACTATAACCGCAGCTACGACGTGTTCCATGGAGGCGAAGGGTTCGACGTTCTTGTGATGGGCAGCGGCAATGACGCTCTTTTCCTTGACGATGCATACAGCCCGCGTCCTGAAGGAACTTCGGGCCCGCGTATATCGGGGATCGAACTGATTGACGCCGGAGCAGGCAATGATGTGATCGATCTTACCAGCGACCTTTACGATTACGGCGATGTCACGATACTTGGCGGTGAAGGCAACGACGTGTTGTGGTCTTCTGCCGGTAACGACAGGCTTTACGGCGAGCAGGGAAATGACAACCTGTTCGGCGGGGCTGGAGACGATCTGCTGGATGGCGGTCAGGGGAACGATACTCTCGACGGCGGCCTCGGGAACGATCTGCTTTACGGAGGTGAGGGTAACGATACTCTGTACGGCGGAGAAGGCGATGATCTTCTTGACGGCGGTAACGGCAACGACAAGCTATATGGCGGAGCCGGAAACGATATTCTGCTCGGCGGAAACGGCAACGATACGCTTTATGGAGACGCCGGAAACGATATCCTCGACGGCGGGCAGGGCAACGATACGTTATACGGCGGAGACGGTAACGACATTCTGATCGGTGGCCAGGGCAATGATACGCTATATGGCGGAGACGGAGCCGATATGTTTGTCTTCACCGATTTCAGCGGTTCGGACAGGGTCAAGGACTTCAGGGTTTCTGAAGGAGACTCCCTGAATATTACAGACCTGCTGCAAGGGTACGATCCGCTTGCCGATGTAATCAGCGATTTCGTGAAACTGGTAAGCTGTAAAGGCGAGGTGCAGCTGAAGGTTAACGCTGACGGTCATGGCAATGACTTCAAGCTGGTTGCGGTTATCGAAGGCGGTGTCGACGATATGACCGTTTCGGACTTGCTTGACCAGGGACACCTGATCGTTAACCAGAGCGCAATATTCTAGAAGGTTTATAGCTTAGCGGGAGTCCCCAAGGGGGCTGCTGCGGGTCGCGAGGCCGCCCACCCGGCCTCGCGATTTTTTTGAAAGCTTGCCGTGTTTGTGCGATAAGTTTTTATGAACTATTCGTTATCGCCCTTGAAATGCCTGTTTTATCCGTGGGAAAAAGGCCTTCTCGAATTGCCGGGGGCTGATTCAAGAACTCTTTTCCTCAACGCGAAGGAAGCAGAGGAGCTTTCGGCTGTATCGGGTGAGTTTTTTTGCCAGCAGCATTTCAAGCCTGAATATGACAGGTTGAAGGCCGCAGGCAGAAAGGTTACGCCGCAAGCAATATCTGACGGAGAGGGGTTTGAATGTATCCTGCTGCTTGCTCCGAAGCAGATGCAGGAAATGAAATACTTCATTGCGAGCGGGATCAACCGGCTAAACGAGGCGGGGATGATTATCTGCGCGGCGGCCAACGACGCCGGGGGCGGCCGTATTGGAAAGTTGTTTGAGGAGCTTGGACTTAAGGCAAGTAGCGAGTCGAAATTCAAGGCGAAAGTTGTGTGGGCTGAGGTTCAGAGCAAGGCGATCAACCGGAAGGTTCTGAGCGAATATCTTGCTTGCGGAAGCTTGAGGCAGGCCGTGCACGGTATGTATTCTTCGCCAGGGCTTTTCGGGTGGGAGAAGGTCGATAAGGGCTCGGCGATGCTGGCCGGAGGATTGCCTGAAGATCTTTTTGGGAAGGGGGCGGATTTCGGGTGTGGATACGGGTATATTTCACTTAAATTGCTTGAGAAGAATCCCGGTGTCGGCAAGCTTATGTGTATTGATGCCGATTACCGCGCCCTCGATGCCTGCAGGGCCAATCTGAAAGGTTACAGGTCACTGGCGGAGTTTTACTGGGAAAATCTCGCTTCGTCTTATCCTCCGGTGACCGGGCTTGACTTCGTGGTGATGAATCCGCCGTTTCATGAGGAGAAGCAGACGGCTATCGAGATAGGGCAGGCCTTTATCCGTACGGCAAGCCTTTCACTGAAGCGCGGCGGAAGATTGTGGATGGTGGCCAACAGCCATCTGCCTTACGAGAAAGTGCTCGGCGGGTTATTCAGATGTACCGAGATTTCTGAAGAGCGGAACGGGTTTAAGATTTTTGCTGCGGTCAAATAAGAAAGAGTTCATTGAATTAAATGAAGAAAGAGCCATATCAGTCGCGTTACGTTGTTGGACGAAGCCGGAGAGAGAAGAATGAAAATAGGAGTTGTCGGGTGTGGAAATGTCGGTTCGGCGAGCGCTTATGCGTTTGTCATGCGCGGTGTGGGAACCCGGATAGTACTTTACGACAAGGCAGAGGAATTCGCGCGGGCGCAGGCGGAGGATATTTTGCATGCGACTCCTTTCGCCAATCCGATTCCGGTGAGTGCCGGAGGGCTGGAGGATCTGGCAGGATGCGGAATTATCGTTATTTCCGCGGGCGTGGGTCAGAAGCCGGGCGAGACGCGACTTGATCTTCTGAAGCGTAATGCCGACGTATTCCATGATCTTATCCCCAGACTTCTGAATGCAGCTCCGGATGCGATACTGATAGTGGCCAGCAATCCGGTCGACGTCATGGCCCATATGGTGGCCAAGATCGCGGAGAAGTCTCATAACATTCCGCCACACCGGATCATCGGTTCCGGCACCATACTTGATACGGCGAGGTTCCGGGCGCTGGTGGGCGCGCATCTTACCGTATCGAGCCATTCGATACACGGGTATGTTCTTGGGGAGCACGGGGATTCGGAAGTGCTTCAATGGTCGGGGGTTTATGTCGGCAACACGCCGCTGGCCGAATTCGCGGCTCAGGTAGGGGCTCCGATAACGCAGGCGGTGCGCGAGAGCATCGACGACGGAGTGCGAAACGCCGCCGCCAGGATCATCAAGGGCAAGGGAGCCACATGGTACGGGATAGGGAGCGGCATCGCCCGAATAGCGCAGGCGGTGAGCGACAACGAGCATTCGGTGATTTCCTGTTCATGCCCGACGGCGAATGTGCTGGGAATCGAAGACGTTACCCTGTCATTGCCGCGGATCGTTTCCGCGCACGGGATCGAGCAGACAGTCCATCCTCCTCTTAATGACGGGGAAAGAGAAGCTTTGCGGCGAAGCGCAGAGATCCTGAAAGGGGCGATTACGGAGATCGGGTTTTAGCCCGCATTCTCACACTATCCCGTCCCGCAGATCAACGCGCCTTCCGGCGCGCAGCGGGTATGGCGAATACGGGAGTGTGGGAAATCCAGGCTAAATAATTACAATGTAATCTCAGAGGATCGACCAGAGCAGGGCGAGGATTCCGGCGAGGGTTGTGAAGTAGAGCATGGGCCAGATGGTGTGGCGGATTATCATGCCTTCTTTTCCGGCAAGGCCGACGACGCTGGCGGCGGCGACGACGTTGAGGACGCAGATCATGTTGCCGGCGTTAGCGCCGAGCATCTGGGCAGCGAGGGTGACTTGCGGGTCTGCGCCCGTCTTTTCGGCGGCGGTGAACTGAAATAGCGAGAACATCATGTTGGAAAAAGTCGCCGAGCCGGAGATGAAAGAGCCGAGAGCGCCGATGAATGGAGCCGCGAGCGGCCACAGGGCGCCGAAGCCCGAGGCTGCCATCGCGGCCAGTTCGTGGGGCATGCTCTCAAGACCTGATGCGTTTATGTCGGAATTGACGAAAATACGCACCATGGGGACGGCGGTGCAGAGGGCTATCGCCGATGGCCAGAGCGATTTCAGCGTCTGACCGAATGCGGTCGCCAGTGAGCGGGACGGTAGGCCGTGAAGCAGGGGGATGAAGGCCACGACGATCAGGAATACGGTTCCTGGCAAGTAGAGCGGGGTTATGCTCGCGGAGATCGAGGTCTCAAAAATGTTCCCCCAGGCGATTTCCCTCGCGCGCAGCCAGCCCTGAAAAGGCAGGAAGCTTACCCTGGTCACCACCAGCAGGGCGGCAACGGCGACATAGGGAAGCCAGGCTTTTTTCAGGCCTATTTTCTTTTTAGGGATTTCCGTTTTTCCGGGCATCAGATCGGCGGAAAAGGATTTACTGAAATCGTTCCAGACGCTGCCGGGAAGCAGAAAACCCCGGCGGGCGGCGGGTATGACTACAGCAAGGCCCACAAGCCCGCCGATAATGCTGGGGAAAGCGGGGCCGAGAAAGATTGCCACCAGAAGCGCCGGGATCTCGAAGGCAAGGCCTGCGAATATCGCGAATGGCCAGATCTCAAGGCCCTCGCGCCAGCTGCGGTTTCTGCCGAAAAATCGGGTGAGCATCAGCACCAGAATCAGCGGGATAAAAGTGCCGATGAAAAGATCCATCATTACTGTTTTTGCGGCGACATCCTGAAGAAAACCGGGCAGGCCTGACCCGCCGAGAAGAGCGGCGACGCCGGGAGCGGGATCTCCGCCGACGCGCAGGCCCTGATCAAGGCCGATTATCACCGGAGTGCCGACTGCGCCGAAGGTCACCGGGGAGCTGTCCGCCACCAGCGCGAGAACCACTGCGGGAAGTGCCGGGAAACCGAGGGCGACCATTAGAGGGGCGCCAAGCGCCGCTGGCGTGCCAAAGCCCGCAGCTCCTTCGATGAATGCTCCGAACAGCCAGGCGATGATTATGACCTGAACCCTGCGGTCGGGGGAAATGGCCGTAAACCCTGCGCGAATCGTATCCAGCGCACCGGACAAAGCCAGGGTTTTCAAGAGCAGGATCGCGCCGAAGATGATCCAGAGAATGGAGACGGCGGCAAACAGACCTTCGATCGATGATGCGGCTATCCGGACGGGCGGAACCTGCCAGTAAAACCACGCGGCGAGGATTGTTAGTATCAAAGCCAGCGGCATCGCTTTCATGGCGGGCCATCGAAGCACCGCCAGCAGTATGAAAATCGACAAGACCGGAACCAGGGCAGCCAGCGCTGTTAATAAATGCATTATCCGTTGATACCCCTCATCGCAAAACCATTATCTAATTTTGGTTCAATTGAAAGAGGGGCAAGGGGTGAAGGCAAGAGATACTCCATATCTTTTTTGCCCGGAACCTGCAATCAAAACCCCCGCCGATAAGCACGCAGGGAAGCGTGCCGCGGAGATAACGGGAGCGGTTCAGCCTGGCAGATCAATGCTCTAGTATATGCCAATTATAACACCTCCAGCATTTCGGCGACCAGAGGGTGGCGGACGATGTCCCCCTGGCCGAGCCAGATGACGGCGATGTTTTTTACGACTTCGAGCCTTTTTGCGATGGATCTAAGGCCGGAGAGTTCTTCGAGCAGGTCGGTCTGGTCGGGGTCGCCTGTCACCACCATGGTCGAGTGCCAGCCGAGGCGGGATATCAACATCTTGAGCTGGCCATAAGTGCAGTTCTGGGCTTCGTCTATAACCACGAAGGAGTTGTTCAGCGTGCGTCCGCGCATGAAGCCCACGGGAGCGATTTCGATAGTGCCGTCCTCGATCAGCTGGCGGACGCGTTTGCCGCCGAGTCGGTCGCCCAGTGCGTCGTAGAGAGGCCGCAGGTAAGGGGCCATCTTTTCATGCATGTCGCCGGGAAGGTAGCCGATCGATTCGCCGGCTTCCATGGCCGGGCGGGAGAGAATTATGCGTTCAACCTCGCCTTTTTCCAGCGCTTCAACGGCACTGGTAATAGCGAGATAGGTTTTGCCGGTTCCAGCGGGGCCTATGGCGAATGTCAGGCTGTAGTCATTTATCGCTTCCATCAGCCGCTGCTGTCCTTCGGAACGGGGCTTGACGTTGCGGACATATTTGCGGTCGCGCGCCCGGTCTATTTCGCTCTCAAGAGGATGCCAGTCCCTGTCTTCGAAGGCCGGGTGGATAACGTTGCTGGTTTCGTGAAGAGCTTTGCGGGTTTTACGCGTCTTCTTTGACATGGCGGCCTCCTGGTTGCGGTTGAATGGAAAGGGGATGAGGGAATTTCTCCCGGCGCATTACAGCGCGGGGATGAAGGGAAGCAGGAAGGAGTTTCAAGAGTGAAAATCTGATGGGCGGGAGGGTGTTTCCGCCTGGCAGGCTGCAAGAAGTCAGGTCTCGGGAAAATACTCAAGGAAGAAATCCTTAAGAGTGGAAAATCAACTATCAGCATTATAGCAAAAAAACACGAGGCCGATACTAAACAATAAGCGGGGATAATTTTTTATACTGCTTATTTTAATCAGGGAGAAGAAACCTTAAATCTTCTGTGCGGTATCTTTTGCCCCGGTAGAGGCCGGGGACGACGACGTTCCCTTCTTCGTTCCGTTCGTGGTGGGGATTGCGGTACTCCCAGACGATTTCCTTATTCCGTGTAACCTCAAAAATTCTCCCGCCCAGCGTTTCGGTTACAAGAACATTGCCGTTGGGCAAGAGATCGATAAAGCCGTGATAGGCACTATATAGCGGATTTTCTTTTGTTCCGCTGAACGACCAGATAACAGAAAGATCATTTAAATCAACGTTTAACACTCTTGAGCGTCCGCCTTCATCAAGATGTCCTTCATTATCAAACATCACGATTGAGCCATCCGGCAAAAATTTCGGATCGTGCTGAAAGCGCCAGGGGCCGAAGCTGGCCCAGGTGATGCGCTCGCTTTCAGGGTCGAGAACTGCAAGCATGCTGTTGTTGCGAAAGGAGATGAGAAGGTGGCCAGCAACCAGCATCGGAGCTTTGCCTGCCATTGCGGGTGTTATGAGGGTTATGGTGTTGGGGTGGAGGGTGTCACCCTTCGGCGTGTCGCTGCCTGGTTCGTTGCGTAATTGCTGCAGCACACGTTCCTGCGCCGAAGTTCTGAAAGCGTCATAGAAGGAAATGCGTTTGAGGATTTCGCCTTTGGGGCTGATCACCAACAGAAAATCTTCATACATCGGGGCTTTGACGGCCGGCATGCCGGGGTATGGGGACTTGCGGATTATGTGAGTAAATGTATAGATCTTTCCATCTTCACCGACAGCGGCGTCGTGGTGAACCGGTTCGGATATTTTCCACACCAGATTTGAATCCTTGTCGATTTTCGCCATGCCATATCCAAGAGGAGAGCTTCCGACGCCAGTGTAAATCGCAAGAAGGTCGCCGCTTTCAGGATAAAGGTAGAGGCGATTGAGCAGATGCAGGTATTCGGGGACGGCCATTTCAACATGATCAAAATTATCCCATACTTTCGAATAAGGCATCTTCCATTCGTGTATCAAATTTCCAGCCATATCGACGAGGTAAGCTTTTTGTTCGTGGCTACTTGCCATGATAGTGAAGCCTTCGAAGGCTCTGGCCGGATCGTGGATGGTTACCCCCTTTGGAGGCGGAGTTTCGTAAGCCGTCCAGTAGACGCTGGAATGCCTCAGTTTTTTCACATGGTGATGCTGGTAGTTTATTCTTGCTATGGCCTTTAGCGGGTTATCAATCAGGCCTTCGCGCAATGGGGGAGAGAACAGCAGAATTAAATAAGTAAATAAAACCGATAGAGCCACGCATACGGTTAATGTTATTTTATCGTACATTATGATTTCTCCCGGTAATATTCATTCAGGGCCGGAATCGCTGCCGGTATCTCCTTCGCGGGCCAGCCGGGATTTTTTTCTTTTGCGCAGCAGGGCTCTTGCAGGAAGAAAGAGAATCATCGCTATGGCCGCGATGATCGCAGCCACAGGCCCTAGAAGGTAGCTAACGAAAGCAATGGCCGGGCCGATATATGCGTGGGCAGAAAGCGGCCAGAGGGCTGTGATCGCAAACATTGCCAGCGGGAAGATCCGATATGAAGATTTCATGAGCCCGTATAAAAAAAAGCGATTAATATTCGATCAGGATATCATGAACTTTCCTGCGGTTTGAAATATTATCATGAATGACCATCCGTTTCCGAAGACTTCCGATTATGTAGGGCGCAGGCTTGAAGGCGAAAGGGAGACTTTCAGGGTCTCCCTGCCGCAGTTTCTGGCTGGCGAGGCGGTGCGGCGATTCAGGAAATTCTGGTTGCTGACCGGAGGGCTTGAATCTTCTTTCTTAGAGGATGAGCTGGAGAAGACGACTATCGTGAGTCCGGCATATGTATGCGCGCTGGCCAGGGGAGGAACCACAATTCTGCTGGAATGCCTTTACCGTACCGGTGCATTTGCCAGTCATCTGTACAAGGATTATCCATATATAGACATTCCGGTGATCTGGAACCGGACGATGGCTTTGTCCGGGGGGGGCAGGAAGGCGGTACCGAGGGAGCGGGCGCATCTCGACGGGATAATGGTTACCCCGGACAGTCCGGAAGCGCTGGAGGAAATGATTTGGATGGGGTTCTTCAGGGGAATTCACAATTCCGCTCAAAGCCTAATCCTTGGCAGGAGCACGTCAAATCCGGATTTTGAAAAATATTACAGGGATCATATGCGCAAAATTTTAATGGTAAGGGGGCGGGAGCGATATCTGGCCAAGGGGAATTACAATTTTACCAGAATCGAATATCTACTGAAGATTTTTCCGGATGCGAAATTCATTATTCCGTTAAGAGAGCCGGAGGCTCATATAGCCTCACTTATGAAACAGCATTTACTTTTTAGCGAAGTCGAGAAGACCAATGCGAAGGCGCTGTCCTACATGAACAATGTCGGGCATTTCGAGTTCGGACTTAACCGACGGGTAATCAATGCCGGGAACGATGAAATTGCCGGCAGGATTGCCGTCTTGCGCGATCAGGGCAGGGAAGCGGAAGGCTGGGCATGGCAGTGGTTGGCGCTGTACGGATGGTTTCTCGGAAGGTTGTGTGAGCGGCCGGAATTGAAGAGGTCGGTTTTAATCGTTCCTTATGGGGATTTTTGCACATCTTCGCGCGAGTGGCTTGAGAAGATATTCAGATTCGCCGGTGTGGAAGAGCCGGAAGCCAAGGCTGCGGAGCAATCGGGATTTATCAAGGCACCCGGATATTATCGCCCGGAGCTTACTGAGGACGAAACTGAAATTATCCGGAAAATTACGGCAAGCGTCTACAATGATCTGCTAACGCTTGCCGGGTAGGTTAAACAGCTAGGATGCCGTTCTGGCGGTGTATTTTCCCGAGAAGACGTCGGTCGCGAATACCTCTTCCCAGCTTCCTTGAGTCGAGGCACGGGAATATTCGGTAGAGCGGCTTTCGAAGAAGTTTGCGTGTTCGGCGCCGTTTAGCATCTGGTCCATCCAGGGCAGAGGGTTTTGCGCGATGCCAAAAACCGGGGCAAGTTCCAGCTGTTGCAGGCGGCGGTCGCCGATATAGCGGATATAATTTTTAACTTCATGCGGCTCCAGACCCTCGACGCCGCCCATTTCGAAGGCGAGGTCGATGAAGGCATCCTCGAATCCGACGATTTTTACACAGCTTTCTGTTATTTCTTCCTTTAATCGTCTGTCCCAGATGTCGGGGTTTTCACGGATAAAGGTATTGAAGAGGCGAATCATCGACAGGCAGTGGAGGGTTTCATCGCGCACCGACCAGGTGACTATCTGGCCCATGCCTTTCATCTTATTGAATCTAGGGAAATTCATTAGGATGGCGAAGCTGGCAAAGAGTTGCAGGCCTTCGGTAAAGGCGCCGAACATCGCCATGGTTCTGGCGATGTCACAGCGGGATTTCATAGAGGCATTCTGCATATAATCATATTTGTCTTTCATCTCTTTGTACTTCATGAATGCCTGATATTCGACCTCAGGCATGCCGATGGTGTCGAGCAGATGTGAGTAAGCGGCTATATGAATGGTCTCGATATTGGAAAAAGCCGAGAGCATCATTTGCACTTCGACAGGGCCGAATACCTGAGAATACAGCTTAGTATAGGCATTATTCACTTCAACGTCGGCTTGAGTGAAGAAACGGAAAATCTGGGTCATCAGATTTTTTTCGGCCGGGGTAAGCTTGTTTTTCCAGTCGCGCACGTCTTCGGCCATGGGAATTTCTTCGGGGAGCCAGTGAAGACGCTGCTGCGTAAGCCATGCGTCATAGCACCACGGATAGAGGAAAGGCTTGTAGACGTGTCGTTCCTGAAGCAATTTTGAATTGCCGACGACCAGATCGTTCATTTTTTTTCTCCTTTGTAAATTTGGCCCCTGAAAGGAAATAATGGCAAAGGGGATTAAAAAAGTCCAGTATAAATATACAACAATTTGTTATAGGGCGGGAGATATGCGCTATATATAGTTTGGTTGTGGTTTGTTGTAATTTTCTGCCCTTGCCCTTTTTGCGGGCGGATGGTTAGATCTTTTGTTAGAAGCCTTGTCAATCTGGAAGGATGAACCATGGAGCAATTTATCGCCGGTCTGCCGAAGGTGGAATTGCATTTGCATATCGAGGGCAGTCTGGAGCCGGAGTTGATGTTCGAGCTTGCCCGAAGGAATAACATTTCGATCCCCTTTGCATCGGTCGAAGATGTGCGAAAGGCATATGATTTTGGTAATCTTCAGGACTTTCTCGATATCTATTATCAGGGAATGAATGTTCTCCAGAGCGAGCAGGACTATTACGACCTCACCTTTGCATATCTTGAAAAGGCGGCTTCGCAGAAAGTGATGCATACCGAGATATTTTTCGATCCGCAGGGGCATACAGAGAGGGGCGTTGATTTCGGAACGGTAATCAGGGGGATATATCGGGCGCTGGAGGAGGGGTGCAGGAATTTCGGGGTGACTTCGCATATAATAATGTGTTTTTTGCGTCATTTGAGTGAGAATGAGGCTTTTGCGACTCTGGAGCAGGCGAAGCCGTTCAGGGAAATGATCACCGGGGTGGGACTGGACAGTTCGGAACTCGGCCATCCGCCTTCAAAGTTCAGCCGTGTATTCGCGAGGGTCAGGGAAGAGGGCTTCAGGGTCACGGCGCATGCCGGTGAAGAAGGCCCGGCGGAGTATGTTTATGAGGCGCTGGACATTTTGAAGGTCGACCGGATAGATCATGGCAACCGTTCACTGGAAGACAAGGATCTGGTGAGACGGATTATCGAGGAGAACCTCGCGCTTACCGTTTGCCCATTAAGCAATGTAAGGCTCCGAAATATCAAGGATATCAGGCAGCATCCGCTCAGGAGCATGCTGAAGGCGGGCATCAGGGCGACCATCAATTCGGACGACCCGGCGTATTTCGGCGGCTATATGAACGAAAACATGCTTGCGGTTGCCCAGGGTACGGGAATGGCCCGCGAGGAATTGGCGCAGCTTACCGCAAACGCCATAGAGGCAAGTTTCGCTTCCGAAGGACGCAAGGAGGAAATGCGGCGGGAGTTGCGGCGGTATTGTGAAAAACACACATGAGAAAGTGCAATTAAAATGCAGTTTTTGGTTATAGCGCGTGATTGCAGGGATGGCGAAGCTTTAGGCAGGCGCATGGCAGCGAGGGAGCGGCATATGGCGCTGGGCGCGGAAGCGGCAGAGAAGGGCGAGCAGATCATGGCCGCGGCGATGATCGGTGAGTCAGGGAATATGTGCGGTTCGGTGCTGATCGTCGATTTTCCCGATCGTCAGGCGCTGGACGCTTGGCTTAAGGAAGAGCCTTACGTCACCGGCGGCGTATGGGATGAAATCGAGATAATTCCCTGCAAGGTGGCCCCGGCTTTTGCACGGCGATGAATTTCAGAACAGGTAAATATCTAGGTTTTTTATCTTTGCAAAAAAGCGGTTTGAGTGTAAAAAGCCCTATCCATGCGAAATCGGGGCTGTAGCTCAGTTGGGAGAGCGCATCGTTCGCAATGATGAGGTCGTCGGTTCGATCCCGATCAGCTCCACCATCAAACAAAGCGTGCTTTTATTCTCCTGAAACCAGCTGGCTTTGGCTTTGGGCGGGTTGCTTTGCGGCGGGTTCAAGCTGTTTTTCTTCTTCCCTGGTTTTCCAGAGTGAGTAGAAGAAGCCCATGGACAGCAGGATAATTGTTACGCCAAGCGAGATCGAGGGGGGGAATTTGTCGAGATGGAACATTTCGACGGCGAAAACTTTCCCGCCAATGAATACAAGCACAGCAGCCAGAGCGTATTTCACGTATTTGAAGCGTTCAATGATGGCAGAAAGCGCAAAGAACAAGGCCCGCAGCCCGAGTATCGCGAATACGCTGCTGGTATATATGATATAGGGATCTCTTGTGATAGCGAAGTTTGCCGGGACAGAATCGATGGCAAAAATCACATCCGCGATTTCTATCATCACAAGCGCGACAAAAAGAGGAGTCATGTAGAGGACATCCATGCCGCGCTTGGCGCTTGGCAGGTAGATGAAAAAGCTCTGGCCGTAAAGTCTGTCGGTGGTTCGGAAATGCCGTCTTAGAAATCTGAGGGTTCCGTTATTGCTGATATCCGGCTTCTCTTCTCCCATGAACAGCAATTTTATGCCAGCAACGATCAACAGGGCGCCAAACAGCAAAAGAACCCATTCGAACCTGCTGAGGAGGGCGGCTCCGGCTGCGATCATCAGGCCGCGCAAAAGCAGCACGCCGATGATGCCGTAGAACAGCGTGCGATGCTGGTACATGCGGGGAATGGCGAAATAGTCGAAGATAAGCGCAATCACGAAAATATTGTCCATCGACAATGATTTTTCGACTACGAACACGGTAAGGTATTCGAGACTCTTTTCCGCGCCCTGGAACCACCAGACCCAGCCGCCGAACGCGAAGCCCATGGAAATATAAAAAGCCGACATCAGAAGGCTTTCCTTGATGCCGATCTCATGCTGCTTCTTATGGAGCAGGCCAAGGTCGAGGGCCAGCAGGAAAAGGACTACCGCAAAAAAAATCAACCACATCCAGACCGGCTTGTGGAGTACTTCGAAGATCAGAAATCCGTGTATCAGTTCCATTGCTCCCCTCCCTATGAAATAGGCGCCTGACGCGCCGTACCGACATCGCATTCCGGGGTGAGAATGCCAGAGGGGCCCGGTACTATTTGAAGATAAACTACTATAATGCCCTGATGCAAAATTTATGCTTCAAGTCGTTACAGAATAGCAGTTTAGACGAGAATTCCAAACAGGAAAGAAATTCAGAATTGGAAATAAAGGAATGGCGAATAGCTTTGGGCTATGAGTTTGACGACGCCCAGAATAAAGAGCAGGGCTACAAAAATATGGATGCGGATATCACGGGATTCCTTGAAGTGAGATTTTCCGGCGGCCGCCTGGATGGCGGGAACAGCGAAAACTAAAAGATATCCTGCTATCAGGGCAGCTAAGGAGTAGCCCCCAATTCTCCAGTCTGTCCTGTCGCTCAGACCCGCGAAACCGTTAAAGCCGAACATGGATTTGTAGAACGTGATTGCTCCGGCGATTTCCGGCGAACGGAAAAGCACCCAGCCTGATATCACCAATAAAAATGTGAGGGCTACTTTAGGAAGACGGGCCGTTTGATAATATCTGTCATCAGCAGGCGGAGATTTGCCTGCCAGTCTTTCGATGGCCAGAAGAGCTCCGTGATATCCGCCCCAGATCACGAATGTCCAACTGGCCCCATGCCAGAGACCGCCGAGAAGCATGGTAAGGAAAAGGTTGATATAGGTTCTTGCGGTTCCCTTGCGGTTACCGCCGAGGGGGATATAAAGATAGTCCCTCAGCCAGGCAGAGAGCGATATGTGCCAGCGCCGCCAGAATTCGGTTATCGAACTGCTGATATAAGGATAGTTGAAGTTTTCGATAAAGCGAAAGCCCATCATCAGGCCAAGGCCTATGGCCATGTCGCTGTAACCGGAAAAGTCGAAGTAAAGCTGCAGGGTATAGGCCAGGATTCCAAGCCAGGCCTCACCCATTGTAGGGCTTTCAAGATCGAAAACCATATCGACAACCGGTGATACCGAATCGGCAATCAGAACTTTTTTTGAAAAGCCGATCATGAACCGGTAGGCGCCTTCGCTAAATTTGTCGAAGCTGTGGGTTCGGCTTTCGAACTGTCCGGCAAGATCCTTGTATCGCAGCACCGGGCCGGCTATCAGTTGCGGAAACAGAGAGATGAAGGCAGCGAAATCTATAAAGCGGCCAGGGGGGGGGGCGTCTTTCCGGTAAAGGTCGATCAGGAAGCTTATGGATTGAAAGATATAAAAAGAGATTCCAATGGGCAGGATAAATCGCAAGGCTTCCATTGTGTTCATGCCAGAGGCCGAAAGAATTGCATTCAGGCTCTCGATGCCAAAATTGTAATATTTGAAAAAGGCAAGGGTAAGCAAATCGCCGGCCACTCCCGCTTGCATCCAGAGGCGGGACGAGGGCCTGCCTTCGCAGGCCATGATCCTTTTGCCGCAAAAAAAGTTCCACAGCGTCACACCGGCAAACAGAAAGAGGAAATCAACCCGCCACCAGGCGTAAAAGACATAGCTGCCGACAAGAATTGTGAAGGATCGCCAGCGAAAGGGAGTAAAGTAATAAATGGCGAGATAAAAAGGCAGGAACAGAAACAAGAATATTGCGGAAGAGAAAACCATTACCTGGTGGTGTTTGTGGCCGCACGTTTCCAGATTGCGTCTCCGTCCGGGAACAGGAATGCCGAATATGATTGTGAGCGTTCAAGGGAAATGGATTCGAGTTCCGCGATCTTTCTGTCATTTTCAAATATCGCAAAAGAGACGTTTACGGGATTGATATCGCGGCGGCCGCTTTCGCCTCTGGCGACATTCTCGATAACCGGGATGCTTCCGTCAGATGTTTTTAGCGAAACGTTTTTCTGAGCGCCGTAGTTATATAATGTCACTTGCGCTTTTGCGCGGTTGTCACTGGTTTCGTCATGATGGGTTTTCAGTTGATTGTCGGGAGTCAGGATCAAGGTATAAAAATTTCCCGGCATAACCTCAATTTCCTGAGTTGCCTGGTTTATGGCGACCTTCGTTCGGCCTTGCGGGATTACAAAATAGGAGGACACTTCCTTGAATTCGAGGTAGTCGAAAGTCTTGCCTCCCGCAGACGCCGGTTCGGAACCGGTTTTCCCCTGCCTTGCGTGCACAAAACGGATGAAAGCAGAGCCTTCCGGAGGGGCAGGATCGTAAAGGCCTTCGTCGACATTGGCTCCGGCAAAGGCAGAGAAGCTTATGGCGATCATGATAGCTGTTGCCAGCGATAAAATTGCCGCTCTTGTCATTCTTTCCCTCCGGGCTCGAAGTCGAATTTTACAAGGTTCAACAACGGCTTTCGTCTGGAAAGGTTCCTGGGGGAGAAGCCAAAAGGACATCTTCTGTCACCAGACACTTTGCCGGGAGGCCGGTTTGTGGCATTTTATAAATTCATGTGTCGGCATCTGGGGGGGAAAATGGATATCAAAGTGCTTGAGCTTCTGGCTTCGCGTATTTGTCATGATCTGGTGAGTCCGGTGGGGGCGGTAAATAATGGAGTGGAATATCTGGAGGAAATGGGGCCGGACGCAGTTGAAGAGGCGCTTTCCCTGATAAAATTCAGCGCGGCCCAGGCTTCGGCGAAGCTGCAGGCCTTCCGCTACGCCTACGGCGCAGGCGGAGGGGATTCCAGCATAAAGCCCGAGGATATACAAAAAGCTTTTTCGGCACTTATTTCCGGAGACAGGAAAGTTTCGCAGAGCTGGGATCCGTATGCGCCGCTGGGGCAGGCAGGAAACCCGCCGGGTTTTTGCAAGGTTCTTATGGGATGCCTGATGCTGGCCCAGGAGTTTCTTCCGAAAGGCGGCAATGTTTCCGTGCGTCCGGGAGTCGATGCCGGAGAGACATTGGTTATAGCCGAAGGGCAGGATTTCGCGGTAAGACCGGGCGTGGCAGGCGCGCTAAAGGGGGAGGTTAACGAAAGCCGGCTTGATCCCAAAACGATCCATCCTTACGCTCTGTGTATGATAGCAAAACAATACTCTTTCGAGGTCAGTCTTGAGGAGGAGGCCGGGAAAGCGGCAAGGCTTTATATTCGCGCTTGCTGATATGCCGGAGGACAAGAGATTCCATAAGGTCATACACCAGTAGTCGAAGATTAACCTATTCTAAAAATAATAAAAGTATAATATAATAAAAGATCAGGGAATGCTGTAAGCCGACAGGTATTCCTTTTTTGTTGTCTTAAGTAAAACAAACTTGAGATGCTTTATGACATATATAAGTCGGCAAGGCCTTTACTTCGGCCTGTATCAAGGGACCAGCCATGGATGAACTAATTACGGAATTTATTACCGAAACCAATGAGAGTCTTGAAGAACTCGATCTGGATCTCGTTAGTCTTGAACAAAATCCTAATGACCTGGAATTATTGTCAAAAATATTCCGCCTGATGCATACCATCAAAGGGACTTGCGGGTTTCTCGGTCTGCCAAGGCTGGAGACAGTGGCCCACCATGCCGAGAATGTCCTCGGATTGTTTCGCGAGGGCACTCTTGAGGTTACCCCCGGATACGTAACCATCATTTTCGAATCAATCGACCGAATCAAATACATACTTTCGGAAATCGAGGAGAACGGCTCCGAGCCGGACGGGAACGACAACGATCTTATCAGCCGCCTGGACGCGATCTTTGAAAGCTGCAACAGCGAAAGCTCGGGCGGCGGCGGTGAAGCGGATTTCGTACCGGTTATGGCGGGAGGTGTCGCTGAAAGCATGGCTGAGGCAATGCCGTGCGAGGAAATTCCAGTTCAGTTTAAAGAAGAAGACGAAGTAGAAATCGCGGGGGGCATTTCCGAGGACAAGGCCGGTTTTGTGGTGCCCGGGCCGGTCGAGGACGAGCATGAAGAAATTATCGAACTGAAAAAAGTTACCAGCGCAAGTGTGGATCAATCCCTAACGGAGAGCATGATGACCGCGGAAACAGATATGGAAAAAGATATGGAAATGGATATCGAGGAAGATGATGCCTCGCAAAAGCAGATGGTCGCAAAAGAATCGGCGGTTGCCAATCAATCGCTGCGGGTAAGCGTTAACGTCATTGAAAATCTGATGACGATGGTTAGCGAACTGGTTCTGACCCGCAACCAGCTTCTGCAAATACTGCGAACCCATCAGGAAAGCGAGTTCACAGCACCGCTACAACGCCTGAACCACGTCGTGTCCGAACTTCAGGAAGGCGTGATGAAGACCAGGATGCAGCCTATCGGCAACGCCTGGGGCAAGCTTCCGAGAATTATCCGCGATATCGGCATGGAGCTCGACAAGAAGATTGATCTCGATATGCATGGCAGCGAGACCGAGCTTGATCGTCAGGTGCTGGAGCTGATCAAGGATCCCCTCACGCATATGGTGCGAAATTCGGCGGATCACGGGATAGAAACTCCTGCCGAGAGAAAAGCGGCGGGCAAGCCAGCCACCGGGAAAATCGTGCTTAACGCCTATCACGAGGGCGGGCATATCATTATCGAGATCAGCGACGACGGTAAAGGTTTGAACACCGAGAAGATCAAGAAGAAGGCTTTGGAAAAGCAACTGGCAACCAAAGAAGATCTAAACGAAATGTCAGTGCAGCAAATCCATCAGTTCATCTTCCGTCCGGGCTTTTCGACGGCCGACAAGGTTACGGCTGTGTCGGGGCGCGGCGTAGGAATGGACGTTGTTAAAACCAACATCGAGAAGATCGGCGGTTCTATCGAGCTGAAGTCAGTGGAGGGAAGGGGATCGAGGTTCATTATCAAGATACCTTTGACGCTGGCTATCGTATCGGCGCTTATCGTGGAATCGGCGGGCGAGCGCTTTGCGATTCCGCAGATCGCGGTGAGAGAGCTGGTCAAGGCTTCCCTTACCGGAGAAAACAGGATCGAGATGATCAAAGGATCCCCGGTCTTCCGGCTTCGGGACAGGTTGCTTCCACTGGTATCGCTGCGGAAAATTCTTAATATTTCAGGCTACAGCGAGGGCAAGGATACTGTCGATGAGGAAAAGCAGTATATTGTCGTTACCCAGATCGGTACCTATAACTTCGGCATTATCGTTGACCGTGTTTATGACACCGAGGAAATCGTCGTCAAACCGGTTTCGACGATACTGAAGAGCATTGAGCTATTCTCCGGCAACACCATTCTGGGGGATGGCAGTGTGATTATGATCCTGGATCCTACCGGCATTGCCAAGGCTACCGGCGAGATCGAGCAGGCGGATTCGATGGATATGGCCGAGGAAGAAGACAGTTCAAGGCCGAGATCGGAGGAAAAGATAACGCTTCTGCTGTTCTCGGCAGGCAAGGGCGCTCCGAAGGCCGTGCCGTTGGCTCTGGTGGCCAGGCTTGAGAATATCAAATCGGAGGCGATTGAAAACTCGAACGATCAGATGGTGGTGCAATATCGCGGCAAGCTTATGCCACTGGTATCTTTCAAGGGCGTCGATATTGAAAACGCGCCGGAGAAGCCGGTTCTGGTATTCAGCGATGAAAAGAGTTCGATGGGGCTTGTCGTCGACAGTATTATAGATATCGTTGAGGAACATATGGAGATGCAATCGGCAGGCCGCGACAAGGGGCTTCTCGGCAGCGCCATAATCGAGGGCAAGGCGACCGATGTTATCGATGTCGGATATTATCTGCGCAGCGCGGATACCGACTGGTACAAAGCGGCAGTCGATCCTTTCGGGGAAGCCGGAAGGAAGAAAGTGCTGCTGGTCGATGACAGTCCGTTTTTCCGCAACATGCTGACGCCGCTTCTGACCGTTGCCGGCTATGAAGTGACCACTTTGGAAAGCCCGCTGGAAGCTCTGAAGCTTTGTGAGGCGGACAAGAGATTCGATGTTATCGTCAGCGATATCGAAATGCCCGAAATGAGCGGCTTTGAATTCGCCGAGCGTATCAAGGCGAGCAGCAAATGGCAGGATATACCGCTTGTCGCGCTGTCATCGCATGCCACTCCGCAGGATCTTGATCGCGGGCGCGAGGCGGGATTTAGGAAATACGTAGCGAAATTCGATCGCGAAACCTTATTGTCAACACTTTCGCAAACCCTTGCTGAAAATGGAAAGGCATCTTAAATGACTGCAGTCAAACAAAGGCACGAGGATACCGAAGATCGTGAGAATATCGGCCACGACCTTTCTGAGGATTTCCTTACTATCTATATAGCAGGCCAGCTTTTCGGAATTCCCGTTCTGCAGGTTCAGGATGTTCTTGGCACTCAGAGGGTTACGAGAATACCGCTTGCTCCGCCAGAGGTTGCAGGGGCGCTTAACCTGCGGGGGCGCATTGTTACGGCTATAGACGTGCGCAAGCGTCTGGGTATCGAGAAGGAAGACGATCAGACACAAAAAATGAGCGTGGTCGTCGAACATAAAAACGAGTTGTTCAGCTTGATCATAGATCGTGTCGGTGATGTTCTTTCGCTTCAGCAGAGCGACTTCGAAAGCAATCCGCCGACGCTTGATCCGGTATGGAAGGACATTTCGCTTGGTATTTACCGACTCAAGGAAGAGTTGCTGGTCGTCCTTGATGTGGCCAAGGTACTTAACACTGTGCACTAAAAAAAGCCGGAAGCATAAAAAATTAACTGTCTGGTTAGACAAGAGAGTATATGCTTGTTGAAACAAGGCAAGTGTTACGGGGTTGGTAGAAATGAAATCATGTTTGGTCGTCGATGATAGCAAGGTCGTCCGCAAGGTAGCCAGGCGCATCGTCGAGGATCTCGGTTTTTCCTGTCTGGAAGCTGAGGACGGTCAGCAAGCCTACGAAATGTGCGCGGATCAATTGCCGGATTCCATTCTGCTCGACTGGAACATGCCGGTCATGAGCGGCATTGAATTTCTTGAAAAGCTCAGAATGCTTGAGGGAGGCGACAAGCCTCTGGTGATTTTCTGCACAACTGAAAATAATATGTCGCATATCCAAAGAGCCATGATGGCTGGCGCCAATGAATACATCATGAAGCCTTTTGATGCCGACATCATAGAATCAAAATTTGTCCAGATCGGCTTGATCGAGCCGAGAAGCGATTACTAGGTGGGAAGGGTTCATACTGTAAATGTTTCCACCTGATCGCTCTTCATCGAATTCAGGATCAGGCTCCGGCGAAAAGGGGCCGATCCGGGTAATGCTTGTCGATGATTCGGCTGTCGTTCGCGGTATGATTTCGCGCGCTCTTGAAAAAGATCCCTATATTGTCGTGGTAAGTTCAGTCCATAACGGCGAGGCGGCCATAAATTCCATTTCCAAGGTTGCGCCCGATGTCGTCATTCTGGATATCGAAATGCCGGTAATGGACGGGCTTACCGCCTTGCCGAGGCTTTTGCAGGTTTGCCCGTCGGCAAAGGTGATCATGTGTTCTACGCTGACCGAAAAAGGGGCCAGCGTGTCGATGCGTGCATTGCAGCTCGGCGCCACGGAGTATATCTGCAAACCTTCCAGTACCAGAGATGCCAGTTCGGCCGCCTCTTTTCAGGAGCTTCTTCTGTCGTTGATAAAAAATATCAGCGGCGGTACTTCCGCAAGGAAACCCAAGACCGAGGAAGAAGTCCAGCGCCCGGCCAGGGTCGCCACGTACCATCCTGTTGCGCGCAGCACTGACAGAACCATCACATTGCGAAGCCCTTCCGCAGGCTGGCAGGGAAAGCCTTCGGTGGTGGCGATAGGTAGCTCAACCGGAGGGCCGAAGGCGCTTTTTACCGTTCTGGAGCATTTCAAAAGTCTTGATGTGCCGATCGCGGTAACGCAGCATATGCCTGCGACCTTTACGAAGATACTGGCCCAGCATATAGAACAGCAGTCCGGAGTTCCCTGTGTCGAGGGGGAAACGGGAATGCCTTTTGTTCCGGGAAGAATTCATATTGCTCCTGGCGGGTATCATATGCTGTTTGAAGTTAAAGGGACGTCTGTCCATGTCCGGCTGAACGAGGGGCCGCCAGAGAACTTTTGCAAGCCATCGGTGGATCCGATGATGCGAAGTCTGTTAGAAATATACGGTAAAAAAATTCTCGGGGTTATGCTTACGGGAATGGGGTCTGACGGACTGAAGGGCAGCAAAATGCTTGTCGAGGCCGGGGGGAGCATGATTGCGCAGGACGAGGCTACAAGCATTGTATGGGGCATGCCGGGTGCCGTTGCCACCAACGGGCTGTGTACGGCTGTATTGCCGCTCGAACAGATTGGGCCATGGGTTAGAAAAAGAGTATTGTCAGGTTAAGCGAAGATGCGGATAAACGATTTTGAATTTCTTAAAGAGTTGCTAAGCAAGAGGTCGGGGCTTGTCCTGACCCCCGACAAGAGTTATCTGCTTGATTCGCGATTGACGCCTGTCGCAAAGAAGTGGGGTTACGCGAGCATTGAGGCGTTAACCATGGCTTTGCGAGGAGTAGCGGACAAGAAGTTGATCGAGGATGTCGTCGAGGCAATGACGACCAACGAGACTTCGTTCTTTCGCGACCGCAAGCCATTCGATATGTTCAAGGAAATTATTCTTCCGTATTTGCTTAAGGCAAGGAGACATTCACGGCGGATACGCATCTGGTGCGCGGCGGGGTCTACGGGGCAGGAGCCTTATTCGCTGGCGATGATGCTAAAGGAAAATGAGGCCATGCTCTCGGGATGGAGAATCGAAATAGTGGCCACCGACATTTCCAACGAAGTAATAAGGATAGCCAAAGAAGGGCTTTATACGCAGTTCGAGGTTCAGCGGGGGCTGCCGATTCAATACCTGATGAAATATTTCGTTCAGCAGGAGGAGAAATGGCGGCTGTCTGATGAAATAAAAAAGATGGTAAACTTTCAATATATTAACCTGCTTGAAGATATAAGGCCTCTTGGCCAGTTCGATCTGGTTTTCTGCAGAAACGTACTTATTTATTTCGACGAGGCAACCAAGAGGAAGGTTCTGGAGGGGATTTCGACCCTGCTGCCTTCGGACGGTTTTCTTGTGCTGGGCGGAGCGGAGACGGTGCTCGGGATTACGAATATGTTCAAACCCCTTCCCAATCAGAGAGGCATTTATGTTCTGACGGAAGGCCAGCATTCGACCGGCAATCTTGTGGCGACCGCCTGATTTAACTTTAAAAAAGAGTGAGATGAAAATGCGCGATCAAAAGGCAGTTAAAATCCGCCGTGCCCTGATATCGGTTACTGACAAGAGCGGGCTGGAAGCGTTTGTAAAAGAGCTTCATGGATTCGGGGTGGAGATCCTGTCGACCGGGGGTACCGCGGCGAAAATAGCCGAGACGGGAATTCCGGTTCGCGATGTTTCCGAGTTTACCGGTTTTCCCGAGATGATGGACGGGAGGCTTAAGACGCTGCATCCGAAGGTGCATGGAGGCCTGCTGGCGGAGCGGGACAAGGAAAGTCATTTGCGCTCGATGGAGGAAAACGGGATCGAGCCGATAGATATGCTGGTCGTCAATCTTTATCCTTTTGCCCGGACGGTCAACAGCGGAGCCGGGTTCGAGGATTGCATCGAAAACATCGATATAGGCGGGCCGGCAATGATAAGAGCGGCTGCCAAAAATCATGATTTTGTAACTGTAATTACAGATGCACAGGATTATGAAACCGTCCTTGAGGAAATGGGGAGCAGCGGCGGGTGTGTTAGCCATTCCCTGAGAAAGAAACTTGCCGCGAATGCATTTTCATTGACGGCAAACTACGATTCCAATGTGGCGAGCTGGTTCGCGGAACAGGTTGGCGAGGAGTTTCCAAGGCGGGTAAGCTTTTCGGGAATGCTTAAAGAATCGCTGCGCTATGGCGAAAACCCGCACCAGAAGGCGGCGGTTTATACAGTGGATGCGGGCGGCAGGCCCGGGCCTGTGAATGCGGCGCTGCTTCAGGGCAAGGAGATGTCTTATAATAACTACAGCGATGCTGATGCCGCCTGCGAACTTGCGGCTGAATTCGAGGAACCGGCGGTGGCGATTCTCAAGCATGCAAATCCATGCGGCGTGGCTGTGGGCAGGAATATGCTGGAGGCCTATCTTGCGGCTCTGAAGTGCGATCCGGTCAGCGCTTTTGGCGGGATTATCGCTCTGAACAGGACGCTTGACGCCGAAACAGCGGCAGAGATTGCTAAGAAATTCGTGGAAGTGATCGTTGCCCCTTCGGTTTCGGAAGAGGCGAGGGAAGTTCTGAAGAAAAAACCAAATATCAGGGTTCTGGTGACCGGGCAACTTCCGGATCCCGGGGCAAGGCGCAGGCTGGTGCGTCAGGTGGCCGGAGGATTGCTGGTGCAGGACAGCGATTATGGCCGGATCAGTGCAGGCGACCTCAAGGTCGTGACAGAGCGGGAGCCTACAAGGCAGGAGCTTAAAGATCTTATATTTGGTTTTAAGGTGGTAAAGCATGTCAAATCCAATGCTATCGTCTATGCGAAAAACGGGGCGACAGTCGGGATAGGCGCGGGGCAGATGAGCAGGCTGGACTCCAGCCGGATAGCCGCCGGCAAGGCAAGAATGGCCGCGCAGGAGGCGGGAGAGGATGCGCCTTATACCAAGAATTCCGTGGTGGCATCGGATGCGTTCTTTCCGTTTGCCGACGGGCTTATCGAGGCGGCCGAGGCCGGAGCGACTGCCGCTATTCAGCCGGGAGGTTCGATGCGAGACGAAGAAGTCATCAGGGCGGCGAATGAACGCGGCATGGCAATGGTGTTTACCGGCATTAGGCATTTCAGGCATTGAAGTCGGCCACCGACAAAAACCTTTTTCCGGTGGGATAGGGAAAAATCAAGGCCGTCAGTTTTCTGCCTTGCGGGATTTGTTTATTTCTTTCAGAGCCACAAGAAGTTCGTCGTAAAGAATTTGTTTCTCCCAGATCACGTCCGAGGATTCGCATTTAAGTTCTTCGCGACTTTCGAGTTCGGCGGATTTTGTCCTGAAGGAATCGTCAGCAGCGGACTGTAGTTCCCGGAGCTGTTTGTCGGTGCCTTTTTCAAGAGCAAAACCCTCCATAACCTGTTCTCTCAGGCGTTCCTTGTTCTGCTTTCTTTCATCGAGGGGGCAGGCTGCGTTCATGGCCTCTATTTTCCCCACGATACCGGCGGCATCAAGAAACGATTGATATCTGTCTTCCGGAGGCTGCGCCAGAGCCGGGGAAGCTAAAAGCATCATACAGGCAGCGTATATCGCGAGTTTTGTATTCATTCATATTCACCTATTATTTCGCCTCGGCAATGTAGTCTGCAGGACTGGTTGTGGCGGGCGCACATTTCCTTGTCAGGCGGCGGGCAAAGATTCGGGGCATTGCAGCCATAGGGCAGGTTGCCGCGGGCACTTTCACACATTTCAAAGTTTTGTTGTTGTAGTCCGTATAGCTCCATGCAGTGGGCATAAATGCTGTCTTCCCGGTTGTCGCAGGCTATTTTGGCGCGTTTGCATTTACTCGAACAGGCGGATACGGTTTCGCCTGCTGGCGGGGAGCCGAACAGGCTCTGGCCGGCACTGCAAGCCGATGCAAGGAAAAGGCACATCAGTAGAGACGGGATTACCAGTTTTCTAGACATTGCATCTCCAGCCAAAATTTAATCATAGCACAGTGAACACAGCTACTGGGAATTCCTGAAATACGTAGGCAGCGGAAAGTTTTCCTCCTTCGCATATGAATTCTCTCCCGGTAATCAGATCTACGACCCGCTGTTGTTCCATTCTCTCGGGAACCGCTATTACTGATCCGCTCCAGGCGTTTGGCGGAATACGGAGCTCTTCGGGAAGTACACCTACGGGCAATCTGCCGGCGTTAGTGGCAATAGCCACCATGATACCTTTTTTTACGTTGTGTTCACGAACCAGGTCATAGGCGATTATGTTCGCGGTATCAGGGCCATCAGCAGGCAAAGCCTCCAGCTTCAGGTCATGTTCCGGAAGCAGATGATTTCTTCGGATTTCAAGCAGCCTTTTCGTCATCCAGAGTTTGATCTCGCCGGTTTTCCAGTGGAGGCGGTCTTCCATGAAGCTGGCTTGACCGGAACATCTCAATATTTTTTTGAATATCTCAAAATCAACGGCGCGGCGGTTGTCCGGATCGACCAGAGTGAAATTCCAGATCTCGGTGCCCTGATAAATATCGGGGGTTCCGGGTGTTAAAATCTTGAGGGTAAGGGCGGCAAGAGAGTTCAATGCGCCAAGCCATCCGAGCTTCTTTGAGAAATCCGACACATGGCGGAGGAATGGCTCGTGGGATAAGGATTTTTCGATAAAGCGGGTCAGGGCTTTCTCATATTCGTGGTCGGGGGCCAGCCAGTTCGTTTCCTGTTTGGCTTCCCTTGCGGCCTTAATCATGTAGTCGGTAACCCGTTGGACAAAATCCTTTCCGGGTTTTCCTTCCAGCGGCCAAATGCCAACCAGCGTTTGCAGATATAAATATTCGGTGTCAATTCCCGGTTTTGCCTTGCCGTTCATGGCGGTCTTGAAGTGCTCGTTGATGACCCAGGATTCTCTGATGAATTCTATCCAGTTGTCGGGGATGTCGGAAAGAGCCATCAATCTTGCCCTTACATCTTCGCTTCGCTTGGTATCATGCGTTGATGTGGCTTTCATTGAAAGCGGCCAGCGCCAGGCGATATCGTTGAGCCATTTGTAGAATGCCTGTCTGCCGTCTTCGGTAATTTTGACCTCGCAGCCGACTTCGTTGAAACAGGCCAGCGGCGTGAAACGGTAATGAGCGGTATCCTCCAGTCCTTTGGCCATGGCCGGGCCGGTCAACTGCTGCCAGCAGAACAGGGCTTCGTGATTCTGCGGGTCTTCGGGAGAGAGGAGGGTCAGAGTGTCCTCCCTGCCGCTGACCGATGCGGCGGTGCTGATATTGTCCAGATCTTTTTGCGTGTAACCTGAGGGCGAGACGTAAGTACGGTAGACCGGCATTGCAGCGGTGACATCTATCCAGAAGCTGCGATCCTGCCCGAATTTGCATAGCGAGGAAAGCTCTGGCTGGAATTGCTGGTAGAGAACCTCTTTTTTGCTGACGAAGACGCAATCACTGAAACCAGCACTGCTTTTAGAGACTTCTTCACACCAGAAATCGTGGATTTTTGAAAAGCCTTCTGGGCTTACCAGAACGTCATTGAGCTTCGCGGCAAATTCATATCCTGTGGTTCCGGCAACCGGCCATTCCGAGGGCAGAGTTTCTCCCGGCATGAGAATTTTTTCCACCCATACATCCGGTATTTCTCTTTCGAGTCGTTTTAGATACTGGCCAGGGAATTTCATGCCGTCGACGTGATCAACCCTTACACCGGTAATCGTTTGATATTTATTGAACATTTCGAAGAGCTTGCGATGCAGCAGGTCGAAGACAGCAAGGTCTTCCATGCGCACCGCTATCAGGCCGGAGATGTCGAAGAAACGACGGTAGTCTATCTTGTGAAAGATTTCTTTCCAGCAGACCAGGCGGTAATGCTGCTCGTCCAGCAGGGAGGCTATTTCGTGCTTGGTCATGCCCGGGTGACATTTTACTTCCATCTCCGGACAAACCGGAAAATAATGGTCGTAGTAGATGATTTCCCATCCCCGCTTGCCGTTACGAACAACCTTGATTTCCTCGCGATCGAGAGTCTTTACAAGAGTGTCCCCGAGGACAGGCAAGTCGATCTTTTCTCCTTCAGCGATGCGGGTATCAAATACCTTGCGGTAAGGCGAAGCCGCGCCGCGCCGGAGTACGTCGTACCACAGGGTGTTCTGGCCGATCGCGGCCATGTGGTTGGGGACGATGTCAAGTATCATTCCCATAGGCGGGTCGAAGTTACGCAGTCTCCAGTCAAGGTCGGTGAAGGCCTTTTCTCCGCCGCGTTCCTCGCTTATCTCGAATGGGTTTGTCACGTCATAGCCGTGATTACTGCCCTTTGCCGATTCCAGCACCGGAGAGAGATAAAGATGAGTCACGCCGAGGGAGTGAATATATTCAAGATCAAGAATCAAATCCCTGATGGTATAGTCCTTTGAAAGCTGTACCCGATAGGTGGAATTGATGCTTACAGGTTCACTGCTCCGGCCCATGTTTTTTTCCTGTCAGACTGTTTTCCGCTTTTATACCAAAGCGATCTTGCCTACAAGGACAAGCGAACCTTCAGCACATCCGCAATGTTTGAGGTCAGTTCCTGCCACTCTTTGCGTTTGGCGAAATCGTTGCCCTTTTCACGATAATACCAGAGATAAAAATCGTTTTGTATCTTGCCGATATCAACTTCGAACGGCATTATTTTCAAAGATTCAACCAGTCTGTGGAAATGGCGCAGCGCGGCGATATCGTTTGGCTTGTGCTTGCAGGCTTCGAAAAGTCTTTCAAGCGCTTCGACATAGCTTTTCTGGATGCCGTATTTATCCAGCTGGATATCCCATTCCCTCGCTTCCTCGACGTGGTCGCGGATCATATCGATTGATACTTCAGGCTGGGTCAGGGCGCGCTTGATCTGGCTGTTCTGGACATATTCGGCGATGTGCCTGAACAGCGAGGGGAAGCTTACCCGCAAGTTTGAAAGGTAGCACATGATCGGGTAGTGCTGCTTGTAAATATCTCCGAACTGGCTTTCAATGGCTTTCAGGGTCTGGGTCAGAACGATGTCGATCGCTTCTTTCTGCTGATCCTTGAACAGGTCTCTCAGTGAATAGAGCTGATCCTGGAAGTGTTTTTCGAGAAGCCGTACCGTCTGGGCGAGGTCGCCGTGTTCGAAGGCGGTGAAGAATTCGCCCTTCAGGTTTTTGTAATGCTCCTCGCCGGCGTAGGGACGGACGCCGACATTGATATTGTGGTCGCCCATATGGACTACGCAAAATTCGATGCGCTCGCTTTCGCGGGTAACGCGGGAGATAATTTCCATGTCGGCGCAGAGTAGCTGGGTCTTGCCGGAATAGGAACGTTTGAAGTCGTAGGTCTTGAAGTCGAAGCAATAAATTTCGCCGGTGGTTTCCTTTTCCGAAAAGAGGGCGGTGACGGCGAAATGCGCCGCGGCCTTGAGGAAATCGACATGAGCCGGCACAACGTAGTGCTCATAGGCGACTCTGCCGTTACCGAGATCGTTAATGTTGCTCGGGGCCTTTTCTAGCATGGACAAAAATTCTTCTTCAAGATCGTAGCCGAAAACGTCCTTGCCAAGCTCGATCGCACGGCTTGCGTATTTGAGATTCTGGACGGTCTCGATGCCGGATATTTCGTCAAAGAACCAGGCGCAGCTTGTGTACATCAGCAAGAGGTGGCGCTGGACTTCCATGGCTTTCCAGAGATGCTCCTCGGGGTGTTTGCGCAGGAAGTTGTCTTCGGAGATCCATTTACGGATGAAGTCGCGGCGGTTCTTGTCCGAGCGGTTCGAGATAATGCGAAGGTAATCGTTGCGGATCGCCCAGGGATCTTCGGTGGTGATATTGCCCATGTATTTGGCGTAAGCGTCGCTCAGCCTGTCGCGGAGCATGTCGAGAGCGTCGCGCAGCGGGGCGCGCCAGCGCTGGTTCCACTGAGGATAGCCGCCGCTGTTGCATCCGCAATCGCTGCGCCAGCGTTCGACGCCGTGGACGCAGCTCCATGATGAATTGTCATGGATGCGGGCTTCCATTTTTGGCGGGTTCTTTTCGAGATACTGGCCGTAATTGGTTACGGTGGCCAGTTTATTGGCCTCTATGTAATCCAGTGCGTAGGCAAGCGCCATGTCGCCCTTGCGGTGATGGTGTCCGTATGTCTCGCCGTCGGTCGCTATATGGAGCAACTGGTTGGAAGTGGTTTCGCCGGAGCCGAAGCCGGAAATCAAACGGCCTGCCAGTTTTTCGCCGTTATGGAGAAGTCCTTCGAAGGCTACGCCCTTGGATATCGGGCCGTCGTAAAAGAAAAGGACTATCGAGCGGCCTGAAGGAAGTTTGCAAAGATAAGGGACTTTCGGGTCGACGTTTTCATGGATTATATCACGCCATTCACTGCCTTTTTCAATGCTGCGGACGGATCTGGCCTGACGCGGGGCGAGAATGACGTATTTCATTCCGTAATCCGAGAGTATCTCCAGCGTTTCGGTATCAACGGCGGTTTCGGCCAGCCACATGGATTCAGGCGAGCGACCGAACCGCTTCTCGAAATCGTAAAGCCCCCAGATAATCTGGGTCTCCTTGTCGCGGCGGTTTGCCAGCGGCATGATCATGTGGTTGTAGACCTGTGCGATGGCGGAGCCGTGGCCGCCATAACGCTCACGGCTTAGGCGGTCGCCTTCAAGCACGGCTTCATATACCTGCGGATCCTTGTGTTCCAGCCATGATAGCAGGGTGGGGCCGAAATTGAAGCTGATCTTCGAGTAGTTATTTACAAGGCGGGTAACCCAGCCCTCGCGGTCGAGAATGCGGGAAAGTCCGTTCGGCTCATAGCATTCGGAGCTTATCCTTTCATTCCAGTCATGAAAAGGATAGGCGGAATCCTGAAATTCTATCTCCTCCAGCCAGGGGTTTTCTCTCGGAGGCTGATAGAAGTGGCAGTGAATACATACAAATCGGTTGGCGTTACCCATATAAACTTATTCTTCTGTTTCGATTAAAACGGTTGCGGAAAATGGTGACAAAGTTAACTTACCATCATGGAGACTCTTTTCGGGAAAATCAAGTTGACCAATTTGAAAGTCGTTGCTTTGCAGAACTGTTTTCCACTTTGTCACTGTAGTGGTTAATAATTCGTGAACTTCAGACTTGTCGCTAAAAGAAAAAATGACGGAAAAGCAATGATGGCCTTCAAGCCTTTGCAGTGCTATCCGCTTGCGCTCCGGATCGAATTCGACATCGAATTTGTCGGCTTCGAGCAAGTATCTGTTTCTCAGTTCCTTTGAGATGGCGATCAGGCGGCGGTAGTATTCGGTCATAACACCGGAGAGATCTCCGGCGACAGGGGTTTTGTCGTCAAGAATACATTTGTCGAAGGTCTCCTGTTCAGCCGGATCGGGAGGCTCGCCACGCCAGGCGAAAGCCTGGAATTCTCTTTTGCGCCCTTCCTGCACTGCTTTGACGAGGTTGGGGTCGCTGTGGTCGACGAAATAAAGGAATGGATTTTTTACGGCCAGTTCTTCGCCCATGAAAAGGAATGGAGTAAAGGGAGAGAGAAAAATGCTGGCGGCGGCGAGCTTAAGTTTTTCAAAGTCAACCAGGCTGGAAAGGCGCCTGCCGTACATCCGGTTGCCGATTTGATCGTGGTTCTGCGAGGACACGACCAGACGCCTCGGGTCTACGCCTTCGTAGGAGCGGCCTCTTCTGCTCTTGTGGTAAATGGAGTATTCGCCGTCGTAGCAAACGCCGTTGCGGTAGATTTTGGCTATCTGACCGAGGTTGCCATAGTCGAGATAGTAGCCGTCTTTTTCTCCGGTGAGATAGGCGTGAACCGCGTGATGAAGGTCATCGTTCCAGTGCGCGTCCATGCCGATGCCTCCCTGACCGGATGGTAAAAGAATCCGCGAATCATTCGTATCGGTTTCAGCGATTATGTTGATGGAGCGGCCAACGACCTTCTCGGCTTCTTCCTGGATGAGAGTAAGTTCTTCAAGGAAAGGAACCGGAGCGGTATCGAAAATCGTCTGAATCGCATCGAGCCTCAGGCCGTCAAGATGAAATTCGGTGAGCCACTGCCATACTGTCTGGAGGAAATAGCGGCGTACCTCGTCGCTCCACGGGCCGTCGAAATTGAGCGCCTGGCCCCAGGGGGTTTGGTACCTGTCCTGGGTATAATGGCCGCAGCGGTAAAGAACGTTTCCTTCGGGGCCCAGGTGGTTGTAGACCACGTCGAGGATCACTGCGAGTCCTTGTCGGTGGGCGGCGTTTACGAGTTTCTTGAGGCCTTTCGGGCCGCCATAGCTATTCTGGACGGCGAAGGGGAAAACGCCATCGTAGCCCCAGTTTCGTTTGCCGGAGAACTGTGCGACAGGCATGATTTCCAGTGTTGTTACTCCCAGGGATTTTAATCTTGGAAGATCTTCGATAATGCCTTCGAACGTGCCCCGGCGTGAAAAGGTTCCAGTATGCAGTTCGTAAATAACCCATTCCGAGAAAGGCATTCCGGGCCATTCTTCGTCTTCCCAGTCGAAGTCGCAGGGAACAACTTCCGAGGGGCCGAAGACTCCTTCGGGCTGATAACGCGATGCGGGGTCGGGAATCCGATCCTTGCCGTCGATCACGAAATAATAGCGACTGCCGACGCCGGCTTTGGGGAAGAGGCCGACGTAATAGCCGTTTTCTTCTTTGGTCAATTTTTGTGGGCCGTGCCGGTCTAGCCAGTCAATTTCTACTTTTTCAACTTTCGGAGCCCAGATACGAACATACGTCCCCTTGCCGGGAACGTATGTTGCGCCAATGCGGAGATCCGCTGTGGTAAAATCTCTGGTTCTGGCTTTTATTCTTTCTTCCATTTCAGATATGTAGCTCCCAAAGGTGGCAGAGTCAGCTCAACATGCTGGGGACGTCCATGGCATTCCTCGGGAATTGTATTTTTATCCCCGTTCAGATGATTCCCGCCACCGTATTCGGTACGGTCGCTGTTGAAAATCTCCTGCCATATGCCGGCCCTCGGCACGCCTATGCGATAGTTTTCACGCAGCACAGGCGTAAAGTTAAATGCACAAAGGATTAATTCATCACCACTCAAATCCTTGCGCAGAAAGCTTAGCACGCTGCTTTCGTAATCAGAGGCGTCTACCCATTCGTATCCGCGATGATCGAAATCAAGTTCGTGCATTGCTTTCTGATCACGATATACAGCGTTAAGGTCGCGGTAAAGACGGTTTATTTGTTGATGAACCTCATATTCTAGTTGATGCCAGTTGAGGCTGTGGTCGTGCTTCCATTCTTCCCACTGGCCGTAGTCTGCGCCCATGAACAGCAGTTTTTTGCCAGGTTGGGCGAACATATAACTGAAGAGCGAGCGCATATTTGCGAAACGCTGCCAGTCGTCCCCCGGCATCTTGCCCATCAGGGAGCCTTTGCCGTGAGTTACTTCATCATGGGAAAGGGATAATATAAAATTTTCATGGAATTGATAAATGCACCTGAATGTAATGTCATTCTGATGGAACTTGCGGTGAATCGGTTCCTTGCTGAAATATTTCAAAGTGTCGTGCATCCATCCCATATCCCACTTCATGCCGAAGCCGAGGCCGCCGATAAATGTTGGGCGGGAAACCATCGGCCATGCGGTGGATTCCTCGGCCATCATCTGGATGCCGGGGAAGTGGGCGTAGACTGTTTCATTGAGTTCGCGCAGGAATCTCAGTGCTTCGAGGTTTTCGTTCCCGCCGTACATGTTGGGGATCCACTCACCGTCTTTTCTCGAATAGTCGAGATAGATGATCGAGGCTACGCCGTCCACTCTCAGACCATCTATATGATATTTGTCAAGCCAGAACATGGCGCTGGAGATCAGGAAGCTGCGCACCTCGTCGCGGCCAAAGTTAAATATCCAGCTCTGCCAGTCGGGGTGGAAGCCTTTACGCATATCCTGGTGTTCATACAGGTGTGTGCCGTCGAAGTAGGCGAGGCCGTGTCCGTCGCCGGGGAAGTGCGATGGTACCCAGTCGAGGAAAACGCCGATACCGGCCTGATGCAGGCGGTCGATCAGTTCCATAAGAAGCTGCGGGTCGCCGAAACGGCGGGTGGCAGCGAAATAGCCGGTGGTCTGATAGCCCCAGGAACCGTCGAAAGGATGCTCGGTGATAGGCATGAATTCGACATGGGTATAGTTCATTTCCTTCAGGTAAGGAATCAACTCATCGGCGATTTCATGATAAGAGAGCATGCGGAAATCTTCATCGGCGCGGCGCTTCCAGGAGCCAAGATGCATTTCGTAGATCGAGATCGGCTTGTCCGATGCCTGCCGCTGCGCGCGGGTCTCCATCCATTCGCGATCCTTCCACTCGTAGGACAGATCCCAGACTACCGAAGCAGATTTCGGAGGGCATTCGGCGCAGAAGGCGACCGGGTCGGCCTTCTGTTCCACGTGGTCGTTATGGTGCGACTGAATGAAATATTTATAGACCATACCGGGTTCGGCTTCAGGAATTACACCCGCCCAGATGCCGGAGCTTTCCACCGGATGCAGATCGTTTTTTCCCGGATCCCAGCAGTTGAAGTCGCCGATAACGGAAACTTTCTTCGCGTTGGGCGCCCATACCGCAAAGTGCGTGCCCTTGCGTCCATCTTTGGGACGCTGGGCACCAAGCATATTGTATATATGGAAATGGCGACCTTCGTTAAAGAGGTAAATATCGTGCTTGGTAAGGTTCGTCTCGCCTATATACATTATTCCAGTTCCTCTTGTTTTCTATGGTTGTCAATAGTGGTCAGCAGATCTTTGATGGAGGCATCGTTTGTCCATGCCTCCAGAGGTTTGCGGAATTTCCTTCTCCAGTTGGGATGCTGGTCGGTAGTTCCTGGCAGATTTTGCGGCTGCTTTTCCCCCCAAAGATCCTCCAGGTTGATTAGCAAGAACCGTGCCGAAGAAGCGGCCATGTTTTGCATCACGAATATGAATGGATTCTTTTTTTCTTTCCAGCCTTTTAAAATATCTTTCCTGTCTTTTGTGAGTTGCGCCGATCTTTCCGGGCCGAAAGCTCCCACGCTCTCAAGTCTTTTAATATCTTCGCCCTCAAAGAAAGAAGCGAACGGGGCCATATCGTGCGTGTTCAGGGCGGCAAGACTCATTTCGGGGATGTCTCGGAAAGTCTTGCCGGGGTTCTTTTGCAGGTAGAACTGGAACAGCCACATGCGAAGGAGGCCATGCCTGTTCATCGCCTTGCGAACCGCAGGAGGAACAGTGCCGAGATCCTCGCCGATGAGAATGCCATTATGCCGCCATGTCTCAAGGCACAGGACGGCAAGAAAGGCGGATAAAGGGTACTTTATATAAGCACCGCATGCGGGCTTGCCGCCGTGGGGAACGCAGAATATCCGGTAAAAACCCATGATATGATCAAGGCGGACAATGCGCGCGTAGCGGAAATAATTATGAATCGAATCCCGGAAATAATTAAAACGGTCGTCGGCAAGTTTTGCAGGGTGCATGGGCATGAATCCCCAATCCTGCCCGTATTCGGAAAAGTCGTCAGGAGGCGCGCCGACATTAAAGCCGGGGATGAAAAGATGATGCATTTTCCTGGCATCAAAGCCTTCATTATGGACGCCGACCGGATAGTCGAGATAAAGCTCCGCCGCCTGGCCGGAGGCAGCTTTTTCTCTCAGGCCGAGAAGCTGGCTGTGTATGGCGAACTGCGAGTAGAGGTGGAAGCGGCGCATGTCTTCACGGTCTTCGGGCGGGAATTCCGCGCTTCTGAATTCGGCATAGTCAGGAGCGCCAGGGTATTCGTACAGGAAGTTTCTGAAGTCGTCCCTGTTTTCGCCGCCCGAAGCAAAAAACGAGGATGCGGCCTTTAGGATGTATTTTTTCTTCAAGGCGTAGATCGCTCGGTAGTCGATCAACTCCTCTTTGCGCAGGCGGGATATTTCGTGTTTGTCTCCATCTTCTATTTCCGGTTTTTCGATGCCGGGGAGGTTCTCGATATCTAGAAAAACTTCGTTCCAATACAAACGGCTTAAAGGTGAATAGGGACTGGGGTTCGTATGTCTGCCCTCCATGAACCCTGCCAGAAGGGGAAGGGTGCCGACAAAGCTTCCGCCCTGTTCCCTGATAAAGCGGCAGACTTCCAATAGTTCCCGGAAGCTTCCGATGCCCCAGTCCGAGAGCGAACGCATGGCGTATGCAGGGCCGAAAGCGCCCCAGCTATATGGAGGGAGAGGCAATTTTGTGGGGGCGGAGATCAGAAAAGATTTTCCCTTTGTCAGCCCGGATAACTGAAGTTCCAGCGTATAATAGCCAAAGGGAATTTTGCTGCTGGCGTTAAAGGCGGTTTTGAAAAAGCGGCCGGTATTTCCGAAGCCGCGCAGTTGCAGTTTATGCGGGTCAGGACTCCAGGCATTGGTCAGTCGTTCCCCGGTGTCGTCGTTTGTTATTACAATTTCAAGGGTTTGGCCCAAGAGAGATTCGGGGAGCCAAATGTCCGGGATACTAATGCGGCCCTCCCAGGCTACGCAGATTTCCGGCAGGCATGCCAGCAGTCTGCGGCGTCGTTTGACGGCAAGAATTTCCCGGATCCGGTTTGTATCCGGATCTTGCGGATCGACAATGGTTTCGCCTTCAAGCGAATTGATCAGGGTAACAAGAGTTTCCGGAGGCGCCCAGCAGATATGGCCGTCGTTGTTCTCAAAAGAGGGAAGAATGCAGCAGGTTCTCGCCAGGGCGCGAAGAGCGGATATTTCCCTTTCCGAAATCATAAAACTTCGTCTTTCGTGTCTGCTAATCCGAGGATCAAATCTTCCAGTCCGTAGAGCGGTATTGATACCCAGTCGGGGCGGGAAGATAACTCATATTCAATTTCATACAACGCTTTTTCCAGCATCAGGATTTCGGTCAGATGCCTGATGTCGGCGATGGTTTCAGGAAGAATATCCATGTCCGCCGCTTTAAGATAGCCGCCGAAAAAGCTAGAGCACATCTGCCTTCGCCAAAGGCGGAGCCAGGGGCCGAGCCGGTCTTTTTCTTCATTGCATTCCATTTTTTCCTTCATGAAGAAATGGATCGAGTAGTCAATCGAACGCAGCATTCCGGCAACGTCCTGCAAGGGCATGCGTTTTTGTCTTCGCTCCCCGATAGGGCGCAGCGGCTCTCCCTCGAAATCGAGGATAATGAAATCCTTCCCGGTGAAGACCACCTGACCAAGGTGGTAATCGCCGTGAATACGAATTAACGATCCCCCGAAGGTTTTCAAGTCAAGGGCGGCCAGATGCTTCCTGATGAGGTCGCGGTTATCAAGAATGAAGCCGGCGGTTTCGTGGTTTCTGTCAAAGCCAGCCAGTTTGCCGCATACCCGGTCAAGTCGTTCGGAGATCGAGTTGCGGAGTTCATGCCGGTAGTCATAATCGAGTTTCTTCGGGGTGAAGGTTTCATCTCCGGAGTCGTTCGCAAGGGCTTTGTGCATTTCGCCGGTGCGTCTGCCGAGCAGTGTCACAAGATCCGCTGCACTGGCGATATGTTCGAGGAAAAGGCGGTTGCTTTCGGTTAAGGGCGGAGGAGTGAACATGGCTGAGGTTTCTCCTCTGCCGGGCGGAGTCTCGCCGTGCCCTGAAATAAAGGCGGAGGCCGAAGTCAGTTCGCCAAGGAAAAGATCCCAGGCGCTTGCGCGTGCGTCGATATATTTATGGAGAGCTGCCAGCGAATATTCTTTACCGTCACGTTCATAGGTCAGAAAACCGATGAGGCTGGTGGCGTTGCTAAAGGGGGATCTGGCGGCGAAGTGGGCACCCAGCTCGATTTCCGGGTTAATTCCCTGATCAAGTTTGCGGAAGATTTTTATGAAGTATTTGTCCTCGAAGCGGAAAGAAGAGTTGCTTTGTTCCAGCGAGGAGAAGGACGGGCGGGGGAGGCTATGCAGTTCATCTTCATTGGTTTCGGCAAAAGTCCCGGCTTTGATCATACCGCAGGAGGATTGTCTGCTCTCTCCTCGCAGGATCGTTCCAAGAAGCTTTTTGCAAAAATCTTCATCGCGGAGCGCGGCGCTGGTATCCTTGCTGCCGACGCTCAAAGCCAGAAGGTATAATTCAGAATTTCGTCCGCCGGCAAAGCTGACTTCGGTAAAGGCCAGAGCGGAACGCTCGTCAAGGAAGGCCAGATCGGCTATGCGGCATGAGCAGACAGTCTCGCCTTTCGCGCCAAACCAGCGTTCCTCCGGCAGCGCCGTCTCGATCATACTTTCAATGTCTTCACCAAAGGCTTTTGAAGCCGATACTTTAATATCAGTCGTTTGATTCATCTTATCTTCTGCGTTTTTGCAGTTTTTGTCTTACAGGTTTTCTTCTTTCAGGTCGAGTAGCGTTGGTATCAGATCCTTGAGACCGTTAAGCGGGATCCAGACCCAATCCGGCCGCGTTACCAGTTCGTATTCGATTTCGTACAACGCTTTTTCCACGAGGAACACTTCCGTCAGAAGCCTGATCTTGTCCGGGCTTTCGGGAAGCAGCGACATATCGGCGGTTTCCATGTAACCGTCGAGGAAGCGCTTGCACATCCGCTGGCGCCAGAGGCGTAGCCAGGGGTTGAGCTTTTCCCGGTCGACTTGGCGGTATACCCGTTCGCGCAGATAATAGTACATCGAGTAATCGATCGAACGGAGCATCCCGGCCACGTCCTGTAACGGAGAGCGCTTCAGTCTTCGTTCGCTGACTGAGCGAAGAGGTTCCCCTTCGAAGTCAAGGATCACGAAATCCTTGCCGGTGAAAAGGATCTGGCCAAGATGGTAGTCGCCATGAATACGGATCAACGATCCGCCAAAGATCATGGTTCTGACGGTGTCCAGATGGTTCTGGACGATGTTCCAGTTCTTCAGCAGATATCGGATTACCTCGCCATTTTCCCCTTCGGTTTTTTTCAGTTTCACAAGCTCTTCGTGAATCCTTGCGGAGCGGTTGCGCATCGACTGGTAAAGGGCGCGCTGGTAGAACGGAGTGAAGTCTTCGGGCTTGAACTCCTTGTCCTGATGCTCTGCGCTAAGGGCCTTGTGCATCTCGCCGGTACGCCTGCCGAGCAGGGTCATCAGGCTTGCGGCATAGGCCATATTTTCACGAAACCACTCGGGCGGGCGTTTTTTGGACTTGTAGCCGAACATGCTGGCTTTCTCGTCGTAAATGTCCATGCTGTCATCCTCGACGACAGTCGCCAGACGTTCGGCGATCTGGGAGAGATGGTCGGTGAAGAGTTCCCAGCCGTTGCGCTGCGCGTCGACATATTCGTGGATGGCGGCTAGAGCGTATTCCTTGCCTTCATGTTCGTACATTAGAGCGCCGATCATGTGAGTGGCGTTGGGGAACGGTGCGCGGTCGATAAAATGCGCGCCGATCTCGATCTCTGGGTTTGGCCCTTCCTCAATGCGGCGGAAGAGTTTCAGGAAGAAACGCTTGCCGAATTTGAGTGATGAGTTGCTTTGTTCAAGAGATGTGAAGGACGGTTCGGGAATGTCCTGGAGCCATTCGCGCTTGATGGTGGTAAAGGATCTTGAGGTAACTATTCCCTGAAGTCCCGCCTTCTTCTTGCGACGGAGCAAATGCTCAAGCAATGCCATGCCAAAGCCGGCGTCCAGTATCGCTTCGTGATAGATTCCGGTCTGGCGCGGGTTCGAAGGATTTTCGAAGGCGCCAATGACAAGATCGGGGCGTTCGGCCTGAATGAAGTCGGCGCGTTCGCCTTCGGTATAGGTGATGGTGACAAGATAGTTTTCAGGATTTTTCTTCTTGTAGCTCACCTCGATAAACAAGAGTGCCGAGCGCTTGAGCGCATCCGGATAGGGAACGAAGACAACGTCCCTGATGCGGACTTTGGTGATGTCCTCGCTCTTGCCTCCGAACCAGCGGGCGCGTGGCAGATATTCGGCAATCTTCTTTTCCATGCCCTCGCGGTAAGCCGGCTGGGTGAGGGCTTCGAAGGGTTTGGTGGGCTGCTTCATCACCACCTTGTCGCGAAGAAGCCACTGGCTGCTGTCCAGGCTTTTTTGCTGCGAGAGGGCGAACCAGTAGAAGCCATATGGCCCAAGAGTGATAAAATAAGGAAGGTCGCCGAGCGGCGGAAAGGCAGTGTGGCCCATCAGCTCAATCGGGGTCAGGCCCTTGAACTCGGCGAGATCGAGTTCGACGTACTGGGTCTTTTTCGAAAGGTTGGCGATGACCAGGATTCTCTGGGTCTGTTTTGTCGTCTCGTCGGTGAATTCGCGCACGAATGCGAGAACCTTGGGGTTGTTTGGCATCAGGAAGCGCAGGCTGCCGCGGCTCAGGGCCTTGTGCTGCTTGCGCATCTCGATGAGGTTCTTCATCCACCACAGCAGCGAGTTCGGATTATTCTGCTGGGTTTCGACGTTGATGGTCTCATAGTGGTATTCGGGCGAGATGATTACAGGCAGGTAAAGGCTCTGCGGGTTGGCCTGCGAGAAACCGGCGTTCCGGTCGGGGCTCCACTGGAACGGGGTTCTCACGCCGTTGCGGTCGCCGAGGAAGATGTTGTCGCCCATGCCGATCTCGTCGCCGTAATAGATGACCGGCGTTCCGGGCAGAGAAAAAAGCAGTCCGTTGAGAAGCTCGATCTGGCGGCGGTCGTTGCCGAGGAGCGGAGCCAGGCGGCGGCGGATGCCGCGGTTGATCCTCGCCTGCTGTTCCGGGGCGTAGACCTTGTACATATAATCGCGCTCTTCGTCGGTGACCATTTCAAGGGTCAGTTCGTCGTGGTTGCGCAGGAACATCGCCCACTGGCAGTTCTCCGGTATTTCCGGCGTCTGGCGGAGGATGTCGATGATCGAATAGCGGTCTTCCATTTTAAGCGCCATGAACAGGCGAGGCATCAGCGGAAAATGAAAATTCATATGGCATTCGTCGCCTTCGCCGAAATAGGCGACGGCGTCTTCCGGCCACTGGTTGGCCTCGGCAAGCAGCATGCGATTCTCGTAATTCTCGTCAATGTAAGTACGCAACTGCTTCAGGAATTCATGCGTTTCGGGGAGGTTTTCCGAGCCGGTGCCTTCGCGCTCGAACAGATAGGGGACGGCATCGAGGCGCAGACCATCTACTCCCATCTCCATCCAGAAATCGAGAGCCTTATAAATTCGTTTGGTTACTTCCGGGTTGTCGAAGTTGAGGTCGGGCTGGTGATGGAAGAAGCGGTGCCAGTAATAGGCCTTGGCAACCGGATCCCAAGTCCAGTTTGAGAGCTCGTAATCAGTGAAAATGATCCGTGTGTCCTTGTATCTGCGGGTATTGTCGCTCCAGACGTAAAAGTTGCGCCAGTAGCTGCCGGGGGCGGCGGTTCTCGATTTCTGAAACCATTCGTGCTGGTCTGAAGTGTGGTTGATTACGAGTTCGGTAATAACCCTGATGCCACGGTCGTGCGCGGCGCGGAGAAACTGGCGGAAAGATTTTAGGTCGCCGTAGCTGGTGTTGATTGCGGTGTAATCGGCGATATCGTATCCGTCGTCCTTCAGCGGCGAGGGGTAGAAAGGCAGCAGCCAGATTGCGTTGACGCCAAGATCCTGAAGATAATCCAGCTTGGTCAGCAGGCCCTTGAAGTCGCCGATGCCATCGTCGTTGCTGTCGTAAAAGGCTCTTACATGGAGTTCGTAGATGACGGCATCCTTATACCATAGAGGATCTGATATCATGATCGGGGACTTTTCTTTTTTCTGGGCCATGTTTCTGCCTGTCTACTGAGTGATGCGAAATACGTGCGCCGGCATGGCGTGCGGATTTAATTTTACAAAATTCCTCCAGCCATTCCAGGTATAACTTGTGCCCGAGAGAAGATCTGTAAGCTCATAGGGTTTCTCAGGGTCGAGGCCCAGAACTTCCAGATCGAGATCAAGCATGCCGGACTGTGTCTGGTAATAATCAAGGTTTACCACTATCAGTATCAGGTTGCTACGGTCATCTGTCTGTTTGGTGAAGGCAATCAGCTGCTCGTTGCCGATATCGTGGAATTTTATGGTGTGGTTGGTCTGCAGGGCGGAGTTTTCACGCCTGATCGTGTTCAGTTTTTTAATCAGCGGGGCAATAGAATATGGTTTGGAGATGTCCCATTCCCTGATGTCATATTTTTCAGAATCGATATATTCAACGTTTTCCGGTGGGCGGGCTCTGGTTTCCAGCAGCTCGTAGGCGGGGCCGTAAATCCCGTAATTGGACGAGAGCATCGATGCGAGAATAACGCGCTGCATACTGGCGGCCCGGCCTCCGCGCTGGAGCGGATCCGAAAGAATGTCCGGGGTGTTTGGCCAGAAATTCGGACGGAAGAAATCGAGCCAGTCGGTTTTGGTCAGCTCTGTCATATACTGGATGAGATCTTCCTTGGTGTCGCGCCATGTGAAATAGGTATAGGACTGATTGAAACCGATCTTTGCCAGATGAGCCATGATATGCGGGCGGGTGAATGCTTCTGCAAGAAAGATGACGTCGGGATGTTCGCGGCGGATGCTGCAAAGCGCCCATTCCCAGAATGGCAAGGATTTGGTGTGGGGATTGTCCACCCGGAAAACCCTTACGCCCTTTTCGATCCAGAAATCGAAAATACTTTTCAGCTCCAGCCAGAGGTTTTTCCAGTCCTCGCATTCGAAATCGAAGGGGACAATGTCCTGATATTTTTTGGGCGGGTTTTCGGCGTACTGGATGCTGCCGTCGGCGCGCTTTTTAAACCATTGCGGATTTTCGTGAACGTAAGGGTGATCGGGAGAGCACTGGAACGCGATGTCGAGCGCGATCTTCATGCCCAGGTAATTCGCATGGTTCACAACATTTGCAAAATCATCAAAATTACCAAGTCGCGGATTGATCGATTTGTGCCCGCCTTCGTGGCTGCCGATAGCCCAGGGCGAGCCTACATCGTCGTGCGATGCGTGAAGCGCATTATTCTTTCCCTTGCGGTATGTCCAGCCGATCGGGTGGATCGGCGGGAAATAGACGATGTCGAATCCCAGGTCGGCAATATATTCCAGTCTGCGGTGGCAATCGCGGAAACTTCCTTCCCATGCCATGTTCGTCCATTTGGAACGAGGAAAAAATTCATACCAGGCGCTGAAATTTGCATGCTTGGTATCTACCTGTAAGGGAAGGCCTTTCTTGTAACGTGTCGTGCTGGGATCATCCCATATCCAGTGAAGCAGATATTCGAGATGTCCGTCGTAGAGCGTATCGCGAACCTGATGAAAGGCTGCCTCGTCATAGGAACCGGACATCAGACTTCCGGCGACCTGCCTAAGAAAGTTAAGTTTTCCCCAGACATACGGGCGGTCGTGATCGAAGGTGAGTTTGCCGATAAGTTCCTCGATTAGGCGAAATCCCGCTTCGAAATCCGCCCAGCCGTGTTCGCAGGCTTCTATTTTTTTCAGCAGACCATCGCGCCAGCCGGCAAATCTGTCTATCGATGCTTCGACCGTGTAGTAGTAAAAGCCAAGGCGATCGACAGGAAATCTGCCATGCCAGATGTCGTTGCCCTCAAGAGTGAGCGGGGCGCGGTGCCAGTCCTTTTCACTTTCGTGACGATACAAAACATCGCCCTTCAGTTTTTCGTGACCGTCGCAGATGATTACCGCGCGAACGTCCATCCATTCTCCCTGGGCACGTTTGGCCGGGTATCTGCCTCTGTCGAAATTCGGTGAAATACTCTCGATAATAACACGGGGAGGGGAGGTGCGCGCTTTAAGCAGGATGTCTGGAGCCAGCATACGAATTTACCTTTAAGGTCAGGAAAGTTTTACTAAATACGGGCTAGTGTAAGCATATTTTATGCCACATTTTTAATTCATGCGCCAGATGGGAAAACTTGCCGCGGTGGGATGGCATTTTTGCAACATCAAAAGAAAAACCGAAAGCTTTTTTAAAAAGTTCAATTTTTTCAACTTGCGGCGAAACCTTAGGCCGCTTACACTGGTAGACAAGTTGAATAAACTGAATTACTTTATTTTCTAATTCTCAACTCAAGAGGACGTAAGACCTATGGCCCAGAACATGCAAGACCGTATTCGTGAAGAAGCATACCGTTTGTGGGAAAACGATGGACGGCAAGAAGGCAGGGAAATGGACTATTGGCTTGCTGCAGAACATAATATTCTTGGTTCCAAGAAATCAAAAGCAAGCAAACCCGCCGTTGCAGTAGTCAAGTCGACCAAAAAAACCGCCACAAAAAAGAAATAATTCTTTTCGAAAATCGGGTATATAAAGAGCCGTTCTCGGATTTGAGGCGGCTCTTGTTTTTAGGAATATATACATAAAGGCTTGGCAACATGGTAAACGAAATCGCTTCCTGGATTACTCCATTTACTTTTATTCCCGGTGTCGGACTGGTTATTCTGTCGACGGCAAACAGGTTTCATCACGTCAATAACGTGATCAGAAGCTTCAGCAAAGATCAAGGAGACAGGGAATATCTCCGTATGCTGCTCCAGCGTTCCAAATATTTTCACCGTGCGCTTACGGCTCTCTATGTGTCGATGGGTTCTTTTGCGGTTTCGGCACTGCTTGGCAATCTTGGTCTTTACATGTTAGAGGGCGAGAGGATCTGGGTGTATCTTACCAGCGGTCTGACCACGCTCGGAGTTGGTGCGTTTGTTTATTGCTCAGTGAAGCTGATGCAGGAATCTGCGCTCTCATTTAAGATGATTAAATTATTCGAGAATCTTGCCGATTAAACGCACTGCGTAAACCGGATTGCGGCTGTCTATTGTGCCTTGGGCTTTCTTTTTCCTGGCAAGCCCGAATACCATGATAACGGGAAGACCAGCGCGAAAATCAGTGAGGCGGCGGTTACGATGCTCGGGCCGGTCGGGGTATCGAATTCCAGCGAGCCGAAAATTCCGAGGACTACGGCAAGACATCCGAAAAGGCAGGCAAGCGCCGCCATCGACTCCGGGAGGCGGACAAGCTGCCGGGCAGTGGCGGCGGGGATAATCAACATCGAAGTAATGAGAAGTATTCCAACTATTCTGATCGAGACGGCGACAACGATGGTGATCAGAAGCATGAAAACCATATTTGTAAACAACGTTTTTACGCCTTCGGCTCTGGCGAGGTCTTCGTGAATTGTCATGAGAATCAATGACGACCAGTTCATAAACATTAGCGTAACCACGACCACTCCGCCACCGTAGATCCAGAGAAGATCCTGAAGCCTTACGGTCAGTATGTCTCCGAACAGGTAGCTGAACAGATCGATTCTTGCACTGCCGATAAAACTGATGGCTACCAGTCCGATTGACAGAGCGGCATGCGAGAGAATTCCAAGCAGAGTGTCTGTTGCCAATACTCTCCGTCGCTGAAGGGCGAACAGCAGAATGGCGAAAACAAAGCTGACGGCGATGATCCCGAAAGTTACATCGAAATCGAAAAGGACGCCAAGGGCTATGCCCAGCAGGGCGCTGTGGGCAAGCGAGTCGCCAAAATAAGCCATTTTCTGTAGTACCACAAAGCATCCCAGCATTCCGGCAATCAAAGCCACACCGATGCCGGCGGCGAGGGCGCGAAGAATGAAGGGGTCAAGCAATTCCATTTTTTAATCCTTAAAATTGTCTTCGTGAAAAGAATGATCGTGCAGTTCACAGGCATGCAATGCTTCGGGGGCATGGGTATAGATAGACATCATTTTTGCCATGTCCTCTCCGAAGATCGACCTGAAAGCGGGGTCGCGGGTGACGGAATTAGGCTCCCCGCTACAGCTGATGTGGTGGAACAGGCAAACTACCTGCCGGGTCGAGGCCATAACCAAATGAAGATCATGCGAGACCATCACTATCGTGATACCCCTTTCCTTATAGATCTTGTCTATAAGGCTGTAGAGACCGAGTTGTCCGGAGATGTCGAGGTTCTGGGCAGGCTCATCGAGAACCAGCATGTCGGGGCGACCCAAAAGGCCTCTTGCGAGGAGGACTCTTTGCAACTCGCCTCCGGACAGTTCGTGCATCGGCTTTGCGAGCAGGTGATCGATTCCGGTTTCTTTCGTGACGGAAAAACGATCTTCAGGCGTGGTTTTCTTTCTTAATGTTAGAAAGCGACCGGCGGTTATTGGCATTGCCTGGTCGGGAAAAAGACGTTGCGGGACGTAGCCGATTTTCAGATCCGGACGCCTGAAAAGTCTGCCGCTGTCGCATGAGATTACACCCATGATGATTTTTAGCAAGGTGGTTTTGCCTGCCCCGTTGGGGCCGACGATAGTAATGAAATCACCTGGATTAATCGTTAGTGATATATCGTCAAGAATGGCTTTGCCATGTCGAAATACATAGACATTTTCTGCTTTGATGAGTTCTTTCATTTCCTTGCCAGGGATTACTGCTAATATTTCTTTCAAGGATAATGCAGAATAACCTAGTCCATTTAAAGGAATTTACATCATGCGGCTGACATTACTTATATACATTATATTAATGGCTTTCACGCTACCGGTCACTGGTGTGGCTTTCGCGGGGGAAGGGCCTGTAGTCGTGGTGTCGATAAGGCCGCTTCAGTTAATCGCGGCCCAGATTATGGGGGATACGGGCAAGCCGGAACTGCTGCTGGAGGGAACGGATTCGCCTCATGGATATCAGTTGCGTCCTTCGCAGATGAAGCTGCTGCACAAGGCCGATGTGATTTTTTATATTGATGAGAATTTTGAAAGTTTTCTGGTTAACGCCCTGCAGACAATACCGGAGAAAACGCGGCGCATTCCGCTGGCGGATGCAAAAGATATGGTTTTGTATCAAATCCGGAAAGGCGGCGTTTGGGGAAGCCACGATCATGAAGATCATGAACACGGCCACGAACATAAAGTGCATGAAGGCGATAATATTGATTACCATCTCTGGCTGGATCCGGGCAATGCAGGGGTGATGGCAGAAGTGATGGCCAGGCAGCTTGCAGTTCTTTATCCCGGAAACGAGGAAACGTATTTTCGCAACCTGAAAAATTTCAGAGACCAGCTTGGTGAGGCAGAGGTGAAGATTGAGAACAGGCTATCTGCTGTCAGAAGCGTTCCATATATCGTTTTCCATGACGCTTACCAGTATTTCGAAAAGAGGTTTCATCTTGCAAGTGCAGGGGCGGTTACGGTCGATCCGCATGTTCCTCCCACGATGAAAAGAACAAAGGAAATTCGCGAGCGTATCGATGAAACCGGAGCAGCCTGCGTTTTCTATGAGCCGCAATTCAATCCTCGGATGCTGCAAACTATTCTGGAAGGAACCGGGGCAAAATCTGCTCAGATCGATCCGCTCGGCGTCAATCAGAAAAGCGGCAAGCAGCTTTACGAAAGGCTGCTGCTCGATATTGCTGAAGGGCTCGCGTCCTGCCTTGCCGCTCAGAGGCAGCAGAAACAGAAGACCTAGCCGGAGGGGGTTCGCATTTCTTCCAGTTCCAGCCAGCGGTGTTCGGCATCGTCGAGTTCGTTTCTGGCTTGCTGGTATCTGTGCGAGATTTCGCCGAACGCTACGGGGTCGCTGATGTAAAGGTCGGGGTCTTCGAGGAGGGCATGCAGTTCTGAGATTTCAGTTTCCAGTGTAGCAATTCTGCCTGGAAGATTATCCAGTTCGTATTGGAGTTTGTAACTTAACCTGGCGGGTTTTTCGTTGCGGCAGGAAGTTCTTTCCGCCGGTTCTTTCCGGGATCTGGATGCGGTGGAGGCTGAGGGTTTCAGTGCGGGCTTTTTTCCTTTGTATTCCAGATAGTCGCTATAGCCGCCTATGCAGGAGGTTACCTTGCCGTCGCCTTCGAAGGCGAGAATTTTGGTGACGGTCTGATCGAGAAAATCACGGTCGTGGCTGACCAGAAAAAGCGTTCCATCGTAGTTCATAAGGATTTCCTCAAGCATGTCGAGGGTGTCCATGTCCAGGTCGTTTGTCGGTTCGTCGAGAATGAGAAAGCTTCCAGGATTGGCAAGCACTTTTGCCAGCATCAAACGGTTTTTTTGTCCGCCGGAAAGAGTGCTTACAGGCTGGCGTGCAATTTCGGGATCGAAGAGAAAGTCCTTCAGGTAACCGCATACATGTCTGGTCTTGCCGCGAACGTTGAGGTAGTCGCCGCCATGCGGGCACAGGGTCTTCCATAGAGAGATGGCAGGATCGAGATCCTTGCGCTTCTGATCAAAGTAAGAGAATTCCAGATCCTTTGCGCGCTTGACCTTGCCGGAATCCGGTTGAAGTTCGCCGATCAGAAGGCGCAGAAAAGTGGTTTTGCCGGTGCCGTTGGCGCCAAGAATGCCGACCCTGTCGCCTCTGGTGATGCGGTAGCTGAAGTCTTTCAGAATGACGGTCTCGTCGTCACTGCCATTATTAAATGACTTGGATACTTTAATAAACTCGCCGATTACTTTTGAAGTCATTTCAGTTTCGGGAGCATCTATTTCAATTCTGGTGGTCGCCTTGCGGAATGAGCTTTGATCGTGCTTTAAACGCTCGCGTTCCTCTCTTACCCAGGCGAGGCGGCGCTGGTTGCGTTTGACTCTTGCCTTTACGCCTCTCGATGCCCATTCAAGTTCTTGTTCAAGTATTTTTTCGCGGTTATGGAGTTCCCTTGCTTCCTGTTCAAGCAACTGGGCAGACCATTCGTCGAAATATGAGAAACCTTTCGGGGCGATACGCAGGCGGCCACGGTCGAGCCAGAAAATCCGATCGGAGACATTGCCTAGGAAGGCGCGGTCATGGCTGACGACCAGAAGAGCTCCGCGCCAGTTCCTCAGATAATTCTCCAGCCATTCGATAACACCGAGATCCAAATGGTTGGTCGGTTCGTCCAGCAGAAGAATATCTGGTTCCTCGACCAGGGCTCTGGCAAGAGCGGCTCGCCTCAGCTGGCCACCCGAGAGTTCGGTCATTTGTTTCAATGGGTCGATTTCCAGAGGTTCGAGTACAAGTTCCACCTTGTATTCCAGCGAGTGGGCGTCTTCCTTACCCTTAATCTGATTGAAAACGAAGTCGAAAACGCTCATACCCTCTTGCGGGACAATATCCTGCTGGAGATACCCGATGGCTGTGCCTGGGGCCTGAAGCCGTTCGCCGGAGTCGAGTTCGCGGGCGCCGGTTATGATATTCATCAAAGTGGATTTGCCAGCGCCATTACGACCGACAAGGCAAATTTTGTCGTTTTCGTGGATAGCAAAGGTAAGGGCGTTAAAAAACGGTTCCGGGCCGAAGCTTACTACCGCGTCCTTGATTGTCAATATTGGCGCTGTAACCATTATTCCTCTGGATCTTTGCAAAGCTTTCTAGCAAAAATCGGATAAAACCGATAATAAAATATTTACTTTTTAGGATTTTACATATTAAGATGCCATGATCTGGAGAGCGTGGAATGCTGGAAAACGGACTTTGGGATAATGATGGCGTTTTATATCGTTACTCACCTGCGTTGAGGGAGACGTTCCGTAACGCCGCTTGTCAGGCTATCAGGCAGATTGTCAATCCCCGGCTTTCAGATGATGCCATTGCGAAACTCATTAGGAATTCCAAAAGGCATTACGGCGACTCGTTTGCCAGTCTGGCTGAATATGGCTTTGACGAAGAATGTCTTAACAAAGTCCACCATGCCGCCCTCGACCATACGTCCATCTGTCCAGAGGGGAAGGTAATAAAAGCTTTCGAGCGTTCGATCCGTAAAGGCATGAGGCATGGTATTCTTACGCATGGCGTGAGCGAGTGGTGCGACAGGGTTTTACGTCAGACCGGACTCAGCCGTTTTTTTAATGAATCCAGCCGGATAACGGCTGAGAAAACAGGTTTTGTGAAAAAGCACGAAGGCCCGGGGGCTTTCGTGCAAGCCTTACGGATACTGGATTTTCATGTCGGGAATACTTTTTTTGTCGATGATACTCCTTTGAATTTGATGCCTGCGAAGGAGCTGGGGCTGTATACGGTTTTTTTGCATAGAGGAAAGCCTATAGAGGGTTCGCCTGCTTATATCGATTATCAGTGCAGGGATGTACCTGGAGTTTTCAATCACATAAACAGGATTAACGCGGCAAACAGGATGCATATGGCGAAAATCGCCTAAATTCTTATCATTCAAAAACAGTAACTTATATGAAATGCGAGGATAAATGTCCGGCATTTCCATTGACGATTGCCTGTTTTCCTGTAGTTTCATTTATCCGGTATGGAGAGATCATCAAGCCTGAGTACATATGAGCAGAAAGCCTCGCGTATTAATCGTTGACGACAACGAGAATGCGGCCAGAACGCTGGCGATGATGTGTGAACTGGCAGATGCGGAAGTGGCATTTGTCACCAGCGGAAAAACAGCAATCGAGAAGGTAAGGGATTTCAAACCAAAACTGATTTTGCTGGATATCGGCATGCCCGAGATGAACGGCTATGAAGTTTGCCGCCGTATAAAAGAGGCGACCGAGACCGCGGATACGGTAATTTACGCCAATTCCGGCTGGAGCGATGAATATCATCGGCAGAGGTCGGTGGATGCAGGCTTTGATGGTTATCTTGTAAAGCCAATTCAGATAGACAAGCTTGAAAAGCTTATTTCAGAGCTTTAATCCAAAAATAATACGAGAGTTGGCAGGGAATTTCTTCCGTCCAGATGCGTTTTGTTCCCGGAAGTGGGCGAAAAAAACGGCTCAGAATAATAATTCAAAATCCGGATTAATAAATGGACAAAACTGTTTCGATAGTAATTGCGTTATTAATCGCGGCCATCCTTGTCGCGTCCGGTTTCATGGTCAGTTCCCACGCATCCGGAGGAGGGGATAAAGGTTTGGGCGGGGTTTTATGCAAGGATCTGAAGGACGATAAAGCATATGAGAAATATAATCTCGATCATTACAAGATTTTGATCGAAGGGAAAGATGGCTGGATTTTCAGAACCGAGAACGATTTTCGCAACAGCTTTGATTTCAACCAGCAAACCATTGAATACCTGCGGGAATTTCAGGAGGCCCTCGATCACAAAGGTGTGGATCTGATCATTGTCTATCCGCCGCCGCGAGGAATGATACACGGAGGCAAGGTAAAAAAAGAAGATCTGGAAAAATACATGAGCGATCCTGATGTGGCATGGCAAAGCTATGAGAAGGCAATTGGCGATCTGCAGAAGGCGGGGATTAATATAGTCGGCCTTAATCGGGAAGAGGCTGGCGATAATTTTTTTTACAAGCGAAATCATCACTGGACAGCGGATGGTGCCAGGATAATGGCAATGAAAACTGCATCTCTCGTGAAGACTCTTCCCCGTTTCGACAGGGTACCACGACAAAAATTCAAGACTATTGAGAAAGGTAGCGGATCGATTGAAAGCACTTTCGAAAAAGCTGTGCGCAAAGTGTGCGGCACAAGCCTGCCGGACGAGCCGCTGATCGAATATGTCACCATGCAGGAATATGAGGCCGCGGTCAGCGAGGAGGAGTTGCTGGGGGACAATCAGCAGGAGCCCCAGGTTGTTCTTCTTGGGACTTCGAACAGCGTAGATGAGGCGTCCAGGGCTAATTTTGCCGGGTTCCTGAAGGAATATCTATCGGCAGACGTTGATAACAGGGCAGTCGGGGCGGCGGGAATTGATACCAGTGCAGTGGCCTTTCTCAATTCGGAAAAATTCAGGCAAGGCGCAACTGAGATTGTGATTTGGGAAATACCTGGTTATTACAAGCTTGAAATTATGGATGACAAACTCTTCCGTCAGATCATTCCAGCCGTGTACGGCCCATGCAAAGAGCCGGACAAAACTGCGCGCCTTGCAGAACTAACAGGCGGCAAGCATACGCTCTTCGATCTGACGCAAGATTCTTCCGGGATGATTAAGGATCCGGGTGACGATGGTTATTATCTCCATCTCAGGTTTTCGGAGCCACTGGAGAGAAGTTTCGTATTGCGTTTCGAATATGCGGACAACCAGCAAAAGCGGCAGGTGTTCTCCCGAGACCCTAATTACCCGAAGAGGGACGGCGAATACTTTATAATGTTTCCCAAGGAAGATCCTGAAAACGCAGAGCTTGGAAAGCTTGCCCGTATTACTGCTGAATTCCCTGGGGAAATGGCCCAGAGAGACCTGGAGGCGTCGGTATGCCGGACGCCGGATGTATCAACGGGCAATAGCGGCGGTTCTCTTTCAGAGCCGGAGACCGGCAACGGCCAGAACGATATTATTTGGCCGGACGATCAGGCGCAGGAGAGCATGGATCTTTGAAATCGGCTGCAGGATTAATCAGGCCGCTTTTTTGCGGATCAAAGACCAGAAGCCGGAGGAGTTGTTTCCGGAGACCTGATCGAGAATCTTTCTCTGGCTTTCCTGCAGACGCGAGATTTGAAGTTCCAGGTCGGCCATGCGCTTTGCATGTACGGTGCTGTCTTCTTTGTTCGCGCGCTGATCCGTGATCATAGCTGTCAGTTTCCCGGCCTGTTCCTGGGCTTTTTCGAGTGATTTTTTAAGGAGATCGATCTGGCTGCAAAGCTGGTCGCGTTCTCTGGTTCTTTCGTTCTCAACATTACGCAGGCGTTCCCTGAGAACTTCAACTTCAATGCGGAGTTCGGAGTCGTTTTCCCTTGCCGGTTTTGCCGGCTGGCGGGATTTTTCCTTCTCCACTTGCTCCGGGGTGCGGACTTTGTCGCCGTAAACGCGGATCAGTTCCGAGACGTCAATCATCGGATTGCCTGCGCTGTCTTTATCGACACTTATGCCTTTTTTTTCAATATGCCGGTAGAAGGTCGCCCGGGTGACGCCAGCCATGGTGGCCGCTTTTGAAATGGACACTTTCATGATCGTATACCTGCTATGCCTAATCGGAATTCAATATTGTATATACAGATCGTTCGGCTCCTGATCAATCTCTGACTACACAAAAAAATTCATGTTTGCACAAAAAAACTCATGTTGTTGTTGTGATATTTCCAAGAATGATCATTTTATACAGTAATATTAATCACTTGGCTGATAAAACAGAAAAGACATGTCTCCACCTGTCCGTCTCTGAAACAAAGGTCTGTTCCTGTGCAGCCAGTCCGAGGCTCTATCCTGTTCGGGAAATCTGTTAAGATATGCTTCCAGCCAGGCAAAATGGGAAGGCGAGATATCCCTGATTCCGGTCTGTGTTATACTTGTCTTACGGCTGAAATAGCCGGGATCTTCCATTTCGTTAAGTATGCGTATTACTAGACGATGCAGTATCCCGTCACGCACCTGGTACAGGTCGTCGCCGTTGCGCAAGCCTGCCTCGGCGATCATCACCAAAGGGGCGGCCGCAAAGACATGATAATGAAACGCTTTGCTACCTCTTGCCAATTCAAGAGGCAAAGTTCCGTCGCCATGGATCTGGTTTACAAGGACATATTTCACTTTGCTGATACCCCAGTCATAAAGCCGGCGGTCATTTATGGCTGTACCGGTCAGGGTGACCGACCAGGCCGCCCAGTATAAGTGATTGTTTTTTTTGCGGCTCAAGTCTGAATTTACCGGGTAGTCATTGACTATCCTGTCCGCAACTCTGTGCAGCCAGTCCTCCACACTTTCTTTTTTTTTGCTATCAAGCGAGGGCTCGTCCTTTATCTGAGCATAGGCAGAGGACAAAGAAGCCAGTGTCCAATGCCTGACTATTCCTCCGAGAATGTTGGAATCTCCGAGAAGCGCTTCCTCTTTCGCCCAGGGATGCAACCACTCAAGAACGCATTCGGCATAGGCCGGGCGGCTGGAGGCATAGCGCAGATAATTGTTGGCCATCGATACCAGTTCAGTTTCGAAATCTTGCAACGGGCTGATGGCTTTGCGGTAGGTTCTTTCGGATTCCGGGTCAACTCTGGAGCGACTGGGATCGGACTGATCGTAAATGCTCTCAAAGTGCAGATCTCTTACCGGTTGCAGCGGCAGGGCGGGGCAGGTAAAGAAAAGCGGCGGTCTTGAGGTCGTTATGGATGAAGCCTCGAATGGTACCTTAAGCCTGTCTTCTGCTTCTGCGGTGCCGGAGGTGCAGGATGACAATCCGGATGAGAGGAGCAACAGCAGGCAAGGCACCAGAGCGAAACCGGCGATTTTCATCGGTTCGCTTGCTGCCTCGCGCATTTTAGAACCTGAATTTGAGTTCGGTGAATATCCTGTAGATGTTATCGTCGCCGGTTACATCATAGGCATCTCCCGGAAAGAAACTTCCTGCTACAAATCTGAAGTCGATCGCGTTTATCATCGGGGGGGCAATGCCTAGCTCCTCTTTTATTCCTACATTCAAAATCAGGTCTGCCGCCTGGCCGACTGATCTGTTGCGTCCGTTCATAGTTGCGGTGATCCCGTCGCTGCGGAGATCTGTCGCTTTTTCGTCCAGGCGGTAATAGAACCAGGTCAGGCCGACATCGGAATGGTCGCTGATCGGGATGGAGGCGCCTGCTGAAGCTATATGCAAGTTGGAAAGTTCCGGTCTCAGTACTTCGCCGTAGTTGCGCTGCTGCTTGCGTTCGAGGCCGGTACGGCTTGAATTGCCTTCAAGACCGGTTTGTCTGAAGGCGTTATCCTTTCCGTCATCAGGATCGTCGTCTCCGGAGCCAAAGGCGTATCCGAAGGTCAATGCAGGGTTTCCGAATATTCCGGGAAGCAGGATAACATTGCCGTCGAACGCCCAGGCGCGGAGATCGCGGTTTACGGAGCCGGTCACTTGTCTTGTGGAATCGTTGACTCTCGTCGAGCGAATTTCGTCGACTTCGCCGACAAGTCCGACAATGTCGGCGCGGTATTTTATAACTCTCATCCATGAGCGATCAGGAATGTAAGTACCGGTTAGTCTCGGGCCAACCCACAAGGCTTGAAGATCTTCATCGTCGCGGTTGTCAGCGCGGATGAAAGATCCGGCAGGTTCGGTGCCGGAATGATCTTTTTCGTAAGCAAAACGGCCCTCGAGAAAGTGATCGTATTTGTACTGCCAGGACAGTTCGCCAAGTGTGCGAAAACGATTTTCGTCGTCCTTCCTGAAGTCGTTGTCGGAACCTGCGCGGTAGGATCTGGTGTCTTCGCCTGCGGCAATAAATCCGCTAAGAACAGTGCCCTCATAAGCCAGTTTGACAAGGTCGTTGTCGCTGTTCCACCAGAGTGCTCTCGGTTCCCTGAGGCGCTGACGTCCAACCTGAAGATAGAGAGGGGCAATTTGCGCGATATTTGCGTATCTTAACCATAATTGCCGCAGTTCAAGGAACGCGTCATCAATGGTTTCTGTTTCTCCGGTATCATCCTCAAATCCGGAATCGCCGTTTATATTCAGTCCTCTGGCGGAAATAAAGCCGGAGAGATGCTCGTTTATTCTGGCTCCAGCAGTAACCTGCAACTGTGTGGAGAGGCTGTCTTTGTTGTTTTCATTGTCAGTGGTAAGATCCGGGTTTTCCTCATTGATGTACTGAAGTATGAGTTGCGTATCTACCTTGATACGGTTGCGCCATGACTGGTATTCCTGAGCCATGGCGCTGTAAGGAAAGAATGCGGCCAAGCCTAGAAGGCTTCCTGTCGTCAGAGTCAGAGGGATGTTTTTTCTTCTCATTTGCGTTTTCCTCTTATTTATCTTTTGCAAGCTCTTTGTTAAGGCGGTCAATATGGTCGCTGGCCGGGATGCCTTTGTTTTCGGCATAGAGGTAATATTCCATTGCAGCCCTCATGTCCTTGGGGACGCCAATGCCTCTTTCATACATTCTACCCAGATTTATTGCTGATCTCGGGTACCCGCTATCTATAGCGGATTTGTAGAGGTTTGCTGCCAGGGAGGAATTTTGGGGAAGCAGAATTCCTTTTTCGTATAAGGAGGCCTGATAATGAATTGCCCGGTTGTATCCGGCCCGTGCTGATTTTGCATAGTATTCGGAGGCTACGGCCCCATCGGGGGGCAAGCCTGCCAGGCCGGTTTCGTAGGCGTAGCCCAGTTCGAAAAGGGCGATCGGATCATTGTCGCGGGCGGCTTCGCGCAGCATCGCCAGACCTTGCTGCGGAGTGTGGTTTTTCGCTTCGCCGCGGATCGCAAGGCGACCTAGATACGGGCGGGTTCTCTTAATATAGTTACCGGCGAGGGGATCACCGTTCGGGCGGTCTGCTTTCCGAAACAGCTCCAGCGCTTTTTCAGGATCTTTTTCCTGGCCTTTGCCGTATAGATACATTTTTCCGAGCTCAACCTGAGCTTTCGGAAATCCTTTAGCCGCCAGTTTTTCATACTGAAGACGTGCGGTCTCAAAGTCATCATTTGCGTAAGCCCGTCCCGCGGTCTTCATATCGGGCGCACATGCGCCAAGCATCAGGCACAACAGGACAGGAAAAGCTCCCTTCAAAAATCTATGTCGTTCCCAGATTTGTTTCATTTCCACGCGCAACTTCGGTAATGGCCGCGATACTGGTTTTGATTTCTGGCGGTGTAGTCGCTGTGGCGACTTTATTCATGTACTGGAATTCGAGCAGGCGCAAAGGCTCCGTAGCGATATTGGCAATACTGAACGGCGAACCCGGCGGCACGGAGAAAGTCTGGCGGGTTGTCAGTTCCATCTGACTCCCGTTAACCATCACAACAGCTTCTCCGGAGGCGATCACCCAGTAGCCGGAAGCATTGTGGTTTTGGTGCTGGTCGGTAATGCTTCCGGGGTTAATGTTGAGTTCACGCAGGCGATAACCCGATGTTTCAGTAATGAAACGATCGCTGCCCCAGCTGTAATTGTTGCTTAAGGAAAATTCGGCTTCCCTGCGGCCGAGTTTTTGAAGCGAGCTTACCAGCGCCCTTAAGGAATCGCCGCATTTTTTATTGGCGACGAGAACGGAGTCACCTGTTTCGATGATTATGACGTCTCTCATGCCAACGCAGGTAACCAGCCTGTCATGGGAGAGAATCATTGAATTTTCGGTATCCTGGCAAACGACCTTGCCGTCAAGAGCGTTTCCATGCTGGTTTTTAGCGCGAATTTCCCAAAGGCTTTCAAAGGATCCTATATCCGACCATTGCGGATCAGCCGGAACTACGGCTACCCTTTCACTTTTTTCAAGAACAGCTTTCTCAAAAGGTTCGATAGCTATTCCACAGTAGGTTTCCCGGTCAGGCATCTTGTCGCTTGCGCCCATTTCTATGGCCTCTTCCACTTTCATATAAGTGGCTGGGGAGTATTTTAGAAAATAGTCGATTACGGTGCGGCACCTGAAAACGTGCATGCCGCTGTTCCATAGATAAAGGCCGGAATTTACGAATTCCTCGGCAACGTCCTGGTTTGGTTTTTCGACGAATTTTTCTACCAGATGCCCGGTCGAATTCTGAATGGCTTCCGATTTCAGGATATATCCATAGCCGGTTTCCGCTCTTGTGGGCTCAATGCCGAAAACGACCAAATATTCGCCGGTAGCGATAGATACGGCTTCCGCCAGAGCATCCTTCAGGGCTTGTTCATCGCCGATATAATGGTCGGCAGGCAAGATCCAGAGAATGCTGTCGTCTCCGAAATGACGCCGGACATAGTTCGCAGCGTAGGCGATGGCGGCGGCAGTGTTCCGGGCGCTGGGTTCTCCAAGAACGTGTCTGCCAAGGTCGGGGGAAATTTCATTCAGCTGGCTGATGGTTTCGGCTTTCAGGGAGGATAGAGTTACTGTCACTATCCGGTTTTCCGGAGCCTCGGTTATTGCCAGCGTTCTTGTGGCTGTTATCTGCAACAGCGAACGGTTGTCCATCAATCGGAAAAACTGCTTTGGCGTTTGCGCTCTGCTAAGCGGCCAGAGGCGGGTTCCCGAGCCGCCGCATAGTATAACAGGTATAATTTTATTCATTCGATATCCTCGTTTGTCGCAATTCAAAACGATCAGCTGGAAGACTACCTTGCCAGGAACTCAACATAAGCAGGCCGACCGATCATTTCGACAGGCAGCCTGTCTTTCGGGCGGATATTCACGCTTGTGTAACTTGCAGAGCCCAGGTTGCGGAAACTGTCCACATACCCGGGAATAAAAACGCCTTCTCCGGCTATGTTAATGTTGACGTCGTCCTGCAGGCGCAGGCGCATCGAATCTTTTGCCGGAAGCAATGTCGTTACCATGGGGGCCGAGGCAATGGGTGTGAGCGAAAAGATGGGTTCGCCGATGCTCCTGAATTCACCGTCTTTGGCAAGCCTTTCGACTATATAGCAGTCGCAAGGGCTTTTGATAATCCATTCCTCTTTCACATACTCTCCTGTCCGGTGGGTGGCAGGCTCTATTACGCCGATCGGCTGACCCGCCGATACCTGCAGGACTCCTGGGTCGAGGATTGTGCGGAAAAGCCCAGTGGCAAAGGTGCGGACGCTGATCTGCTCGCCTCTGACCTGACCATGGTACGACTTGATTACTGCGGTTCTCTCAAAAAGATTTCCGGATAGAAACATCAGGCTGGCGGCTCCGATTCCGAGTATAAGTATCACCGGAATTACCCTTTTCAGGAAAGTGCCCAGCCCCTGTTTCTGTCTGGATACTGATTGCCTTGTTTTTGTGAAATTGTCGCGGGAGACTATACTGATAATATCGCCCTCAGAAATTATATGTCCCGCAAGACAAGACTTAACCATATAATTAATAAGAGAAATCTGTGAAGTGTTCAGTTCGGTGAACTGGAGTCCCGAGGTTTCTGTTTCGCTATTGTGGTATATCTGTCGGGCTCTGGCACCGAATTGCAAGGTAAAGGTCTCAAAGGGAAGTACAATTCTTATATCACCTTTTTTTCTTTCTACCGGCAAAGACTTTTCGGTCGTTACCTGAAAGCCGCCCGGAGATAAGTTGTTGATATCATATATTTTTCCTCCGATCTGGGCTTTGGCGCGGATTTTTACCCGGATATGCTGCCTCTGCACTTCCGATTCATGTACGATATCTGGCCCAAGATTCTCATTGGCGGTTTTTTTGCCACTTTTTTTCGCGGCTTTCGAAGATATTGCCATTTATTTGTAATCTCCCATAACGACTGCCGCTAGATGCCTGTCATGCAGTACAAGTTGTTAACGCCTGACAGTTAGGTTTTTGCTCCATAGAAATAGAAAAATTTTTTCTGAAAGAAGAGGCGGGGCGTGATCCTGCAAAGCGACCATCTGGATAATCGTTTGTAATAACTGCGCCAATAGCACTTATCCACAGGTTCGTTGGGCGAGGCCCGGGCCAAAGTTTGATACTATCAGCAGCCAGTCTCTAGACTGAAATATAAAGCCAGATAACTGACAGTTGCCGCGATTCCAGCTTGAGCGGCAACCACATTTCTCACTTTTGAGGTTGATTAGTATGACTCTTTTATACCGTTCGGTGGAGTATAATTCCGCCACGAATACCTATGCCATCTCGCCGGGAGCAAGGACGCAGGACATACAGAAAGTAATAAACGATGCATCAAGGGGCGCTACGGTCTTTTTTGCTCCAGGCACTCATATCATTGCCGATACATTGACGGTCAATCATAGCAACATAACCATCAGGGGTGCGGGAAGCGGTAGGACTACCCTGAAATTCGATATGCCGCCAACCGGTGATAACGCAATCGATATTACCGGGAAGCAGGATCACGGCTTTGAAGCGAAGCTGACAGCAAGCGCAAAGGCCGGGGATTATACCATTACTCTTTCCGGCACCAGCGGACTTAAGGCTGGCGATATGCTTAATATCCAGCAACAGAACACGGAAGCCTTCCTGAAATCCCATGGATGGGAGAACGTGATCGGAACGAGTTATCAGGAGACACAGCCCTTGCACGAAACGCTCGCGGAAATCAAATCCATCAGCGGCAACAGGGTGACGTTGAAAACGCCAATACTCCATGACTCCCAGTCAGGCATTACCGAGGTATCCCGTATCGTTCCTTTGAGAAACGTCGATGTCCATGGCCTGAAGATTACCTATGATCTGCCTGATCCGGATCATGATTATTTTGGGAACAGTCAAAGCGGCTATCTGGGTTCTATTGCATTGAACGTTTCCAAGACTGTGGGAACCGACCTCAGCGATATAGCGATTGTGAATGCGCCTTCGCACCATATTGAGTTACGCACCAATTTGAGGCCGACGCTGGATGGATATTACTCCGATGGGGCCCATAACAAGGGGGCTACGGGAGATGGATACGGGCTGCATCTGGCCGAGACGCATAACGGTGTTTTTGAGAATATGCAGATCCTCAACGTCCGGCATGCCGTAACGTTCTCAAGCTGGCACTCGGAGACCGGCAACAGGATTCATGTGATCGAGACCAATCGAGATATCAATTACCATGGCGGCGACGACTACGGAAACCGTGTTGTGGTAGAGCGCATGCTTTACGATAGCGGCGATAGCGGGGAGACATGGCGAGTTGTTTCACCGGGAGGGAGCAAGCACCCGGCTACCGGAGGCGATATCAATGAGGCAAGCCACGTACTTAATTCGACCGTATTCGGAACAGCTACAGGATCTTCCAAGGCCGATGTGATTTATGCGTGGAATTCGGGTTCGACGCTTGTTGGCAAAGGAGGGAAGGACGAGCTTTACGGCGGCTCCGGAGACGACGTGATTTTTGCCGGCAAGGGTTATGATCGAGTCAGTGGCGGAGGCGGAAGGGACAGATTTGTATTCGAACCCGGCGACGGGCGCGATACGATATCCGACTTCAATCCGTATCTGGACAGCATTGTGCTTAACGGGTTCAAAGCATCGAGCTTTGGCAGTGTAGTTATTAGCGCCAGAGAGGGCGGAGCGCGCATTACAGTCGATGGGGAGGTGCTTGCCGATCTTCAGGGCGTTGCGGCATCGAAACTTAACGCGGCAAATTTCCTGTTCAACAAGCCGGTAGTAATTCCTGAGGGCAGTCCGAAGTATCTCGCCGCGAGCGAGCCTTTGTACGGCGATGATGGAATGGATTTTCTTTACGGCCAGAGCAGAGAGGCTGCGCCGGAGACAAAAGATGTGACCATGAATTCGGGGTATGAGGATATTCTATCAAAAGCTGATCTCGGGGATCTGCTTGCGGCAGGCGGGTTTGGCGAAATAGCTCCTGCTGCTATCTCAACTGGCGGCGCGCAGCCGGAGGGAGGATCTTCAGCCCTGGAGATTATTCAGAGTGCCGAGGCTGATATCACGATGTTCACGGGCCAGCCCTAGGTCTTGGGGTTACCCACTGACTTGCCCCTGTCATGGATTATTCATGGCGGGGGTTTTTTTTACTAGTTGTATATCCCATCCTGTCAACATCCTCAGTGTCGCGTCGGGAATATGCAGAGCTTGCGTGGCGAGGCCGATCGCGCAGATGAAGACGATGATGGCGGTGGCATGTAGGGCGTGGGAGCTAAAATTATTCCAAAGGCTCTCCCGGTATGTGAGGCCGCGCTGCATGCTGACGCTGGTTCTTGTCCAGGACTGCCGGTCAAGGCGGAAGAGAACCCAGGTTTTCAGCGCCGAGCCGTAGATCTGATTGTAGTAAAGCAGCAGCGGATACAGCCAGCTCACTTTGGGCCTTACTGTCCAGATCATCAGGGTCATGATCCAGCGGATGAACAGAACCCATACAATATAGTAAGCGATCATTACCGGCCCGTATACCAATGTCAGCATGAATGCGAACACCGGGCCGGCAAGCGTTGTCCACATTGACAGCCTTTGATCGACGAAAGCCCACCAGACGAAAAGCGGCATTCGATCCGGCCCCAGTCTCAGGATCCTGGAATTGGTACGGAGCATGTTGCCGAACCAGCGGAACATCAGTAGCGTCGTTCCGGTTAGAAAGTTCCCCCCCCGGTTTTCCTCGATGGTGGTTACAGATACGTCGGGTATGTAAATATGTTCATAGCCTTTGGCGATTACCCAGTAGAGTGAAGACTTGTCGTCGCCGGTCAGGAATTTGAATCTGCCCAGACGCCAGTGGTCTAGGTGGTCGCCTGTCATGTTTTTGATGAAGCCGGGGTGAGTGATGATATCGGCACGGTACATCGACATGCGACCGGTCAGCGTCATCAGTCTTTTGGATAGCGAAATGGAGCTCATTAATATATGACGCTGGGCGAAGCGGAGATTGTGCCATTCCCGCATCAGGTCAGCATCCCCGGTTTCGCTGAACTCATCGGTAGTGAGAGCGCCGAGATCTGGCCTGAGTTTGAAGAAAGGGGCGCATTTGCGCAAGGTTTCCGGTTCCAGAACCGTGTCACCATCCATAAGCACCACAACCGCGTCTTCGGGCGGCAAGTCTCTGGAAATGGCCAGGAAACCCTGGGCGAGGCCGTCACGCTTGCCGGTGCCGGGAATACGCACGATTTTCATTTCGATGCTATCGGGCGGAGAAAGGATACGAAAGATTGTTCGCACCAGATATTCATCGCCGAGTTCCACGATCGAGGCGACTATGGTTACCGGAACGCCGCAACGGCTTGCTTCCGAGATGGCGGCGGAGACGGAGCGGGTCATTACTCCGGCGTCTATGCGGAAGCCGGTGAGCAGTATATAAATCTTTGAAGGCATCAGTTCCTGTTGATTAGCGTTTACTTCATCGCGCCATGCAGGGAATACCAGTTTGCGGTAAATCACCGAGCGCGCAAAGTTGAGCGCAGCCCAGAGGTATCGCCAGAGTGCAAGCGAGCCGATACTGAACAGGAAAAATTCCGAGCCCGGGTCGAAGGCGACCGGAGGAAGCGCGAGAAAGGCTCCTGCCAGCAAGACTGTGAAGACGGCAAATCCGGCGGCGCCTTCGAGGGGTTTATCGTATGGGCAGCTTTGCGTTTTATCGGCCATTGTCTTTCTGTTTGCGCTTCCATACAGTCTTCACTTATTCACCAGCATATTCCTGCATAGGATTCCCTGTCCTCATAAGAGCCGTTCAGACGGACGAGATCGACTATGGGGGCATCACGCTTTGTTTGTTCGATAATTTTTGAAAATTCTTTCGTGCCGTTTCCGATTACGAAGATATCCGAGTTTTCCAAAAGTTCATGAGGGGTGCCTGTAAGGCATGCCGAGATCTGTGGTATTCGCTGATCCATGTATTCCCGGTTAGGCCCATTCATATTTCGGGATTTCCAGACGCAGGGATCGTATATCCTGAGGTTATAACCGCTATCCAGAAGCATTGATGCGAGCGTCACCAAAGGACTTTCCCTGAGGTCGTCGGTGCCGGGTTTGAAGCTCAGGCCTAGGAGGCCGACATTCTTCATTCCGGTGTTTTCAATCATTTCAAAAGCATGGGCGACCTGCGTGCTATTGGCTTCGAGGATGGCGTCGAACAGCGGAGTCGCCAGTCCCTTGTCGTTGGCGCTGGCGCGGATGGCGCGAACGTCTTTTGGCAGGCAGGAACCGCCAAAGGCGAAGCCAGGGACGAGAAAGCTTGGCCCCATGTTAATCCGGTTATCCATAAAGAAGATTTTCATTACCCTGTGGCTGTCGACGTCGTGGCGCTTCAGCATGTTGCCGATCTCGTTGGCAAAGCTGACCTTGGCGGCGCGCCATGCGTTGCTGACGTATTTAACTCCTTCGGAAGTGCCTGGGTCGGTTACGGAGCGAGGGGATTCGATGCCCTCATACATTCTTAGAATAATTTCGGCGGTATGTTCGTCGGTCGCTCCGACGACGATCTGGGTAGGCTCGCGGTAATCCTGCACTGCCGTACCTTCGCGCAGGAATTCCGGGTTGTTGCCAAGGCCGAAATCCTCGCCTGCAATCTTTCCCGAGGTCTTCTCCAGTATCGGTCTGATAACGTTCATCAGGGTGCCGGGCAGTACCGTGCTGCGGTTAACCACCGTGTGGAAGTCGTTTTTACCGCGCAGGATAGTTCCAATCTGCGCGCACACGGTTTTGATGTAATCGAGGTTCAGAGAGCCGTCCTTACGGCTCGGGGTTCCGACACATATCAGAGATATTTCAGAATTGCGCACCGCATATTCATGATCTTCCGTCGCACTCAGGAGTCCTTGCGAGACGGCTTTCTTCAGGAGTTCGTCAAGGCCCTTTTCGACTATGGGGCTGCGTCCTTCGTTGATGCAGGCGACCTTTATCGCGGAGGTATCGACAGCGATTACCTCGTGGCCTGAATCGGCCAGACATGCCGAAGTTACGGCGCCAACATAGCCAATTCCGAAAACGCTGATTCTCATATTAGCTCCCTTGGCCGGTTTTCATTCATTTCGGGTTCTTTGGTTCGGGATCAGTTCAAATGCGAAACCATAGCGAGGTAACGCGCGTTGTAAGAGGTTGGTTCCTGAACGCGCGAGGGGTACATGAAGCGAAGGGAGAATTACTTTTCAGGCAAATTTATTATTATCTTCCTGCTGGCGGCAGGGGTAGCGGCTTTTGCCGATGTATGGCAGACGAAAAAGAAGGTGCAGGAAGTGGCTATTGGCGAACTGATCAACGGCCAGTGGAGTGCATTGTACGAAAAAAAATTCAATGAAACATTGTGCTTGTACAAGCCCAGTATCGGGACTTGGGGAGTTCTTAACTTTGCCCTGTTCGGCGAGGGAAAAGAAGGGGTTGTCGTGGGGAGGGACGGATGGCTCTTCACAAGCGAAGAGTTCGATTTCTATCCGGAAGCGGAATTCCGGATAAGGGAAAAGCTTGATTACATTGAAGAAGTTAACCGATTTCTCAAAGGCAGGAATGTGCGTCTGGTGATTGCGCTTTTGCCTTCCAAGGCCCGCATATATGAAGCGCATCTAGGAGGGCACCAGTTTCCTGCGTATAACCGCGAAATCTACCCGCAATTCAAGAACATGCTTGAAGGCAGAGGGATAGCTGTTGCCGATATCGCCGGGAGTTTTGAGCGCGACAAGAGCGATCAGCGTTTGTTTTTAAAGACTGATACGCACTGGTCGCCTTACGGGGCGCGGATCGCGGCATATGCGGTTATGCAGGAAGCGCGCAGGCAGTTTCCGGAACTTTCATGGGAAAAAAAGGGTTTTTCCTCTTACCGGGAGCGAACGGTTTCTCATAAGGGAGATCTGTTGCGGTATTTGCCGCTCGGGATCCTTGCAGAGGTGATCGGGCCGGAAAAAGATGATCTGCCGAAGTTCAGAACCATAGAAACCGAAGGTGAAGGGGCGATGGATAAAAGCCTGCCGGAAAAGGCGCTTTTTGAAGACGAAGAAATTCCGCTGGCGCTGGTGGGCACGAGTTATAGCGCCAACAAGCTTTGGAACTTTGCGGGTTTCATGAGGGAAGCAGCGGGTGCCGAAGTGCTGAATGTGGCGGATGAGGGACGGGGGCCATTTATTACAATGGAAAATTATCTGATGGATCAGTCCTTTGCCGTGAATCCTCCTAGGCTTGTCGTCTGGGAAATACCGGAGCGCTATCTTGCCGTCGAATTCGAGGCGGGCAGATCGAAGAAGGCCAAAGGGGATCAGGCATGAAGTCTGTTATCTTGGCGGTTTTCGTCCTAGTCATGAGCCTTATGGCGCCAGCTGTCGCTTCGGAGGATATCGGCGGAATTTTTTGCGAGGCGATGGCGGACGAGAGCTTGTACGATCAGCGCGGCTATCAATCATACAAAATGCTTCTGCCGGGTAAAGACGGATGGATTTTTCGCAGCGAGAGCGATCTGACTACTGACTTTTCCTTCACCAGAGCAGGAATAGAAAATATCAAAAAGCTGAGGGATGCTCTCAAGGCGAGGGGCATGGATCTCGTAATTTTGCTCACACCCGCAAAGGGACTGATGCATGCCGACATGCTTCGGGAAGAGGATGCGGTTCGTTTCGGGCTTGATAATCCTGCAAGGGTCTGGGCGAATTATAATACGGTGGTTCGCAGGCTTCGGGACGAGGGGTTGCATGTGGTTTCGCTCCCTCCCGTGAAGGAGAACGAACCTTTCTTTTATAAAAGAGACCATCACTGGAATTCTTACGGAGCGAAAACAGCCGCTATGGCTGTGGCCGAATATATAAGAACGATGCCCGGTTACCGCGATGCCGAAAAAGTCGGATGGCAGACAGACGATCTGGGGCCTTATGAGTTCGAAGGGGTTTCCAGGAAAGTGTTCAGCGATCTTTGCGGTACAAGGCAGCCTCCCGAGACGATACGTATTTTCAACACGGTCAGGACGGATATGGCGCAGGAGGCTGGCGCGCTGTTCGGAGAAATGGAGAATCCGGAGATCGTTCTGCTTGGCACCAGCAATTCGACGCCCGAACCTTCTTTCGCCAATTTTCACGGTTTTCTCCGGGAAGCATTGGAAGCCGATGTTATAAACATGTCGGTTTCGGGGGGAGGGCTGGATACGGCGATGATATCCTATCTAAATTCCGGGTATTTTAAGGGGAAGCCTGCGAAGATCGCCATTTGGGAAGTGCCGGGATATTACGACATTTCGTCCCGGCACAGCTTCTTTCGTCAGGCCATTCCCGCGGCTTATGGCGATTGTGAAGGGAATGCGGTTGCGGAGCGGAAAGGCGTCGAGATCAGAGACAATTCGATCATTATTCTGGATCGGCTGGGAGATAAAAAAATCAGCGGCGAAAAATATTACCTCTATGTGAAATTCGACAGGCCGGTAAGGAAATATCTGACCTTCGATCTGCTGTACCGCAAGGACAGGGAGAAAATCAGGATCAGGCGAGAGGAGAGATATCCTCCGGACGGAGAGTATTATCTTTCATTCAATCAGGCGAAGAAGAGCGAAATTGACAAGATAATCCTCTATGTCCCTGGCAATATAGTCGGGGCAAAGGTCGATGCCAGGATATGCAGAATGCCGGGGGAGAGCATCAACTGGTTTGGCGGCATGCTTAAAAAGGCTAACCTTGGCGGGTTGCTTTCAGGGAAATGAAATGTCGTAGCCGAGGTTTTTGACTTCCCTTGCCACCATGTCATTAAGGCGGCTGATGCCTTCTCTGCTGGAGGCTTCGGTTCTGGCAACGAGCACGTTCTGGGTGTTCGAAGGGCGCAGGAGCCACCATCCATCGGGGGTGCTTACTCTTACTCCGTCGATGGTGTTGAGACTGAAATCCGGGTTCTGGCGATTTTTCAGGTCTGCGGCCAGTCTTTCGACAAGATCAAATTTTTCGTTTTCGTCAACTTCGAAGCGCAATTCTGGAGTGTTGTAGATGTCCGGTAAATGCGAGAGAAGTGATGACAGCGGGCCTTCAGTTTCAGAAAGGATGCCAAGGAGCCTGACGGCGCAATACAGGGCGTCGTCAAAGCCGTAGTATCTGTCGGCGAAGAAAATATGCCCGCTCAGTTCTCCGGCGAGAAGGGCTCCGGTCTCGCTCATTTTCGATTTGATCAACGAATGGCCGGTCTTCCACATTACCGGATTACCGCCGAGGCGGGCGACTTGATTGAACATCACCTGGCTGCATTTGACGTCTCCGATTATTGTGGCTCCGGGATGAGAGGCAAGCACTTCCTTCGCGTAAATGGCGAGCAGCGTGTCGCAGCGGATGACTTTGCCGTTTTCATCGACCACGCCGATACGATCGGCGTCGCCGTCGAAAGCGATACCGAGATCGCATTTCTGCTTGCGAACCAGATTTTGGAGGTCTTCGAGATTCTTGTCGACGGTCGGATCCGGGTGATGGTTAGGAAAGCTTCCGTCCACCGTTTCAAAGAGCAGGAAATGGCTGCCGGGGAGTCTGGAGACGAAATCGGGAAGAAGCGCTCCTGCTGCACCGTTGCCTGCGTCCCAGGCCACTTTCAGGGGTCTTTTGCCATGAAAGTCCCTCAGAAGGCGGCTAAGATAGGATTGTTTTATATCAATATGTAAGAGTTTGCCTTCTCCGGTTCCGGTTTCGAAGTTGCCGGAAAGGGCAATTTCTCCAAGTTCCCGGACGCCTTCGCCAAAAACCGGGCCGCTTTGCGTGGTTATCTTGAACCCGTTGTATTCAGGAGGATTGTGAGAACCGGTTACCATTATGCCGCCATCGGATCTCCTGTCCTTGACCGCGAAGTAGAGCATCGGGCTGGGGCCGAGGCCGATATTTTCCACGTCAACGCCTGTCATAAGAAGGCCGCGGGACAGGGCGCCAGCAAGGTCGTGGGAGCTGTGCCTGCCGTCATAGCCAATGCAAACGCTACTGCCGCCCAGATGTCTTATCCTAGTGCCGAAGGCAAGGCCGAGAGCGAAGGCGTCATTGAGAGACAGGGTAATTCCTACCTTGCCGCGGATGTCGTATTCGCGAAGCACCGATGGATGAAATTCATGCGGACGCGGGGGGTAGGGTTCCTTTTTAAGTCCTTCCATCATCCCGCCTCCGCTATAGTTATTACGACTTGCAGCTGTTTACGAACTCCCGGACGTCATTGCCTATTTCCGGATCGTGCATCGCAAAAGCAATATTGGCCTGAACGAAGCCGAGACGGCTTCCGCAGTCGTAGCGTGTTCCCTCGAAGCGCAATCCGTGGAAAGGCTGCCTGCCGATCAGTTTGGCCATGGCGTCGGTGAGCTGTATTTCTCCGCCGGCACCTTTTTCGAAGGATGCCAGATATTCGAAGATTTCCGGCTGGAGGATGTAGCGGCCAATGATGGAGAGCGTGGACGGTGCTTCTTCCGGTTTCGGCTTTTCGACGAGCCCCCTGATTTCGGCGTATTTGCCGTCGTCGCTCGCGGTGTCGAGAATTCCGTATTTGGCGGTGTCCTCGCGAGGGACGTCCATCACCGCGACAAGGTTGCCCCCTTTTTCCTCATAGGCCTCGATCAACTGGGTGAGGCAGCCCTTTTCGCCGAGGACGACATCGTCGGGCAGAATTACCGCAAAAGGCTCGTCGCCAATGGCGTGGCGGGCGCACCAGATGGCATGGCCGAGGCCCAGCGGGTGCTGCTGGCGGGTCATGAAAAGGCTGCCGTCGGGGATTTCTGCCTGACGGACTTTTTCGACCAGATCTTTTTTACCTCTGGATTCAAGCGTTTGCAGCAGTTCCGCCTGATAGTCGAAATGTTCCTCGAGCAGGGTTTTATGCCTGCCGGTCACGAAGACGAATTCATCAATGCCTGCGGCTCTGGCTTCGTCGACGCCGTGCTGGATCAGCGGGCGGTCGACGAGGGGGAGCATTTCCTTGGGCATCGCCTTGGTCGCGGGGAGGAATCTGGTGCCAAGACCGGCCACAGGGAATACAGCTTTACGTACGCGTTTGAAGTTCGACACTCTTTCACACCTTTCCAGTTTTATGCCGGGAATATTTGGCATTTTTTTCAGTCAAAAGCAAGATTCCTCGTTTTTATATGAAAAAATGGGAATCTTCCGGCGGTTTTCTAAAGCCCTTAATTCTCTCGGGGGCGATAGCCTTTACCAGTTGCCTAACTTCCTGCCTTGCGGAAAGTTGCGAGAGGGTAAGCGGCATTTCCGGGTCTTCTTTAATGTCCATTAAAGTCAGGCCTTTAAGAAACAGTTCCTTAAAGACGACGCGCTCGCCGAAACCGGGAGCGAGGCGAAAGCCAAATCTTTCCGACATAAGTTCCAGCAACTGCGTGATCTGACGTTTGTTGCGCGCGTCGATATGGGTCATGCGGTTTCGCATTACTATCCAGTCCATTTCAACGCCCTCCCTTTCCGCCTTCAGGGTTTTTTGTTCCCAGACCATTTTCGTGTATATCGACGGGCCGAGGATTTTGAAGCTTGCCGGGCAGATATCGGCGATGAGGTCGAGATCTATGAAGCTGTCGTTGAGAGGTGTCAGAAGGGTGTCGGCGTAGCTGTGAGCCATGCGGCTAAGATGTGAGTCGGAGCCGGGAGTGTCGATGACGACGAAATCGCAAAATGTTTTCAGTTCTCCGAGGGCAAGCATGAGAAACTCGTATTCTTCCACTTGTTGCTGCTCCACAGTGGATGCTTCGCTTCTGGTAATGGCCATGTGTGAGGGCATGGGGGTCGGGGTGCGGGTACGCTCAACGAATTTGAAGCGGTTTCTCATGTAGCGGGTCATGGTCGCCTGGCGGGCGTCAAGGTCAATCGTTCCGACCTTGTAGCCAAGGCGCAGCAGCGAAATCGCCACATGCATTGCCGCAGTGGATTTTCCTGATCCGCCTTTTTCATTGCCGAAAACGATTATGTGGCCGGTGTCGTCTGCCATTATGGAGAAAGGATAGTACAAAAAAACAAGTGTCAACAATCTGAAATGGTACTAGATTTCTTTTTATGAGAAAAGTTGAAGACAATGCCGAGAGCCGCCTTTTCCGCCTGCGAGAGTTGCTGACAGAGGAAAAGCTCGATGGATTTATAATACCAAGAGCCGACAGGCATCTGGGCGAGGAAGTTCCGGAATGCGCCGAAAGGCTTGCATGGCTTACCGGATTTACAGGATCGGCAGGGATTGCGGCAGTCCTTCATAACAAGGCGGCAGTACTCACCGATGGCCGCTACAGCATTCAGGTCAGGAAGCAGACGAATTCCAGGCTTTACGAATGCGAGGACTCTACAAGGCTTCCGGTTGCCCAATGGATCGGAGATAACATGAAGGAAGGGGGGGTGATCGGATACGATCCATGGCTTCACTCGCCGCTTCAGATCCAGCAGTTCGAGGAGAAGCTGGGGCATAAAGGAATTGCTTTCAGGCCGGTCGAGGAAAACCTGATAGACAAATTATGGGCGGACAGACCGCCGCCGCCCGGTGATGCGGTTCGTCTTTATCCCGATAATCTAGCCGGAATGTCATCTCAGGAAAAGCTGATTAAGACCGTTAATTCCATACGCGAGGCGGGAGGGTTTGCCGGAATCCTAACCCTGCCGGATTCAATTGCCTGGTTGCTTAACATACGGGGCAAAGATCTTAAGCATACGCCGGTTGTTCTATCATTTGCGATGATAAGAACCGATCCCGTGCAGGTGGAATGGATCGTCGAAGCAGATCGTATTCCACCGGAAGTCCACAAGGCTCTGGGCAACAGCGTCAGAACGATAGGGCCGCAGGCGCTCGGGCATGAAGTCGAGCGTCTGGCGCAGGATGCCAGGGCGGCCGGAAAGCCGGTGCTGCTTGATTTCAAAAGGTCGCCATCCTGGTTCAGGAGCGCGCTGGAACGGGCGGGGGCGAGGGTCAGAGATAGCGACGATCCGTGCATCAGTCTGAAAATGATCAAGACAGAGGCGGAGCAGCAGGGGATGATCACCGCGCATCAGCGAGACGGTCTGGCGCTTGTCAGATTTCTTTCATGGCTGGAGCGGCAGAATATTCCGGACGAGCGCATTAACGAAATTACTATCGCCGATAAGCTCGAGGAGTTTCGCGCGCTCGATTCCCGGTACCAGGGGCCGAGTTTCGACACGATTGCCGGATTTGAGGCGAATGGGGCGATCATTCATTACCGCGCGACTTCCGAGACTTCGAAAAATCTGCAAAAAGGCAGCCTGCTGCTGCTCGACAGCGGAGCGCAATACGAGGAGGGTACAACGGACGTGACCAGGACGATTGCGATCGGAGAGCCTAGCGAGGAGATGCGAAGGCATTATACGATTGTCCTTAAAAGTCATATCGCCGTTGCAGACGCTGTTTTTCCTGAAGGAACGCCGGGTGCGCAGATAGACGCTTTCGCGAGAAAGCCGCTTTGGGAAAACGACATCGACTATCCGCATGGAACCGGGCATGGGGTCGGATGCTTTCTCGGGGTTCATGAGGAGTCGGCTTCGCTTTCCCCGAGAGGAACCGAGAAGATACGCGCCGGGATGATCCTCTCCAACGAGCCGGGATTTTACCGCGAGAACGCTTACGGCATCAGGATCGAGAATCTGGTTCTGGCCGAGCGAACCGGGCGGATAAACCAGATCGGAATGGAGATGCTTAAGTTCAAGACGCTTACTCTCGTACCGTTCGACCGCAAGCTTATTGATCCTGATCTTCTTGATCTTAAGGAAAAGGACTGGATCAACGGCTATCACGGTTTCATGTGGAAACTGTTTAGCAAGGATCTGGATCAGGAAACTGCCTTATGGCTCCAGGAAGCGGTCAAACCTGTTTAGCCAAATCAAACACATCAGTCCAACGCCTCGCCGCTTCAGCGGCATGGGATGTAGAATAATATAAAGTTAATCAATAGCTTGTTACTAATATTTGTTAGTGGCGGCGAGGTTCTGGTATAATTAACATAATTAACCGGCAAGGGAGTTAAAAATGGCTGAGCCAGATAATTCAACCTCGGAAAAAGATTACCGGGAAGAACGAAAAGATCTGCGAAGGGAGCATGCCGATGAGCGAAGGGAGCTCAGGGAACAACAAAAAAGCGTCTCCAAAGCTTTTAGGGATGCTCTGAAGGCAGGGGAAACAAAAGTGGATCCTAACGATAAAGATGCCGTCAGGAAAGCGGAAAGGGAATTGCGCGAACTACTTCATGAGCAGAGTAAAGAGCTTCGTAAGGAGCACAGGGAAGAGGGAAAAAGCTTGCGTGAGAAGTTCGATGGATCCGCAAAACCGGGAGCGGAAGCTCCCACGGAGAAGGCTCCGGATACAGCGCCCAAGGCACCTCCTCCGGAGACAAAGCCCCCCGTTCAGGTACCGCAACCCATCTAAAGCTAATTGCCCGGACGACCACAGGGTCAGTCCGGGCTCCACCAAGCCGACGCTTTATCCGGATACACGCAGATCAGCTCGCCTTCCGGGGCGCCGCGGGTATAGAGGTGCGAGGAATCCGGGCAAGGATTTCCCTTCTTCTGGATCGGCGCAAATCCTTGCGTGGGATAGCGCAGCTCTATATTCTGTTGGCCTATGAAAGACGCTTTGCTTCGGATTAATAATCTTTGCGTGGACTTCAAAACGCCTTCAGGCGTTTTCCGGGCTGTCGACAATATATCCTTTGATATCCGCAAAGGAGAGACTATGGCGCTTGTCGGTGAAAGCGGTTCTGGCAAGTCGGTTACCGCGTTGTCGGTTATGCAGCTTCTCCCCTATCCTCTGGCTTCGCATACGGCAGACTCTTCAATTGTGTTCGACGGTCAGGAGATAATCGGAGCCAATGCCAAAACACTGCGGTCGATAAGAGGCAGGCGGATAGGGATGATATTCCAGGAGCCATTGAGTTCGCTGAACCCGCTGCACACAATCGAGAAGCAGCTGGGGGAGGTGCTGGAAGTTCACCAGGGCCTGGAAAGGAAGGATGTGCGGGACAGGGCAGCCGATCTTCTGGAGATGGTCGGGTTGCCGATGCTCAAGGACAGAATGGGAGCTTATCCTCACGAACTTTCAGGGGGACAACGGCAAAGGGTGATGATCGCGATGGCGCTTGCGAACAACCCCGACATCCTGATCGCCGACGAGCCTACAACCGCGCTCGATGTCACCGTACAGGCTCAAATTCTGGAGCTGCTGAAAGATCTTCAGGAGAGGCTGCATATGGCGATGTTGCTGATTACCCATGATCTGACAATAGTCGAGAAGATGGCAGACCGGGTTTGTGTAATGAGGCATGGGGAACTAGCGGAGCAGAATACCGCAACAAAGCTTTTTGCAAAGCCCAGGCATGAATATACAAAAACACTTTTGTCGGCACAGCCGAAAGGGCTTGCGACGAAGCCTTCGAAAGATGCTCCCCTGATTATCAAGGGGGCCGGGGTGAAGGTCTGGTTTCCGCGCAAAAAGACGTTTTTTGGCAAGCCGAAAGAGTGGGTACGTGCCGTTGACGGTATCGATCTGGAGATACGGGCCGGCAGGACGCTGGGGGTTGTCGGGGAAAGTGGCTCGGGCAAGTCGACGCTTGGGCTGGCGCTGCTGCGGTTGCTTGAGGGCGAGGGCAGTATAAGGTTTGAAGGCGAAGATATTACCCATTACGGTCGCAAGGAGATGCGTCCTTTGCGCTCCCGGATGCAGATCGTGTTTCAGGATCCTTACGGCGCGCTTTCTCCGCGCATGACGGTCGGCGGGATAATCGGCGAGGGACTTAAAGTCCACAGGCCGGAGTTAAGGGATAAAGAGCGCGAAGAGATGGTGGTGCAGGCGCTTGAAGACGTGCATATGGATCCCGATACCAGGCATCGCTATCCCCATGAATTTTCAGGCGGACAGAGGCAGCGCATTTCGATTGCAAGAGCAATGGTGCTTCAGCCTAAATTCGTTGTGCTGGACGAGCCTACTTCAGCACTCGACCTTTCGGTTCAGGCGCAGATCGTAGACCTGCTGCGCGAGTTGCAGGAAGAGCATGGTTTGGCTTTCATGTTTATCAGTCACGACTTGCGGGTGGTCAGGGCGATGGCGCATGATCTGCTGGTGATGAAGGATGGCAGAATAGTCGAATCCGGCAAGGCGGACGAAATTTTCGAAAACCCGGCGCAGGAATATACCAAAGCCCTTCTTGATGCAGCCCTTAATCTTAGGGCGAGGGTCGGGTAGTTATTCGGCAAGAATCATTCCTTCATTGACGGGTGAGATGTAGCCGCTGAAGCTTCCGCCTTTTAATTCGATGATCATCAGGCCGCCTTCGAAATCCGTTGATTTGACGGTATGACCTAGTTTCTCAAGCGACCTTCCCAGACGGCCGCCGGACGAGATTTCAATATCGTCAAGAGCGGTGAAGTCAGGCAGTTTTGCGAGTTCCGAGGCGGGAACTTTCCAGTCGATATAAGCCAGAAGCCTTTGCAGCACTCTGGCCGCATTACGGCTGCCGCCAGGAGCGGCGACGAGAAGCTCGGGGCGGCCATCGGGGCCTAGCACTGCCACGGGCGCTATGCCCGAACGCGGACGCTTTTTGCCTTCGACCTTGTTCAATACCGGAGAACCATCACCACCGGAAGAGGCGAAAGAGAAATCGATAAGGGCGCTGTTTAAAAGCATGCCGTTTACGAACAGCCGGGAACCGAAGGGCTTGTGAATGCCGGCTATAAGTATGACTGAATTGCCGTATCTGTCGGCTGCGACTATCGGGGTTCCGCAAATACCTGTTTCTTTCGGATCTACAGTCAAAGAGGCTCTTGCAAGCTGGCCGGGAGTGGGTTGGCCGGAGTTTACTATCCCGGCGGATATCAGGCTGCTGCGTTTTTCGAGATAGTCGGGAGACAGGAGTCTTTGCGCGTCGAGGATACTGAAGTCGGGGTCAGCTATGAATGCCGAGCGGTCGGCGTAGGAAAGACGCGAGGCCTGGGCGACAAGGTGCCATGGGTCAGGGCTTTCAAGGTTCATTTTTCCAAGTTGAAATCTCTCGAGCATACCAAGGGTCTGGAGCAGCCATGTCCCTTCCGACGAAACAGGGCCGGCAGTGCAGACCATCTTGCCGCGATAGGCGATGCATGAAGGATCGCTGCGGGTGGCCATATAGCCGGTTATGTCTTCTATCGACATAAGGCCCCGGTTGTCATGGGCTCTCTTCTGAACCGCCATGACAATGTCTTTGGCAAAGTCTTCCTGATAAAAAATATCGTGTCCGCCGGTGATGAATTGCCTGAGGGTAACCGAGTAGGCAGGGTTCTCAAGCTTGTCGCCGGTGCTGCGAGGATTGCCGAAGGCTGTCAGGAAATATTGTCTGCCTTCGGTATATCTGCCTAGGGAGGCGGCATCTTGGGATATCAGGTTTGAAACTTCCGGAGTAATTTCGAAGCCGGTTTCGGAGAGAACCAGAGCGGAAGTGAAAAGATCGCTCCATCTTACTTTGCCGAATTTTTCGTGAAGAATGGAGATAAGGGCCGGGATACCGGGGACTCCGACGGAGCGGCCGCCGACCATCGCCTGGTTAAGGCTGAGCGGGCTTCCATCTTGGCCGATAAAAAGGTACTGGCCTGCCTGCTCGGGGGCTGTTTCAAGGGCTTCAAAGACTTCAAGCCTTGACGAGGAGTTCTGGTAATGCAGTACTATGCCGCCTCCGGCAAGGCTTGCTGTCTGAGGGTTTACCAGCGAAAGAACAATATAAGCAGCGATGGCGGCATCAGCTGCCGATCCCCCGTTTTTCAGGATCTCGCTGCCCGCCCTGGTAGCCTCGGGGTGCTCGGTAGAGATAATGTAATTCGTGCCGTTAGCATTATGCCTGGAGACCGCGGCATGGGCAGTGGCCGGAACGATCAGAGAAGCAGCGGCCATAGCCTTGATAAAAAGGGATATTATGAATATATATCTAGACAACCATTTTTCCTTTGCATTATTTGCAAGCGAATGCTACCAAGCTGGGAGCTTTTCATACTGTTTAACGGGATGATAAGCAATATAGATCAGAAATGAGGTGATTTTAATTGGTTAGCGTAACCGTACGGGACAATAACGTAGATCAGGCGCTCAAGGCCCTGAAGAAAAAAATGCAGCGCGAAGGGATTTTCCGCGAAATGAAGCTTCGCCGCAATTTTGAGAAACCGTCAGAACGCAAGGCTCGCGAAAAGACCGAGTCCATACGCCGTTGGCGCAAGCTTGAACGCAAGCGTCGTGATCGTGAAGGCTAGAGCTTTCAGGCATTTAATTACCTCTTTTATTCAAACCCCGGACTAGCACCGGGGTTTTGTTTTATTATTATTCAAAAATTTTAAAGCGGCTTTGTATTGTTCTAATATGAAATATATACTAATCAGGAATATAACTTCTTCTTAATTGCTTATGGCCCTCGTGACTAAATGAAGAAAACTTTTGTTCCTTTAATCTTGATAGCGCTGATTTCTTTCGTTGCCCTGGCCAGGGCCGAGGTATGGGAGAGCTTTCGTGGTAAATCCGGAATGTTCGTTGTTCAGTTTCCATCGAAGCCGGAAATGATTCATACGAAAATGCGCGTATCTCCATCACTGGTTCTGCACCATGAGGAAATGCGGCTTGCCGAAAAGATCCCGATGACTGACAAAGAGAAACACTATCTGATTCATCTAGACCAGAGTTACGGGTTGCCGATCCGCGTACCGGAAAAAATCAGAATACATCTGGACGATACCGCAATGCGTTATAAAGCGCATTATGAGAAACTTGGAGGTAAGGTTACAGATAGTTTCGATATCGATCATCGTGGCATTGCCGGTAAGGAGCTATGGGTTGAATTGCCTGAGAAAGACGGAGAAAAGATCGGGATCAGAGCAAGGTTTTATATCAACAATCTTACCAAAATCCAGCAGATGGTTATTGCGCCGGTCGATTATGTTGGAACCGCCTCGACGGCCCAGTTCTTTGGCCAGCTTAGTTTTTTCAAGGGGGAACACGACGAGCCGGGAACTATCGAACAGGACTGGATGGAGTATCCTATAGACACCAACGGCTATTTTACTTTCCTTCTTCCGAAAGTGGCGCATCCCTATCTTTCAAAAGAACCCGAACTGGCCGAGAGCGGAACGCTGAGGACTCTCTCGGCGCATTTCTTTGACCCGGTTTACAACGAGAGCATTCTGTTCAGGGCCTACCTGTATGATTTCGGCAAGGAGCTAATCAGGGAGACGGGATTTAACGAGTTTGTTTTCGGGAATCATGTGAATTCCGGGGGTGTGCAGCGGCCAATAGCAGCAGGAGAATTCCGCGGCAAACGCTACTGGTTCAAAATAATGCCTCCGCCAGGCTTTCCGGATATAAATTACAAATTCGTCAAATCGTTTTATATCAATAACTTTCATGGACGCAGTTATATCATTGTTGTCGAGACCATGTCATCCGAGTCCACAATCAGAAAGAACAATTTGGAGAATATGATATCGAACTCCTTTAATATCGAGCGTCAGGCGAAGGCAGGGGGGTTGCTCGTCGGGGGCGGAGAAGAAGAATAATTTATCTTGTTAAGCCAAACTGAACTTCAAGAGATTTTATTCATTGGACTTTTGAAAACGGATTTCAAAAGGGTTCGACATGGCTGTTACTCGCTCTAAAGACAGTTTGCTTGGTGATTTGATCAAAATACTGCTCGCGCTTTTACTGCCGCCGCTGGGGGTTTTGCTTGAAGTCGGGTTTACCAGGCATTTCTGGCTGAACATATTGCTTACATTGCTTGGATTTCTGCCTGGCGTGGTACATGCTGTTTATGTCATAGCAAGGCATTAGACCCGGCTTGGCAATCAGGCTGCAAGTATGTCCCCGACCTGATGCACCAGCTCCTTCAAGTGGAAAGGTTTTGAAAGGATTCTGGTATTCGAGTGATGGTCAGGATTTCTTCGACCCATGGCGACTGCGGCGAAGCCGGTTATAAACATAACCTTGATATCCTCGCATAATACCACCGCTTTTTGCGAGAGTTCGATACCGTCCATTCCGGGCATTACTATATCGGCAAGCAGCAAGTCGAACTTGCGGTCTTCTTGTAGTTTTTCAAGGGCTTCGATACCGTTTCTGCATGATATTACTTCATGTCCCGCTCTTTTGAGCGCCATGTTGAGAAAGTGACGCATGGAGGAATCATCTTCTGCCAATAGGATGCGGGCCATAAGTCTTGTACTCACAAATTTACAATATTAAAATTGAACACATTTCGAAATGAATGTGCAAAATTTATATAGGAATGCTCCACAGTCTTTCGAGGTCGTTTTACAGAAAAAGTTGTTGGTCTTTTTTAAGTATATACTACAAAAGCAGAAATATTGCGGGGATGTGATGGATTGTTATGGATTGATAGCCGATATAGGCGGCACGAATGCGCGGTTCGCCATCGCCGATGACACAGGTTACTATGAAGAAAGAATTTTGCGCTGCAAGGATTACTCCGGGCCTGCGGAAATGGCGAAAGCTTATCTCGATCAAGTCGGGCAGTCTGGTATCAGGAGGGGGGGTTTCGCCATTGCCGGGCCTGTGGACGGCGATATTTTCTTTGCAGTAAATCTACCATGGAGTTTCTCGATCAAAAATCTCGGACGGGAACTGGGGTTTGAGGATTTCAGGATTTGTAATGATTTTACGGCTGTGGCTCTTTCAATCCCCAGACTCAAAAGTAATGATGTCAGGCAGCATGGAGGGATAATCAAAGAGGATGCCGGACAGCAGATTGCCGTTCTCGGGCCCGGAACCGGACTTGGCGCTGCGTGCCTTGTCTTCAGGGATGGGCGTCACTATGTCGTCTCGGGTGAGGGGGGGCATGCGACCGTTCCCATGCGTACCCGCCGCGAGTTCGAGGTAATGGAGCTGCTGAACAGCCGGTTTTCCCATGTATCGGCAGAGCGGGTATGTTCTGGACAGGGGCTTGAGAATATTTACAACTCCTTGCGCCTTATCGATGGTAGCGGCCTTCCCGAACGGCAGGCGGCGGAGATCAGTGCAGCCGGCATCAATAATTCCTGCGCTCTATGCCGGGAATCGCTCGATATGATGATGGCCATTCTCGGACGGGTGGCGGGAAATCTGGTGATGACCGCCGGAGCATGGCGTGGTGTATATATCGCCGGAGGAATAGTGGTCAGGCTCGGCGAATATTTTTATACATCACCGTTCCGCAAGGAGTTCGAAGACAAGGGCAGGTTCAAGGAGACTATGGAAGGTGTTCCCGCCTTTGTAATCCTGCATCCGCAGCCTGCGCTTGTCGGTCTGCAATCAAGTCTGATTTGCGATAATCTGCGCTAGACGAAGGCTTCCATGAATTGCCGGGCGGCGAGACGCCAGCTATAGTTTTCCTGAATGTGGCGGCTGCGTTCTTCCGGGCTGCCGCATTCAATCGCACGCCGGGCTGCCCTGGACAGGTTTTCGTCGAGAACACCGAGAAAAGGTCTGGTGATGATATCCTTCGGGCCAATCACGTCGTAAGCGGCGACCGGAAGGCCGCAGGCCAGAGCCTCGATTAGTACAATTCCGAAGGTGTCGGTTCTTGAGGGAAAGACGAAGACATCTGCCGAGCGGTAATGATCAGCAAGATCTCGGCCCACCTGCCTTCCGGCGAATATTGCCTGAGGGTATTTCTTTTGCAAATCTTTCATGGAGGGGCCATCGCCGACGATGATTTTAGTCCCTTCCCAGTCCATATCCAGAAAAGCTTCCAGATTTTTTTCTATGGCAACGCGGCCGACGTAAATAGCGACAGGGCGTTTCAGGTCATGAAACAGGGTGCTCTCGCCGGGGTGGAAAATGTTGGTGTTGACGCCTCTGGTAAAAGGACACATGCGAACCTTGAAGTTCCAGCTTTTGAGTTCGGCTTCAAGGCTTGCGGTCGCTACCATCATGGCATGAGCCGGGGAATGGAATTTGCGGACGTATTTCACGGCAAAGCTGTGGGAGTGCCGATAGAGGAAGGGTAGCGATTTCGCTACACGCTTGGCGAAATAGTCTGGGAACTGGGTGTGATAAGAAGTTGTGAAGGGTTTGCGGTTCTTAATGCAATATCTGCGCGTCGCCCAGCCAAGAGGGCCTTCGGTAGCGGCGTGGATGTAATCAGGCCGGTATTCGCCTATCAACCTGACCAGGCGGTTGTAGGGATTCACGACCAGACTGATTTCCTCGTATCCCGGCATGGGGAACGAGAAACGGAAGTCGGCCGGCCCTATCACCCTGACGTCATGGCCCATTGCCTCCAGCTCTTCGGCTATGTATTCGTAAGTGCGAACGACTCCGTTTACCTGAGGGTGCCATGCGTCGCTCACGATCAGGACTTTTCTGGATTCACCACTTTGGTTCGGAAGGATATCATTCATGGACTTTGGATCCCGGTAATCTTACACTTGCTTTGTACTTCATGAAGGCAGGCCTTTTAGATGAACCAGGTTAGACTTTACATCTTTTTATGGCTTATGGCATTGTCGCTGTTCGGCTTATCCCCTGTTGCTTTGGCGCAATCTTGCGGGATAACGCCTGAGGTTATTATTACTTTAAGGGACTATTACGAAGGCAATTATAACGTCTGGGATCACGTTTACGGCGAGAAGCATATGGAGCGGTTCATGGACGCCATAGAGCTGCCCAATAACAATATCGTGGCTGCCGGTTATACTTTTCCGAACGGCCGTCCCCGAGAAACGAAGCCTCTGCTGATTAATATTACTCGCCGCAATCATATGGTCTGGGAAAACCGTCATGACGGATTTTCCGATAATGTGACCGTGAACAAACTGCGGGCGCGTGACGGCGGGTATCTGGTTTTCGGAAATTCAAGCGGGAAGCAGGGATCAGAAATATGGCTTGGGTATTATTCGGAAAAGGGCGAGCTTGAAAAGCAGGTGGTGATATCGGATCCGGATTACAGTCTGTTCATAGAAGACGTCACTGATCCGGCAAAGGGAGATGGTTATGTGCTGGCGGTTCGCGCCGCCGATAAAAAACACAGGGGGCGGGAACACGGGGTGATCTATCTTATATCCAAAGAAGGCAAGGTCAGCTGGAAGCGAAGTTACAAGCCTGGAATAAACAACCGCTTTAACGGCATAGCGACTGTTTATGACGAGAGCGGCATCCCTTATTATATAGCTGTAGGAAGTTTTGACGTGGATTCATACCGCCGCTCCGGCTTCATCGTTGCGGTGGACGAAAAAGGACGACTTGCATGGAGCGAGCAGTATCTCAGAGGACTGTCTGCCAGCTTCCGGGCAGTGGCGCCGGTTACTGATGGCGATTTCGTTGTGATCGGGGATGTGGAGCCACTTGAGAGCGATTACAAGCAATCGGCATGGGTCATGAGAGTCGAGACCGAGAGTGGTGACGCCCAATGGGAAAGGTTTGTGGCGGTGAGAAATTATGAGGTCAGCGGCAGGGAAGTAATCGGTTATAAGGATGGAAGGATTGTCGCCGGTCTGGAGACTGTCACGATTTCGGATGACGGCAAGGATCGTCCGGAAATGGTGCGTCTGCTTACCCTTACTCCCCGCGGCGTAATCATACAGGATGAACCTTATCTGGAAGGAAAATCCGTCAGGATGCGCGAGCTAAAGCTCAATAACAAGCAACATCGCATGATAATCGGCTATGCGCGTCAGAGCTTCAAGGCCGACAACGAGGATAATCCATATAATTACCGTACGGATGACGGCTGGATTATTTTTGCTCCCTCGCTTGATCCTTACCGCGATCCATGCATTCCAAGGCGCAGATATAATGAATAGCGGCAAGTGCATTTTTGAAGATGAAGTAGAAGGCGAGTTTCTGGAGTTTACAGTCGCGGCGGAATTTGGAGGGCACAGGCTCGACAAGTTGCTGGCGGAGTTGTGCGCGGGCAGATCGCGGTCTTATCTGAAAACCCTCATTGAAAGGGGGCACGTTGAAATTGACGGGGTACTGGCTGGCGATCCTTCTGCGAAAATTGCCGCGGGAAGGCAGATAACGCTGGTAATGCCTCCTCCGGAGGATATGTCGATAGAGCCTGAGGATATTCCCCTTGATATCGTTTATGAAGATGAGCACCTGCTGGTGATAAACAAGCCTGCCGGTCTGGTAGTGCATCCGGGGGCGGGAAACTGGAGAGGCACTCTAGTGAATGCATTGCTGCATCACTGCCGGGGACAGCTTTCCGGCATTGGCGGGGTGGCGAGGCCGGGTATAGTCCACCGTTTGGATAAGGATACCAGCGGACTGATGGTCGCGGCTAAAACCGACAGGGCGCATCGCGCACTGGCCGCCCAGCTTGAGGATAGAAGCCTGGGGCGCACATATCTGGCCGTAGTCCTGGGAGTCCCCTCTCCGCCTGCGGGCACCGTCGATATGCCGATTGGCAGGCACAGGGTCAACAGGCAGAGGATGGCGGTCGTTCCCAAAGGTGGCAGGAGGGCAGTGACGAATTACCGGGTGGCGGACAGATGCGGCGAATATTTCTCGCTGGTGGAGTGCAGGCTGGAGACCGGTAGAACCCATCAGATCCGAGTTCATATGGAAGCTGTCAGGCACCCTCTGATCGGCGACCCAGTCTATTCACCTCAGCCGACTGCGGTCAGGGCGGCGATCAGGAAGGCGGGCATGCCGGAAGATCTTGCTGAATCGTTACTAAGCTTTCCAAGGCAGATGCTGCATGCGGTGCGAATTGATTTTATCCATCCGGCAAATGGCGAGGAAATGTTTTTTGAAGCTTTGATGCCGGAGGATCTTTTGTCTATCGCGGGAAAGATATTCAAAAATCTCATCCGCTACGACGAGTCTTAATTGCAGGATTCAGCGTGTGAAGACTCAAATAAAATTTGACTTGCATTTAGATAAAATTTTATGTAAAATTAAAATAGATAGAGATTTTTCAGATTTGTTTGGGGCTAATCTGAAGGGCATCAAGGGAGCAAAGGCAAGGCTACAATTCAAATTCGGGTTTTCCGGTCTGGTACCTAACTGATAATCCGCCGCTTCATGCGGCGGTTTTTTTATGTGGTTTTCAGATCAGGCCCATGCTCTTGAAGCTGCTGCAGCCGTCACGCGAGACAATGATGTGATCGTGGATTACAATCGAGAAAGGACGTCCGGCATCGATTATCGCCCTGGTCATATCGATATCGGCCTGAGAGGGTTTGGGGTCGCCGCTCGGGTGATTGTGGACGAGAATCAGGGCGGTCGCTCCCAGCTCCAGGGAGCGTTTCATGATTTCGCGCGGGTAGGCGGGTGTGTGGTCTACGGTTCCGGTCTGCTGGATTTCGTCGGCGATCAGTTCATTCTTTTTATTCAGAAAAAGAAGGCGGAAGTTTTCTTTCTTCTCGTGGGCCATGGTCGCCTGACAATAATCGAGAAGGCGGCTCCAGGAATTAAGGACGGGCTTTTTCAGGATTTCCTGACGCATCAGGTAATGGGCGCTGGCGGTGACGGATTTCAGCGCGGCAACGGAAGTTTCCGAAAGTCCTTTTATTTGCATCAGTTCATGGGCGCTGGCATTCATCACCCCTGCAAAACCGCCGAAGCGTGCCAGCAAATCTTTGGCAAGAGGCTTGACGTCTTTGCGAGGGATGGCCATGAATAGGATGAGTTCCAGCAGTTCGTAATCCTGCAAAGCATCAGTTCCGCCTCTTAAAAACCTTTCCCGCAGGCGATCCCTGTGGCCTGAATAGTGAGGTGTTGATGCAGGGCTTGCGGTCGGGCTGTTCATGTGTATGGCGGCTTTGTATAGCCCAAGGGTGAAAGGGTGAATATCTCAAAGCCGGTTTCGGTTACGGCAATTGTGTGTTCGAACTGGGCGGAAAGCGAACGGTCGCGAGTCACGGCTGTCCAGCCGTCGGACAGCACCTTGGTTTCAAAGCCCCCGGCATTGATCATCGGCTCGATGGTAAAGAACATTCCCGGTTCCAGCACGGTGCCGGTTCTCCGCTGGCCGAAGTGGAGGACGGAAGGCGGGGAATGGAATATCTGGCCGATACCATGGCCGCAGAAGTCCCGAACAACTGAAAATCTTTCTTTTTCCGCCATTGCCTGAATTGCGTAGCCGATATCGCCCAGAGTGGCGCCGGGACGCACAGCACGGATACCGGCCATCATTGCGTCATAGGTGACGTCGACAAGTCTTTTCGCCTTGACCGGAACCTTGTCACCGACGAGATACATGCGGCTGGTGTCGCCGTGCCAGCCGTCGAGAATGACAGTAATGTCGATATTGGCTATGTCTCCGTCGGCCAGTTTTTTCTCGCCGGGAATGCCGTGACAAACAACGTGGTTTATTGAAATGCAGGTGGATTTCGGAAAGCCGCGATAATTCAGTGGCGCGGGAACAGCGCCGTTCCCGACGATGTAATCATGACATATCCTGTCAAGTTCGCCGGTCTCGGCTCCGGGAACGACGAGAGGCGTTATCATATCAAGCACTTGCGCCGCCAGTTTGCCTGCCTTGCGCATCGCCTCGAAGGCTTCGGGGCCGAAAAGCGGGATGCCTTCCTCTGTGTATCTGGTTGCGGCTTTGTTCATCTGGTCTTCAGTTATTGACTGGTTGAGAAAGCTGTTCTAACACCTAGTAATATGTTATTCGGCGGGGCAGATAAAGTCTCAATCGTCTTTTTCGTCTGTTAGAGATCATGTACAGCAATGATTAAAAAAAGAAACCCTGAAATTTTTACTGCGGCAATTATCATCATCGGCAATGAAATTCTCTCCGGCAGGACGCAGGACACCAACACTGCGTGGATAGCAGAAAAGCTTGTCGAAAGGGGTACAGCCATCCGCGAGGTGAGAATCATACCCGACACTAGCGAGGCGATTATCGAGGCCGTTAACGGGCTGCGCGATAAAGTCGACTATGTTTTTACGACCGGCGGCATAGGCCCGACGCATGACGATATCACCGCCGCCTGCATAGCGAAGGCATTTGGTCTGGAACTGGAGGTCAATAACGCGGCGCTGGCAATGCTTGAGGATTACTACGGAAAAGAGAATGTCGATGAGGCAAGACTGAAGATGGCGCGCTTGCCGAAAGGCGCTGCACTTATCGCCAACCCGATATCTGGAGCACCTGGATTTGCGATTGAAAATGTTTTCGTGATGGCCGGAGTTCCCCGGATCATGCAGGCAATGTTTGCCAATGTCATAGACATGATCAGGATAGGCAAGCCGCTTCTTTCCAATACAGTTTCATGTAATTTGCAGGAAAGTAGAATTGCTCTGGAATTGGAGAGGCTGCAGGCGAGCTTTCCTGAGATAGAAATTGGCAGCTATCCGCATTACCGCGGCGGAACACTTGGCCTGTCGCTGGTATTACGCTCGACCGAAAACGACCTGCTGAATGCGGCGACAAAAATGCTCCTGAAGATCATACGCGCCCAAGGGGCGGAGCCGATGGCGATAAGCATCAGATCTGCCGGGGAGGATTTGGGTTTTTGAGGATAGTGAAGCTGTGCTGAAGGAAATAGTTATCCGAATATCATTCTTCCAATAGTGAAGGTCATCAGAGTTATTACCGCGAGAGAGGCCAGGCCGACGAGAGCGCCGGCCCTTGCCATCTGGCCTACCGTGATCAGCCCTGAGCCATAGACTATGGCGTTGGGCGGGGTGGCGACAGGCATCATAAACGAGCAGGAACATGCCATCGCCACAGGAATGGCAAGCATAAGCGGCGGAGCGCCAAGCATGGCGGCAAGCGAAACTGAAAGCGGTATAATCGTCGATGCTGTTGCGGTGTTGCTGGTCACGTGGCTTACCGCCATTGCCAGCAATGCGGCCAGTGTGGCTATCAATATGAGAGGCAGCGCTTCAAGATTGGCAAGCATTTCGCCAACCCATCCGGCAAGGCCGGAATCCTGCACCATGGTTCCAAGCGACAGGCCGCCACCGATAAGCACCATGACATTCCATGGCAGATCTCTGGTGGAAGCCCAATCGAGAAGACGTCCGTGGTAGCGCCTGTCCTCGGGGGCGATAAACAGCGCGAGAGCGGCGATCATTGCTATTCCTGCGTCCGTGAGCCGGACGCTATCGGGAAGATAATCGGCAAAAAGAGGGCGCAAAGTCCATGCCGCGGCAGTAAGGAAAAAGATCGATGCAACCCTTTTCTCGGCGGTCGAGAAATCGCCAAGGGCTTCGCTTTCGGAAATGAGCAATCTGCTCACGCCTGCCAGCTCTGTCCGGCCGACCTTGAAGGCTATACGGGTGAGGACGATCCACGAGATCGCCAGAAGAATTATCGCTGTAGGCATTCCCAGCATGACCCAGCTGGTAAAGGTGATCTCGATATCGGTATGTTCGTTGATAAAGCCTGCCAGAACAGCGTTAGGAGGAGTGCCGACAAGTGTTCCAAGGCCGCCGATGCCGGAGCCGAAAGCTATCCCGAGAAGCAGGGCCACTGGCAGAGACTTCGCCTCGCTTTCATTTTTTTGCAAATCTTTGTCGTGTTGCAACAGACCTATCACCGACATGCCGATAGGCATCATCATCGCGGCGGTGGCGGTATTGGATACCCACATGGAGATAATTGCCGTGGCCAGCATGAATCCGCCGACAAGGCTGTCCGGCCGCTTTCCCGCTACTTTCAGGACGCCAAGGGCAATTCGGCGGTGCAGATTCGAACGCTGCATCGCAAGGCCGATCATGAATCCGCCCATCATCATGTAAACAAGCGGGTTGGCGTAAGGCGATGCGACTTCGTTAATGCCAGCCACTCCGATCAGGGGGAAGAGGGCAAGCGGAACCAGGGCAGTCGCGGCAATCGGTATCGCTTCGGTTACCCACCATATAGCCATAAGCAGCATTACGCCGGTAACTCTCCAGGCTTCTTCGGGCATACCGGCGGGGGCGCTTATCACCAGGGGAATGATGAAAACTACAATCCCGACAATAATCGATATAATTCTTCTCAGTTCAGGTTTTGTCAGAAGAGCATTTTTTAATAAAATAACGTCGAGCTGCATTATTGCGGATTTCCCTGGGCTGATTACGTGCGCAGTTTGCCACCGCGATCATCAAGACGCAATACGCGTCTTTGGCAAGTCAGATCCGATTTAATTGCAAGCGGTTAACGATCGACGGTCGGCGCATGATCGTTAGATATTGCCGCAGGTATTTGCGGTATGATTTCCTTTACTCCATTTATGACATTACGAGTTGCATCGCCAAATTCGCCGGAAAGCAGATGCGCACCGGTTCTGAGACCGCTGGAAGTCGCCTGAAGCGATAGCGTCAAGGGCTGCCTCAGTGGGGTGACCAGCGGGGAATTGATCGCTTTAATGAAGTTGAGGAAATCTTCTTCGGTGCTTGCGGCCAGGTTCATAATATCTGCCGCTTTTGCCCTAAAGGCCGGGACGAGCCTTAACATGTTACACCTTTAATTTATTATCAAGGTAGTGGCTGCATTATACATAAAAACATAAAATTTGTCAAAGATTCGCGTATAACGGTTTCAGTCCGGCAGCAAAGGCATAAAAATAGCCGTTATCTCGTAACGGCTATAATTATTTGTGCAAATGAAATTGCCCAGGTTGGTTATTCGGCAATATCGGTGCCGAATTCCCCGCTGGCTTCAGCCCCTTCCTCAACTCCGGGTTCTGCCATTCCTTCTTCCGGAGCGTCCTGAATGGTTACGTTTATGCCTTGCAGATCAACAGCGACTTCACCGTTTTCGATGCTGACTGTGGCAGGTTCGGCGTTGCCTGTAATATTTACGCTAACTCCGTCCGTATCAACGGCCACGTCCTGCGCACAGGCCGGAAATGTCAAAAACGACAAAGCAGCAACGAGAAATAATGAACGCATTGGTCTTCCTTTCTTTGAGTTATAAAATCGGAAACAGTTTGCGCGATTGTCAGATAATTTCAAGCAATATCGACAATAATACATTGATCGGATTGGGATTATGTAAGATGGCCCTTTATGGAGGAATAATAATTGGTGCGGGCGGGGGGACTCGAACCCCCACGGGATTACTCCCAACGGATTTTAAGTCCGTTGCGTCTACCATTCCGCCACGCCCGCGACCGGGTTGTCGTCCGCACCTGGTTGTTAATCTATAGCGGCGGGGCTGATTTGGCCAAGAAAAATTTCTATCCTTCGAGCATGCTGTCGATTGAGGACATTACGGCCTTGCCCCGGACGGAAAGGTACAGTTCCTTCCTGCGGCGTTCCTGAGGCGAGATATGCACCTTGATCAGATCGTAGGCTGTGCCTTTTTGACGCTGGCGCGAAAGGGCCCCGACTATTCTTGATACGGTAGACAGGGCCAGGCCTGTCTTTTGCGATAAGGTGGTTAGCGACAGCCCTTCATTCATGGAAATATGGGCAAGGCACACCGCGTATTGCAGCGGGAATTCAGGATCAATCTTTTGAAGCTCCCGCAGAATTTTAAGAAATTTTTCCAGTCCCTTGTACATCTTCGCGTTCACCGTGCAGGCGTTTTCTCCCCGTCAGAATAATACGGATGAAGGGAATATCCACAATTGTTTCGCCATTGCAACTCTTAAATGAAGCTGCCGGCGAAAAACCATAGCGCCGGTCGACATCAACGAGCATAGCAAAACTGTTGCCGATCTTCACGTAAAACATGTTTGTTTTCCCACACAGCATGGAAGGTCTTTGCCTTCCGCCAGCCGCACGCCTTTCGCATGCTTATGTATTATTTGCTATAATATTTTTCTCCTGTCAACAACTTTCGGTTATTATTATTGCTTTCTCTGATACTTATAATCTCCGATATCAGACTTTCATAAGTCTCGAAGAACGGCAGTGCGTCACCGGCGAGATCCGGGGAACCGGCCAGGCAGCCCTTGTTGCCGATCAGCAAGGTCTCATCAAGGAAGGCGAAGGCCCGATCAAGTCCGGAGACTGCCAGTGGAGGCAGGGACATTTCATGAAGGCAGGCATCGATGTCTTCGTATCTGCAATTCCGCATTGACAAGGCATCGGTGAAGGAGAGGGAGAAGCTGGAGAGTCCGGCGAAAATGCTTGCGTCCAGTTTTGCTCCGGCGATATCGGTCGCGCCGAAATGGGTGTGACGCAGATCGCAGGCGGAAAGATCAGACCAGCAAAGGCAGGAATTATATAACGCGGCATGCATAAGAGAGCTACCAGAAAGGACGGCTTCGGATATATTGGCACCACTCAGGTTCGCGCCGGTTAGGTCGGCTTTCCGCATGATTGCGCCATCAAGTGTTGCATTTGCAAGGTTGGCGTTCTTCAGGTTCAGGCCGTCCAGGCATTTCCCGGCGGTCACCGCGGCTTCTAAGCATTCGCGCAAGGATCTGAATTCTCCCTGATATAATACCGTGTTATCAATTTTTCTTTTCAAACGATAGTTTTTCATCACTTTAACCCCTTGGTTTTGAAAGTCTCAGGATAGTTGATAGGTCGCAACAAAAGTCAATAAAAATAACTTTTGGTTGTATGTATGTATGCAGATGGAAGATTTGCCCTGCGGAGGTATATTCTTTAAACATTAGTGATGAGTGAAAAAATCCTGCCGGAATCTATCGCGCGAGGCGCGGAAATAATTAGGGAAGCCGTCTCAAGGCTTCCTGAAAGTCCCGGCGTTTACCGGATGCTGGACGCCGGGGGCAGGGCGCTGTATGTGGGGAAGGCAAGATCCCTGAAGAAACGGGTCTGCACCTATGCGAATGCCGAGAGGCTTCCTGTGCGGTTGCAGAGAATGGTGGCGGCGACCGAAAAAATGGAGTTCGTGGTCACTCATACCGAGGTCGAGGCTTTGCTGCTGGAGGCTAATTTCATAAAGAAATACAAGCCCCAGTACAATATCCTGCTGCGGGACGACAAGTCTTTTCCCTATATCCTTATGACTGGCGATCATGCATTTCCAAGACTGACCAAGCATCGCGGCGCCAAGGCGATCAGGGGTGATTATTTCGGGCCTTTTGCCGGGACGCACGATGTTAACCGCACGCTGATAACGTTGCAGAAGGCCTTTATGATACGTAACTGCAGCGATAGCTATTTCTCCGGAAGGACGCGTCCATGCCTGCAATACCATATCAAAAGATGCACTGCGCCATGCGCGGGGAAGGTCGGTGAGGAGGACTACGCGGTTCAGGTGGATGAGGCCAAAGCCTTCCTTTCAGGAAAGAGTCAGGCGATTCAGGAAAAGCTGGCGGCGGCGATGCAGCAGGCCAGCGAGCGTCAGGACTATGAGGCGGCGGCTCAGCTGCGGGACAGGCTGCGGGCGCTTACGGCTGTGCAGGCCAGGCAGATCGTCAATGTCGAGGGGCTTAAGGATGCTGATGTCATAGCTCTCTGCAGGCAGGGGGAGAACTCCTGCGTTCAGGTCTTTTTCTTTCGCGGCGGGCAGAATTACGGGAACCACGCCTATCATATGAAGCATGGTTTTGACGTGCCGCCGGACGGTATTGTCGCTACGTTCATTTCACAATTCTATGAGGACAAAACACCGCCGCCGGAAATTCTGGTTTCGCATGCTCCTGAGGAACTTTCGCTGATCGAGGCGGCGCTGGGTTCTGCCGCGGGCAGAGGGGTCAGGATTGCCGCTCCGCTAAGAGGTGTGCGTCATGAACTGGTGAAATTCGCGCTTAACAACGCCAGGGAAGCGCTCGAGCGCGAGGTCGCGGGAAAATATGAGAACAAAGTCACGCTTGAGCGCCTAGCGGAGATTTTCGGGCTGGACGAAGCGCCGGGGCGGATCGAGATTTACGACAACAGCCATATCAGCGGCGCCAACATGGTCGCGGCCATGGTCGTCGCAGGGCCGGAGGGTTTTATCAAAAACGCTTACCGCAAGTTCAACATCCGCAAAGCCGGGGCTGCAGACGACTATGGCATGATGCGCGAGGTGATGGAGCGTCGTTTCGGGCGTGCGCTGAAGGATGATCCCGACCGCCAGAATGGAGACTGGCCTGATCTGGTGCTACTTGACGGCGGCAAGGGTCAGCTTGGTGCGGCGCTGGAGGTTCTCGAATATATCGGGATTACCGACAAGCTGAATATTGCTGCCATTGCCAAGGGGCCGGATCGAAACGCCGGCAGGGAAACATTCTTTCTGCCAGGCCGGGAAGGATTTCAGCTTCAGCCGAACGATCCGGTGCTTTTTTACCTGCAATCCTTAAGGGACGAGGCCCACCGCTTTGCCATAGGGGCGCACAGGGCCAGGAGAAACAGGGATATTTCCAGATCTCCGCTGGACGAAATACCGGGTATCGGGCCCAAACGTAAAAAGGCTTTGCTGATGCATTTTGGCTCCGGGAAGGCGGTTGCCGACGCGGCTCTTAAGGACTTACAGAAAGTAAGCGGCATTTCCCAGGCCACAGCTGAAAGCATCTACAACTTTTTTCACAACAATTAGAATATGTTGTGGCATTTTCCTCGCCTTGTTAACAAAAGTCTTCTTGCGAAGCGTCAAGGCGCGTGGTAACTTCCCGTCAATCAAAACTTACTTGGGTAAAGTACAGGAGGCGCCTGTGGTATAGAGGTGCCTGTGTATAGTCGATATACATTTTGGAAATAAGGAAGAACCTTCATGTTTCACAGACCGCGGGATGAAGAACCGGCTTCTGAAAAAGAAGCGGCGACGACAAATACCAGAGCACGTGAAAATGTAACTCCACCGGTCGCACGTATGGCCGCGGAGAAAGCAAGCACTCCAATGACACACAGTAACCAGCAGAAGGAACAAAGAGCCATGACACCAACTCAGGCTGATGAAAAACACGAGCACGGACACGATCAACGTCACGCCGAGATTCCGGCTAACATGCAGCGCATGCAAACTCTTCCGGGTTCAGCGCGCATTCCCGGCAGCTACGCAAGCAGCTACCCCGGATATAGCGGCGGCAGCAACAACTCCGCTGCTTCACATAGCACCGCGACGCAGCCTGAGACAAGCGGACTGGGACGCAAGCTTATCGTTGGGGAAGGCATCAACCTTTCCGGCGAAATCGAAGCCTGCGATCATCTGATCGTCGAAGGCAAGGTTGAGGCCACGCTTAAGGGCGCAAGCGTTCTGGATATTGCTGAATCCGGTGTTTTCTACGGTACTGTGGAAATCGAGGAAGCAACCATCGCCGGACGTTTCGAAGGCGATCTTACTGTTGCCGGACGTTTGACGATCAAGTCGACGGGTTCGATTACCGGAGCAATTGCCTACCGCGAACTGGCTGTTGAAGCCGGAGCGACGGTGGATGGCAAGATCGGGCCGATCAGAGATCGTTCCGAATCACGCAAGACTGAATCGAAGGGCAAGGCTGCCGCTGAAGCACCTGTCCGCCGCAGAGAGCCGTCAGTTCATCAGGAAGACGACGGTCTGCCATTCATGGAAAAGACAGCTGCAGCGGCTGAATAAGCCGTCCGGGTAATCTGGAACTATGATACATATAAAATCAATAACCGGCGCGGAGGCAGCAGGCCTGGCCGAAGCTTCCGCTCTGGTAAACGCAAGGGTGTCGTTTCTGGTGCTGGCCTTCGTCGGGATGGCGCTCGGGCTGGTCGGAAGCTGCAACACGGGAGTCGGCGGCGTTCATGGGGTCGCTTATGCTGCGACCGGTTCCCTGGTCGAAGATGCGGCAGCATCCGGAGCCGGGAACGGTATGACATACTGGCAGATGAGGTCTTATGGCAAGGCGGTCACCAGCAATCCGTCCAGAATACTGGAACTTACCGGAAGCGAAATTATTGGCATTTTCAGGGCCCCCGGGCTGGAGAGGCGAGATGAACCGGCAGTAGTCTGGCAATATATGAACGGCGATTGTGTTCTCGATATTTATTTCAGCGCCGACGATAATGGCAGTGTGATGTCGAGGCAAGCGCTTCACTTCGAAACCAGACTTAAAGACGGCAGTGAGGCGGAAGCTTCCTCATGTCTAAAAAATATCGTTTCCAGAAGGGGCTCTCCGGGCGTGCATCTTGCCCAGTTGAACTAGCGTACAGGTTCTTTCACGAATAACCGAAGGCCGGAGACGATAATAGTGTTCAATATTCCCAACCTGCTGACGATCTCCAGGCTATTTCTTCTGCCAGTAATATTCTATTTGCTTATGACAGGGGAAGAGGGGGCTGCATGGGTTTCTTTGGGGATATATGTTGTCGCGGCTTTCACCGACTGGCTTGACGGCTATCTGGCAAGGAAGATGAATAACGTTACTCCTTTTGGAGTTTTTCTCGACCCGATTTCCGACAAGATCTTTGTCGCGGCGATGTTCATTATGCTGGCGGGATTCGATAGATTGCCTGGCGTATGGTTGGCGCTTCCGATGATAATACTCATGAGAGAGTTTTTGGTGGCGGGGATGCGCGAGTATCTCGGGCCTCTTGGTATTAAGATGCCGGTTACGAAACTGGCCAAATGGAAGACGGCCAGCCAGATGTTTGCCATAGCTATCCTGATAGTCGGGCCGTATGTTCCCATGGGGTTGCTCTCGGGCAATCTGCTGATGCTTGTCGCTACGGTTCTGACGGTGATTACCGGCTGGAACTATCTCAAAACCGGTTTTAGAAATATCGGATAAGACAGCCGATTTTCGCAAGTCGGGTTCGTATTTGTTTGCCAAATCAAGTGAATTTCTTTAAGCAGATTAGTCAAATGTGTCATTCCTGAGGCGAAGCTGAAGAGCGCCATGCGTCATGGGATCCTCGCATTCGCTAAGGAAGGCGAGTAAAAGTTAGGTAACCCCGATTTGACGGGGAAAAACAAAGGTACGGGTGTGATCGATATTCATATGTTTTACGCGATTGCCGGCTTCTTGCTGGCGTCGTACTCGGTTGTAGGTAATGATGCGGTTCAGACTTTGGGAACATTCATCGCTTCCAACAGCAGGGTGTTCAAGTGGTACTGGCTATGGCTTGCGGCAAGTATCGTAATGGTGGGAACGATCGTCGCCGGGTGGATTATCAATAATGGCGACATATCCTGGGGCAGGCTGGACAAAATACCTTACATGGAGATTCAATGGTATCATGCCGCCGCGCCGGCGGTGCTGGTATTATTGACCCGTATGGGTATACCTGTTTCAACGACCTTTCTTGTTCTCTCTACATTTGCCTCAACAGTGGTTCTTGAGAAGATGCTAATGAAAAGCCTGATCGGGTACAGCCTGGCTGCGGTCGTTGCTTTTCTTCTCTGGCTTTTGATAGCCCGCGTGGTCAATGAGAAAAGGAATATGGTGAAAAAGGAGCAGCGGGCTTTGTGGAGAACGCTGCAATGGGGCTCTACGGGATTTTTATGGTCTTCCTGGCTGAGCCATGACATGGCGAATATCGCGGTATTTTTGCCTCGCGAGCTTCCGGGATGGATGCTGGCAGTGTGCCTTGCCGTGCTTGTTTCATGGCTCGGGTTCATATTCTGGAGTCATGGGGGAAAAATTCAGCGGATAGTCATCGAAAAAACCGGGGCGCGTTTTATGCGCTCGGCGACTATTATCGACTTTGTTTATGCGCTTCTGTTGCTGTTTTTCATGGAAATGAACAATATTCCCATGTCGACGACATGGGTGTTTGTCGGGTTGCTTACGGGCAGGGAAATGGCAATCGCGCATACCTACAGGGCGTCATATCATCTTGGTTATGTATTTCCCCTGATTGGCAAGGACTTCCTTAAGATGATGGTTGGGCTTGCTGTATCGGTCGCGATGGTTCTGGCAATACACTACGTGTTCGCGCCGCAGATCTGACATGTCAGAGGTTTGATTTCCAGCATTCTGCCGTCGAGCGAGCGGACGGGGCGGATGCCTGCGATACTGTTCGTTATCCAGAATGAGGTGCAGCTTCCAAGATCTGCGGCGGTAATCGGGCGCTCTTCGATCTCTTTGCGGTTATCCAGAAGCGACTGGCGGATTATTCCGTCTATCGTTCCCTCGCAAAGTGGCGGGGTGGCGATTTTGCCGTTCATTTCAAGGAATATATTTCCCGAAGCGGCGCATGCCGCGCGGTCTGAAGTGTTGAGTAGCAGGGCTTCTTCAGCTCCTTTTTTCAGCGCTTCCTGCCGCGCGAGGCGGTTATCGGCGTAGGACAGGGATTTCAAACCGGAAAGGGGCGAAAATTCGTTGCGCCTTGTGGTACTGGAGACGATCACGGAAACAGGGCCGAGGCTGGCAGGGTCTGGTGCCGGGGATGACGTTATCAGGCAAACCGGGGCGGGCGATGGAGGGGATTCTAGACCTCTGCCGCCGGGGCCCATGGTGATTACGGTTTTTACCGCGTAATATCCCGAAGTGTGGCCGTTTGCGGCAAGGATAGCATCGATGCCTTCGAGCAGTTGCGAACGGTAGAAGGCCGGGGTAATGCCAAGGATTGCGGCGTGGCGGATCAGGCGCGAGATATGGGCCTGGCAATGAACCGGGATGCCATTTACGGCCAGCATCGTATCAAAAACGCCATCGCCGAGAAGCGCTCTGTCCGTGGCTTTTAGTACGGGCTGGCTGGCGTCAATCAGCTCTCCGTCGATCCAGACGATCATGCGACCCGCGCGGTACGTCGATCGCCCTGGTTCCAGTACATGGTCATGGTAATGAAATTGCGGATGATATCGAGGCCGTAATCGGTGAGCACAGATTCCGGATGGAACTGAATGCCGTAAACCGGGAACTGGCAATGCCTGATCGCCATGATCTCGCCTTCCTCAGTTACTGCGTTGATCATCAGGCTGGAGTTGGCGGGTAGATCTGTGACCAGCGAGTGATAGCGGGCTACCCGCAAAGGGTTGGGCAGGCCCAGGAAGATGCCTCTGCCGGGGTGGTCGAGCATGCTGGTTTTACCATGAACCGGCACCTTTGCTGGTATGGTTCTTCCGCCGTAGGCCTCGCCGATGCACTGATGGCCGAGGCATACGCCAAGGATCGGTATTTCGGGGCCGAAGCGGCGAACAAGATCGGTGCAAATCCCTGCTTCAGACGGCTTGCCTGGGCCGGGAGAAAGGATAATGGCAGAGGGACGCATGCTGGCGATTTCATCGAGAGTAATATCGTCGTTGCGAAAGACGTGCCGCTGCCAGCCGAGTATTCCTACATATCGGGCAAGATTGTAGACAAATGAATCATAGTTATCTATCAGTAGGATCATTGGTTTTCTCCTGAGGCAGTGTGTTTTTCCTGCTCTTCTATCTCGAAGCTGTTGAATATCGCCTCGGCCTTGTCGAAAGTTTCCTGGTATTCGGCTTCGGGCTCGGAGTCATAGATTATTCCCCCGCCGGTCTGGAAGCTAATTTCCGTACCGTTATATACCAGAGTACGGATGGTTATGCTGGTGTCCATGTTGCCGTTGTATCCTATGTGGCCGAGTGCTCCGCAATAGGGGCCGCGGCGGTCAGGTTCCAGTTCCTCGATAATTTCCATCGCCCTTACTTTGGGGCAGCCGGTGATCGAACCGCCGGGAAAGCATCCTTCCAGAAGATCGACGGGACTTTTGTCGATTCTGAGGCTTCCGGTAACGGTGGAAACCAGATGATGCACGCTGGCGAAGCTTTCCAGGGCAAAAAGGCTCGGGACGTCGATGCTGTGGTCTTCGCAGCATTTGGAAAGGTCGTTTCGCAGCAGGTCGACGATCATGGCGTTTTCCGCCCGGTCTTTATCGCTGTTTTCCAGTTCGTTGCGGAAAAGCTGATCGATGCCGGGATCCGGAAGTCTTGGGCGGGTGCCTTTTATCGGCCTGGTTTCCACGGCCCTGTCGTGAACTTTTATGAAACGCTCGGGCGAAGCCGAAGAAATTTTGATGTCGCCAAAATTCATGAAGCAGGCGAACGGCGCAGGGTTGACCTTTCGCAGATGGCAGTAATGGGCAAAGGGGTCGAAACCTTCCGGCATCGTCGCCGAGAACCTTTGAGATAAATTAGCCTGAAAGATATCTCCCGCACGGATGTATTCCAGAACCTTTTCGACCTTTCCGAGGTATGAATTTCTTGAGACGTTAGCCTTCCATTCGGAATCGCCGATTATCAGTTCGGGAATGCCGGGCGATTCGCCAAGAAGATTGAGGAAATGGGCTTTCCGGGCAATAGCTCTGCTTTCTTCCTTTTCCTGAATTACAAGATATGAGGTTTTCTTGTCGTGATCGAAGCTTACAATCTGGTTGTAGATGCCCACGGCCATATCGGGCATATTCACGTTTTCCTGTGTCAGTTCGGGAATTTCTTCTAGATATCTTGCCAGATCGTAGCCGAACATGCCTGCGGCGCCCCCCTGGAACGGAGGAATGTTGAGACGGTATTCGGTATCGCGGCTGTACAGTTCCAGACGGTCTTTTAGAATCGCAAACGGATTGCCGCTGGCTGAAACTTGCCCGTTGCCGGAAGTAATGGTGATTTTGCCGTTAATGGCCTCGATGGTTTCCTCGGGCATGAAGGCGATATAACTGAACCTGCTGGCGTCGTGTTCGGGCAGCGCGGAATCGAAAAACAGGCTGTACGGCAGCTCTCGCAAGGCGGCAAAAACGTTGATAGGTTCTCTGTACTTTAACGCGTAAACGAACAAAGCCATGGCCTGATGTAATTGATATTGTTTGCTGCTTAAAGCAGTTTATGGCACCTGGCGGCTTGCAAACGCAACAAAATAAAATGTTTTTCCATTTTTTTGTATCCCTTGTTTTTCAAAGAAAGGGGGCTTGCTACGGAATTAGTGAAAGAGGATCCGTTTTATGTTGAGTTTTTTGTCAGGGCAGGGTTATAAGGTTGGTAAAGACAAACGGCGATGTATGGCCGCACTCGGGGGTGCTAGCTAACGCGGCCAATGCAGACAAGCATAAAAACACTAATCAGGGGATGACCGGCAAGGGCATCCCTTTATTTTTTCTTGATGTTTCAGGCGAGGGCAGTGATTTTCGGGGGATGTTGTCGAATAGGGGCTTGCCTTGAAGGGAGGCGTCCTGCCATATTCGCGTCATGACAGCCATTTCAGCCATGCATCTTACCGGGATTTCCGATCTTGACGATCAGGATATCGACAGCTTTCTGCTGGTGGCCGGGCACTATGCGCAAGGGCTTGAGAGCGGGAACTATGATAGCGGGCGGCTCAGGGACAAAATTGTTCTTATTTTGTTTTTTGAAAATTCTACCAGAACCAGAACTTCCTTCGATATTGCCGCGAGCCGTCTGGGGGCGAGAGTGGTTCACTGGGACGCGAAAACCAGTTCTCTCAATAAAGGCGAGACGTTCGAGGATACTATCAGGACGCTGGGGGCGATGGAGCCGGACGCGATCATTATCCGCCATTCGATGTCTGGTGCGCCGCTGGTGGTTCGCGATATGGTGAGATGCCCGGTTATAAATGCCGGAGACGCGGCAAGGGAGCATCCATCGCAGGCATTGCTGGACGCTCTGACGCTTAAGCAGCATTTCGGGGCCCTGGAAGGGCTTACGGTTGCGATAGTCGGGGATATAGCCCATAGCCGTGTAGCACATTCAAATATGATTTTGCTCACGCGCAAGGGCGTGAAAGTCAGGCTGATTGGGCCGAAATCGCTTATGCCGGGCGCATTTCCGGTATCAGGGGTCGAGGTATTCCATACTCTGGAGGAAGGTCTGCCCGGAGCCGACGCCGTCATGACCATTCGTCCCCAGAAAGAACGCATGGATAGCATGTCGATCAGCGACAGCGAATATTTTGAGAGATTCGGCATGCGGCATGACCGGCTGGAGCTTGCGGGGCGAGATGCAGTGCTGCTGGATCCCGGCCCTTTCCTGCGTGGTTTGCAGATCACGGACGAACTGGCGGATGATCGCAGCCGCTTTCTCTACGACCGTCAGGTCGCCAATGGAGTGCCTACGCGGATGGCGATTCTCGATCTGCTGATATGTAACCGGGCAACTATTTCCTGTTGACCGGATTTGCATTTCCTTTTTAATAAGCGGCCATGGATACATATTTTGCCATTCCCGTTCTGGTGGCTTTTGGCTATCTGACCGGTTCCGTCCCTTTCGGGCTGGTGCTCTGCCGCCTGGCGGGGTATGGAGATATACGCAGGATCGGTTCGGGGAATATCGGGGCGACGAACGTCCTGCGCACCGGCAACAAGCCGCTGGCGGCGCTCACACTATTCCTGGACGGGGGCAAGGGCGCTTTCGCGGCTCTTGCGGTTCATGTCTTTTACGATATCGATATGGCGCTGGTTACCGGGCTTGGTGCAGTGATCGGGCATATATTTCCCGTATGGCTGAAGTTCAAGGGGGGGAAGGGTGTGGCGACCACGCTGGGCACTCTGGTCGCAGCCGCTCCGCTTTCCGGGCTGATAGCCTGCGCGGTCTGGCTCGGGGCGGCGGTGATGTTCAGGATATCGTCTCTTGCTGCGCTTATCGCCATGGCTGTTGCCCCGGTCGTCACATTTTTTATCTATGGCTCTTTTCCAGCCGCGGTTACGGTGATTATTTCAGCAATAGTCTGGGTGCGTCACAAAGATAATATCCTGCGCCTGCTTCGCGGCGAGGAACCTAAAATAGGAAAGAAGAATGAAGGCGGACAAGCTGCAAAGTCTGGCGGATAACGAAGGGCGGCATTTTTCCGGGAATCTGGCTGAAAGGCTGGACTGGCTGCGGCTGATCCGCACAGATAACGTCGGGCCGATGACTTTCTACCGGCTGGTCGAACGCTATGGCAGCGCGGCGGCGGCAATCGAGGCGCTTCCGGAATTATCCAGCAAGGGTGGCGGGAAGAAGAGGCTGGAGGCGCCGCCCTTAAGCGTCATCCTGCGGGAATACGAGCTGCTGAAGGCCTTCGGGGGCGAGATGGTTACGGTCAAGGACGAATGTTATCCGCTTGCCCTGTCAGCGTGCGAGGATGCGCCGCCGGTTTTGTTCGTGAAAGGGCGCAAGGAGCTGATGAATTCAAGGTGCGTTGCGATTGTAGGGGCGCGCAACGCCTCGTTCAACGGGCGGAAGTTTGCCATGAGACTGGCGGAAGATCTGGGCAGGGCCGGGTTTACGGTGGTTTCGGGCATGGCGAGGGGAATCGATACCTCGGCTCATCAGGGGGCTTTGGCCAGCGGAACCATCGCTGTAATTGCGGGCGGGATCAATATCGTGTATCCGGAAGAGAACCGGGGGCTTTACGAAGCAATAGCGGAAGAGGGCCTGATAATAGCAGAAAATGCATTTGGCTTTACTCCACGGCCTCAGGATTTCCCGCGACGCAACCGCATTGTTTCGGGCATCTCGGAAGGGGTCGCGGTTGTGGAGGCTTCGCTTCGCTCCGGCTCGCTGATTACAGCAAGAATGGCGGCGGAGCAGGGAAGAGAGGTTTTCGCAGTTCCCGGATTTCCGCTGGATCCGAGGGCGCAGGGGCCAAACAGGCTTATCAGGGACGGGGCGGCACTGATCGAGAGGGCCGGAGATATCGTCGAGGCGCTGGACAGTTATTCAACAAAAACCATGAAAGAAAAAAGTTTTTCGCATTTCGCGTATGATGAGCTTCAAGTGACTGACGTGATTGAAGAAAATAATACCGATGCGGCAAGGGAAAGCCTGCTTGAGAATCTTTCATTCAATCCGATTGCAGTTGACGAATTGATTCACTCATGTCATTTGACTATTCCTGTTGTGCAGTCCCTGCTGCTGGAAATGGAACTGGCGGGAAGACTGAAGCGCCATCCAGGCGGCAAAGTGAGTCTGGCTGAACAGACTGAATAAAGAGGAAAATTTGAGCGCTCCCAACCTTGTAATCGTAGAGTCCCCCGCAAAGGCCAAGACCATCAATAAATATCTGGGTCAGGATTACTTCGTCGTGGCCTCATACGGCCATGTGCGCGATCTTGTCGGCAAGGACGGTTCGGTTTTGCCGGATGATGATTTCGCCATGAAATGGGAGATCGGCGAGAGATCCGGCAAGGCGATGGGCGAAATCAGGAAGGCCAGCAAGAAGGCCTCCACAATATGGCTCGCCACCGACCCGGACAGGGAAGGAGAGGCGATATCCTGGCATGTGAAAGAAATGCTTCGGGATGAGGGGTTGCTTTCAAAAGCCGAGATACAGCGGGTTACATTCAACGAGATCACAAAAAAGGCTGTGCAGCAGGCTTTCAGTAATCCGCGCGGCCTTGATGAGCATCTGATCGACGCATATCTGGCGAGGCGGGCGCTCGACTATCTGTTCGGGTTCACATTGTCACCGGTTTTATGGCGCAAGCTGCCCGGGTCGAAGTCGGCGGGACGCGTGCAGTCGGTCGCCCTGCGGCTTATCTGCGAGAGAGAAGCGGAGATCGAGAGATTCGTATCCGAGGAATACTGGAGTATCGAAGCAAAGCTGCATACTCCCTCCGGGGCGCCTTTCATCGCCCGGCTTACCCATCTGGCGGGCAACAAACTAGAGAAGCTGGACATTAAAAACAAGGGGCAGGCTGAAGCGGCGGTAAAAAGAATATCGGAAAAGAACCTTTCTGTTCAAAAGGTCGAGCGCAAGCAGGTTCGACGCCATCCTTCGCCGCCTTTCATTACTTCGACCATGCAGATGGAAGCTTCGCGCAAGCTGCGGTTTTCGGCTTCGCAGACGATGAGGCATGCGCAGCGGCTTTATGAAGGGGCCGAGTTCAACGGCGAGATGGTCGGGCTGATCACCTATATGAGAACCGACGGTACGACCCTGTCAGAAGATGCTGTGGCTCAATGCCGCACGCTGATAAAGAATAATTACGGAGAAAGATATCTGCCCGGCAAGCCGAGGCTTTACAAAAGCAAGGCGAAGAACGCTCAGGAGGCGCATGAGGCGATAAGGCCAACGGATCTCTCGAAAACTCCGGAGACAGTGGCAAAGTTCGTCAGCGAGGACGAAGCCAGGCTGTACGAGCTTATCTGGAAGCGAACCATGGCCTCGCAGATGGAAAGCGCGGTGCTGGATCAGGTCGGGGCGGATATTTCCGACGGCACCGATGACGTCATTTTGCGAGCGACCGGAAGTACGGTGGCTTTCGACGGGTTCCTGAAGCTTTATCAGGAAAGCATCGATGATGACGAAAGCAGTGAAGAAAACCGTATTCTTCCGCCACTGGCCGAAGGGGACAAGACCAGAATCATGGAGGTGATTCCGGAGCAGCATTTCACCCAGCCGCCGCCCCGCTACAGCGAAGCATCGCTGGTGAAGAAGCTTGAGGAACTTGGAATCGGCAGGCCGTCCACATATGCGTCGATTTTGCAGGTTCTTCGCGACCGCGACTATGTGACCATGGACAAGCGGCGTTTCGTTCCTGAAGACCGGGGGCGCGTGGTTACGGCGTTTCTGACGAAATTCTTTCCGAGATACGTGGATTACTCGTTTACCGCCGATCTTGAAGACGAACTTGATGCCATTGCCACCGGTCATATCCACTGGAAGGAAGCCTTGAGGCTGTTCTGGCAGAGTTTCAAAGCTGCTGTTGATGAGACAAAAGATCTAAGCATGACCAATGTAATCGAGTTTCTCGATGCCGAGCTTGGCCCGCATTTCTTCAGGGAAAACGGGAGCGGCGCCGATCCGAGGAAGTGTCCTTCCTGTGACGGGGGGAAGCTATCGATAAAACTCGGAAAATTCGGAGCCTTTATCGGATGCTCGAACTATCCGGACTGCAGGTATACAAGGCCGCTGGTGATTCAGGAGGAAGGCGAGGGGGAGGAGCAGGCGGAAGTGGCAAAGCTTGCCAACGAGCCGAAGATACTCGGGGAAGATCCGGGTACGGGGAGGACGGTTTCATTGCGCAGGGGGCCATACGGGCCTTATGTGCAACTGGATCCTCCGCCGGAGAGCAAGGACAAGCCGAAGCGCCAGGGGCTGCCGCGCGGCATGGATATGACGAGCGTGAATCTCGAAGTGGCATTGAAACTTCTCTCGCTGCCAAGAGAAGTTGGCATGCATCCCGAGACCGGCGAGAAAATCGAGGCTGGAATCGGGCGTTTCGGCCCGTACCTGAAATATCAAGGCAAGTACAAGTCTATACCCAAAGACGAAGATGTTCTTCATATCGGACTTAACCGGGCAATGGATATCATCTCCCAACCCTCTCCGGAAAGGAAGGGGCGCAAATCTCCCGGCAAGAAGACGCCCGCCGGTAAAGCCAAAAAGGCCGCGGGAGGCAGCAAGAAAAAGAAAAATGCTCCATCAAAAAAATAGTCATTGATCAGGGGATGCATTTTATGCATATCTGTTATGCGCTTATGTAATAGGGGATTCAATGATGAATAAACAAGCGACACGCCATGTTCTGATGATAGAGCCGGCTGTTTTTTACGCAAATCCGCAGACGATGGATACCAATCATTACCAGATTGACGAGCATGAAGAACCGGAGGCCGTTCTTGAGAGGGCGATAACCGAGTTTCGCAGATACCGTGACCGTCTGGTCGAAGTCGGGGTATTCGTCAGCACTCTCAAGGGGCATGAGGATTGCCCGGATCATATCTTTCCAAACTGGTTTTCGACGCATCCCGACGGCACTTACGCGCTTTATCCCATGGCCAACGAGAACCGGAGAATTGAGCGCAGGCCGGAGATGATCGGATTTCTGGAGGGCATGTACCGGCCGGGTCTGGACATGACCGCTTACGAATCGCAAGGCAGGGCGCTTGAAAGCAATGGCAGTCTTGTTCAAGACAGAATTGCCGGAAAGGTCTACAGTTCGGTATCGCCGCGAACCGATACGGAACTGGTTAAGGAATGGGCGGGTAAAATGGGATTCGAGCCGGTGATTTTCGAAACCAGCAGTCACACCGGCAAGCCGGTTTACCATGTAGATCTGGTATTGTTCGTCGGCAGCGGATATGCCGGTGTTTGCGCGGAGGCGATTTTGCCGCAATACCGCGAAAAGGTGCTCGCGAGTCTGCGGGAGAATCATGAGGTCGTAGAGCTGGGAATGAATCAACTGATGCATTATGCCGGTAATTCCCTTGAGCTTTTAGGGCGAGGCGACGAAAAGATTCTGGTGATGTCGGAGACAGCTTACCGCTCTTTGAGCGAAGACCAGATAAAGACATTCCGCAAATATGTCAGCGATATCGTCTATTCGGACATCGAAACGATAGAGACATACGGCGGCGGGTCTGCGCGTTGCATGATTCAGGAACTCTATTAGGGCCTACTCTCCTATCATGTGGATCCTTCGCTTTCGTTCAGGGATGAGAGGAATAGACTAAAGAGACGTCATTCTGAACGAAGTGAAGGATCTCGGGGGCATTTGGAAATCGCTGGAAACCGGGCGGTTCATAAAATAAGTGTATTTTTTGTATCTGCGGCAAAACGCCACTTGAAAGTTTTTGCTGGAGATACACAATATGTAGGTGAAGCTTATCGCTATCCACACAATATCCAGTAACAATCCACAGACTTAATAACAACCGGAAACAACAATAACGAGGAGTTAACTATTATGGCCTCCCTTGACCAGGTTCCTGCCACTGTATGCTATACACCGCCAGCTTACATCGTTCGCCGCAATGGCGATAAAGTATCCTTTGAAGCCAGCAAAATCACCAGAGCCATAGAGCGGGCGGGAATCGCCACAAAGGCGTTCGGAAGGGACGAATCGGAGAGGCTTTGCGAACTGGTCTGCTTTATTCTTTCGCGTACTGGCGAGGAAGAAAGAACCGTTGAAGAAATTCAGGATGTTGTCGAGCAGACGCTTATCAAGGAAGGTTATGTCGATACCGCGCGCGCCTATATCCGCTATCGCGAGCGACGCCGCGCCGAGCGCACTGACCGTGCGACGATGGTCGATGTCGGGACTTCGATCGGCGAGTATATCGAGCGCGCCGACTGGCGGGTGAACGCCAACGCCAATCAGGGCTATTCGCTGGGCGGGCTGATTCTCAATATTTCCGGCAAGATGACCGCCAATTACTGGCTGTCCCATGTCTACCCCGACGAAGTCGGGCAGGCGCACAGGAATGGGGATTTTTATATTCACGATCTCGACATGTTGGCGGGATACTGCGCCGGGTGGTCGTTGCGCACGCTGCTGGAGACGGGATTCAACGGGGTTCCGGGCAAGGTCGAATCGTCGCCGCCAAAGCATCTTTCCACGGCGCTCGGGCAGATGGTCAACTTCCTCGGCACCCTGCAGAACGAATGGGCGGGGGCGCAGGCTTTCAGTTCGGTGGATACCTATCTGGCTCCGTTTGTCAAAAAGGATTCGCTATCATATGCAGAAGTCCGTCAGGAAGTGCAGGAATTCATCTATAACCTGAACGTGCCCTCGCGCTGGGGGACGCAGACGCCGTTCACGAACCTGACCTTCGACTGGACGTGCCCGGAAGACCTGAAGCCGCAGATACCGCGAATCGGCGGCAAGGACATGGCTTTTACCTACGGGGATCTTCAGGCGGAAATGGATCTGATCAACCGCGCCTATATCGAGGTGATGACCGAGGGCGACAGGCAGGGGCGAGTCTTTACGTTCCCGATTCCAACCTACAACATCACAAAGGATTTCCCGTGGGAGAGCGAGAACGCGAAACGCCTTTTTGCGATGACCGCCAAATACGGACTGCCTTACTTCCAGAACTTCATTAATTCCGAGTTGGATCCGGGGCAGGTGCGCTCGATGTGCTGTCGGCTGCAACTTGATTTGCGCGAGTTGCAGAAACGCGGCAACGGCTTGTTCGGTTCGGCGGAGCAGACCGGTTCCATCGGAGTGGTGACGATCAACTGCGCACGGCTCGGCTATCTGCATAAGGGCGACGAGAAGGGATTGTTCGGGAAGCTCGATTACCTGATGGAGCTTGCCAGGAACTCGCTTGAGATCAAGCGCAAGGTGATTCAGGCGCATATCAATAACGGTCTTTATCCTTATACCCGCCATTATCTGGGGTCGCTTCGCAACCATTTCTCGACGATCGGGGTGAACGGTATCAACGAGATGACCCGCAACTTCTTTGGCGACAGGCACGATATAACCACCGCCGAAGGCAAGGCGCTGGCGGCGAGGCTGCTGGATCACGTGCGCGAGAGGATGGTCAGCTTCCAGGAGGAAACGGGGCATCTGTATAACCTTGAGGCCACGCCCGCGGAAGGATGCACCTACAGGCTGGCCAAGGAGGACAAGAAGCGCTTCCCGGACATTCTGCAGGCGGGGACAGAGGATGCTCCCTACTACACCAATTCCTCGCAGCTCCCGGTTGGTTATTCCGACGATCCTTTCGCGGCGCTCGACCATCAGGAAGAGTTGCAGACCAAGTATACAGGGGGCACGGTGCTGCACCTTTACATGGGCGAGCGTATTTCATCGGCAGACGCTTGCGGCAGGCTGGTCAAAAGGGTTCTGGAGAATTACCGGCTGCCTTATATCACCATTACCCCGACTTTCTCAATATGCCCGGAACACGGATATCTGGATGGGGAAATCAAGGAATGCCCTCAATGCGGAAACCAGACCGAAGTATGGACGCGGGTGATGGGCTATCACCGCCCGGTTCAGTCCTTCAACAAGGGCAAGAAGTCGGAACATGCTGAGCGTATTCATTTCAAGGAAGAGAGAGTGGCGTTCAAGATGGCTGCGGAGTAACTCTTGTGGCCGCCATTCCGGCGAAAGCCCGGGATGGCGGTGCAAGCGCCTTGCGGTTTCAGGGATGGAGTGAGCGGCATGGAAAGCAATAGTTTGAGAGTGGCGGGGATTACGCCGCTTACCACGATAGATTTTCCGGGGCGGCTTGCGGCGGTGGTGTATGCGCGGGGGTGCAATCTGCGCTGCCGCTACTGCCACAACGCGGATATGCAAAGCACGGAGCCGCAGGCTGGCGATATCTCTTGGCAGGATATCCGGCATTTTTTGGAGACCAGAAAGCGCAAGCTGGACGGGGTGGTTTTCACAGGTGGCGAGCCGATATTGCAGAAGGCGCTGGGTAATGCGATTCGGGATGTGCGCTCCATGGGATTCGAAGTGGCGTTGCACACGGCGGGAACCGCCCCCATGATGATGGCCAAGGTTCTGCCGCTGGTGGACTGGGTCGGTTTTGATGTGAAGACGGTATTCGAGGATTATGAAACCGTTACCGGAATTCCAGGCAGCGGCGAAAAGGCAAGGGTAGGTCTGGGGATGCTTCTGGCTTCCGGGATCGATTACGAGGTAAGGACTACGGTCGATCCCGAACTGATTTCCGCCAGGCGGCTTGTGGATCTGGCGGAGATGCTTGCCGGGATGGGGGTGAAGACCTACCGGTTGCAGGAGTCCTCAGAGAGCAGGTATGGTTACAGCACTGCAGTCGAGCAGGAGATCGCACTTTTGTTCGAGGATTTTGAAATCCGGCGCAGTCCCCTTAAAGTCCATACTGCCGCCTGAATTTTTCCAGAAATTCCTTTTCGCTGTTTCGTAGCTCCTCCATATCGTAGGATCGCTTCATTTTGTAACAGTGGATTTTTCCGCTTCCGGGAATGAAAAATATCCTGCGGCAATCGCTACCGCCTATATCCTCGCTGGCAATGAACAAGCCTTTTTGCAGAAGCCAATCCTTGGCAAAAACATAGTTTTTAAGGCCACTGTCGACATGCTCTTCATAAATGGATGTGCCTCCGAATAATTTAATGCGGATGCGGGTTTTTCCAGCGCCATGTCTTTTCATGGCATTGATGAATTTGCCGATCAGATTGTCGATATGTGTGTAGGCGATGTCCTCGGATTTGATATGAGGGAAGGCTTCGAGCAGTTTTTCAGGCATGATCAGATGCATCATCCCGCCTATTTTGACTTCAGGGTCGTGGATGCAGATACAAACGCCTGACCCGACCTTCCCAACCAGAAGGATATCAGGGTCTACGGTGCATTCAAATTCACCGGGATCGACGTAGAGCGGACGCTCCTGAAATTTGCGTTCGTAGAAAATGTCGTGGTCGGTATTGACGCGGCGTTCAGTTGTGGAACCGAAATTGTTTATCATCTTGTTATACCCGGTACTTATTATACAGCAGAAGAATATGTTCCCCTCGAAACAGTATAATGCCTAACAGTTAACGAGATATTGCCTGGGAATAGCTACATTGCTTATATCCTGCCACGAGGCGACGAGAATATAAACAGCTAATGCGCGATTAGTTGCCGGTTTTTTAAGATTTTTTGGTAAAGTCTTTTTGAAAACGAGGTTGAAGAATCTCCCATATATCATTGGATCCTTTGCATTAGCTCAGGATGGCAGCAAAGAGGTTGCAGAGGACTCCAGAGGGATGATGCCTGTTTTCAGGCGGCAACTCGATGGATTTTCTGGAAGTCGCAATACCATTGATAGGTTAACTCCAGACCAGCGCGCAGGCCGGTCTTCGGTTTCCAGCCAGTGGCGAAGAGGCGGCTGTTGTCCATGATTTTTCGCTTTACGCCGTCCGGCTTGCTCCGGTCAAAAAAGATCGGGCCATTGTATCCTGTTACTTCGCTTATCTGTCTTGCCAGTTCGGCGATTGAGACTTCCTGTCCGCTCCCGGTGTTTACCGGTTTTTCGTGCGAATAGTTTTTAAGCAGGTAAACCAGCGCATCGGCGAGGTCGTCGACGAACATGAATTCCCGTCTGGGCGTGCCGGTGCCCCAGATGGTCAGCGGCTGGCCGGTCTGCGCGGCGTCGTGCGCTTTTTGCATTATGGACGGAACGACGTGAGAAGTGTCGGGATTGAAATTGTCGCCGGGGCCGTAAAGGTTGCAGGGCATGGCAGTGATGAAATCCGCTCCGTGCTCTCTGCGGTAGGCCTGGCAAAGTTTCAGGCCCGCGATCTTGGCGATCGCGTACCACTCGTTGGTCGGTTCCAGCGGCCCGCCGAGCAGGTATTCTTCGCGAATCGGCTGAGGAGCGTCCTTGGGGTAAATGCAGGAAGAGCCAAGAAACATCAGTTTCTTAACCCCTGCTTTCCAGGCGGCGTGGATGATATTGGTTTCTATTGCAAGGTTGTCGTAGATGAAGCTCGCCGGCCGTGCCGAGTTGGCGTGAATGCCGCCGACTCTGGCCGCGGCAATGACGATTACGTCAGGCTTTTTAAATCTAAGAAAGGTTTCCACGGATTCCTGGCGTCTCAAGTCCAGTTCGTTGCGGCTTGCGAGAATGAATTTGCATTTCTCGCTTGCCAGCCTGCGGCAAAGAGCGGAACCCACCATGCCTCTGTGACCGGCCACCCAGATTTTCTTTCCCGCAAGTTCAAAGGGGTTTTTCAGGAAACCTTCTTGCATAACACTGCCTCCATTGTTGCCGTAGTTGAGTTTTCTTCGGCCAGCCGCATGTCGGAGAGGGTCATCTCCCGCACGAGCTGGATAAAGTTTCTTGTGGGCCGCCATCCCAGTTTTTGTTTTGCTTTCGAGGAATCACCCATAAGAAAGTTGAGTTCGCTTGGCCGGTAAAGGGATTTATCGACTTTCACGAGAATTCTTCCGTTGCTTTTGTTGATGCCGGTCTCGTTCATGCCGCTGCCGATCCATGCGAGATGGATGCCGGCGCAGGCGAAGGAGGCTTCGACGAAATCACGGACGCTGTGGGATTCGCCGGTGGCAAGGACGTAGTCGTCAGGCTCGTCCTGCTGCAGCATCAGCCACATGCCCTCAACGTAATCGGCGGCGTGGCCCCAGTCCCTTCTGGCTTCCATGTTGCCCAGAACCAGCGGCTCCTGCGAGCCGGCCGCTATCGAGGCGACGGCTTTGGTGATTTTTCTGGTTACGAAATGCTCGCCCCTGATTGTGCTTTCGTGATTGAAAAGAATTCCGTTGGAGGCGTGAATTCCGTAAGACTGACGGTAGTTTACGGTTATCCAGTAAGCGTAAAGCTTGGCAGCGCCATAGGGGCTGCATGGCTGGAAGGGCGTAGTCTCGTTTTGCGGAGGCGGTGCGTTGCCGAAAAGTTCCGAGCTTGAGGCCTGATAGAACCTTACGCTATCGCCCAGTCCCGCGAGGCGGATCGCTTCCAGCAGCCGCAGCGTGCCAAGCGCGTTGGTGTCGGCGGTAATTTCAGGAAGTTCGAAGCTGACGCCGACATGGCTCATGGCGGCGAGGTTATAAATCTCATCAGGGCGGTATTCTGCTACCAGTCTTTGCAGGGAGGCGCTATCGCCCATATCGCAGTATCTGAGCCTGAACTCACCGCTCTCTTGCGGCAGGCAGGCGAAGTTCTGGGTGTTGTCTGTGGCTGACCATTGCTGGAGCCCGATTACACGGTACCCTTTTTCCAACAGGAAAGCCGACAGGAGAGCGCCATCCTGTCCGGTTACGCCTGTGACTAATGCAGTCTTCGCAAAACGCATCTTCATCAACTATTAACATGCCGGAGTATTATTATAGGTACCCGAAAGTTGATAAAAAGGCAAGCTTTATTTATTTTATGTAAAAGATCAGGGTGTCAGGAATGAAGGCCGATACCGGAATGTTGGATCGGGGTTGCCAGTTGCGAGGTATAAATTCTGTCGCTTGCGGAGATTGAAGCTTCGGCGGCGGGAACAAGTCTTTCAGCGGCATAATTCAGCAGACTTTTATCAAGTCGTCTTTCTATCGCCTGGCAAAAGTCCCTGGCATAAGCCTGTTGTTCAGGATCGCGGATAATGTTTTTGTTTAATGAAGCCCGGGTACTCATATAGGCAAGCATTGTCGCTTTTAGAGAGATGGATGCCAGATTCTTGTCGCTTTCCAGGAATTTGGTCTTCTGCCTGATGAAATCATCAAGATCGTTATACAATTCCGCCATATCCGACTTGTTGGTTTCATTGAATACGCTACTAAGGCTAAATATTTTTGCTTTCCGGCTTTCACCATGAAATTTTTCGGCATCCTCATAATAACCGTTGGCGGTTCTCCCTGGCGGATTGTCGAGGAAAACTGATGTCGCGTGGCTGTGATCATCGTCCATATAGGTGTTGATCGCACGCCAGTCTTTAACGGATTGCAGAAAATCGCTGTTTAATCCGATCTCTTTTCCGGCGTTAATGGCGAAGACATCCGCAAATGCTTCGCTAGACAAGGTGCCGATCGGCCCCAGAATGCCGAAGACTTTGGAAAACAGGGTTCTGGTCGATGGGTCTGATATATGTCCGGTTTCATGAAGCAAGGCATAAAGTCTGAAATCCTCGACGCTTCCCGGCATATTGAAAAAATTTTCTATCCCCGGAGCAAGTATGGAAGCCGATTTGTAATTCTGATAGGCGGTTTTATCGTTATCCGGAAGTTTTGAGTCAAACGCTTCCTTTCCAGGAATAAGGACAAAGTCTGGCGCAAGATCGTAGAGAGGGTGTTTTTCAGGAAACCATACTATGGAAGCGGTGCCTGCTTGCGCCGCGGGGTTGCGGGGGAAAATTGTCTGAGGACAAGGTATTAAACTTGTCTTTTATTGCTGTTGCGGATTCAGGCATCTTTTTTGCGTTTACATAATTTTATACTTTTCATTCAGAATAAGCAAATTTGTCGCAAGCGGTTGCCTAGTCGATGGATGACAGAATATCTTTAATGTTGTTAGCTCTTTCAGTTGTCATCCTGATAAAACAGCTACTGTAAAGTGCTGGTTTTTCTAGTCCGGTGATGCCGGAGGCCAGGCGGCATTGCTTTTCACGGTATTGACGGAAGTCGTTTACCGTTTCGTTCAACTTAGCTTCCGAGCTTCTGCCCCCTCTGGCGATGTCTGTTTCACGCATTTTCCTGCCGAGTTCCGCTGTGACGGTTTGCAGTTCTATTTCGGTTTCTTCCATTTTTGAATTAAAACATGAAACGGAATTGCATTCCGCGGCGATGTTCTGGCCGCGGTCGATTTGAATGGATGCAGGTTTTGTCTTTGATGATGGTCGGGATTCTCTCTTTTCTTTTTTGCCGGTTATTTGTCCTTTGGTGATTAAGGGCAGCGGAGTTGGGGAAGAATCCGTCGGTTGTCCGGCGGTTCCGGTTTGAAGGAGGCCGCTGAGTTCGTCAATGCGCATGTCGAAAAGACTTATCAGGCAATCGGCCGGGGAGATCCCGTCATTGACGTCGATAGTCTTGCAGCTGTTAAGAGAGAATTTCCACTGAACTTGCTCAACTTTAATGTTTGTTTTTTCAAGTGGAGTTTTTATCGCCAAAAGGTCTCTGGTAATTCTGTCAAGGATGCGGTTTTTTTCGTCAAGTCTATTGTCGCTACAGATGACTTCATCAACCCAGTTACCGGCGGCTTTTGCATGGCAATTGTCAGACTGGGAGGATGCCGGGGGGGCAAAATAAATAAAATTTATTGTCGCTAAAGCCAGAAGAAAAATAAATATCAAGGGCTTACCGGCAAGCTTTACGGGCCGGATAAGGGAGCCTGATATATGAAGAAAATTTTTTGCTGACTGCATATTTTCTTATGGCCCGAGGTTAATGAAAAGCAAAGATGGCCCCTGCGAGGGGCCATGCGAATACAGGTGAATTATCAAGCGGCCAGGCTTAAGAGGCTTGCGGCTACGCTGATGGCGGTGAGGATGGCGGCGATTTTGGCCAGAAGCGCCCAGAGGCCGTCACCTGTAAATTTGTCCGCCGATCTGATTACCGGCATTACCATGAAGCCGGACCAGGCCAGCGCGATCAGACGCAGCAGGCCCCCCAGAATACCGCCGAAAGCGCCGGCGACAATCGATAAGCCCAGAGTGACGGCGACCATGTAGATCCAGAAGCAGTGAACCAGATTGATCTTGCCTTCCCATAGCTCCTTAAGCCTGGTCTCGATAAATTCCTTGTTGATTTGTTCGGGCTTGAAACCGGACATGAAGGATGTTTTGGCTTCGGAAGCGGGTTCATTTTTCTCGGTCATGGTTCCTCCTTATGTGAGAAAGTAAGTATCCATGAAAAATATATACGGTAATAACCGACAACCCAAGAACTTATAGTCGTTTGCCTGATAGTATAAGAGTTTGACAAAAACCGCAGGATTGTTTTTGTTGTAAACAGGATTATTTACGGGCGAAGCGGGTTTTCCTTGAGCGTGACCAAACTGAATAAAACCGAACTTGTTATTGTACTGCCGCGAGAGGCCAGCGTGCAGGAATATGCGGTTTGCGGGACGCTGGAGAGGGAGATTGCGGTATACGGGCAGCTTGTCGACGAGCTTCATGGAATTACGATAGTAAGCTTTGCCGGGAGAAAAGACCTTCGGTTCCGGGACGTTCTTGGCAAGATCGAGGTCATGGCCAACAGCAATTTCCTGCCCGTTCCTCTGTATATGCGGATGGTCGCCAGAAAGCTGTTGGCGCTGCCTGCCCGCGGTTTCATCGTTGAGGGGCTCGGGGTTTCTTCGGGCAGGCAGGCGGCGCAACTCGCAGCTTTGCTGGAGGGGCAGCTGATAGCCCGCGTGCGCCACCGGGAAATGGAGTTGGTGAGGAGGGAGCATCCGGAAGACGATAAAAAGATTTCCGCCAGTGCCGCTCTGGAAAAGGAGCTGTTTACGGCGGCGGACAGGATTGTCGTTCCCGACGATAATGTCAGGCAGGGCATCGTCAAACGCTACAAGATTTCCGAGGGCAATATTGCGATTATTCCGGCTTTCGTAGATACGGAGATGTTCAGTCCCGCGCCTTCCCTGCCGAAGCGAAAGGGGCAGGTTCTTTATACCGGCTCGCTCGCCAGACGAAAAAATCTGGACATGTTGTGCAAGGCTGTGGGCGAAGTATCCGGTGCCAGGCTTTTGATGGTTGGCGAGGGGCCGATGCGAAAGGAACTGGAGGCGGCGGCGCGCAAGGGGGCTTTTAGGGCCGATATCATCGGGCCGCGACCTCATGGCGATCTGCCCTCTTATTACAATTCGGCCGAGGTTTTCGTTCTCGTTTCCGGGTACGAGACCCAGCCGCCATCGCTGCTTGAGGCCATGGCCTGCGGGGCATGCGTCATCGGTGCGGATTCGCCGGGGATAAGGGAGTTGATCGATGATGGCAAAAACGGTCTTCTCGTCGAGCTTTCGGTTCCGGCGATTGCTGCCGCGATAAGGAAATGCCTCAACGAACCGGAGCTTGCCGGAAGACTGGGGCGAAAGGCCAGAGAAAAGGCGAAGGCTTTCGATATTTCCGGAGCAGTCCGTGCAGAGAAAGATCTTTACAGTAGCCTCAACGGCGACGACGAGAAGCACACAGGGTTTCGTCTAACAGCCTTTCCCAAAGTTTCGAGATCTTTTCGGTCGAATAGTTGTTGATTATGGCGCGGCCGTTGCGGCCTTCTCAAGATGTTAGAAGTTCGGAGAATTTTGAGACCACTTTAGCCAAACTAAAATCATCGGGAAGTAACGACTCTCTGTAGCTACTGTGACCGCAAGGCGAAATTTTTTCCATCTCAGCTAAAAATTCATCCATATCATTAACTACAGTAACTGCTCCCTGAGCAGATAGTGCGGAAATTTCTCTTATTCCTCCTGCTTCCCCTGAGGCAATCACGGGAGTGCCGCATTCCAAAGATTCGAGAACGACATTCGGCAGTCCTTCGCACCTCGATGGAAGCAGGAAGCAATCGGCTTTGGCGTATTCAGGCCAGGGGTTGGCGAGCAGTCCCGGAAGGCTTACCCTGTCTTCGAGATTGTTCTTCCTGATAAGGGCTTCAAGAAGTTCACGTTCATCGCCCTCGCCCAAGATAGTTAATTTCCATTTGTATGGGGAATTGAACTCCGGCAGTTTTTCGATTAAACGATCGAAGCCCTTCTGGTAATGCAATCGTCCGGCGGCTACGAATAGTACAGTTTCTGTCGAGCGGTCTATGGCATCAAAGCTGGCATATCCTTTATTCCCAAATCTAATTTTGGCGGTATTGACCGGATTCCTAACAAGAACCACGTTATCTGTATTCATGCCTGGAATGGAGTTAAATTCCCTGATTATCGCTTCCGCAGGACTAATGACAGCATGGGCAAGGGGGTACAAGGTTTTGTATCCCCATTTAACAAGCCATTCAATGTCGGGGCGAGTAGAAAATATAAAAGACGGGGTGATGGCTTCTCTTACAATAAACTTCACTTTTGGAAAAAACAGTTTCAGAGTAAGGAGGCATAAATTCATATGAGCCATGGTTGAAACTACAGCGTCGGGCCTAATCTTTTTCAAGGTAATTAATAGCCTGGGCAGAGATCGGCTAACGCGGGAGCCGCCAAGGCGAATAAACTCTATGTTCTCGTCCACGAGGTCACCTATCTCGCCTTTGTCGCTTATTGTAATGAACACAGGTGCAAAAATATCTCTGTCCAAGGCATTCATTAAAGTTATTAAAACACGTTCTGCCCCGCCAGCGGTAAGGGCGGGCAGTACGAAGGCAACTTTTGTTCTGTTATCGTTGATCATAAGATCCCTCCGAGGATTTTTTTAATTCTTTGTTCCGGAGTAAATTCAGAGGTGTAACGGTTAAATGCGGCCTTGCCCATTTCCGCTCTTTTTTCAGGATCATCAAGTAGCGACGCAATCGCATCGCGCCATGCGCCGACATCGTTATGAGGAACCAGTAGCGCGGTTTTCCCGTGTTCCAAAATCTCTGTATGCGAATTCAGATCGGAAGCGACGATTGCTTTGCCATAGCCCATATACTGAGGCAGTTTTAAAGGAGACATGTTCTGGCCAAGAGGAGCTCTTTTGTTGGGGCGGAACTGCAAAGGAGCCAAAACCACGTCAAAGAGATTAAGAAATAAGGGCATTTCCGCAGGATTTCGGTAACCATAGAAAAAAATGTTTCCGGCGGCATTCCAGTCACCGGCATATTTTTTCCAGTACTTAACTATTTCGGGTTCTCCGCCGACGATATGGAAGGCAACATCAGGCATTCCGGAGGCTGTCTGGCAAATAATGTCTGTGCCACGAAGACCTTCGGTGTCAAGGAAGCCGGTGTAGCCAACGTTTTGCGTAAAATCACCCAATAAGTTTTCTTTTCGAAATGCGAGCAGCTTAGTTTTGGAAACTTCTACGGGTGGTTCGGCGCTCAGCCTTGCTATTGTTATCTCGATCCAAGGCATTTCTTTTTTCAGCCAGTTCGATAGAGCGTCCGTCGTTACAACTATTTTCTTTATATCCCGGTTTCTCATTATCCAGAGGAAAGCGGCCTTCTGCCAGAATTTCTTTCCCAAGGCTCCCAGTGAATGCATCTCATAGATTATCGGCAGATTGCGAGGTACGAATGCCATTTCGAGAATGGTCAGTCTGCTATAGACAAGGTCAGGTTGGAATTTCTCAATGTTTTTTTTGGCGATCCAGCCATGTAAAAGGCCGCCTAGCAGGAACATGCATGTCAGGCGGTTATAAATGAGCTTGGGGAAATATTGGCAAATAACAGAAAAGCCACCTTTCAATCCATAATACGAGACAGGTTCGGGATGGTTCCCGGACGGGGCTATGCAGTCCAGCAATACCTCGTGCCCGGCATCGGAAAATGCCTGACACACTCTCATGATGCTGAGACTCCTGGATGCTTCGCTGGGTATAACAGCATTTGATATGTAGAATATTCTCATTCGTTTCTCGTAAGACTTTACAGATATTTTTCGATAATGGCTTCCTGCAGGCTTCCTGAAGATTTCCTGATATTTGTTTTCCATTCGGTGTAAGGGACGCTAAAACCCTGTTTCGGTCTTTGTAATATTTTTTCGGGAAGAAGGTTATGATATGCGTATTTCAGTCCTCCTTTCAGAGACTGATTTTTATACAAAAAATCTTCCTTCAAAGAAAAAGCGAAGTCTATCATTTTATTGGATAAAAACGGAGGCCTGCATTCGAGTGAGACAGCCATGCTTACACGGTCGACCTTGGTCAGTATGTCGTCGGGAAGATAGGTATGAAAGTCAATGATCTGAGCGCATTTTCGAATGTTAGTATCGGGTCTGAAGTGTTTTCTGTATGCCCACAGGCCATCATAATCTTCAGGGATGGCCAGCTTCTTTCTCCATTTGCCAAGTCCGGTAACATCAAGGCTGCCTCTCAAGCTGGCGTACTGGAAAAGCGGATCTCCTATCGAACGTAAGTACAAGCTTCTTTGTCTGGGGAGCCATCCTGGAAAACAAATGCCTTTAACAGGAAGCGCCGGGAGGAGGGAAGAAAAATTTCTCAGCCTGCTGAAATCCTCATACCAACGGTAACCGCCGAACAATTCGTCGCCTCCGTCACCGCTTAGGGCAACAGTTACGTTCCTGCGGGCGAACGCACATACGCGGTAAGTTGGAACTGCGGATGTATCGCAAAAAGGTTCGTCAAACCAGGCTGCCATCTTGTCGGGAAGGTTTTCCATTTCGTCACTGTCAAGCTTGTGGACATGGTGCCTTGTCGAGGCTATCTCGGAGACGATGCGGGCATACTCGCTTTCGTCTCTGGAGGGGTCGTGGAAGCCAATGGAGAATGTCATCGGATTTGCGGAAAGCTTTGCGCCAGTCAGGGTTATGATGCTCGAGTCGATTCCGCCGCTCAGGAGAAAACCGACGGGGACATCGCTTACCATCTGTTCCTTAACGCTTTCTTGCAAAAGTCCTATCAGTTCTTCGGCCAGAAGCTCCGCGGGTTTGTCCGTTTCGGTGACAGGTAGTTCCCAGTAGGGTTTGATGGAGAGGGTTCCGCTTGAAATCTTGAAGCCAAGAATATGGCCGGGCAGCAGTTTGAAAACGTTCTTGTAAAGACTTTTGGGTGCTGGGATATATCTGTAAATGAGAAAATCATAAAGAGATGTTTCATCAACGCTTCTTTTGTGGGCGGGCAGCCAAACATTCAGGGCTTTTAGTTCAGATGCCCAGGCAAAAGATTTGCCATCGTGGTAGTAGTAAAGGGGCTTAATTCCTACCCTGTCTCTAAATGCATGAATGACGTTATTTTCAACGTCATGAATTATTGCCACATACATACCGTCCAGACGTTGCGCCAAACCTTCAATTCCCCACTGACGATACCCGTGCAAAACAACTTCTGAATCAGAATTCGATAGGAAAATATACCCAATGCTTTCAAGTTCTTTTCTTATATTTTTGAAGTTATAGATTTCTCCATTTACAGTTATTCCAATTTTTGCGTCTCTTGAAACCATGGGCTGGCGTCCAGCTTCCGATAAATCAAGGATACTAAGGCGGCGTTGTCCCATATAAATATTGTTAGTAATCCATTCTCCGGATTGATCCGGGCCTCTGTGGGTTAGGCTGTCGCGAGCCCGTCTCGCGGTGTTTACGACCACTTCGTCAAAGTTATCTAGCGTGGCACCAAAAAGACCGCACATATCAGGGGCTTACCTTCGCAAGAACCGCTTGATTATACCGCAAAGTTTTTCCTGAGGCCAGGCAACGGATTGCTTTATTCAGATAGAAAGGGCTTAATTCAAATTTCATCGCCGGGAGTATTCTGTGTTCAAGTATTTGGAAACCACGATCTTGCAGGTATGTGGCAAATTCGGTTTCCGACCATTCACGGATATGGTATGGGTTGGGGCTTTTTAGGCAGTCAGCGCCCCTTAATCTGGTTCTTTCCGGTGTGGAAATAAGAATCAACCCGTCTGGAGAAACTATTCTTTTGAAATAATGCAACAGGTTATCCGGATTGACAAAGTGTTCTATCACGTCAGAGGAAATTACCAGATCCGCCTTGTCTTGGGGTAGAGCAGGGTTTTCTTCGAGATTGACCCCCAGCCATTTGCCGAAATTATAATTTTGTCTGCAAAGCCGAGCGGCATTTTCCTGATCGACGCCATAATAGACAAGGTTTGGGAAATGATTATTTAGCCATGCAAGCTTGGTAGCAAATCCGCAGCCGACATCGACGACAGTCTTGATCTGGCGCGAACGTATGATATCCTTCGCCCATAGATAGACGGCGAACTGATGTATTCTTGATCTTTTTACACGTTCCTCGTCCCAGTAGATGCCACTATCTTTATCAAGTGTAATATTAATACGATTCTCTTGATAGGTACCTGGCAGGAAGAACTTATCTACTTTTGCATCGCTCATGTTTATTCCCTGGAATTAGCCGGAAGCCATTAATATTCCCTGGCCGGTAGTCAAGTGAATTACTGACTTATTTACCGTTTTCGCAAAATTGTCCATGGCAGTTCTGGCGCCTGGACATGTGTCAAATCCATAATCATCGCAAACTATCATGCCTCCTGGATTCATACGTGGATAGAAAAATTCCAGAGAAGCAAGTGTGGGATCATAAAGATCAACATCTATATGAACCAGAGAAAATCTTTTTGAGTACACTTCTGTGAAACGGTCTGGTATCCAGCCTTTAAGCAGGGTGAAATTTCCATGGAAGGCGGCCAGGTTAGTGGCGGCGATTTCTTCACCTACCGCCATATCACGAGCTTTCCATTCAAAAGCACGATTATTCATAACCTTGTCTTTTTCACCGGGATCTGAAAGGCCTTCAAAAGAGTCGAAGCCAAATAGATGCTTGCCGGTTTCGTTATTGGCCGAGAGCATCAGAAAACTGCTGCCCGCCTTGAATACTCCGCATTCGGCTATGTCGCCAGGTATGTTTCTGATCGACCTTGCAATGCTCCATAAAGTAAATTTGCGTTCGTGGATATAGTCACCTGATTCAGGATATTTTTTCCATATGTCCTTAAATTCCTTATCGGAGAACCAGGAAAGGTTCTTGTTGTATGTTCTGAATCCCCAGCGGTGCGCCAGAGCGGTTACCAGGTCGTATTTCGCTTCATATTGGGTTCTTTTGCAAGATGAGAACAAGGACATCAGAGGTTTAATGTTCACTGTAAGAAAACCTTTCCAAGTTTAGCGTAAGAAAAAAAAGCATGGATGCAGACCAGATTCCATAGAAGATAAAGATAGCAATCCCGGCTCCTGAAAGGCCCATCAGGCCAGATAAAATCCACAGCATTGCGATATAAACAAGGGTGGTAATAAAGTGAATATATAAATTGGTTTGGACTTTTCCGAGAGCCATCATGGCTGGAGATAGAGGCTGCGCAAATGCCCAGATTACTATGGCTGCTACGCACCAGAAAGCGGCATCATAAGAAGCTTCATAGCTCTGGCCAAAGAATATGCCAATGAGGGATTTGCCGAACATGGCGAAAACAAGCCAGCCTAGGAAGACAAATACCCCGAGTGTCAAGGAGGATTGCCTGATCAGATTTCTAAAGCCGTCTGTATCATTATGACTGGCCATTTTTGCCAGTTCGGGATAAATAGCCTGATAAAATGACCCCGTGAACTGAGTGGGTATTCTTGCAAGATCTCTGGCAATTTTATAAAGCGCAGTTGCCGACACGCCGAGCAACGCGTTTACAACGAATATATCAGCATCCCTGATTATCCTCACTATGCCATCAAGGTTGGTTGTAAGTACGAATTTCCAAAGGCCAGGGGCTTCTTGGAATAAATTTTTAAAAGCAGCCGGGCGGCTAAAAAGCAGAATATGGTTTTTTGTAGCTTCCCTGAGAGACATTAAGAACAAGAAAAGTCTTCCAATGATGGTGCTTATCGACCAGACGGCAATATAAAGAAAAAGTGCTTTGCTACCTGAAAGCCATAAAAAGGTATAACCAGCCAGCCGCATGATGGAGGCTATGTTCAGGTACATTGCCTGAAAATAAAATTTATCGAAGATCCTGAGGATTGCGGTCGGGGTAGATACCCAGTTAAACAGCAGTACCAGAACCATCATTATTATTACCTGAGGCTCAATCTGCTGAAGACCGAATGCCTCAGGAATTAGCAAGATCCCTCCGACCGCAAGAATTGCGCCAAGGAGCGCGCTAAGAAGATCAAGCGAGAAGCCGAAAAAGAATAAAGCGCCCAGTCTTTCGAGCGCATTTTCCTTGATGGCTTTAGTTCCATAGTGGATCAGGGCCTGCCAAGTCTGGAAGCTAACCAAGCGGTCAATCAGAGCTATATATGCGGTAATAAGCGCGTATCTTCCGAAAACTTCAACTCCCAGAGCCCTGGTCAGTACTGCCATGCAGACAAGTCCAAGAAAGGCGCTCAGAGCATTACCCCCGAAGAGGATGGCTGCATTTTTGTAGAGACGGGTTAAAGGGGGGTGCTTTTTCCCTAAATCGCCTAGCTTCTGCCTGATTAACTTCATGTCAGGCAATTTACCCTTATGCTTTAATGAGAGAAAGCAAATCTTCCAAAATTTCTTCCTGTGAGGCAGTGGCGTCAATAGTTTTAACCTGTATGCCTGAATATGTTGCGGCTTTTACTATGTCCCCCATCAGTCCGGACATTTTTTGTAAATTCTTTTGAATTTCTTCCTCCGGCAGACCATCAAAACGGCTTTTCCCATTTCTTCTTTTTGCGATTCTTGATGCTGCCAAAGAAGGGGTAATATCAAAGAAAAGAATTACAGTTCCTTGTTTATCGTATAGTCGGGCGATCAGAGGTGCCAGTAACTCTGGCCTGACTGAATAAACTCCGGAAGAGACGAGTGAAGACCAGATATTTTGCAGCAACATCTGACCAAGAACGTGACTTTCCGACGAAGATTGCCTTATTCTTAGACTCTGAACGGGAAGTCTTAACAGGTAATCTATTGATTCGTAGGTTCTCCAAAGGCCAAGCTTTGCGATAATTAATAAAACTTTTGCGTAGAGTAGGGGGTCTGTTAATGCGGTTTGTAAAACCAGCATGATCTTTTTGACATTTCCTGCGTGATTTGCACCTGAAAATATGTTCCTTTCATCTTTAAGGTTTGTCCGGGCTGCAAGCATTCTGGCAATTGTGGTTTTGCCAGATCCGGGCAATCCTGTGCATTCGTAAATAGAAGATACAGGAGAAGGTCTGGCGGTTATTATATCCCAGATCTCCTTGCGAGACCTTTCAAGAACGATATTCAAAGGTAGATTTGTGTCAATGAGCCGTATTTTTGTATGATCTGAAAAAGTTATTAAATCAAAAGATTCTAGCTTTTGGCGCATATGGTCAATCTTGTTGTTGATATCATCTTTTCTGCTGACTACTGTTTCGAGTGTGGGGGTAAGTCTTAAAACCAGATCCGGGTTGACATCGGTGCACATTTTTTTAAACTGTGCGGCCTCCCATTTGGCGGCGAGTCTTAGTATAAATGCCGGACTGTTTTCGAGCTCGTCAAGTAACGGGCCGTCGTTCATTCCCTTGACAATGTTTTGCGGCCACCGGTCGCAGATTACTATATATCCCCTTTTTCTCAACCGAGCAGCCAGCTTGATCTGGCGTTTTTTAGAAATAACACCTGCGAATGCGGTCAGGATGGATGAAAGGGACTGGCCTGAGGTGTTTTCAGAATGACGGCTGGTTTCGAAAGTATTTTTTTTAATTTTGCTGTAAAAAATTTTTTTCAGCATTGCCATTTTTCTAACCAGTAACAACAGCAGGCTATTGTTGCCTTCGCCAGTTCCCAAATACAGCCGTACAACATCAAGCTTTTCAGACCATTCAGATGCCAGGGCTTTGGTAACGGTTGATTTCCCCGAGCCATCGACTCCTATGCAGGCAATAATAATACCCTCTTTTGGAAGGACTCTTCCGGCTACTATCAGGTGTCTTAAATTGTTTGTTTTTCTTAGGACTCTGATTAATAGGGAATATGCTTCATTTACGGCCGATTTATATAACCCTTCCAATGAGCCAAATCTTTGCCATTGTCGCTCGTAAGATATATTTTTAACTTGTTGCTTGAGTTTGGGAAAAAGATGGAAGTGATTATTTTCAAATAGTTTTTCTATTGTTTCTGATGCGCCGCGATCTAAAAGCATCTTTGAGCATTCGGCAAATTCAGCGATAGAAGCTCTATTTTTTAGCCATTCATATTCGCGAACAAAACCTTTTCGATTATACAATTTTCGAAGACTGATATCCCTTAACCTTATCTTCAAGGCTTCACGAATTAGCAGTAAAATACCCTCATATTCAGGCTTGCTAATGTAAATTAGATTGCTTTCATCAAGGAAAATTCTGTTATCCAGGATTATGTTGTTCCAGGGAAAAATGTGGTTTTTTAAGAACTTCTCACCCAAAGTTAAAAGAAAATGTGAGTGGGCGTGAAGGATATTCCCACTTTTGGGATCGATGCTGATAGCATCGATTATTCCAGGATAAGATTTATAGGAGGGGGCTTCAAACAATACGAAACCGCAAGATTTCATAATGTTAACAACCCGGTGGCGATCCTGCGGTAAAAAGAGAAGATCAAGATCGGTTTCTCCTGTCAGTCCCTTGGCAATATGCTCGTTACTCTTCCAACTGCACCATGGGAGCCCATCCCTGTTGAGTGCTTCGAAAAGTGAGCAATAAGGTAGGGGGATTTTCAGGTTATCGGATTTCTTCACCATAAGCAGCTTTCCGTTATTTTATAGTAATGACGGCAACCGATTTAAAAGTTCTATAACACCCTCTCGATATAGCATTTTCGCTAAGTATGCATGTCAATTTCCTGTATTGCGACGTGCGCGTAACATTTAAACAAATCCGGCTAAACAATCTTGCGCATTGTCAGAAAAACTATGTCCAGGCCGTAATCGATCTGGCCGGACATCTGGATCTGGTTGCCTTTGCGGGAGAGGCGCAGGATGGCGTGGTAGGTTACCGGGGAGCGGGTGGGGGCGCCGTCGGGGCGGGTCAGAAGGAAGTCGGTGTCGGCGTCTTCGGGGTCGGCGATGGAGGTCATTTCGACCTGCGTTTCGCTGATGATTTTGAATGTGCTCGTCCACTTGCAGCCAGCGCGGTCGATGCGATCGGTGCGGCCGTTTACAATCTCGGTCTCGCCGTCGCTCTTTTTGGGGAGAGGGCCTTTATAATCCGTGATCGTCGAGATCAGGTAACGGCCATCGAGTTCGTTTGACATTCTGTTTGCCATACTTGTTGTTTAGAAATCAGTTTAGCGGCTTTATATCTTTACGGAAGATATTTTATTCGTAATTTTAAGGCCCAAATTCTGTTGACATAAGATCATCGCGGGTGTATCTTTCTGGTTAATTCAATAAGAAAAACTTGAGATTTTACGGGGTTTTAGATGACGGATCTAAATAAAAGCCATAACGTCAGGGAATCGTCTTTCGTACAGGGCATCAGAGATTGCGTCGCCGCAGGCGAGTTAAAAGAAATCCAGTACTTTGAACTCAAACAAATGAATGACGACATTTTGCCCCGCTATCGCAGCCGAGTGCGCGAACTGATTAACGAGTACCGCAACTGGAAAAGCCGGTATTCGAAAGAGAACGATCAGATAGAAAAGCTCTACCAGGCCTATGACGGTATTTTCATGCGCAGCCAGCTAAGCGACGCCTTGCGCATTTACGAAATGGCCAACCGCGATTATCACGAGATGCGCCGCATGTATATGGACAGGCTCCTGAAACTGCGTCCCCCGTACAGGGCGGCAGCCTGACAAAGTTTTTAACTACCCCACACACAAAAACTTAACCTCCCGAAAGGGAGGTTTTTTGTAGCTAGTGGAATTTGTGAATGGGGAGCAGGTCAGCAGTTATATTGTGTATAGTATCCGGGATCGACAGAAGCTTCTTCCCAGTAAGTTGCCCCTAGCTTACAGGACCTTGTTCATGTAATGGTAATGTGTATCAGTTATTCACTTAAATTACCGTGCTGCTCTGGTTGCGAAGATAACAGTTTATGGACGGCAGCACGTAAACGGTTTCTATCAAAACCATGTTTGGTTAATATTGGTTTGCTATTCATCTACTTAAGAGTGCTAGCTATTATTGTAATGAATTAGCTGACCGACTATCGTGCCGAATGGATTAGGTTTAGTATAGTGAACCTCAACCCTTGCTGCTTTTGCTAATTCGTTAAATAATTTTTGTGAAGGTTTTGCAGAAGAAACTGCAATAAATTCTTCGCCTTTATCCATTGTCTTAAAAAGACTATTTGGAATTTCAATATTAATATTATCTTTACTTACGAGCATCATATGCAATACTTGTGTTTCTGTATCGAAATTTACCTTATATTCAAAGCAATCACTGAATTGTATGTTTTGGCCTGCCTTTGGGCCGTTTCTATAAGTACATATTGGTGATAATTCTTTTTCAATTAACTCTGGTATAGCCATTACAGCAAGTCTGCAAGCGTCTGATTCATATACTCTTAAAATTTTTTCAATGTCGGTAGCTGGATAATGCGTAATTACAGTATCACTTTTGGGGCCTCCGAGAGATGCCAGTTTCCTCAATGGGTCGGCAAAAAGAAAATCAGAATCAAGTTTTTCAACTCTACAAGGTGAATTCCATATTGGAGAGTTAAAACTCATTACCAAGACTTTTTCACGCGCACCTCGTTCCTTTATAATTTGGCCTTTTAAATTTATGAAATCGGCGACCAGTGCTTCAGATTCCACGCCATAATCCTCTTTGGCCTGACGCGCAGCTTCTTCTGCATATTCCTTTACAATGTCAATTGCTATATAACGTTTAACCACCTTAGGTGATTCGGCACCTTTCGCGGCTTTATTAAATTCATTCATAAAATGTGAAGTTTTACTTTTAAAACTATTGCCTACCCCAACTTCAATGATTGTATATTCGCCATTATCTAATGCATTTACGAAATGAGTAGCAATATCAGGTAGAAACCTTTCCTCGTGCTTGCCTTCATAGTCAGGATTATTAAAAAATTCTTCCAAATATTTTTTACCGCCATTTAGGTAAGCCCAAGCAGCCATATTTCCTTCTTTTTCATGTTTTAAAAGAAGAGATGTTGCTCGGGTCAAATCTGATCTGAATTGCTTGTGTTCTTCAGAAAGATCTTTCCAATCAGCTGTAGCTAAATTTTCTGAAGACTGTTCATCTTCTTTAATTGCGGTCGCAACTACCATTATCTTTATCCTGAATTATTTGCCCATTTCATTGCAGGAGATGAATCTTCCCACATTGCATCAAATTGAAGTCTGTAGGCTTGTGCTACAGCTGGATAGTCTAACAATATTATCGTAGGTTCGTTCTCAAATAAAATGATGCCCAGCTTCTTTCCGTAAACGTAAAAGGGAACGGTTGAAAAATGCTGTTTTGGAATCCATCTATATTGGCTATAAGTCTCTGCAGGAAAATAGGTGTCACCTTCCTGGATTAATATCCTGTAATCTACTTTTTGTTTTAGTTGTGACATTTTTTCAAGGTGGTAATCGCCAAGTTCTCCATGCCACTTTACAAACTTCCGTTCGTCAACGTTGCTTACGTATACAGTGCCGCCTTCTCTGTTCAAAGTATCATAGACGTCCTCAAAAAATTCAAGATAGCCGTTTCGACCGGTAAATACTCTCACTTCACCGGTCTTTATGCGTACGCCATCCTTGCCCAGAAATTCTATTCCTGAGGTTTCAAACGCCTTCTGTATAGCCTGCAGCGTGCTTTCCCGCGGCTGGCTTTGGCCTTTTTCTATGCTGCCGATGGAGGTGGCTGATATTCCTGTGCGATCAGCCAGATCGTTCTGGCTCCAGTTCAGGATACCGCGAGCCCCTCTTATTTGTGCCGTGGTTATGCTCATGATCCGGTTGCTTTGTTAATATATTACAAAGTTTATCTTGGAGTCTGTAGAATTATGTAACCTATCTGGAAAATGAATTCAACATAAAAAAGTCATAACCTATGAAAAATACCTTGACAACATAGAGGGAAGTTATAAAAACTTGAACCAAGGCTTGAGATATACGGAACTTCGGTTATATAAATAAACGGCGGGTCAATAGAGGGACCCCACACACATGAAACCTCCCGCTTCGCGCGGGAGGTTTCTTTTTGCGGGCATCCGGGTTACCGCAGATGAACACGCCTTCCGGCGCGCTGCGGGTATTGCGGATACGAGAGTGTGCGAAATCCGGGCTAGCGTATTAATTCTTCTCTTCTGAACAAAGCGTTTTCGTCGGGGTCGCGGCCGCGGAAGTTGCGGTAGAGGATGGCGGGGTGGACGCTGCCGCCGCGCTCCAGTATTTCCTTTCTGTAGCGGGTGGCGGTCTCGCGGTCGTAGAGGCCGCGTTCCGCGAACAGTTCGAAGGTGTCGGCGTCGAGGACTTCGGCCCATTTATAGCTGTAATAACCCGCCGAGTAGCCGCCGGCGAAGATATGGTTGAAGCCGGTGGATACCGGCCCGGCGAGCCGGGGGAAGAGCAGAAGATCTTTCAGCACTTCGTCTTCGAATTGAGCTATGTCTGCGATGCCGGCGGGGTCGCGGTCGTGCCAGCTCATGTCCAGCCATGAGAAAGTGACCTGGCGCAATCCGCCCCATGCGACCATGTAGTTTTTCGCCTTGTTCAGTTTTTCGATCAGTTCGGCAGGGATCCTGTCGCCGGTCTGGTGATGGGCGGCGAAGATGTCTAGGGTTTCCTTCTCCAGCGTCCAGTTCTCCTGCGCCTGCGAGGGGAGTTCGACGAAGTCCCAAAGGACGTTGGTTCCGGCAAGCGACTGGTAGGTTACCTTCGAGAGCATTCCGTGCATGGCGTGCCCCATTTCGTGGAACAGGGTGCTGACGTCGCCGTGGGTCAGGAGTGAAGGGCCGGTTCTGGTAGGCTTGGGGAAGTTGCAGCAAATTGCGATGACCGGGCGCTCCACCTTGCCGCGGAAGAGTCCCTGATCGCGGTAGCTGGTCATCCATGCGCCGTCCTTCTTGCCCTTGCGCGGATAGAAGTCTCCGTAAAACGTGCCGAGGAAATCGCCGGTTTCGTCGTCATAAACCTCATAGGTGACCACGTCGCTGTGCCAGACCGGGTATTTGTCGGTTTTGCGAAAGGAGATGCCAAAGAGTTTGCTGAAATGGGCGAATGCTCCATCCAGTACGCTTTCCAGCGGGAAGTAGGGACGAAAATCCTCGCTTGAGAACTGGAACAGGTGTTGTTTCAGTTTTTCGGCGTAGTAGGAAACGTCCCATGGCTGGAGGTCGGCAGGGCCGCCGGAATCGATGGCGAATTTTTTCAGTCTGTCAAGATCCGCTCTGGCCTGCGGAAGGTAGACGTCCTTGAGGCGGTTGATGAAATTCCAGACGGTTTCCGGTTTCTCGGCCATGCGCTTTTCCAGCACATAGGCGGCGTGGGTCTTGTAGCCCAGGAGATTTGCGCGCTCATGGCGGAGGCTGGCGATTTCCAGGACGTTGGCGGAATTGTCGAATTCGTCCTTCCATGCCCGGCCGGAATAGGCGCGCCAGAGCTTTTCGCGGATCTCGCGGTTGTCGGCGTATTGCATGACCGGCGCGTATACAGGCATGTCGAGGGTGATCAGCCATTTGCCTTCGTAGCCTTTTTCCTCGGCGGCCAGTTTCGCGGCCTCGACCGTGTTCTCCGGCAATCCGGAAAGGTCTTTCAGGTCATCGATGACCAATTCGAAAGCCTCGATGGCTTTTTTGGTGTTATTCATGAAGGCGGGATTCAGGACGGAGAGGCGCTCGTTGATTTCGCGCAGGCGCTTCTTTTCCTCCGGCGGAAGGTGCGCGCCGCCGCGGATGAAGCTTTTATAGCTCTCTTCGAGGAGTTTTGCCTGCTCCTGGGTCAGGGAGAGGCTGTTCCTGTTGTCGTAGACCGTCCTGACGCGGGCGAAGAGAAGTTCGTCCTGAACCACCTCGCTGGAGAAAGCGGCGCTCATCGGGCCTATGGTTTCGGCCAGTTTGTGGAGCTCGTCGGAGCCGTTAGCCGAGAGCTGGTTGTAGAATACCGAAGTGACGTTGCCGAGCGTCTCGCTCGCGGTCTCCAGCGCGATTATAGTGTTTTCGAAATCCGGTTCGTCGCGGTTTTCCCTGATGGCCGCGATATTGCGCCGGGCTTCGGCGATGGCGATCCCGGCGGCGGGGAGAAAGTGTTCTGCGGCGATCCTGTCGAAAGGGGGTGCGTGGTTCGGCAGGCCGGAGTCGATCAGCAGGGGATTGTCATTCATGGTTCATTCTTTTTGTTATACGGTTTCAAGACGACTATAGTCCTTGAGTTTCAAAAAACAAGATTACGCAGGAGCTATGGCAGGCGAACCGAGATCGGAAATCTTCGATGACATATACTTCTCCCGCGATGGCGGGGTCGAGGAGAGCCGCCATGTTTTCCTCGGAGGAAACAATCTGCCAGAGGCATGGTTTGGAAAAAAGCGCTTTACGATAGCCGAGACCGGGTTCGGGACGGGGCTTAATTTTCTGCTTGTCCTCGATCTGTTCGGTCGGCAGGCGGAGAAGGGGCAAAGGCTGGATTATTACTCGTTTGAAAAATATCCGCTTTCGGCAAAGGAGATCGGCGATTATATCGGGCTTGAGAATGTTGGGGAATTGCTGGAATCCTATCCTTTGCGCATTCCCGGTTTTCATCCGGTCGAGACAGGTGGAGGCGTCAGGCTGGTGCTGGTGTTCGGCGACGTCAACGAGTCGATGCCCGAAGTGCGGGCGAAAGTGGATGCGTGGTTTCTGGACGGGTTCGCTCCTGCAAAAAATCCTGATATGTGGAGCGGCAAGGTTTTTGCGGAAATGGCGCGGCTGAGCGGGCCTTGCGCCACCTTTGCGACATATACGGCGGCCGGTATGGTGAAAAATGGTTTGGCCAATGCCGGTTTTATGGTTGAAAGAATCAAAGGTTTCGGTCAGAAGAAACACATGCTGACAGGAAAAAACATATCCGCGCCGTCCGAAACGGCCTGTGAAGATGCGCCGCAGATCAGGAAGGTGGCGATCGTCGGGGCGGGCCTTGCCGGAACCTCCTGCGCTTGGCTGCTCAGGAAGCATGGAGTCCGGTCGGTGATATTCGAGGCGACTGGCGATGTAGCGGGCGGGGCTTCCGGGAACGCGGTCGGGATTTTCAATCCCCGTTTTTCCGCCGGGCGTACGGCGGAGAGCGATTTTTATTCCTCCGCTTATTCTCTTGCGATCAGGACGATGCAGGAAATCCAGAAAGAATACGACATAAAATATAAAAAATGCGGGACGCTGCATCTGGTGAATTCGGATATGAAGGAGAAGCGGTTCAGGGACGTGCTTTCAAGCTGGGGCTGGCACAGCGATCACATGCGTTATCTCGACGACCGGCAGGCGAGCGAGGTCGCCGGGATAAAGGTGCAGCATCAGGCGCTGTATCTGCCGGACTCGGGCAGCGTATCGCCGGCGGCGCTATGCGACGCTTATTCGCAAGGGATCGACGTGCGCCTTGGCGTGCAGCTGATGATGAACGACATATCCCGCAAAGGGGACGGGTGGACGGTGCTGGGGCAGGATTTCGACGCGATCATTCTTGCCTGTGGCGAGGGGGCGAAGTGGTTCAGGGAAACGGCCTGGCTTCCAGTGCATACAGTGCGCGGGCAGATCATACAGGCAGAGGACAGCGGCTTCGGCGACGATCTGGCATGCAATATCTGCTATGGAGGCTACATTTCGCCGGGGGCGGGCGGGGTGCATACGCTTGGCTCGACCTTCCAGAAATGGCTGACCCATACCGAGGTGCTGGAGGAGGACAACGCCGAGATCATCGGCAAGCTGCGAGAGGCCATTCCAGTGGCGGAAGGGGCTATTCACGCGGTCGATGCGCGGGCGGGGCTGAGGACGGCGGCAAACGATCATTTCCCGATAGCCGGGACGGTTCCCGATCTTGTTTCGTGGAAAATCGGACAGGACAAGGACGTGCCGGGGCTTTATCTGACCACGGCTCATGGGTCTCACGGGATAGTTTCAAGCATCGCCGCGGCGACGCTGGTCACCGACCTGCTGCTGGGCAGGGAGCCCGGGATGGCGCGACCGGTGATAGACCAGCTCAACGCTTCACGCTTTCTGAAGCGCGCCCGGAAGAAGGGGCAGATGGATATGTTTAAGGGGGATGTACCTTTAGTCTGATAGCCTGAACTCCCACCCTGATCCTCCTCCTCAGGGTTTGTTAGAGGGGAAGGGAAACCTTTACTTGTCGTTGATGGTATGTAATTTCATTAAGATAAAGGGGTTGGCGAATGGATCGAACCTGGCATTCACTGGAGAGCGGGGAAGTTTTTGACGCGGTGGCTTCCGGCGTGGAGGGGCTTGCCGAGGAAGAGGCGAGGGAGAGGCTATTGCGGCACGGGCCGAACAGGCTTCCCGAGGCGAAGCGGCGAGGGCCGCTTATGCGGTTTGTTGTACAATTCAACAATGTTTTGATCTATGTGCTGCTGGTTTCTTCGGTGGTGACTTTCCTGCTTGGCGAACTGATCGAGACGTGGGTGATTCTCGGTGTCGTGCTGATTAACGCGGCGATAGGGTTTATTCAGGAAGGGCGGGCGGAAAAGGCGATGGAGTCCATCCGCAGGATACTCGCGCCAACGGCTTCGGTGATACGGGGCGGGCGGCGGCGATCTCTGCCCGGAGAGGAACTGGTGCCCGGAGATGTTGTGACGCTGGAGGCGGGCGACAAGGTGCCTGCGGACATCAGGCTTTTCGATGCGCATGGCCTTTCGGTTCAGGAAGCGATTTTGACCGGGGAATCGGTGCCGGTTGAAAAGCGGATTGCGCCGGTAAGGGAAGACGCGCCGCTGGGCGACCGGTTTTGCATGGCCTATAGCGGCACAATCGTTGCTTCGGGCGTGGGCAGAGGGGTGGTCACCGCAACCGGGGCAAAAACGGAGATCGGGCAGATCAGTGGGATGCTCGGGGAGGTGGAGCAGCTTACCACGCCGCTGTTGCAGCAGATGTCGTTCTTTGCGCGTCGTCTGACCGTTTTCATTCTGGCTTTTTCGGGAATGATTTTACTGTTCGGGTATTTCGTTCGCGGCATGGCGTTCGACGATATTTTCATGGCCGTGGTCAGTCTGGCGGTCGCGGCAATTCCCGAAGGGCTTCCGGCAGTGATGACCATCACTCTTGCCATCGGGGTGCAGACCATGGCAAAGCGCAAGGCTATCGTCAGGAGACTGCCCGCGATCGAGACGCTTGGCTCGGTTTCGGTGATATGCACCGACAAGACAGGAACCCTGACCCTCAACGAAATGATGGTGACAAGCGCGGTTACGCCTTCCGGAGAGTTCGAGGTCAGCGGGAACGGCTACCATCCTCAGGGAAAGATAAGTTCGGGTGGAGATCTCGGAGATATGGCCCTTGCCGCTTTGCTTTGCAACGATTCGGATTTGTTCGAGGGAGATGGGAATTGGCATGTGCAGGGCGATCCCATGGAGGGCGCTCTACTGGCTTTCGCCGCCAAGGCCGGTTTGATGGAAGAGACGAGGAAAAGCTGGCGGAGGCTGGACGTCATTCCCTTTGATTCGAGTCATCGGTACATGGCCGTTCTTTGCGAGGACGGCGATGGCGGAAAAAAGATCTTCGTCAAGGGCGCGCCGGAAAGAATCTTCGATATGTGCGGGATAGGCAATGACTGGCGCGAGCGGGCGGAAGAAATGGCGGCCCGCGGGCAGAGGGTGCTAGCTTTTGCGGCAAGGAATGCCACGAGTGAGGCAGCCGGGATAAGCGAGGCGGAAGTGGAGACCGGACTGGAGTTTCTGGGGCTTGCCGGGTTCATCGATCCGCCTCGCGCGGAGGCGGTGCAGGCGGTTGCAGATTGCCGTTCTGCCGGGATCAGGGTGATAATGATCACCGGGGATCACAGGGGAACCGCCGCGGCTATCGCAAGGCAGGTCGGCATCGGCAATCCTGACAAGGTGCTGACCGGTGCTGATCTCGACATGATGAGCGACGAGGAACTGTTCGGGGCCGCGGCCGATACCAACGTCTTCGCCCGCACCAGTCCCGGCGACAAGCTGCGGCTTGTGAAGGCCCTGCAGGGCCGAGGGGCTATTATTGCCATGACTGGGGACGGCGTTAACGACGCTCCGGCCCTTAAAAGGGCTGACGCGGGAGTCGCCATGGGTCACAAAGGCAGCGAGGCGGCCAAGGAATCGGCAGAGATTGTTCTTGCCGATGACAATTTCGCGACACTGGCTGAGGCAGTCCGGCAGGGCAGGGCTGTTTACGATAATCTCAAAAAAGTTATCGCCTGGACTTTGCCGACCAGCAGCGGCGAGGCTGCGGTGATCGTTGTCTCGGTACTGTTCGGGTTTACGTTACCGATCTCCACTGTGCAAATATTATGGGTGAACATGGTCACGGCCGTTACGCTTGGCATAGCTCTGGCTTTCGAGCCTGTCGAGCCTGGCGCCATGAACCGTCCTCCGCGCCCCACCGGGCAGCCGCTGATAACCAGATTATTGTTATGGCGGATCATATTCGTATCGCTGGTGTACGCGGTCGGGATTTTCGCCATTTTTCAGTATGAGTACAGGTGGCAGGAAAACGGTCTGGAAATCGCGCGAACCATGGCGGTAAATGCGATTGTGATTATGGAGACATTTTATCTCTTCAGTATACGTTATACCAGGGGCATGCCATTCACATTAAAGGGCGTGATCGGTACGCGGGCTGTGGTGATTGCGGTAACCGCGGTTTTTATATTGCAAATCGCATTCACCTATCTGCCCTTCATGAACCTGTTTTTCAATTCGGCTCCGATCGGGGCGGGGCAGGTGTTATTGATACTGCTGACAGGAATTGCAGTTATGATGGTACTCGAAACAGAGAAGTACATCTCCCGAAAGCTTGGTGAAAAACGTTCTTGATTTGCAGGTTAACGAAGATCTAGCCTGGATTGTTGCCTAAAGGCACCGGCGCAGGGATGTTTTGCAGTTCCGGGCTTTGGCGGCGGAGAAAGGCTTCTGAGGGCTCTTCCGCTGAGCCGTTTATTTTCTGGGCATCGCTGTCCGTATCCTCATCGGAGGAGGACGGGACGGCAGATTTGCCGATGTTGCCCAGCGCGGCGGCATTGGCGGCTATAAGTATTTCAAGGTTTTTGCCGTGCACGATACGGCAAAACACGTTCGTGCCGTCTGTCCGGGCCTCACGAACGTAAATTGAGAAGGTGCCGCCGTAGCCCAAAATGTTATTGGCATAAATTTCTATCGGCACCTCGCCGTTGGTGACAGCTTTGCCGATCAGCATCTGATTGCCTGAGGTTCTTATCTGAGAATTATATTTTTCTTCAGAATAGCAAAGCTTGATTATCTGCGCAGCAATCTGTCGTGGATCGCGTGAAGACATTTCTGCGGCGGTGGGAGAGACCATAACGCTTTTTGGCGCATCGCTGTCTTTCCGGATTTTTATATTCGCAAGCGAAAGTGCGCCCCCGAAGAAAAAGATCGAAAGCGAAATAAGTAAAATGAAGCGATCCAATGGGGCCAAGAGGACCTCCGGCTTCTGAATGGATAAAATAAGAGAACAACACTATAAACATGAACGCTATCAGAAAATGTTAATCGTAATAAGTACCAACTTCAAAATTTTCGTATTTTTCCAATAATAAAAAAGGGGTCTGCGAAGACCCCTTTATAGAAAATTGAAATTACTCGTATCTGTAGTTTATAACCGGCTGGTCGGGCATGTATGGGGAGGGGCCGTTTTCCGGAGTGCTTTTCTGTAGCGCGGCGGATGATTTGGCAAGTCTGGCCAGGGAAAGAAATTCGTTCCGGTAGCCGAACGGGTCATTGCCCCTTGCTCCCTGCGCCAGTTCGATCACGTCGTCATAGCTGAAGGTGCCGGTGTACTTTCCGCCTTTGAGCAACTGACCGAAGGCGGCAACTGCTGTGGCGAAGCGGGTGTCTTCGCTGGCTTCGTCAATCGAATTAAGCTCGGCGGTTTTGGTGACGGGAGCCGTTATCAGCTTGCTGGTGTCGGAGTCGGGGTTTTTGTAGCGGATTTTAAGGAACGCGTATTCCTCACCGAACGAGGTGTCGGCCTTGTGCTGTTGCTCCACGGGTTTGCCGTAGCGATTCTCGTCGATCGTGCGCGGGCCGCCGACAGGAGTAATTTCATAGATGGCGGTCACGGTATGGCCGGAGCCGATGTCGCCTGCGTCGACGGCGTCGTTGTTGAAGTCCTCACGGTTAAGGGTGCGGGTTTCATAGCCGATCAAACGGTATTCGGATACCAGATCCGGGTTGAATTCGACCTGGATCTTGACGTCTTTGGCGATGGTAAACAGAGCGGAGCTTGCCTCTTCGACCAGAACCTTGCGGGCTTCGTTGAGATTGTCGATATAGGCGGCAACGCCGTTGCCGTTTTGTGCAATGGTTTGCATCATATGGTCATTCAGATTGCCCTGACCGAAACCGAGGACGGACAGGTAAATGCCGGTCTTCCGTTTGCGCTCGACGAAGTCCTTCAATTCCTCCTGGCTGGTGATGCCGACATTGAAATCGCCGTCGGTGGCAAGAATGATCCGGTTGACGCCATCCTTGTCGAAGTTTTCCTCGGCGAGACGGTAGGCCTGACGTATGCCTTCGGCGCCAGCGGTAGAGCCGCCCGGAGAAAGATTTTCAAGCGCATGGAGGATTTTTTGCTTTTCACTGGCCTTTGTCGGTTCCAGTACTGTTCCGGCAGCGCCGGCATAGACCACGATCCCGACGGTATCGTCAGGTTCGAGTGAATCCAGCAGCAGCTTGAAAGAATTTTTAAGCAAAGGCAGCTTGTCAGGAGAATTCATTGATCCAGAGACGTCGATCAGGAAAACGAGATTGCTGCGCGGCTTGTCTCCGGCGGCGATGTCATAGCCCTTGATGCCGATATGGATAAGTTTCCTGCCTTCGGCCCAGGGGGAGGGGACTACGGTTACCGATGGCTTGAAAGGCTCTTCCCTCGTTTCCGGGAGAGGATAGCTGTAATCAAAGTAGTTTATCATTTCCTCTATCCGGACGGAGTCCTTTTGAGGAAGCACGCCGCTGTTTATCTGGCGGCGCATGAAGGCGTAGGACGAGGTGTCGACGTCGATGGAGAAAGTCGAGACCGGCTCCTCTTTAACGATTTTGATCTGATTTTCTTCAAAACTCTGGAAGCTGTCACGGCCGACGTCCTGATAGCCGGGATATACCGCGATTTCGGAATCATAGTACATCCTCGAGGTTGCTACCCCAGGCATGGGTGCAGCGCTTTCTGAGATGGAAAAATCTCCCTTGTTTCGGGCCATTTTTGAACCGGATGGCGGACTTGCCGTGGCGAATTCTTTCTTCAGTTCAAGCGGGGTCGGCAGGGAACTGCGGTTTTCGCGAAGGGTCTGCTCCACCCTTCCCACGTTAGTCTGATGCTGGTGGGTGATATCCGCCGGGGACGATGCGGGTACGTTTGAAACGTCAGAACCCCCGGTTATCTTGCTGCGGATTAAAGTTTGTTCGTCCAGTTGCTGAAAACTGATTGTTGCGGCCAGAACCACTACCATTGCCGTAGCCATGCTGCCGTAGATATATCTCTTCTTCATCGGATTTATCCTTCCGTCTTTGGTTGAATTACCGGTTAGACGGTTCAGGATTGAAGATCCTTGGATATTTTTTTGCGTTTCTTTTCCTGCGGCTTCGAATTCGGCCAAAGCGAGATTTAGCGCGATCTTGCGGGCATTGTCTCCTGCAGGCGGGGTTTTGATGCCGGACAGAATGTTTTTTAAATCTTTTTGATCCATCATACCCTCCCCAGTTTTCTGGCAAGACGGTCGCGTGCCCGGAATATGCGCCAGGAAACGGTGGTTTCGGCGCATTCGAGGATCTGCGCGGCAGCGCCGTGGCTAAGCCCCTCGCCGAAAACCAGCAGGATTGCGTCCCTTTCCTTTGGCGGCAGGGAGTAAATCTCGCTGATTACTTCCTTTGAATATATCTCATGTTCAGGGTTCGGGGCCGGTGATTCAAAGCCTTCCACTTCGCAGTCCGTATGCATGCGGCCTGACTGCCTCTGGTAATCCTTTGCGGCGTTAATGACTATACGGTAGAGCCATGTCATAAAGAGCGCCTCGTTATGAAGACTGCGGATACCGTGCGCCAGCTTGATACAGGCGTTCTGGGTGATGTCTTCGGCGTCGGCGCGGCTGCGCGTCCATTTAAAGGCTATTGCGTACATCCTCTCATAATGGCGGTTTACCAGAGTTTCGAAGGCACGGGAATCACCGTTCCTTGCTAATCTGACAAGTTCGCCATCTCCCGGCTCGCTCATTTAATTTCCTGTTGGTTAGACGCTGGAAACGAGAAGACCCTTTGAAAAATTCTATTCGTCAATAATGGATATAGAAAGTTTATCTTTCTCTGAGGACGTAGAAATACACATGTTCGCCGTCCTTGTTGCGAAAACAGCCCTCTTCGCTTCCGGCCAGCTCTGGCCGGGCAATAAGAGTACCTTGAGAAGGAGGCTCATATACTGTGTCTTTTCCGTCGATCATCGAGGCCTTATAGAGTTCGCTCTGATTTTCGGCCAGTTCGGGAATTCCGCTGATTCCTTTTTTAGTGTTGACCTTGCGGCATTCGATTTCCCTTACTCCGGGCAGGTATGCGGTGAGTTCGCCTGCGGGGGATTTCAGGCCTTCAATCGCCAGATTCATATTAAAAAACCAGGTTCCCGGTTTGCTGCTTTCCATGATTTCGGGCGGCGCCGGACTATAAACGATTTTCCCGCCATCGGGATGGAACAGGCCATGCGCGGGGGTGCTCAATAAATCCAGCGTTTGCCCATGGTTAAAGCGGGCTTTTTCGGCAGGGATTCCGGCTATAAGCATACGGATAAGAGATGTGCGAATCGAGGCAAGATAGTTCGCGTTCTCCTGGCTGAGTAGCAGTCCGGGGGTTTTTTCCTGTCTTATTCCTGCCGTGATGCCGATGAGAATTTTGTCGAGCTGCGAGAAGGTTTGTTGCAACATTCCGTAGGCCAATCCAAGTAGCGAAAGTGAAAAGAACAGATAGAGAGTGAAATTGGCCAGCTTTTTTTTATTCTCTCCCGGAGGGGGTTTCCCGGAAATTCTGCTCCATCCTTCGTCTATTATTCTTTGTTTTACCGGTCTTGGGCTTTGAGGCAGCTCAAGAGAATCTATCTCTCTGATAAAAGTTTCTGAATCTATGTTTTTCAGATGGCTGTAAGCTTTTTCAATGATCGTGGCTATATGTCCGCCGCCGTTTGACTTGCCGGACGGGGGAGTCCGGGGCGGTTTAATGGCCGAGATCAGTAACAGGGATTCTCGTTCCTTTTGCTTCAACTGGCGCAGTCTGTCTGACAGCGAGGCGCTGTTCCGGCAAGTTTCAGGCGGAGGAAGGACTGATTTTTCTCTGGCGTTTTTTAAAGTCAGCCTGAAAAGTCCGACCTTGAAGTTGCCCATTCTTTCCTGCTTGCCAATGGATTCGAAAAGTTGCAGAAACGATTCGCGGGAAATTGCCTCGGCGCTTTCGATGTCGCCCGCCCAAAGATAGGCTAATTTCAGTACGCTGTTGTAATAACGTTCAACCAGCGAGTGGAATGCCGTGTAATTGCCGGCGCAGGCTCTTCTGACTAGTATGGAGTCGCTTACTTCTTCCATCCGGTTCCCGGTTCCCCAAAACCCTTTGATTGCTTTTGGCTGAATAGCAAGGAGAGTGTTCTGGCCTAAAATGACTTGTTTATTATTATATGGCATGCCAATCATTAGCATTCTAAAAATCATCTGTTTTCACAAGCTATGGAACCCACCCTGTTAAAACTTGTCAGTCTGGCAGTTATATCGTTCTTTGCGGTGGCGCTTATGCTACCAAGGTTCAGAAGGCTGGCCGCAAGATCCGGCTTTGTCGACAGGCCGGGAGGTCGCAAGGATCACGAGGCAGTAGTGCCACCCATAGGCGGCCTGGTTATTTTCCCGGTTTTCATCATACTGGCGCTGGCGGCGGGGATGGATATTGGAGAATACGGGCCTTTACTGGCGGCTCTGGGGTTGATTCTGGTCACCGGGTCGCTGGACGATTATATGGATATCAATGCCAATCTAAGGTTTTTTATCCATTTCATCGCGGCATTCCTGATCGTGGTTCCCGGGGGGGCCGAGATCAGGACGCTTGGAAATTTCTTCGGCTTCGGGACTTTGTCCTTAAGCTGGATGGGGGCGCCTTTTACTATTTTCTGCGTAATGCTTCTTATCAATGCTTTCAATATGATGGATGGGCTGGATGGACTTGCGGGAGGGAAGGGCGTCATAGTTTTGGTATGGCTGGTCGTGGCCGAGGGGATAGGCGGCAATACTGGCGGAGAGCAAATCGCCTATATGGTTCTGCTGATGGGAGCTATCGGCGGGTTTCTTTTCTCAAACATGCGCACGCCGATAAATAAAAAGGCGAAAGTGTTTCTTGGCGATTCGGGATCAATGGCGCTCGGGCTTGTGGCCGCATGGTTTTGCATCAGGTTGTCGCAGCCGCCTGCCCAGGCCATGCCGCCGATTGTGGTGGCGTGGATACTTTCAGTGCCTGTAATAGACGCTTTTGCCCTTTTTACAATCAGGCTTTCTTCCGGCAGGCATCCATTCAGCGCAGACCGGCTGCATTTCCATCATCATTTCGTTCATGCCGGGCTCAGTCCCGGTCAGGCAACGTGCGTAATTCTGATCATCGGATATCTGCTTGGTCTGGCAGGGTATGCGGGAGCTTATTTCGGGTTGCCTGAATATGTTCTCACCTACGCGTGGATAATGCTTCTGGCGATCCATACTCTGATTACTTTCAACTCGGTGAAGTTCATTTCCTTCCTTGCAAGGAATTTCGTTTCAAGAGTTTGAGAATATTCCTTGTTGTATCCCCGTTTTCGCGGCTGCGTGTGGACAAGTCTGTAGAATAATTGTGGAGATATTGACCCTCTGCACGGTTACCTTCTAGCCTTTCACCAGAGGATTCATATGGCCGCAGTTCCGGAACGCAGAACAGGAATACCTTTTTTGATTGCAAGCGCGTTGCTGTGCGCGCTGACGGTGGGCGGATGCTCGCTGGTACCGGAGAAATGGCGGCACTGGCTTCTGGATTCTCCGGACAGGCAGCAGGATGAGGTAAGCTATCGCGGCTGGGATTCGCCTTCCAACGAGGCGCAGCTCAGTCAGATGGATCAGCCCGAGTGGTCGGAGCAGAGCTGGATAGACGGGGCTCCCGTCACTTTCGCGCCGCAGCCTCTGGTCGAGGCGGACAAAATGAAAGAGCCTGTGGGGCCCGTTGTGAATTCGCCAACGATTCGGCTGAACAAGGCCGAGCAGAAAATAGATAATCTGCAAATCGAAGTGGCCTCTTTGCGGCAGGATCTGGATGCCATGCTTCCCATGATGAGGGAGCTGCTCGCCAGCCGCCGCGCGGTAGCGGCTTCCGCTTCGCCGCAGGGAGCAGGCGCTGCCGGGGCTCCCGCATTTTCCCCACCGTCGGCCCAGCAGGGCGGGTTTCCCGCAAAAGCTTATCCGGGATCCTATATCGTGCCGGGTCAGGATGCGGCGGCGCAGTCTTTCCATGGAGGCGTTGTCCAGAACGTCAGGTTTGGCGAGCATGGCAAGAAGACCAGGATAGTTCTTGATACCGATCGTCCGGCGAAATATTCCTACAGCGTTGAGAATTCGCAGGGCTATCTCTCGGTGGATGTGCCGGGGGCAGGCTGGCAGGGGCCTATGCGCGGTACGCTTAACCAGTCTCCCTTGTTCACGCATTATACAGTTCAGCAGACGCCGGCAAGCGGAAGCAGACTTATGCTTCACCTTCGCAGGCCGGTCAAGGTTATCTATGCCGACCAGCTGGAGCCGAACAATACGTACAGAAGCCATCGCATTTTCCTCGATGTAGTTGCCGAATAAAAAAATCTTTATTCTTTCGAAGGGAAAAGGCTGTTCATTCGTAGATACCTGTATAGGCAACAACATGGATTCAAAAGGAGAGTTTAAATGATTAAGGCAAGACTATTAACGATAGCTTCTGTATTGACTCTGGTCTCCGCCGTGCCAGCGCTGGCGCAGGATACATCGACGTCGCCGGGCGGTGGACAGGGGCCGGGGGCAGGTAATATTGGAATGATGATGTTTGAGAAAATGGATTCAAACGGGGATGGAAGCGTTAGCGAAGATGAATTTTTAAGCCATGCCAAGGAGCGTTTTACGCAAATGGACGCCGATAATGATGGCAGGGTTACCAGAGAAGAAGCCAAAGACTTCCATATGAAAAAGCGCGAAACGATGCGTGAGAAGAAGCAGGGATTCAGAAAGCACCGCCAGGGAGGCGCTGACGAGATTCCTTCCGGTTCAGGGGAAGAATAAACTTTCAGGCGGACAGTACAGGGATGGAGGAGGTAAGCGACGAAAGGCTTATGGAACGAGTTCTGGAGCAAGATCGTCAAGCCTTTTCCATCCTTGTACGCCGTCATGCCCAAAGGTTTTACCGTACAGCCTGGCGCATGACCGGCAATTCGGCGGAGGCGGAAGAACTGGTGCAAGAGGCCTTTTTGAAAATCTGGGATCGTCCGCAAATCTGGAAGCCTGAAAGGCAGGCCAGATTTACTACCTGGTTTACCAGGATAGTCATCAATCAGGCGATCGACAGGAACCGTAAAAACAAATTTTCAGATTTTGATTTCCTTAGTCTTGCTGACGGCAGACCGGGCAAGGAAAATCAGATGGTCATGGACGAGCAGCAGGCTTTCCTGGAGGCGGCGATACAGAGGCTGCCTGCAAGGCAGAAGGCCGCATTGAATCTGTGTTATTATGAAGAAATGAAAAATGCTGAAGCAGCGCGTTTGCTGGGAATAGGTGTCAAGGCACTGGAGTCCCTGCTTGTGAGGGCAAGAGAGAACCTCAGGCAGCAGCTCCGCAAGGGAGGGTTGTATGGATAACGAATTTTTTGAAAACTTGCTGAGAAGTCGTTTTCTGCCCCCGCCTGCGCAAGGGCTGGAGGCATTGATTATAGCATCGGCAAAGCCCAAAGCGCCGAGAAAGGATTGGGTTAAGGAATTAGCATCTCTTTTCATACTTCCATATCCGGCGACTTTGCTTCCTCTGGTATTGCTGATCGGATTGTTTCTCGGGTTCGGGTTTCATGAGAGAGGGATAAGTATGGATAATTCGTCATATATTTACATCGAGGGCTGGTTATGAACCGTAAGATTAAACTGGTTTTTACAATATCTCTGGTTCTGAACGTTTTCCTGTTCGGGGCAGTGGCCGGGCTTACGGTGGACAAGTTAAGGCCGCCAGCCGTGCATTCCTCGAAGGATCTAGATCCCGAGAGTCGGCGGCTGGTGAAGGAAATGATAAGTCGTACCATGGAGGATGCCCGGCCCGTAAGAGCGAAAGCTGAAGAAGCCAAACGCAAGATGGCGAGTTCTCTTGCCGGAGAGGAAATAAGCGAGGAGGCTTACCGGAGCGCGGCGGATGAGATGGTGAGTGCCCGTTGCGAATTGCTGCGAATGCATACGGTGAAGACTTTGGAAGTCGCCAGAGAGCTCTCCCCGGAAGAAAGGGAGAAGCTGGCTGCACATCTTATGATACCCGGCCGTTTTTCCGAGCGTTTCGGGTTCCGTGAACGGCCTGGGCGAAAGATGCAATCTGGCTCTGCCGATTGACGCAAGTGGCTTGGTTTATTTGGGTTTTTTGTTAATTGATTATATACTTTAATCTGTCAGGATAGACTTATCTGAGCAGGAGGTATGGCTTGAAGTCAAAAAGTGGTGGTCTTGGCGGGAGCCGTGGTGCAGGCAGCGGAGAATTCAAGGTAGGGCAAGTCAAGGCGATCCACCGTGCGCCAGCGCCTGATGACCGCAGGGTTGACGTGGTCATGAAAGGCGAGGGGATGAGCGGGAAGGAAAAAGCCACGATCTACATGAACCACAAGCTTGCCAAGGAACTCAAAAAAGATAAGAAATACGAATTCGAGCTTGAAAAAAGAGCTATAGACAAGGATAGAGGGCAAGGGGCGCGTTACGGGAAAAACAGGAAGGCTTACCGGTCCGATACAATACCTGCTGAAGTGACCAGAGAAGAAACCTTCAAAGGGCCGGGCGGGGGCAGTTCCCGAAAGTCAAAGACCGCCAAGTGGTTTCATAATTAAGTTTTATCGATCGTGCGGCGGATCGAGTGGCCATCACGTCGGCAGAACGTCCGAGAACGGCTTTACCGAAAGCCTAAGTGGCAAGAAGTGGGCACGCCGCGCCGAACCGCAAGACAATGCGGGGTGGCGGAACTGTGTCCAGAGGAAGAGGAGAGGAATGAGAGCTTTTATTTTAGTTTGTTTACTTGTTTTCCAACCGGTCGGTGTTTTTGCGGCTGACCCGAAACCTTCTGAAATTTTAAAAGATGTTGAGAATAACGCGGAAGACATCTTTCGGCAGGCGACAAATCTGTACGAGGAGAAAAAATATAGTGAAGCTCTCCAGCTTTACCGCAAAGCCGCAGAGATTGGCCTTGCAAGCGCTCAATATAATCTGGGGCTTTTATATAAGGAAGGCCTTGGAACGGAAAAAGACCTGAAAGAAGCTTTCAAGTGGTATAGCAAAGCGGCTGAGAAACGGCACAAAGACGCATATCACAACCTCGGAGTTCTCTATGAAACCGGTGAAGGTGTTGAAAAAAATGTTGAAAAAGCTGGTGAGATGTATGGCATGGCATCTAGGGCAGGGTTAAAGACCTCAAATGATTATCTAAGAAATCATTTTTATTATTGTGTTGCAAATTTTAAGAAAGCTCCCAAAGGAGCGAATGGGGCTGGCCATAAAGAAGCAGCGGAATCTTGTCTTTTATCTGCGGCCTCAGGAAATAGTGAGGCACAATTTATCCTCGGTGTTTCTTATTTATTTGGGACGATTGTCGAAAAAGATTCAGAAAAATCAAGGCATTGGTTTTATGAAGCCGCTCGACAAGGCCATGTAATGGCTCAGTATCATATGGTTCTAGCATATGTGAACGGTGTCAATGATGACGGGGCTGCAGATATGGCTGTTGCCAACGGTTGGCTGTGTGTTTTGGAAAAGCAAGTGAAAGCTCAAGGTTCGCCAGGACTAGAAATGTGGAGAGGGAGTGGTCATGAAGATAAGTTAAGACAACTTCAAAGCCACTTGGGTGATGTGGTTCCTAAGAATGCAATCACTGGCGCGCTGCTGAAAGAGATATGCGAAGGCTACATTAAAAATTATTATAAAGATCCGGCAAAACAAGAAAAGGTAAAGTAAATCAGGAAGAAAAATTGCAACAATGTAGTTGATGCGTATTTTGCTTACAATCTTAATGCTGTTTTCAGCCAGTTATGAAGTGAACATTGAAGCACTCTTGCTCCCATCGGATCCGTGGTTCTGGAGAAAAATGCCGGATCTGTTTATCTCAATGTCCGTGGATAATGATCTTGAAGAGAGGAGATGTATAATGAAAGTTTTTGTGCTTACTGGTTTTTTATTCTGCATTGCGAGTTTTGCTCCGATGATTGGTTGTTACGCGGGAGAAGAAATCGCTCAAGCTGCTGAATATTCGAAAGCAAAAGATGAAGCGGAAGTCCTGTATCAAAAAGGCGTAGCCTATTATGAGGAAGAGAAATATGAAAGCGCCTCTAAAGCATACAGCAAAGCCGCCGAAAAGGGGCATGCAGGCGCTCAATACAATTTAGCAATTATGTATGAGCAAGGTAAGGGTATTAAAAAGGATATTGAGAAAGCTGGACAATTATGCGGGGAAGCTGCGGAGCAAAGCTTTGCGAAAGCAATCCAGCATCTTAACTCAAACTACCGTTCTTGCCGCGTTTCGGAAGTTAAACAAAATAATGCTGGTTCCTGTTTGCTAGTAGCCGCCGCCGGTAATGCTGAAGCCCAGTTCATTGTAGGGATGCTTTACTCTTTAGGAATGGTTTTTGAGAAAAATCCCAAAGAGAGCATGAAATGGATACTTAAGGCAGCAGAACAAGGGCATGTACTGGCACAAGAGCAAGCTATCAGGGCTTATTACGAGGGCTTTGGAATACCTAAAGATACTGAGAAAATGTATGGATGGCTTTGTGTGCTTGAAGAACAGATAAAAAATCCTGAAGCACAAGGGCTTGAAGCGATGCAAAAACGTTCTGGCACTAAATGGGTATCTGAAATGAAAAGGGATATTCAAAACGCGGCAGATAAAAAACCCAAATATAAAGAAATATTAGATGGCATTTGCACGGATTTTGTTACGCGATACATAAAACAAAATTAAAAATTTGTTGTTGTCCCTATTTTTCTTTATTTTTTTAAAATGGTGAGAAAATATTGCGCAAAGTACTGATGATATTTCTTTCGGCTTCGATACTAATCGCAGGCTGTCGCCGTGCAGAAACTGACGATAAGATCTTAATTAACAAAACATATATCTCTCTGCCTCAGATTCAGAGGCACCTGGAAAAATACAATGAAGAAAATTGCGAGGAAATCTTCAATTATTTATGGCCTCTAGCAAAGAACGGTAATAGAGACGCTCGTATTTCTCTTGTGTATTCTTTTTTTGGTGTTGGTCTAACTATGCCAGGAAGAGATGTCATTAATAATGAACATCTTGGCGACTTATTGATACTTTTTATACATAGTATAAGAGTCTGACTCAAAACTCTATGCATGATAACAAAGCCTTGCAAGTCGCCGCGTA
>CAZBGS010000004.1:0-265838 GCA_964491785.1 uncultured Pseudobdellovibrionaceae bacterium | reverse complement strand
TGACATAGTCAATGATCGTAATGCCTTCTATCGTCGTATTATAAAGATGGCCAAATCGCGCCTGTCTCCAGTTCACACTACTCCGGCAAAGTCGTCCCTTGCGGCAGTACGCTGAAACCCGACTCCGGATCGCTGACTACCGACGGCGATGGTACGAACGAACTGAACCCTTTCATTTTCGTTGTGTATTTAGCTCGCGATCCATTCAGATGACTGTTGATCAGATTTCCGATAATGCCTTTAGTCTGCTGCGCCTGCAATGCTGCCTGAGCTTTGTTGATAAACGGCTTCGCCGCCTGGGCGGCATCGCCTTCAAGAGATTGCAGCTCTGCAAGAGCTCCTGTGAGGTCGCCGCCGGAAAGCTTGTTCTCGGCGCGAGCAACCGTAGCCTGCGTATCGGTTCCTGTCAAAAGCTCTCCGTCTTTCTGGATCTGGAATATTTCATTAAGTCTTGCCTTTGCCTTTTCCTGAATTGAAACATCCTCGCCTTTAAGCGAAGCCACGACAATATCCCCGGCGAGTCCCCTGAATTCCTTTGAAAGCCCGTCAGGCGTAAGCACGCCCTGCTCGGCATGAGGAGCAAGTCTCTCCAGCGCACCGCGAAGCTCGGCATTTTCCTCGCCTACCATATTCAGCAGCAGTTGCAGATCCTCCTTGAACGGAGTTTGGCCGCGGTTAAGCGAATCCCTCAATTGCGAAAGCCCCAGCAACATAGCTGCGGCCTCAAGATCCTCATTGGGAATGCCTTCAAAAGTCTTGTTAAGCGCCTCGCTCTCTTCTCTGGCTACGACAAGCGCATCGTCAAACCGATCCATTTGCCCTTCCATCCCCTGAACCAGCGCATTGAGCTGACCAAGCGATTTGCTGAGAATCTCCTGCCCGGGAACCGATTGCTTCAATTCATCCAGCCTTGCCAGAAGCTCCGCGAATTGCGGACTGCCTCCAAGAGCCTGCATCTGCTCTTCCAGCCGCTCTACCCGCTGCGGCAGATTTTGAGTCCCCTGGCCCAAAACCGCTTTCGAGGCAGCATCCGCCGTATCGACCAGCGCCCCCACCAAAGATTGCAACGATTCTGCCTGCTCCTGGATCTTCTCAAAATTAAAATCTTCAGGAAAAACCCTGCTCAAAAGGCTCTGCTTTTCCTTGAGGAAGCCCAGGTCACTGTCAATTCTGACTACATTCCTTTCAAGATCCGCTATGCGCCTGCCGTGCGAATCCACCTTCTGGGCGGTCGGCCACATGACGAAAGCACCTGCGGCAATGGCCACGACTACCATAACCGAAGCGATCCATGCACTTTGCCGGACAGCTTTTTTCTCCACTCCGCGCATTCTTGCCAGAAGATCTTCTGTGGATGAATGGTAATTGTTGCCTGCATAAGATCCCGGACGCTTTGGCTGCGGAGATTGGGGAATTGCCGAAGATTTTGCCTGCCTCGCCGGCTCCGAAAGCGTAACCGGCTCATCTCCGTCGTCGGCAGACCTTGCAGGAGAACTTTTGTCTGCCGTCCCCGTTCTGGATGCCGCGGGAGCGCCATTTTCGTTTGCGGCAAATTCGGGGAGATCAGAGAGATCGATACCGTTCCTGATTGCCGCGTCTGCTATTTCTTCTTTCCTGTTGCCCGGAATGACGTTGCGCTTTTTCCACCCCTGAACGGTAGTCACGGGAACACGCATCTTGTTCGCCATCGGCCTGATGCCGCCGAAACGCTCGATTATTTCTTCCGCGTTCTCCAAAGAAATCTGGTTGTAATCGGACATGGCCAGTCCCTCACTCCTTATAATTCAATCAGCTAACTGCCCTTCTTAAGGAAACCAAGCATCTCCAGCATGCCTTCCCTGCTCGGACGATCAGCTGCATACTCCCTCGCCCAGGGCAAAAACTCAATGGACTTTAGCACGCGTACGCCAAGACACAAGGCGTTTGTTTTCTTAAGTGCGTCCGCGGCTTCCGCCCTGGAAACAATTCTGGTGAAATTGGCTCCTGCTCTGGCCGAATGAAACATCACACAAAAGATCTCGCCGCATAAAATGCCCTCCATTGCCTCATCCGGCATACAGGAGACAGGTACAGCCCGGTAAATAACATAATTATCAGCAATAATTCCCGCTTCAGTCAAACTTTGTACCAGCGGGAAAGCTGCATCTTCCCCCCTGACGTGCAAAATCCTGCCGGCCGGCGTACGTGCCGCGACCATGCGTACAAGGTCTTCGGCCCTGCCCTCACCCTGAATTATATGCTGAAAACCAGCCTCGCTGGCGGCGGCACAGGTCTGAGGCCCGACGGCATAGACAAGCTTTTCTCTTGCCGCGCTCCCGTGACGTTTCACCATCTCCCTTACGCCATTGGCGCTGGTAAAAACCAGTCCGCCATACCCGCTGAAATCAGGGGCCTCTCCCTGAACCTCAACGATTTGCAGCATAGGTGCGATAACCGGCTCAAACCCCAGCTTGCGGATACCCTCTTCCAGCTCCGGGCTTCGATGCGATAGAGTCAGCATCACCCCTGCCATCAGCCAATTATCCCTCTGGGCAGCTTCGACTTGATCCTTGTGGCGATTTCCCTGCCCAATGCCTTAGAATCCTCAGGCCCGGCCAATTGCCTGCGCCCTTCATCGGAAAAGAAATGTCTGCCGTCCAGCGAGGCCACGGCGACCCTCAAATACAATTCGCCTCCATCCAGCTCCGCATACGCCCCGACAGGTGTATGGCAGGATCCGTCAAGCTCCTGAAGCGCCGCACGTTCCGCCTGAACGCAAGCGACCGTCCGGGGAGCGCTTATTAGTGACAGCAATTCCCGCAGATCCTGCCTGCCTTCGCAGATCTCGATGCCTATCGCTCCCTGCCCTGCAGAAGGAAGCATTTCCTCAGGCTCAAGGATGCAGGTTATTGCATCCTCCATCTTAAGGCGCTTAAGCCCCGCAACAGCCAGAAAGGTCGCATCCACCGCCCCGGCTCGCAGTTTTTCTATCCTCTTCGGGACATTACCCCTGAAGGGCGCTATCTTCAGGTCGGGCCTTTTGGAAAGCGCAAAAGCCTGCCTTCTTACGCTTGCGGTTCCTACTACAGCTCCCTCGGCAAGCTCATAGATCGATTTTGCCTTTAGGGAAATGAACGCGTCCCTAGCGTCTTCCCGCTCAAGCATATGCTCGATGACAAGTCCCTCGGGAAGAAAAGAGGGGACATCCTTCATCGAATGGACAGCCATATCGATTTGCCCCTCAAGCAACGCCTGCTCTATCTCTTTGACGAACATCCCCTTGCCGCCCTCGGCCTCGTTGAGTCTCGTCTCTTTATCCGACCGAGGATCCCAGTCGCCGGAAGTTCTCATCGGAATAATCTCTGTCTGGACTGCTACATTAAGATCCGCAAGCGCCTCCACGACTTTTTCCGTCTGGCATAAAGCCAACCTGCTTTCCCTGGTGCCGATCCTTATTTTATTTCCCATGCCTGCCATCAGTGTTTGCGAAATACCAAAAAAGGATTATACAGTTCCAATGATTGTTCTGGGAATAGAAACATCCTGTGACGAAACGGCGGTAGCGGTCGTCACCAGCGCCAGGAAGATACGGGCCAACATAGTCCTCAGCCAGCTTGAAGAACACCGGATTTTCGGCGGCGTCGTACCGGAGATAGCCGCGCGCTCGCACATGGATCACATAGACTCCCTGATTGCCGCCGCCATGAACGACGCCGGGCTTGAGTTCAGGGAACTGGACGGTGTCGCCGCCACCTGCGGCCCCGGCCTTATCGGCGGAGTGATGGTTGGCATGATGGCCGGCAAAGCCCTTGCTCTTGCTCACGACCTGCCTTTCGCCGCGATCAACCATCTTGAGGCTCACGCCCTGACGCCGAGACTAACCGGCGACATACCTTTTCCTTATCTGGTTTTGCTGGTCTCCGGTGGCCATACACAAATACTCGTCGCCGAGGATGTCGGCAGATACAGGCGGCTTGGCACCACCCTCGACGATGCCGCCGGTGAATGCTTTGATAAATCAGCAAAGATCATGGGTCTGCCCTATCCGGGCGGCCCTAACATCGAGAAAGCGGCCGCATTTTGCAAGGACAGGGAAAAAGCCAGAGAACGCTTTCCTTTGCCAAGACCCATGTTTGGCAGACCCGGCTGCGACTTTTCCTTTTCCGGGCTCAAGACAGCGGTCAGGACGCATGTGGACAGTCTTCCCGAAGGCGAAATAGACATCGCCGAAATCAGCGATCTTGCCAGTTCGCTTCAGGACGCCGTCGCCGGTATAGTCGCCGACCGTTGCGGCAACGCCATTGACGAATACAGAAAAATCAAAGGTGACGACGATTATGCCGGAACGTTGGTGGTCTCCGGTGGCGTCGCAGCCAACAGTTCCGTTAGATCAGCGCTTGAGAACCTCGCAAAAACTAACGGCATGAGTTTCAGCGCCCCCCCGGTGGAGCTTTGCTCCGATAACGGGGTCATGGTGGCATGGGCGGGAGTAGAGCGCCTGACAAAAGGCTATGCGGACTCCCTGGACTTTCCGGCAAGACCCCGCTGGCCGCTCGATCCCAAAGCCGAGCCTCGTCAGGGCGGCGGAATTAAAGCGTAATAATTTAAGCAAACTTAGAAGAGGGCAAAAAAATGAAAAAAATTGGCATAGTCGGAGCCGGAGCCTGGGGCACCGCCCTGGCGCAATGTTTATCCAATGCTGGCCGCGAGGTTGTGATCTGGGCAAGAGAAGCGCAAACTGTATCCGACATTAATGAAAAACACGAAAACTTGGTATTTCTAACGGGGCAGAAACTTCACGAAAGCATTCTTGCAACCGAAGACCTCGGCAAGGCTGCTGACGCGGAAGTAATCCTCCTGGTCACTCCGGCCCAATTTGTCCGCCCCTCTCTTGAATCCCTGAAAAACAAAGTACCCGCTGGAGTCCCGATAGTAATCTGTGCCAAGGGAATAGAACTTGATACCGGGATGCTGCTCACCCAGGTCGCAAAGGAAACCATCCCTGAAACACACATCGCCGTTCTGACCGGCCCCACCTTTGCCAGGGAAGTCGGTCGCGGACTGCCTGCCGCGGTCACGCTGGCCTGCAACGACAAGGAAAAATCGCAGGAAATTGTCGACGCCCTCGCCAGCAAGGTTTTGCGGCCTTACCTGACAGACGACCTTATTGGCGCTCAGATAGGCGGTGCGGTAAAAAACGTTATTGCTATCGCCAGCGGTGTTGTACTCGGAAAGAAGCTTGGTGAAAGCGCGAAAGCGGCCCTTGTCACCCGCGGAATTGCCGAAATGGGACGCCTTGCAACTTCGATGGGCGCGAAGAAAGAGACTCTTATGGGCATGTGCGGCATGGGCGATCTGATGCTTACATGTTCAAGCATGCAATCCCGCAACTTTTCACTCGGCGTGGCGCTCGGCGAAGGCCGCAGGATCGAGGAAGTAATGCTGGAACGCGGCCCCGCAGTCACCGAAGGTGTTTCCACAGCCTCGGCCCTGATGACCATGGCAAGAAAGAACGCCGTCGATATGCCGATTGCGCAGGCGGTTAACTGGCTGGTAAACGAAGGACGAATTCTGGACGACGTCATCGACGCCATTCTGGAACGCCCGGTAAGACGCTCGGAAGCTCAGTAACCTCTCTTTGGATTGGCTCTAATAAAAAAAGGCGATACGTCCTGTATCGCCTTTTTTAAAAATCTTGTTTTCCTCTAACGAGTTAAACGCTCCCAGCTTCTGATAATTCTGTTTGCGTTGTTAAGGGTCTTGTTAGCATCACGCATCGTATCATTTGCCTGATCAAGTGCAGAATCCCTGCGGTTTCTGGTATTACCGCCACCGTACTTGATTTTACCCTTGCCTTTCTGAGCCTCGATGGTGCCGTCTTCATGAATAATAACAGGTTGCGAACCTGAAAGCGTACCGTCAGTAGGAATATTCATTGGCCCTCTGCCGTAAGTACCTGTCCCGGGCGTCTGTTCATAAACAGTATCAGGCCTTGTCGCACAGCCAAATATACTCCCAAGGAATGTCATACCAGCCAAACCGGAAAATGCCGTTTTGATAAAATCACGTCTGCTTGTCGGTTTATTCTCTTCAATATCTTTGATCATAGCACCCTCATAAAAAGAATATTCGCAAAATATATACATTTGGACAAAGCATGTCAAATCTTTTATGAAAAATCATTTTCCGCAAATTTGCAGCCCCCTTTTAAAATATGAGATTATTTAGAAACGGTTCAGCTTCTGCCGACCACCGGAAAGCGGGGAAACATGATTACAGACCCGATCAGCCTTCGCACGAATTATCTGGCTGCCCAGGACGCGGTGCTTGCATTTCTTAACGAGCACTACCTGCCCGATATGTTAAGGCTTAGCCTGGAAGAAGGGCGATGGCATTACTACCCGCTGCCAAGCAAGGTAAAAGGCGCCTGCTCCACGCAAGGCAGCTATCGCCTCTACTTTCGCTATGGCGATATTTATGCACTTAACGATCTGGCGCGCATAGCCGACGTCCTCGACAAGAACAAAATACGTTTTGAACTCGCCGGCCTCCGTAACGGCGACAGCCGCAAGCTGGTCTTGATGGTTCCCGAAACCGATCTGCGGCGCGTCATAAATGAAGACAGGAGTACTGCATATGAGCCTGTATGAAGACATGAAAAATTTCGAACAATTTAAAGGCGACTATACCAGGTCGCTCGGCGAAATTCCCAACCTTATGGGAAAAGACGATCCTGGCGAACAAACATTTCCGGCGGCACTGGGCAGCCTGTTCCGCCTGCACGAGTATAAAAACCGGCCTCCCTCTTCACCTTCAATCAATCCAAAATTCACTATTTGAATTGAATTTCTCTGAAGGCGATCAACTTTACTGACAGCTGTGAACCAGTAAAGGGATAAGAATATGACTGCAAAAATAGCAATCGTATACCACTCGGGCTTCGGCCATACTGAAGTGATCGCGAACGCTTTGAAGCGGGGCGCGGAGAAAGCGGGCGGAGAAGTCGCTTTAATAAAGATTCCCTCAAACGGCGAAATCCGTAATGAAGAATGGGATTATCTTCATAACGCGCATGCGATAATATTCGGCTCTCCCACATACATGGGTTCGGCCTCCGGCCCATTCAAAATCTTTCAGGACGCCACTTCCAAGCCATGGATGGAATTGAAATGGAAAAACAAGCTCGCCGGAGGCTTTACCAATTCTCTGGGATTTTCAGGAGACAAGCTTCACACCATATTGCAGTTTGTCATCCTTGCAGGCCAGCACGGAATGATCTGGGTATCGCTGGGGCTTCCAGGAATTGCGGCAGAATCCAGAGACAAATATCATTATTCCAGACCAGAGGAAATGAACCGGATCGGTTCTTATCTCGGAGTAATGTCACAGTCGGAAAACGATTCTCCTGAAATCAGCCCGCCTGGCGGTGACATCCGCACGGCAGAGCATTATGGTGCCAGAATGGTGGACGCCGCCCGCCGTTGGTTTGAAATTTAAAAAAACGATTTAAGGAGAGATTTATGGCCACAACTCTGATAACCGGATCCAACCGCGGGATAGGCCTTGAACTGGCCAGACAGTACGTGGCCGATGAATGGAATGTCATAGCAACTGTAAGAGATCTGGGCAAAACAGAAGCCCTGAAGAATCTGCAGGGTTCAATTGAAATACATGAACTGGATGTTCGAAACATTGACTCTATCAGGAATCTTTCGCGCAAGTTGCAGGACGAAAGTATTGACGTTCTCATCTCCAATGCCGGTGTCTCCGGAGGGAACGAAGGACTTGGAGATTTGAATCGTTCCGTCTGGTTGGAAACTTTTGCTGTCAACACAATCGGCCCTCTGCTTCTTGCAGAAGCGTTACTAAAAAATGTTTGCTCAAGCTCTCAGAAAAAACTTATAGCCTTATCAAGCCGGATGGGCAGCATTTCGCAAAACACCCATGGCGACTATTACGCATATCGCTCTTCCAAAGCCGGACTTAACGCGGCCTGGCGCTCGCTCGCCATCGACACCGCGGACACAGGCGCCATAGCAGTCATGCTTCATCCGGGATGGGTACGCACCGACATGGGCGGCCCGAACGCCGATATTGATGTCGTGGAAAGCGCTACCGGAATCCGCCGGGTAATCTCCGACCTCACTGCTGACAATTCCGGACGTTTCTATGACTATACCGGCAAGGAATTACCTTGGTAGGATGAAACTGCCCGTTCTTTCTTTAAGTTAGCAGATTGGAGAAAGGAAAAACATGCATCTTCTCACATTTCTATTAGGACTGCTTCTACTGTCCCCAATCGCCGATGCTCAGGAAGCCAGACCCCTGGCGCATATGCAGCAATGCCGCCAGAACGGAGAGTGCGTATTTGCAAGATCGCGATGCGACGATTGCACCCTGATACCTCTGAACCGGACTTACGCTCCTACCTTTTCCGCAGAGCTGATGAAAATCTGCGCGGGAGAAATCAAAGACCTGAGATGCAGCATACATCCAGCAGCAAACCCTGTCTGCATAAACGGACGCTGCACGCTGGATTACGCATATGAAGAACACGCCGATCCTGCCGACTATCTGCACAAGACGAAAAAACCTGGCGAATTGATAACGGACGACCTTACCGCCGCCGAAAAAAGCGGCAGGTTCACAGCATACGATCTTGATGAAGGCGAAGTGGTAACCGGCAATATCGGACAGCTTAGAATACGACCGGCGCCCTGAACCGCCTGACAAAACGTTTCCTGCTACCGAACCTTTTGAATAGCCGTTTGTTTTCCCTGCTTTCTTGGTTAAAGTTATATAAAAAGAGAATTGATGAAATCATGTCGCCTGTTGCATTACTGGTTGTTGATTTTCGCGCTTGCCGCATCGGGAATGGCACTGGCGCAAGGACTGGATTACACGGTAAACATCCATGGTATCGAAGACAGCGACCTCCTGAACGATTTACGTGAAAATTCGCTTTTGATATCGCTTCAGGATCAGATGCCAGTCGGCATGAGCGCTCTGAGAAGGCGCGCAGGAAATGACACCGGCAACCTCATCAGAATATTACGCGAAAACAGCTATTTCAATGCCGCAGTGGATTACGTAATAGATGAAAAAGCCGATGGCGAAATTGAAGTATCCCTTAATATTCTCCCTGGCAAGAAATACGTTCTCTCGGACTTTGTAGTCGCCTGGCAGCAGGAAGAACCAAAAATTCCTGCTCTTGCTCAGCTGTCCTACCCCACCGGCGAACTTGTAACCCCTGATCTGATCCTGGCCGCCGAACAGGAAATAATCAACCTGCTGATGCAAAATGGCTATCCTTTCCCTGCGGTAGTATCCAGACGCTTGCTCGTCGAACATGCCACCAGCACGGTGCAAGCGCTTATCACCTTTGACCAGGGCGAACTTAAAAATTTTGGACAAACTAAACTTGAGGGAAACACAAGGGTCAAAACCGGCTTCCTTCAAAGAAGGATAGCCTGGCAGGAGGGCGACCTTTTCGACATACGCAAGGTCGCAAGAACGAGGCAAAACCTGCTTCTTAGCGGCGTAATCGCCAGCGCTGACATCCGGTATCCGGAAGATGGGGGCGACGGCGAAACCCTCCCGGTGAATATAGATCTGCGCGAGAGCAAGCATCGCAGCATTGGCGGTGGGGCAACTTACTCGACCTCCAGAGGAATAATTTCCCAGGCCTTTTGGGAGCACCGCAACCTGATGGGCGGGGCCGAAAGATTGAGGACAAGAATCCAGATAGGAACAAGAACCTATGCCGCGACCGCCGACCTCAACAAGCCGGATATGTGGGGAGATCAGGATTTCAGCTGGCAGGCATCAGCTGAAATCAGCCGCGAGGAACTGGAAGCTTTCGACCGCGATCTCGCCGCCCTTTCGTCTTACCTGAGCTACCAGTATACTGATGAAATCATGCTGCGCGGCGGCGCTTTGCTGGAACAATCGCGCATCAGGCAAGACAATGGCAATGACGACACTTTTACCCTGCTGGGAGCCCCTCTCCTCGGCGCTTTCGACAACACCGGCAACCTACTTGATCCGCGCGACGGATTCAGAATTAATCTGGGAATAATTCCCTATAAAACTCTTAATGAAAAAGGAGGATTTTTTGAAGCCGGAGCGGGAATCGTTCACTATACGCCCGCTGGAAACCGTTTTGTCTGGGCCAATAAAGCCAGGGCGTCCGCCCTTTTCGGTCAGTCCCGCAGCGACATCCCCGCTGACAAGCGCCTTTATGCCGGAGGGGGAGGCTCTGTCAGAGGATACGGACATCAGATGATCGGCCCTCTTGACGAAGATGGTAATCCGACAGGCGGCAGGATGCTTGTCGAACTGGGCACGGAATTGCGCTTTATGGTTACCGGAAATATCGAACTCGCCGGTTTTTATGAAGGAGCAAGGGTAACACGCGACCTTGACGCCGCCAGTGACGAAGACTTCCGATGGGGCACCGGCATAGGCGCACGCTATCATACAGCGATCGGCCCGATCCGCCTTGACTTGGCCATCCCGCTTGACAAACGCGAAGTGGATGACAATTACCAGTTCTATATCAGCATAGGGCAGGCTTTTTGATGGACATGCAAATGCTCAGACGCTGGTCAGTCAAAATCCTTGGAGCATCGCTCTTGGTAGTGGTTTTACTGGCTCTGGCGCTCTCGGCGGGGTTAGTCTGGCTGGGCACTGATAACGGAAGACAATGGCTTGCAAGTCAGGGCGAAAGACTGGTTTCCACTGAAAACCTGATTGTTGATATAGGAACAATTTCCTCATTTGACTCCGGCCATATTTCGATTGACCGGATAGTCCTGAGCGATCCTGATGGCAGCTTCATGATAATTGAAAACCTTTTTGCCGGTTTTCATCTGATCGATCTTCTGCATGGAAATTTGACCTTTACCCGGATCTCGGCTGAGACAGCCCTGCTGGAACGCCTGCCGGACACCGGGGAAACGCCCAAGGATCGGGAGCTTTCATTCGATATACCAAGGATCCGCATTGCCGAATTTGATTTTTCTGAAATCATACTCCCTGACGAGATTACCGGCAGTGCAGAAAGGCTGTCCGCCCGCGGAAAACTCGTATTGCCCCAGGATCTCACTAAAAGTTTGATAAGTCTTCAAATTTTTGACCTGAACGCGCGGGATTCACCTGAGCTGCTGCAACTGGACTTTGCCCAGATACACGAAGAGAACCGCATGCTTCTGCAAGCCTCGGCCCGCGACGACGGCGATGGGCCGATAGCCGGAATCCTTGGGATATCCGCTTTTGAAATGTCCTTGAATGGTGATGGCCCGCCTGACGATTGGAGAGGATACATTGAAATAAATGCCGGAGAAGATTTCCTGATCCACAATGCTCTAATAATCGGTATCACCAGAAATGAGCTATCCATAGCCACATCAGGCGAGTGGAATGCTTCGGACGTAAAAACCAGAGGCGAAACGGTTTTGCTATATGAAAAGGAAGATGGAGATAACATTATTATAAATTTTTGCGGCAGCATTTTCTCATCCGGCCTTAAAATCCAGGGGCTCGATACCTCTGTTAAAATTGCCAAAGCCCTGAAAAAAAATATGCTGTCGGTTTCCGCCGAGGGAAGATGGGACTCTATATGTTTTTGCGATGACGAGACTGAGATTTCGGAACTAGCCAACTCTGTTTTCAGCTTGTCCGGAAATCTGACAGGCACCGGAGCAAATTTTGATTATTTCTCCTTGAAAAATGATATCGCCGTAATAACCGGCAGTGCCGCTTCAGATTATTCAGGGAATGAATCTTTTTTTGACGCATCACTATCCCTCCCGGATCTCGGCGTTCTCTTACCGAATTTGAAAGGCAAGGCGAAGGCCGGCATAACTCTTGCCGGAAGCATTTTTCCGCTAAACCTTCAGGGAAAAGTAACCCTGGACGCCAAAGTCTTCGATTCCCCCTGGGAAAATCTCGCCGCTATAATAGGCCCCTCGCCGCATGCCGAAAGCAATGTTACTATAAATGAAAATAATTTTGTCTTTTCCGAAGGTCTAATTCACGCAGGTGAAGACCTTGATACGGTTAAATTTTCAGGCTCCGCTTTCGGAGAGCCTCAAGCCGATTTCAATTTCGCGATAGATTATCAGGACAATCCCCTAACTGGTCGCCTGGTTTTTTCGGACAACAGGCTTTCGGTTCCCTTTCTCCGTTTCACCGCCGGTAATTTGACCCTTGACGGTTCAGGCTCAATGAACATAGAAACCGGAAATATCGATGCGGCCATTTCAGCAAGGCAGGAGCCTTATATCCATCTCGACTCCCGGCTCGCAGGAACAACTGAAAAAATCAATATCACCGGCAAACTGACAGGTAACGTCGGAAGTGAATATGTGTTTGATTATGCCGGATCATTGAGTACATACCGTGGATTGACGCTTGATCTTTCAAGATTGCAGGGCCGCATAGGCAACAATGAATTGCGCCTGCTGGAGCCGGTTTCGCTTTCCCCTGAAAAAATGCGGCTGGACAATGTGCGCCTTGCTTTCGGTAGCGGTGAAGTTACACTAAATGCAGCCGTTAGCGGCCAAAGCATCGATACCCGCCTGACCGCCAGAGGACTGCCCGCCAACCTCGGTTTCCTCCCTTTCGGCAATGGAGGAACGGCTAACCTCGAAGCGGCCATTTCCGGGCCCCGCGATAACCTTTCCGGCGATGCGCGACTTGACCTTGTCCGCCTCGAATTGCCGGATGCCGCCGGTCAGGATAGTTATCTCGCTGGCACGATCCAGGCCAGTTATGCTGCCAATAACCTTGGTTTTTCCGCAGACCTGCACGGCCCTGCCGATCTTTCCCTGAAGGGTTCCGGCAACCTGCCGCTGACCCTGATCCCGTTTGACATTCCGGATAACGCTCCCCTCGAAGCTAAGGCTCAGGCGACGCTGGATCTGGCTCCACTTGCCTCGCTCGCAGGTCTGGAGCAGCACCGCTTGCGGGGAAGAGCTGCACTTGACATCACCATTGGCGGCCTGCTTGCAACTCCCCGCATCAGTGGCAACGGCAGCATTCAGGGCGCAGAATACGAGAATCTTGAGACCGGAACCCTGCTGCAAAACATCTCCGCCACTCTGACAGCGCAGGAGCGTACGCTCGCGATAAACAACCTTACCGCTTCAGGCCCGGGCGAAGGTAACCTTTCCGGTCAGGGCACAATAAATTTTGCCACCCTCCTTAATCCTGCCTTTAACTTCCAGGCCGTAATCGACAACCTTCAACTCGCCAATAACGATCAAATGGGCATAACCGCCTCCGGACAGACCGGGATCGCAGGAAATGCCGAAAGCGCCCTTTTAACCGGGAATCTACAGATAAATAATGCCGAATACTATATAGCCGCCCTTGACAGATCCGCGTCATACAGCGGCTTCACGATAATCGAAATAGGTGCCGCAGAAGGCGTAAGCGTACAAAGAGCCGCCAGCCCCTACGTAATCGCCCTTGATCTCGTTGTCAGAGCCAGAAACAGCATATTCATTCGAGCCCCGCAATTCGAAAGCGAGTGGGGAGCCAATCTCGGAATTTCCGGCACCGTGGATGACCCTGTAGTAAGTGGTGAACTGAATGCAATCCGCGGCCAGATACAACTCCTTGATTCTCAGATATCCCTAAGCGAAGGCCGCGTAATCTTCAACACTCCAGACCCCGCGAACCCCTCGCTTAACATCAGGGGCATTTTAAAAGGTCAGGACATCGATGCCAATCTGATCCTTACAGGTACAGCCAGTTCTCCTGAACTTGCAATTACTTCGGATCCCCCTCTTCCGGAAGATGAAATTCTCTCCCGTGCCCTTTTTGGCCAGTCGGTAGGCGATTTGTCCCCCGTTCAGGCATTAAGGCTTGCTAATTTGGCAGCCGCACTGACGGGAAGAAATCAGGCCGGCATAAGCCCCATCAGCCGCATCCGGCAGGCAATCGGGCTCGATACCATAAGCCTGGGATACGAGGAAGGCGGGGCGACAATCTCTATCGGCAAATACATCAATGAAAGAGTCTATATCGCCGTCGACCAAGGGGTAGCAGCGGAAAGCACCGCATTACGTGCCGAAATAGACATAACCGATGACATCGAAATCGAAACCCGCCTGGGCAGCACCGACGAAAGCAGCATCGGCATAAATTGGAAGCGTGATTACTAGATGTATGTAACGTCTTGCAAGCCTGTTCCGATAAAATATCGAAATTCCCTTTAATGAAACCCCGGCCCCGCATAAAGCTGCAATGCAAGGCCAGGATTTTATTAAAATAGATTAACGTTGCTGCTGTCCTGAAGTGCCGCTCTGAAGTTCGGCGAGGCTGGTATTGCCTTCGACTTCTTCAAACCGGTTTGCATTGTAATTCTCATAGCTGTTAAGCTGCGCTCGTGTTTCGATATCCAGAACCGCTGCCTCCTCGCTCAATTGGATATCGGAAAGCGGAACCACTCTCCTCTGGTCGCCAAGTCCGAAAAAGCCGCCGCTGCTGATAACGACATAAACCGATCCGTCTTCAGAACTGCGGGCGATATTCTCAACCTGCCCTAGCTCAAGACCTTCCTGGTTCGTTGCCGTCATGCCGGTAATCTGGGAGACGGTTAAACCTTCCCTCCCTTGCATCTGACCGGTCTGCTGCCCCTCCTCCTCAACAACTATCTCGGCTTCGCCGGTTTGCTCGTAGGTCACGTTAGGCTGAGGCTGTTCCTCTATCTGAACTTCAGCCTGCCGGTCTCCTTCGCTTTGAATTCTCGGCTCGGGCACCTCGACATTGACATCCGGCCTGTCCTGCTCTACCCGTACTGTGGGTGCGGGCTGGGTTATTGTAATATCCGGTGTGGGCTGGTCTACGGTGACCTGGGGTTCCGGCTGGGTAATAGTGAGCTCGCTTTGCTCCTGCTCAGCCGCAGCTGTCCGGTCACGCTGCCTTATATTCACGCTTGATATTATTCGCTCGCATTCTTCCTGATTATTATTTCGCAAGGCGTCCCTGGCCTGCGAAATCTTTTGCCGGACTTGCCTTTCCTGCTGCTGTCCAAGTTGCGCTTCTTCAAGCCTGGACTGCAACTGACTGATCTGGTCTTGGCAGGCAGCGTAAGTCGGCGCTGCACCAAGAACGAATAACGCCGAAGCCATCATCAGAGTTGTTTTTATTCTCATCTACTTTCCTCCTGAAACTAAAGATAATAAGTCCCCTGCCAACATTTCTTTGGTTTCTAAGTTCGATTTTTTTCAGAAAGAAAGGAAATTAATGTCATTGAAGCGGCTTTAGGTTACGCCGCGCCGCTAAACGCCTGCCTGAAGGCCGCGATCTCTTCCGTGCTGTAACCAAGCAGACGGGCTATCATAATATCATCGGTGGTATCTGCGATGCGGCTACCGCCATATACGTCCCTTTTAATCCAGAAAAAGGTCTGAGCCCTCCATTCGGAACCGGGCAAGGCGAAACAGACAAAATGCACCGGATAATTCCCTGCGGCATACCATACAGGAGCTTCCAGCCTGACAATTCTTCCGCGCGCCACATAAGGCGCAAAAGCCTCTTCCGGCACTCTCCCATTGGCCATCCTCTCATCGGGTGGTGCGTTTTCCGAAAAAACCGCCAGTTTCTTCCGGCCGGAGAGCATCAGTTGAAGCTCTCTTCCCTCATGCGGCCAGATTTGATTTCTCCGCATTAAATTTCAACTTTTAATATTATACAAAGTTGGACTTAATCTAATAACTACATTAGCGGAACCGGCAATATCAACAGCTAATTTTCCAAAATATCATTTTAGCCGCCTTTTCTTACCGCTACTTCTTACTTGGGCTAAATTCATTGAATAAGATAAGATAGTTTTTCAAGTGATTCTTTGAAAGAAACTGCCCATGCCCAGATACCCCGACCCGAGACAGGAAAAAGACCCCTCCGGCCATCCTGCGATTCAAACCAGAACAGTTTTTTTCAAAGGGCAGAAAATCTTTGAACAGGGAAGTAATGGCAACAAAGCTTTCTTCATAGAAAGCGGCCGCGTCGAGGTCAGCATCAGCGAAGGAGGCCACAAGGTCGTGGTCTCGGAACTGGGGCATGGAGAGATAATCGGCGAAATGGCGCTGATCACCCACGAGCCCAGAACGGCAACCGTAACCGCCCTCGAAGACACCACGGTAACGGTGATCTCCGAAGCGAAATTCCAGCAAAGGCTTTCCACGCTGGAAGATCCGGCCATCAAGACCCTGATCAATGTCCTTGTCGATCGCCTGAAGGAAGCCAACAAGGGACAGGCAAGGCATTTCAGGAATTTAATGGAATTTCAGGGTAGAATTATGGGCATAGCCAAAAGAATCGGCGAAGGAATAGACGAAACCCGCAAAAACGATTTCAAGGCCGAAGTCGAACCGCTCCTCGACCAGCTGGAAGACCTGCTCGACAGATACACCCCTTGATATTAACGCCTTCCCCGCTCTCTCTCCGCTAAATAGACAAATCCGCCAAAGCGGTTTAGGTTGATTGCTTCATGAATTAAAGAACCCAGAAATGACCGGAACCGCGTTGCCAGACTGTACCTCTCCCCGTCCCTCATACCTTGACGGCCTGAACGAGCCGCAGCGGCAGGCTGTGGAAACCACTGACGGCCCCCTGCTGGTGCTTGCCGGCGCGGGAACCGGTAAAACCAGGGTACTGACCACTCGCCTCGCCCATATCCTTAGCACAGGCAAGGCATGGCCGTCGCAGATCCTGGCGGTGACCTTCACCAACAAGGCGGCGCAGGAGATGAAACATCGGGTCTCGGCGCTGTCGGGCGGCGCTCCGGTGGAAGGATGGTGGCTCGGAACCTTTCACTCTCTGGCCGCGCGCATGCTTAGACGTCACGCGGATCTTGTCGGCCTCTCTTCCGGTTTCACCATCCTCGATACCGACGACCAGATCCGCCTTATCAAACAACTGATGGAAGAACGAAATCTCGACACCAAAAAATGGCCCCCCAAGCAGATCGCATGGCACATCGAACGCTGGAAAGACCGGGGCCTCAAACCCTCGGAAGTCAGGGGAGAAGAGGGAGCGGGCGCCGCCGATGGCCACATTCTGGCGCTGTATAGCAGATATCAGGAACGTTTGCGCCAGGTGAACGCCTGCGATTTCGGCGACCTGCTGCTCCACATGATTTCGATCCTCAAGGATCCGGCGCATTCCGATATCCTCGCCGACTACCACCGGCGTTTTAGATACATCCTTGTCGACGAATATCAGGATACCAACGTCGCCCAGTATCTCTGGCTGCGCCTGCTGGCCCGTGGATCGGGCAATCTTTGCTGCGTAGGCGACGACGACCAGTCGATCTACGGCTGGCGCGGCGCGGAAGTCGGCAACATCCTTCGTTTTGAAAAGGATTTTCCCGGAGCGAAGATCGTAAGGCTGGAACAAAACTACCGCTCGACCGGCACCATCCTCGCCGCCGCCGGAGCGGTAATCTCCAACAACGAAGGCAGGCTGGGCAAAACTCTCTGGTCGCAGCTTGGCGAAGGCGAAAAGATCCGCGTTCGCGGCCTCTTTGACGGCGAAGCGGAAGCCCGCTGGACAGGCGAGGAAATCGAAAGTCTCCAGCATAAAAAATGGCGCCTCTCCGGCATCGCCGTCCTTGTCCGCGCCGGATTCCAGACTCGGGAATTCGAAGAACGCTTTATGCATCTCGGCATCCCCTACAAGGTGATCGGCGGGCCGAGATTTTATGAGCGCCTTGAAATCCGCGACGCTCTGGCTTACCTGCGGGTAATCGCCCAAAGCGCCGACGACCTCGCGCTCGACCGGATAATCAACACCCCCAAGCGTGGCATAGGCGATTCCACCCTGCAAACTCTCCATGAGTATGCAAGGGCCCAGGGCATCAGCCTGTACCAGGCTATCGGCCAGCTGCTTGAAACGGACGAACTCAAACCGAAAACGCGCGGCGTACTGGCAGGACTTATGGGAGACTTCGAAAGATGGCGCTCTCTGCTCGGAAACATGAAGCACACCGAACTTGCCTCGCAGGTACTGGACGAATCCGGCTACATGGCCATGTGGAAAGCCGACAAGTCCCCCGAAGCTCCCGGAAGACTCGAAAACCTGCGCGAACTGATCTCCGGCATGGCCGAATTCGAATCTCTGGGCGAGTTTCTCGAACACGTCGCTCTAGTTCTTGAAAACCGTGGCGACACTCATGGCGAATCGGTTTCGATCATGACCCTGCACAGCGCCAAGGGCCTTGAGTTCGACGCTGTTTTCCTGCCCGGCTGGGAGGAAGGCCTGTTTCCTTCCCAAAAGACTCTCGAAGAACATGGCATCAGGGGTCTGGAGGAAGAACGCCGCCTTGCCTATGTGGGAATTACCCGCGCAAAGAAGCGTGTATTCATTTCTTTTGCATCGAACCGCAGAATGTACGGCAACTGGCTAAGCTGCATCCCTTCGCGTTTTGTCGACGAGCTCCCCGAAGAACTGGTTGAAGCAAGCTCGGACATGACGGGCTACAACCCCGGACGCTCCGCCCATTGGGATTCGAGCGGCTTTGTTCCCAGAAAAACATCATTCATTGACCGATCCGGCGCAAAAACCGGCCCCCGGCCAGAGGCACCCGGCGCAGCGGGCTATTCTCCTGGCGACAGAGTTACCCATGACAAATTCGGAGCCGGAACCGTAATCAATATCGACGGTCGGAAACTCGATATCGACTTCGACCGCGGCGGCCAGAAGCGGGTTATGGACAGCTTCATCAAACCCGAATAATATGAAAAATTATTGACTTTGAGCTTTGTTTTGATTATTTCTCCATAGCTTCATGGATGAGGTAAGAACAATGACAAAAGAAGGAATTAATATGATCGCCTCTTTTTCCACAGCGGCGATGGTGGCAATAGCAGGAGTTCTGGCCCCTTTTTACTTTGCTCGTGAATTTAGCGACAGGGTAAATATCAAGGTTCTTGACAAAAAAGCTGCAATTTCAGAGACCGCTGGAAAAAAATCGGAAAAGTTTATGATCGTAGGCGATGGTGAAGTCTTTCAGAATTCAAGTTGCTTATTAAAATTAAAATTTAACCCCTCCAGTCTCCAGGATCAGCTTCAAGAGGGAAAATCCTACGACTGTGAGGTCTTCGGCATAAAACTCCCGGAACTGGGAATCCACCGCAATATCGTAAGTTGCGAGGAATGCACCCCAACGCAGGGGTGACCCGGCACAAATCCTTTAATCAGCAATCATCTTGCCTGCAAAGATTATAGTGACTATTTCACTCTTCTGATTGATTGCCGGGATTTAATTTAATGTTTCAGTACAAAATTGTCACAGTTTTTGGTGGCACCGGATTTATAGGCAGACATATAGTTCGGGAACTCGCCTGGCTGGGACTGAGGATAAAGGTGGCAAGCCGGCACCCTGAATCGGCACGCTACCTGCTACCAGCTGGCAATGTAGGGCAAATCGTCCCTGTTCTTTGTGATTACCTTGACCGCGAAAGCGTGGCCGAAGCCTTAAGTGGATCTGATTTCGCTGTAAACTGCACCGGGATTTTGCATGAAAAGAAAAAAGGCGATTTCGACAGGATACATTGCAGGATACCTTCAACAATCGCCGATATCAGCTCAACACTCGGCATCCGCAGGTTAATACATATCTCGGCGCTGGGGATTGATTCCTCTGCCTCATCCTACGCGATAAGCAAACGTGCCGGAGAAAAGGTGGTACTGAGCCTGTTTCCAAAATCTGTCATTCTTCGCCCGAGTCTGGTATTCGGCACGGACGACAGCTTCTTTAATCGCTTTGCCGCCATGGCTCGTCTTCTTCCTGCCCTGCCTTTGATCGGCGGCGGAGAGACCCGCTTCCAGCCTGTATATGTCGGCGACGTGGCCAACGCGGCCATTGCGGCCTTGACCATATCGGAATCTGGCAAAGACAGCCCTCTCGGCAATATCTATCAGATCGGAGGCCCTGAAGTGTTTACTTTCCGTCAGTTGATGGAAAAGATAATGCACTATACTCGTCGCTCGCGCCGCCTGGTGAACGTGCCATGGTCGCTGGCCAGAATGTATGGAGCTTTGCCTGGTATTATGCCGGGACAGCTGCTCACCGGCGACCAGGTTGAACTTCTTCGCACAGATAATGTAGTATCCGAAGATGCCTTGACTCTGGAGGCCTTGGGAATAAGTCCCAAAGACCTTGATGCTATTCTGCCGGTTTATCTGGAAAGATATTCTCCCGGAGGGCATTATGGTTCACGGATTCCAGCAAGCTGAATGGAAAAGGTTTAACCAAGAATTTAAGGATTAATGATGCGGATTCTTTTGTTGCTTGCCGTCCTTCTCGTAGCCCCGGCCTTTGCAAATACTGCATATGCCGCAAAAGAGGATGGCATTGCCGTCGTGGTCAACGACGATGTTATTACCAGTTCAAACGTCAAAGACCGGATGAAATTGATAATGGCCTCTTCCGGCCTGCCCGATAACGAAGAGATGAGAGCGAGAATTCTTCGGCAGGTTATCGGCGTTCTCGTTGAGGAAACTTTAAAACTTCAGGAAGCGAGCAAGCTCGGAATTTCGGTCTCCCCGCAAGACATCGACAAAGCTTTTACAGCGATTGCCTCACAGAATAATATGACCCCCGAACAGTTCAAAATGGTTTTGGATAGAAGCGGCATACCTCCCAGAGCGCTTAACGATCAGATCAAAGCGCAAATTGCCTGGTCTCTAGTTGTGCAGAACAAGATCCGCCCCCGGGTATTCGTGACGGAAAAAGACGTTGAGGATCGCCTCGGACGCTTGCAGCAGAGCAAGGGGAAAACCGAATATCTGATCTCCGAAATCTTTCTGCCTATTGAAAAAGCGCAGGAGCAGGAAATTAAAAACCTTGCCGACAAATTAAGTAGCGAAATCAGAAGTGGCCATGCTCCTTTCGAAGCCGTGGCCCGACAGTTTTCCAGAGCGGCGGGGGCCCCGCAGGGCGGAGATCTTGGCTGGATCCAGGCTGATCAGCTTCCTTCGGAAACCGGCGGCGCCATAGCGGCGATGAAAGAAGGAGAAACGAGCAGCCCGATTCGCTCTCCCTCCGGCTATCATATTTATGCGCTGCGCAAAAAACGTCTGATTACCGATGAAACTCTGCCCCCAAAGGACTTCCTGCTTAACCAGATAGGCATGGAAAGACTGGATCGCATGCAGCAACGTTACCTGCTCGACCTCAAATCCGCGGCCTTCATCGAAACCCGTGTCTGATTTGACAGACCTTCCGCCGCTTCGCGAGGTTATAGCCGCTCATGGTCTGAGGGCTGAAAAAAGCCTTGGGCAAAATTTTCTTCTTGATCTGAACATAACTGATAAAATTGCGCGTGCAGCTGGCAACCTGACCGGATGTACCGTTATCGAGATAGGCCCCGGCCCCGGTGGCCTCACTCGCAGCTTGCTTAAAACCGGAGCCGACAGAATTTTAGCAATTGAATTCGACCAACGCGCCGTACTGGCCTTGCGCCAGCTTGAAGAAGCAGCCGGAGGTCGGCTCGACGTCATTCACGCCGATGCCCTGAAATCAAGCCCGCTTGACCTTTCTCCGCAAGGCCCCCGCGCCATTGTCGCTAATCTCCCCTACAATATCGGAACTCCGTTGCTGATAGGCTGGCTTGCAGAACTCCACAGGGATCAAAGCGCCTACCGCAGCCTGACACTGCTCTTTCAGCGTGAAGTAGCGGAAAGGATTTGCGCCTCTCCAGGCAGCAAAACTTATGGGAGGCTATCTGTCATCGCGCAGTGGCTTTGCGAGACGAGGCGTTGTTTCGATATCTCTGGCCAGGCATTCACCCCGGCGCCGAAAGTAACCTCGACTCTTGTGCATTTAATACCAATAATTCCCTCTACAAAAAGGCCCGACTTTGCCACTGTCGAGAAACTGACAGCAATGGCCTTTGGACAAAGAAGAAAGATGCTGCGCTCTTCTCTTAAGGCCTACAACCAGTATTTCGGCGAAGCCGGTATCGATCCTGAACTGAGAGCCGAAAATCTTGAAGTTAGCAAATTTATCAAACTCGCCTCGCTTATACCCCCTGCTTGAGCCCCCGCACAAAATCAGATAAGCCCTGAACTCTGGGTCGCTTCAGCCGCTCGGCATCAAGAATCAGCTGCGCTTGCCGAATAGTTTCATCGATATCGTTATTGACCAGAACATAATCGTATTCCAGATAATGTGTCATCTCGTCAGAAGCTTTTTCCATCCGAAGCCTGATATCTTCCTCACTGTCGCGGCCTCTTGCACGCAAGCGTCTCTCCAGCTCTTCCCTGGAGGGCGGAAGGATAAAAACGGTCACAAGATCTTCTCGCGCTATTTCGCTAAGCTGCTGCGTACCCTGCCAGTCGATGTCGAAGACCACGTCTTTTCCGCTGGCCAAAGCCTCTTCGACCGGCTTGCGGGGTGTTCCGTAGTAATGGCCGAAGACCTTGGCATATTCCAGCATTTCGCCCTTCTCGATCATCGCATTGAATTCAGGTATCTCTTTAAAATAATAATCCTGTCCCTGAACTTCACCCGGACGGCGGGAACGCGTGGTCACCGAAACGGAAATGATCAGATCCTCGTTCTTTTTCAGCAAAGCTCTGGTCACCGTTGTCTTGCCTGCGCCCGATGGCGAGGACAAAACATACATCAGGCCGCGTCTGCAAAGCTTGGATCTCATATCGTCTTTCCGGTAATTAATTAAACCTGTTTATGAGAATTTAAGCCAGTATTCAATAAATTAAAAGTCTGCATCAGACCCATGCAGCACTTCTGCTATAGCCCCGCTCGCTTGCGCATCGTTACCGGCATCATTATGATAGGCGTTATGATCCCTTTCAGGCATATTTTGATTACAGGAGCTTCCAGCGGCATAGGAGCTGCGCTCGCCTTGCATTATGCGCGTAAATTTAAGGATGATCTTTTCCTCTCTATTGGCGGAAGATCTCCGGCAAGACTGGAAAATGTGGCCCGGCAATGCCGCCAGTACGGCTCACAGGTAAAAGAAAGCCTTATAGAGGTGACCGATGCAAAGGCCATGAGTAACTGGATAAACGAGACGAATGCGGTCAGGCCGCTCGATCTGGTAATTGCCAACGCCGGAATTTCCGGCGGAACTGGCGGCAAGGGCTATGAAGCTTGGGATCAGGCCAGACTTATTTTTGACGTCAACCTGTACGGCGTCTTAAATACCATCGAACCAGCGGCAAAGCTGATGACAACCATGGGTTGCGGTCAAATTGCCATTATGAGCTCGTTGGCCGGTTACCGGGGCTGGCCCGGAGCCCCGGCATACTGTGCCTCTAAGGCCGCAGTAAAAGTTTACGGTGAAGCCTTGCGCGGCAGCTTGGCTCCTGTAATTAAGGTAAATATAATTTGCCCTGGATTCATCCGCTCGCCCATGACTGACGCTAACGATTTTCCGATGCCTTTTTTGTTGGCCCCTGAAAAAGCTGCGCAAATTATCGCCAGAGGCATTGAGAAAAATCACGGCAGAATTTCTTTCCCTTTACCACTGGCATTCCTCGCTTGGTTTTTCTCTTGCTTGCCGGACAATATCGCCTCTTCCCTTGCCCGAAAGGCCCCGGAGAAATCAGCCCTAAAAAAATCTTATTAATCCATACCTAAAGGGTTATACTAAAAAATCTGGACTGATGCTTCTTAAGTCTATAAAAGTATAAACCTTAGGAAGAAAAGGGTGGGATTGCTAACCTAAGAGTAAATCCAAAGGCATGGCCATAGATAGCGCCATAGCCGCAATTCCCCGTATTAAAGAGTATTTTCTATAAAGAGTATTGCTGGGATTCTGCCAAAAGCAGGCGCCAAACCTATAAATAAAAAGTTTATGGTTAAAGAATTATGGATATTAATCAAATAGAAAAGAAAATCGACATCGCCGCAAATCTTTTAAAAGCCCTTTCCAACGAGCGGCGCCTTATGATCCTCTGCGCAATTTACAAAAGCGAAAAGAGCGTCGGGGAACTTGAGCATATTGTAGGACTTAGTCAATCCGCTCTTTCACAGCATCTGGCAAGACTAAGACGTGATGGCCTGGTCAATACCAGAAGGGAAGCGCAAACGATATATTATTCCATGAATGACACCGCCACACAGACAGTTCTCCAATGCCTTTACAGCATATACTGCTCTACGCCCCAGTTGCCCAGTGGCGAAAGCTAGCCGCTGCTGCCTCAGGACAGGATGAGATGAACAATAGACTTGATCTTTTTTTTCTGTTTTTCATCTTCAAGCGCCGCCACCATCATGAAAACTGATGCAGCCAGCGGATCCTCTGGAAGTGCTTCCACCTTTGTTTTGACGCCTTTGAAGAAATCTTCGTAGCTGGCTCCGTAAGCGGTCTTTAAAATATAAAGATAATCAGCGCTTATCCGGTTCGTGCCCTGCTCGTATTTTTGTAGCTGCTGGTAACTCACCCCGATCAGACTGGCGGCCTGCCTCTGGGTTATGCATGCGCGCTTGCGGAAAGCCCTCAGATTTGCGCCAATCTGTACGGTTAGCCTTTTCTCCTGCTTCTGGTTGCCTGAAATTTTGCTCATCTTTATATTAGCTGTGTTATATTAGCCGCTGATAAGATTTGTGGTTAGTTACACACTTCTATTAAAACCATGGCTTGCTTTTTTAGAAGTATACGATAATCCCGCACCCGTCAACTTTTTTGGATAGCATGGATAAAAAATTTGTTCTTAGAATTAGAGAACTGGTCGAAAAAGTCGGGGGCCAGAGCGCCCTTTCGAGAAAGACCGGGCTCTCTCTGGGCGCCATTCAGAGATACCTCCGGGGTGGCGACCCTTCCCGCAGGGCACTGATCAGACTGGCCGAAGCTGGCAACGTTTCGATGATGTGGCTGGTATACGGCAGGGACGAAAATGATTCGGCAAACTGTGGGGCTCCAGCCTCCCTGCCCATGTATGGCTTCGGCGACAGCTCTGAACAGGGATGGTACAGCGAAATCAAATATAACATCTGCGCCAACCTTGAATGGCCCGATCCGGAAGTCTTCGCTATCGTCGCCCATGACCGGACAATGGAACCGGAAGGCATCAAGAAAGGCCAGGTTTGCATCGTCTCCCCCAATACCAGACCGCAAAAGGGCGATGTGGCCTTCATTCGCCGCAAAGACGGCACAGCTGCGCTGAAAATCTATGAACGGGAGGATTCCGAATGGTGCTACCTCACCGGCTTCATGGATCCCGGCGCAAGCGAAAAACTGGTGCCTTCGAGCGAACAGATCAAACGCTCTGCAATTAACCAGATAGCACCCGTCATTCTTGTAAAGCGGCGATAATGCTCCTGTCCGAAAAGGCGAGGAACTCCGGGTTGCCGAAATCTCCTGGATTTCTCCCGTAAACAAGCGGCCTGCCGCTAAAATCCGTGATATCCCCACCGGCGGCCCGCAGTATGGCATGTCCGGCTGCGGTATCCCATTCGGAAGTTCTGCCGAACCTTGGATATAAATCCGCTTTTCCGGCAGCAATAGCGCAGATTTTCAGGGAGCTGCCTTTCTTGAGCAGCTTTGATACTTTTATTTCTTTAAGAAATTCATCCAGCCTTTCGGGATCCCCGTGATGCCTGGAAACGACAATGGCCAAACCTTTCCTCGGTAAATGGCGCACCTTAATAGCTTTCTCCCTGCCCCCTGCAAATCTGATTGCCGAATCCGGCCCGCAAGCGGCAAAAAGCTCGTCTGCCGCCGGAGCGTAGACCACCCCTAAAAGGGGCTCACCCTTGTGGATCAAAGCGATATTTACCGTATACTCTCCGCTACCTCCAATAAACTCCCTGGTACCATCCAGCGGATCGACAAGCCAGAAATATTCAATGCCGGAGATATTATGCTGCTCGCCAGCCGCAAACGATTCCTCGGCAATCACCGGGATCCCGGGTGTAATGGCCTGCAACCCTGCAACGATGATTTCCTCTGCCTTACGATCGGCAATCGTCACAGGCGAACCGTCAGCCTTCAGATCGGCGTCCCGATAACCGCCGAAATAATCAAGGGTCGCCTCTCCGGCCTCGACAGCCAGCCGCCTTACCTGATTGACGAGCGCCTTGGGGTAATCAAGCAGGCTCTTCGACAAACTGGCTTTCCTTTCCGGGATCAGGATGCTTTGCGCAAAATATTCTCTTCCGGGACAATCTGCTCGCGGCCGATGGAAATATAATGGAAACCAAGCGGCCTGATTTCATTGAGCTTGTAAATATTGCGCAGGTCAATCAGACGTCTTGCCGCCATAAGCTCTCCGATACGCTCGAGATTGAGCCCGCGGAACTCGTTCCACTCGGTGACAATGACCAGGGCCTCGCCCCCTTGAGCCACCTCATAGGCGTCCTTGCACCAGATGACATTATCCAATTGCTTTTTCGCCTGATCCATGGCCTCCGGATCATAGGCGGATACCGTCGCGCCTTCGTCCTGGAGTATGGGGATAATCGTCAGCGACGGTGAATCGCGCACGTCATCTGTCTGCGGCTTGAAAGAAACCCCGAGAATACCGATTTTCTTGCCCCGAACGTTTCCACCGCAGGCTTCTATGATCCGGTGCGCCATGTCCTTCTGACGATCATGGTTAACGCGCACGACTGTCTCGACAATCGTCTGCGGCGCTTTAAGCTTCTGGCCGGTCTGGGTTAACGCCAGAGTATCCTTGGGGAAGCACGAACCGCCGTAACCCGGCCCCGGATGGAGGAACTTGCCCCCGATCCTGCCGTCCATGCCCATCGCTCTCGCCACGTCCTGCACGTCTGCGCCCGCTTTCTCGCAAAGATTGGCAATCTCGTTGATAAAAGTGATCTTGGTCGCAAGGAATGCGTTGCTCGCGTACTTGATAAGCTCGGAGCTTTGCGGGCTGGTAAAGAATATCGGTGTCTCGTTCAGGAACAGAGGCCGGTAAATCTCTCTCATGACCTCGCGGGCACGCTCGGTTTTCGCGCCGATCACCACACGGTCGGGACGCATGAAATCGTTGATCGCCGCCCCTTCCCGCAGAAACTCGGGATTGGAGCAAACATCGAATTCGCCGTCCGGTCTTTCTTCACGAATCACGCGCTCGACTTCCTCCGCCGTCCCCACAGGTACAGTCGATTTGGTGACGATTACCGTGTAACCTTTCATAGACCGCGCAATGTCTTTGGCAGCCTGATACACATATTTCAGATCGGCATGCCCGTCGGAGCGGCGCGGCGGAGTGCCGACAGCGATGAAAACGGCGTCGCTTCCAACTACCGCTTCCTTGATATCGGTCGTAAACGAAAGGCGGCCTGCCTCGACCTGCCTGGCGACGAGATCGTCCAGCCCCGGTTCATAAATCGGGATTTCACCGCGGCGAAGGCGCTCGATTTTATCTTCGTCCTTGTCAACACAAACAACATCCATGCCGAATTCGGCAAAACAGGTTCCCGAAACAAGCCCTACATAGCCTGTACCAACCATTCCGATACGCACTGGCAAACTCCTTGGTATTGATTTAAAGAATATCCGGCCAGAACTTATAGAACTTTTCCTGCCAAATAAAGAATTCTTTGTATTTCAGAAAAAAGATTGCCATAAAGGCTTGAAATTAGATACTCTTGCTCCCTGGCATGAAATTTCAAGCAGTTCACGAAAGGTTTAAGATGGCTGACAAAAACGAGGCAAAAAAAGCCAAAGGTAAAAGCGCACCCGCTGGCTTGCCGCTCTTTTATAAGAACCCCACTCCGCTCGACAAGCAAAAGCATGTCGAACTCGGGCTTAAAAAGGAATTCACATTCTCATTTACCCGTGAGGTTAACGCCGTACCAGTAAACCTCATTGAAATGCCTCAGATATGCCATTTCTATCCTATCGCCTTCAGCCCGGATAATTCTGCGACGCCCGTGGCGATCCTCGGCCTTCGTGATAACGAAAACCTGTTCGTTAGCGAAAAAGGTGAATGGATCGAACATGCTTACGTTCCCGCTTATATTCGCCGCTACCCGTTTATTTTCTCGGAAATTCCAGGCGGCGAGCAGTTAACCCTCTGCGTGGACATGGTCGACAGCGTTACGGAAGAAAGCTCGGAACAGAAATTTTTTGACAATGGAGAGCCTTCGCAACTGGCCAAAAATGCTCTTGAATTCTGCAAGTCGTATCACGCCGCCGCGCAGCAAACTTTGGAATTCAGCCAGGCAATCGCCGATGCTGGCCTTCTCGTAGAGCGTGAAGCCCAGATCAACGTTGGCGGCAAAGCGCGCATCAATTTTTCCGGCTTCAAGATTGTCGATGAGAAAAAATTCGCTGAAATGCCTGACGAGCAATTCCTCGAATGGCGCAAAAAAGGCTGGTTGCCCTTTATTTATGCCCACCTGTTCTCAGGCTCTCAGTGGCAAAGGCTGACCAGACTTCTGAACGACCGTCTGGCCGCAAAAGCATAGTTCTGAACATAAGGCATTCCGGCGGTTGTGAACTTTTTATTCCATGAAACTTGATTCTCACCCGCCGGCCGTGCTACTCACTTCTGAACCATTAAAATTGTTACGGGGGTAAAGCATGGCTAAAGTCGGGGCCCAACGTGCTGCTGAACTTACAGGCAGATCAAAATCCACTATCCAGCGTGCCATGAATAGTGGCAAAATATCATATGAACTAGATAGCAATGGCCGCAGGATCATAGACGTGTCCGAAATTGAAAGGGCCTTTGGCATCAAGAAATCTCAAACCGAAAGCGCGACCATGGACTCAGTGGAAAACGAACTGAAAAAAGCCTCCGACCTGCTTGAAGCCGAACGCATGAAAATGCGCATCCGCATGCTGGAAGAGCAACTGGATTCCACAAGAGACCTCCTCAACGACATGCGTGATCAGCGCGACCAATGGCAAAAACAGGCGCAGCAAGTCCTGATCACCAGCCAGTACAGCCAGAAGCAAGCCGAAGAACTTCAGGCCGAGGTCAAGGAACTGGAACGCAAGGAGACAGAACGTCGCAGAATGGCCGCTGAAGCCCGAATGAAAAAGATGAGCGGCGACAATCAGAACCGCAGGGAAGCCCCCTCCACCCCGCGCCCGATGACTTCACCTGACAATACCCATGGCGGCAAAGTGGATTTCCAGGGCCTTTGGAAGAAAATCAAGGGCGAAACAGCAGCTACCGGCTGACAAATAACGCTACATAAACGGGTTAACTGAGCAGAAATCATTTATCCACCCGTCATACCCGCGGCCCGCCAAGAGGCGCGAAGCATGCGGCGTTGCCGCGGAAATAAGCGTGCTTTGGCGAATAATATGCACTATTGAGAATTAGATTATGGAAGTTTGCTCTTGTCAGGAGGAAGAAAGCCGCCGTCCGGGGCAGCGGTTTCTCTGGACGTTAATCTCGGCGGATCGATCTGCATTTCCGCTTCTGCCTCGGTAATTTCAGCCCCCAGCCACCCTTCGACTTTTACGTCGTCGTCCTGCTTCTGATACTGCTTCCAGCCGCTCTTGTTCTTCTCTGCAAGCTCGCGATCCTCTTCTGCAAGCTCAACATTGACCTTTTGAACTTCCTCGACAAATTTGTGCTCAAGACGATCATCCGCAAGTGCTGAGGGATTGATGCCAGCCTCGCGGCCGATCATATAGTAGACACTGGCCATTCCGACCTGTCCGCCGATCCCATGCTCCTTGACGTGATGCGCCATAGCCGCATCCATGGAAATAATTGATTTATCCGGCTGTGTCCGCTTGCGCATATGATCGTCGGTAAGCCGCACGATAGTCCACAAAGCCTCGTCGCTGATGGTTACCCTGTGATGCTTCTCGTAACCCGGCCTGACGTTCTTGAGAATTCTGTATGTTTCAGGCGCTGTCGGCATCCGCAAATAAATTTTTTGAAAGCGGCGGTCAAGCGCCATGTCTTCCTGAATATACCAACGGTATTCATCCAGCGTGGTTGCCCCCAGCACGTGCAAATCCCCGACCGTCAGATAAGGCTTCATCACTTCCGATAGCCCGCGATAGGCCGAACCCTGCACTTTCGGCATAATCGTGTGTATTTCATCTATGAAAAGAATGAACTTGGGATATTCAGGCTCGTGGTACCTTTCGGCGAAACCGCGGCAGATTGGTATGAAACGCTCCTGAAGCTGCGCGTTTGACTCAGTCCCCGCCGCCAGACTTGGCATATCGATTTCAATCACTCTTGCGTTTTTTAAATATTCCGGCACGTCCCCGCTCGCTATCTTCTGCGCGAGTCCGACGACAAGCGCCGTTTTACCGACACCTGCCGGAGCCAGATAGCAGCAGTTCTTCCGCCCCTTCTGCAGCAGAATAAGGATCGTCTGGTCAATCTCCTTGTCACGTCCGGTAATCGGGTCATAGCGCCCTTCACGCGCCAGTTCGGTAAAGTCGCGGCAGTACTGGTGTATCAGCTCTTCAAGATCTTCGTCGGAAACCAGTAATCGCTTGACCATATTCCTCTCCTAAAACGTCTTGTAAAAGTTTACCGCATTGCCGGGTTGCAGGGAAAAATTTTCTAACAGAGTCTTGGTAATGTTTTAATAAGTATTCTTGAGTTATATTCGGAAGCGATAAACGTCTTTTAGTTTTTTTGGTAAACTCAATCTGTCAGAATAATGTAAAGAAGGGCTTAACAAATGGACGTCCGCAAAGAGGTTCAGGATCTGAAGCAACGGGTCTCAAAAGAAATCGTCGGCCAGGAAGAGATCGTCGAAACCCTCATCCTCGGCCTGCTGGCCAACGGCAATATTCTTGTCGAAGGCTTGCCCGGTCTTGCCAAAACCAGAGCCATCAAGTCGCTGGCAAGCAATATTGAAGGCAGCTTTGGCCGGATTCAGTTCACCCCTGACCTCAGATCAACCGACATTACCGGCAAGGAAGAAGTTCAGCACGACGAAGTCACCGGCAAAGCCTTGTTCAAATTCATTCCAGGCCCTGTCTTTAACAACGTGGTTCTTGCCGACGAAGTCAACCGTGCCCCGTCAAAAACCCAGAACTCCCTTCTGGAAGCCATGGAAGAACGGCAAGTTACCGTAGCCGGGGTATCATACAAGATGCCTGAACTTTTCCTGGTGATGGCCACCCAGAACCCGATAGACCAGGCAGGGACTTACCCCCTGCCCGAAGCGCAGCTTGACCGTTTTCTGATGCACATCTCGGTTCATTACCCGAACGAGGAAGCCGAAGCGCAGGTTATCCGCCTCGTCCGCGAGGAAATGAGCCAGAAAATGAAAAAGATAAAAAAAACGGAAAAAAAAGAAGACCGCAAAATTACCATGCAACAAACGATTTTCGACGCACGCGGCGAGATAGACCAGATCAGGGTTCCTGAATACGTCGAGAAATACATGGTTGATTTCATCTTCGTCACCCGCTTCCCGCAAAGGATCAACTACGAACTGAAAAGCTATATCGAACTTGGCTCCAGCCCCCGCGGCTCGCTCGCCCTCGATCGCTGCTCAAGAGCCTATGCATGGCTTCACGGTGAAGAAAATGTTTCAATTGAGCACGTTCAAAAAATGGTGCGCCCCGTTCTGCGCCACCGCTTCATCAAGACAGAACGCGCCAAAAAGCACAAGATCACTTCCGACGAACTGATAGCCGACATCGTAAAGAAACTGGCCGTCCCGAAACAAGGCGACAGAGTCCAGGTTCTCGCCCCTCCGGCAGCAGCCGGGGCCTGAGCATACCTCCAGATATCCTACATCCTGAACCGCCTTTTTCAGGAAACAGCCTCTCTTATATGCTGCTCGGTATAACCCTGCGCATAAAGCGCCGCAGACAGGTCTCCATGCAGTATAAGGTTTGCTATTTCCTCGGCCACCAGCCGCTTGGGCTTGTAGCCGATCCCCATTCCGGCCGTCTTGAGCATCGGGAGATCGTTCGCGCCATCGCCAATGGCAAGCGCATGATCCGGCCTGACCCCAAGCTCCTGGCAATGCTCGTATAACGCTTTTACCTTGGCGTTCTTGTCGAGAATTGGCTCCCTGACTTTCCCCGACAGACACCCGTCCTTGATCTCAAGGATATTGGCATGATGATGCTGGAAACCTATCCTTCTCCCGACAGGCTCCGAGAAGAAGGTAAAGCCTCCGGTAACAAGTACGGTTCTCGCCCCGTAATGAACCATGGTGCGAACCAGCAGCTCGGCGCCCGGATTATACTCCATTCTTGCAAGCGTCCGCTCCATTGCCGCTACTGGCAGGTCTTTGAGCAAAGCTATTCTCGCCCTGATTGCCGCATGGAAATCCATCTCGCCATTCATCGCCAGTTCGGTGATCTCTGCTATTTGCGCCTTGATCCCCGCCTCGTCCGCCAGTTCGTCCAGCGTCTCGGCGCTGATAATGGTGCTGTCCATATCCGCAACCAGTATTTTCTTGCGCCGCTTTTCGATCGAACCGAAAAAGAAATCAATTTTATCCTGATGCAACAGGCTTCTTAAGGCCTTCAGCTGGCTGAAAGTCGCTTCGCTGGAAAACCCCACATCCGCGGCCTTGTCGGGATGCAGCCACACCGGAGCGCATGTCGGCGACAGCCCCTGATCTTCAAGAAAACGTGTTGCCGATTTGATATGCCCGTTTGTCAGAGGCATATTAATTTGCGACGAAACAAGCGTAAGTACGAAACTCATGAAGGTTCCCTTTAGTTACACAAAGAAAATACTGGACACTTTAGCGGTAATTATCTATCGCTGATAGAGATCAATCCTCAAAAAATTACGGTGGTATCAATGGAAAAACCAAGCTTAAAACCACAAAACCCATGTTTTTCTTCCGGCCCTTGCGCCAAGCGCCCCGGATGGTCGGCCCAGAACCTTAAGGATATCATGTCCGGAAGGTCGCACAGGGCGGCTCCGGCAAAGGCCCAGCTTCAGTCGGTAATCGAAAAGCACCGCCAGATCCTCGGCATCCCTGCGGACTATCTCGTCGGCATCCTTCCCGGCTCCGACACCGGCGCCTTCGAACTGGCTCTGTGGAACATTATCGGCTCCAACCCGAACGGAACCGACGTCCTGGTTTGGGAAGCCTTCAGCGGCGACTGGCAAAAAGACGTCGAAGGTCAGCTCAAGCCCGGAAATGTCAGAACACTCAAGGCTGAATACGGCAAACTGCCCGACCTATCGCAAGTCGACTGCGACCGCGATGTCGTCTTCGTCTGGAACGGAACGACCTCAGGCGTGAGGGTTCCGAACGGCGACTGGATTGCAAAGAACCGCAAAGGCCTTACTCTGTGCGATGCCACATCGGCCGTGTTCGCTTATGACCTGCCCTGGGACAAACTCGACGTCGTTACCTGGTCGTGGCAGAAAGTCCTCGGCAGCGAAGGCGCTCACGGAATGCTCGTTCTTTCGCCAAGAGCCGTTGAAAGAATTCTTTCCTACAAGCCCGCATGGCCGATGCCGAAAATTTTCCGCATCAAAAAAGGCGACAAGCTAAACGAGGGAATCTTCAAGGGCGAAACCATCAACACCCCGTCGATGCTGGCCACAGCCGATTGCCTTGACGCGCTGAACTGGCTGGAATCCATCGGCGGCCTGAAGGCGGCGCAATCTCGCACCAAAGCCAATTTCGAGACCATCAGGGAATGGGTAAAACGCACCCCATGGGTTGAATTCCTGCCAGAACGCGAGGAGATCGCCTCCTTCACTTCGGTCTGCCTGAAAATCACCGACCCGGCCTTCACTTCGCTGAGCGCCGACGATCAGGCGGCCTTCATCAAGTCAATGGTAAAGATTCTCGACAAGGAAGGCGCGGCCCATGACCTCGCCAGCTACCGTGACGCCCCTGCAGGTCTCCGCATCTGGGCAGGCGCAACCATCGAGAAAAGCGATCTTGAGAAATTGACCCCGTGGCTCGACTGGGCCTTCACGACGGCGAAATCCGAATTGAAGAAAGCGGCTTAATAATTATTTAATATTAATAAGTTATAAAAACCCTGGAGAAATAACCAGGGTTTTTTATATTAGAGCTATGGCTAAAATTCCTTTGAACATGGATCGGGAAAAGATACTGCAACGCATGGCCCTGACCATAAGGGGTGAAGGTGGCAATGTTCTGCGCACCAGTTGCCACTACACAACTGCCAGGGCAGTAAGCAGCTTGTTACAACAAGGGCAAGGGCAAGGGCAAAAGAAACTGAAAGATTATGAAATTGCACTGCTGGGCAATAATGGATTGGTATTCCACTCAATTCTGCTGCACAACAATGATATCTCAACCGACAGCCTGCGAAATGCCGGCCTCTCGACAATCTTCGATCAATCTGCCAAAGGCAGAGAATACAGCATTCCAGATAAGGATCTTCCTGATCTTCAGTTAATAGTCAAAATTAACGTGGCTGACTTTCTCGCAAGATATGTGAACAAAAAATCCCCTCCGGTTCCGGAAGCGCCTTTGCCTTGACTGGATCACGCCGCCTCTGGCAATTGCACCTCAACGCGCTTGCCGCTGCCGACCCTGTTTAGATGGTCGTGAACCGAAGCGCACAGATGCTCGACATGGTTATGGAAGAAATGATTGGCCTTGTCGAAAACGCGGTAGTCGATCTCGATACCCTTTTGCGCCCGAAGTTTCTGAACCAGCTTGTCCACAGACGACGAAGGAACGATATCGTCGCGTCCGCCCTGAACAATCAACCCCGAAGACGGGCAAGGAGCAAGAAACGTGAAATCATAAAGGTTCGCAGGCGGCGCCACCGATACAAAGCCTTGAATTTCAGGACGGCGCATCAGCAGCTGCATCCCTATCCATGCCCCGAAAGAGAATCCGGCTATCCAGACATAAGGTGCGTTTTTGTTGATTTCCTGCATCCAGTCGAGAGCCGATGCAGCATCGCTGAGCTCTCCCTCTCCCCGGTCGAAAACTCCCTGGCTGCGTCCGACGCCACGAAAGTTAAAGCGCAAAACCGAAAACCCGCGAGCGGCAAAGGCATGAAACAGCGAATAGGTAATCTTGTTGTTCATAGTCCCGCCCTGCTCCGGATGAGGATGCAGGACAAGCGCCAGTGGTGCGTTTACTATTTTTGAGTGGGTATAGCGGCCTTCGATACGACCGGCAGGGCCGTTAAAGATGATTTCTGTCATCGATTCTTCCTGTTTGGTATCCCTTTGATTTTATAGGCCCCAACCGACCAAATTTTGACAAAATCTTATGGTCTTAAAACATAAAGCCTTGAGTTATTAGTGTTTTTGTATAGCCGATGAATCCTTTTTTGTCTAATAAATTCAACTAACCCTTTGAACAGCCTGTGGATACCTGTGCGCCATAAAAATACCAAAAAACTTCTGTTCCTTTGAAAAGATTCGATTATAATGCCGCCGCCCGGTAGCGGGTACTGTTTTTGTATTAATTTAAATCTAACTGAATCAACAGAATAGCTGAACTAGAACTGGCATATTATGGAAGAACTTAAAATTACGACAAGGGGCCGGTACGCCCTGATGGCAATGGTTGAACTGACAAATCCTGTAGAGGAAAGACCAATGCCGCTATCCGAAATCGCTCGTCGCAGCGACATATCGCTTTCGTATCTCGAACAGCTGATTGCCGCCTTGCGCAAAAACAATCTCGTAAAAAGCCACCGCGGCCCTGGCGGAGGATACCTCCTGGCAAGGGCGCCCGAAGAAATCAGAGTTACGGAGATATTGCAGGCGGCCGAAGACAGCCTGCCCGCCAAAAGACCCACCGCTCCGCCCGGCATCGTCAACGAGGAGACCCTCGTCTTCTGGTCGGATATCGGGAAGATTTTGTACGCCAGCCTTCGGCATGTAACTTTGGCGGACATCCTTCAGAAGAAGACCAGGGAGAACGCACACATCATCAAAATGTTTGAAATTCTCTCTTGAATGAACCAGAGTTGAATGTTGTAGGTTTATGAGTTTTGACAGGAAAAAATGCCCAGAATAACTTTCATCCGGAAAACCGGCGAGAACATGACCGTGGACGCCCCTCTCGGCCTTTCAGTAATGGAAGTCGCCCAGAAATTCGGCATTGCGGAGATTGAGGGTTCCTGCGGGGGCAGCCTCGCCTGCGCCACATGCCACGTTTACGTCCACCCCGACTGGTGGGAAAAATGCCTGCCCGAACGGGGCGAACTGGTTGAAGAGGAGGAGGATATGCTAGACCTCGCTTTCGGCCTGCGCAAATTCTCACGCCTTTCCTGCCAGATCATCATCCGCGAGGACATGGACGGACTGATCGTCGCTCTCCCCGGCACGGATGTGGACTGGTGATCCTCCGGCAGTGAAAATAAACCCGAATGATGACAGACCTTCCCGCATCGCGATTGCGATGTCGGGTGGAGTGGATTCCACCATCGCCGCCCGGCTTATGCTCGATCAGGGCCATGAGGCATTCGGCATTACCATGAAACTCGCCGGAATTGACGAAAGCAGGCAGGAGGAAATCCTTTCCGCCGCCGCTTCCGCTGCGCGCTCACTTGGCATCGAGCATCACATCATTGATCTTGGCCGCGAATTCGGCAATGAAATTATCGATAACTTCGTAGCGACTTATTCCTGCGGCAAAACCCCGAGTCCCTGCGTCCTTTGCAACAGGTTCATCAAATTCGGCGCTCTGGCTGAAGCCGCGAAAAACCTCGGCGCAAGCGCTATGGCAACCGGACACTACGCCAGGATCTCATACCCGCAAGGCGCAGCCCCCGAACTTCTCAGAGCAAAAGACGAACTCAAGGATCAAAGTTATTTCCTGTTTGCCGTCCCCTGCTCCCGCCTTGAATTCCTGCGCTTCCCGCTCGGGGACATGACCAAGGATGAAGTGCGCGGACTGGCCCTCCGCATGGCCCTGCCATCCGCATCAAAACCTGATAGCCAGGATATCTGCTTCATCCCCGGTGGCGACTATGCCTCCTTCGTCAGGTCTCGCAACGACAAAGCCGCGCAGCCAGGGGACATTGTCCACCTCGATGGCCGGATTCTCGGGCGGCACGAAGGCATAATCCACTACACGGTAGGCCAGAGAAAAGGCCTCGGCATCGGCGGCGGCCACACCGAAAACAACGCCCCGCTTTTTGTGGTAAAGATCGACGCCGCCAGAAATCGCGTCATCGTAGGCGAACGCGAAACTTTGGCCAGCTGCGAATTAACCGTAGAAGAATGCAACTGGCTGACGGCGATCCCCGGCGAAAGGGAAGTATCGGTTAAATTTCGCTCTGTAATGAAACCCGTCCCCGCCATCCTGAAACCCTGCGCTGCTTCCGCCACGGCAAAGATTTTTTTCCCTGAACCCCAATACGGCATCTCCCCCGGCCAGGCCGCCGTCTGCTATGAAGGCGATCGCATTCTGGGTGGCGGCTGGATAACCTGAATAACTTGAATACTTGACAAAAACCCCGCCAATAAGCGATATAGCTAAATCACTTGACCGATCATCATCAAGGCGGTGTAGCTCAGCTGGTCAGAGCAGAGGAATCATAATCCTTGTGTCGGGGGTTCAAATCCCTCCACCGCTACCATATTTTCTCTTTAGAATAAGCAATTTAATTTCACTGATTTTGGTTTCGCCTGTTTTCGCCGTTGGCGAACGGAACGTCTAAAAAGAAAAATTTCTCAATATCATAAATACCTTACAGGCCCCCTGTGACGATATTGACAAAATCGATGATCTCGGTATTTCTCGATATTTATAAAAGTCTTTGCTCCTCCCGCTTCGCCTGCCGCCTTTCCCTGAAAAAATCCTTTAGTATCTGCCCGCAGCGCTCCTCCTCAATGCCGCCGACGACCTCGGGCCTGTGGTGGCAGGTGGGTTGTTCATAGATTTTGGGGCCGTGGATTATGCCGCCGCCCTTGGGATCGGAGGCGCCAAAAATCACCTTTTCAATTCGCGCAAAACTGATCGCGGTGGCGCACATCGGGCACGGCTCCAGCGTCACGTATATATGCATGCCGGGTATCCTTGCCGCACCCAGTTTGCGGCACGCCTCGCGGATGGCCAGCATTTCGGCATGCGCGCCCGGATCCTTGTCGGCGATGGTGCGGTTTCCGCCTCTGGCGATAACCTCGCCCGTCAGGGGATCAAGGACAACCGCCCCGACCGGAACCTCTTCGCGCCGGTATGCCGCATTTGCCTCTTCCAGAGCGATGAGCATTGCTCTATGGTCTATCTCGGTCATGAAAGAAGAAAACCACAAAACCGAACGCATTGCCAGAAGACTGGCCAGAGCCGGACTCTGCTCCCGCCGCGACGCCGAGAAATGGATCGCCGAAGGCAGGGTGAGCGTGAACGGCAAACCTCTGGAATCCCCAGCTTTCAACGTCGGCGAAAGCGACGAGATAACCGTGGACGGCAAGCCGGTTCCCAAAGCCGAAAAGACAAGACTGTTCCTCTACCACAAGCCCGCGGGCCTGGTCACCTCCGCCCGCGACGAGAAAGGCCGCCCCACCGTCTTCGACAGACTCCCCCCCGAATTGCCACGCCTCGTCTCCGTAGGCCGCCTGGATCTCAGTTCGGAAGGCTTGCTGCTGCTAACCAACGACGGTCGGCTTTCGCGCCATCTGGAACTGCCCTCGAACGGCTGGAAGCGCCGATACCGGGCAAGGGTTCACGGAAAACTCGACAAGAACGCCCTTCTGGCTCTTTCCGGCGGCACGACCATCGACGGCGTCCGCTACGGCCCCATAGAAGTCGCGATCGAAAAGGAAGGGGTCAACAGCTGGCTCTCCGTCTCGCTGAAAGAAGGCAAAAACCGCGAGATCCGCAAGGTGATGGAGCATCTCGGCCTGAAGGTGAACCGCCTGATAAGAATTTCCTACGGCCCCTTCCAGCTTGGCAATCTGCCCGAAGGCGCGGCGCGCGAAGTCACAGGAAAAGTGCTGAAGGAACAAATTCCGGAGTTTTTCAGGTGAGAATTACCGGCGGAAAATTCAAAGGCCAAACCCTGATAGCCCCCAAAGACTCCCGAATAAGGCCGACTTCGGACAAGGTTCGTCAGGCCGTCTTCACCGCTCTTGCAAACCGCGGCCTTCTGGAAGGCGCAGTAACCCTCGACGCCTTCTGCGGCACCGGCGCTCTCGGAATAGAAGCCCTCTCCCGCGGCTGCAGCTTTTGCATCTTCATGGATAACAACAGGAATTCCATAGATCTGTGCCGCAGCAACCTTGAGAAATTCGCCGCAACATCGGAGCAGACGGCAATTGTCTTCGGCAATGCGACCAAACCGCCCCTTCCCCCCGAAGGAATTCCCAAAGCCGGAATAGTCTTTCTCGACCCTCCCTACGGAAAAAATCTGGTCAACCCTTCCATAGACGCGCTTTATGGCGGCGGCTGGCTGGAAGACGAATTCATCGCCGTGATCGAAACCGGGAGAAATGAGGATATTACGGCAAGCGGCTGCATCTCCCTGATAAAGGAACAAGAATACGGCGATACCCGCATACTCGTTTACAAGATGTTCAGAGCGAATACAAATAGATCAGCAGAACCCCCAGCGCCACCCGGTAAACCGCAAAAGGTGTAAAGGTGGCCCTGGCTAGCCAGCGCATCATCAGGGCTATGGCCGCCCACCCTGCAAGAAATGCCAGAAAGGCCGCCAGCAAAACATCCATGCCAAGATCCAGATTACGCGCATGGGCAAGCTCCACTCCCTGCACCAGCCCGGCTCCGCTGATGGCGACAATCGCCAGCAGCAGCGAGAACCTCGCCGATTCCGTCCGTCCGTAGCCTAGCGCCCTGCCGGCCGTCATGGTGATCCCGGAGCGGCTGACGCCGGGAATGAGAGCTACCGCCTGACACAGCCCAACCAGCAGCGCATGCCTTAACGGCATTTTCTCAAGCCTGCCGGCATCGGGAAAATAACGATCGGCAGCCCACAGAAGAACCCCGAAAGCAAGCGTAGTCCAGCCCACAATCGCCATGTTCCGCAAAAAATAAGGCTCGTAAATCTGAAGTATCAGTCCGGCGGCAATGACGGGCAGCGAAGCGGCCAAAACATTTATCCCAAGACTTAACCCTTGCGACCCCTTACGATCCCTTGCCGCCGCAAACACGCCGGAAACGACGCTGAAGATATCTTTCCGGAAATACAACAGAACCGAAAACAGGGTGCCAACATGCACCGCTATGTCCATGGTCAGCTCTTCCCCCCAGTGATCTCCACTGACAGAATCCTGCGTAAGATCATGGACGATCAGAAGATGCCCGCTTGAACTGATTGGCAAAAATTCTGTAACCCCTTGGACAAGGGCGAGGATAATTATATGATAAAGTAACATTGCGTCTCCCGGCGCTGATTGTTGGAAGCCTGTCGTTTGTTACGAGGAAGATAGTTCAACAGCTCGCATGGTCTATATCATTGGCATACTCGGTTTGTTAACAGGTTTTTTTGCCGGTCAGGTGCTATTGCTTTATCTGCTCCGCCACCGTTCGAACAGGGAAATCCTGTCGGATAAAAGCATCAAGATGACTTACGGCCTGTTGAACTGGGCGATTGCCGCGGCCGGAGCTTATGCGGCGGTCATGCTTTATAAAATTTACTTTCAATAAAGAGGTTGTAATGAACATCAGGCAAACGGCAATAACATCATTTATCTTTTTGACTTTCATATTCCCCAGCACGAAGGCATGGGCCGAACCGGCCACCTACATTCTCGACAAAAGTCACACCCAGATACTTTTTTTCGCCGACCATCTAGGTTTTTCGAAATCCATGGGCAAATTTCTCGATTTCGACGGAGAGTTCACTTTCGACGAGGCGGCCCCCGAAAACTCCCGGGTAATCGTCTCCATCAAAACCGAAAGTATCGAGATGAATGACGAGCAGTGGAACGAACATATGAAAAGCGCCGATTTTTTCTATGTTTCCCATTTCCCGGAAATGACCTTTGAAAGCACCGGAATCGATGTCACCGGCGAAGACTCCGCCGACATCACCGGCAACCTGACCCTGCTTGGCATAACCCGACCGGTTACATTGAAAACGTTGTTCAACAAGGCTGGCGAGCATCCCATGACCGGAAGTCACATCGCCGGCTTTTCCGCGCACACATCGATCAGAAGAAGCGAGTTCGGAATGACCTACGGCCTTCCCGGTGTCGGCGATGAAGTAATGATACGTCTGGAGGTGGAAGGTATTCGCCAGTAATGTGCTTCCTTATCGAAAAAAGACTCGTGATGGATGAGTAAAAAGAATAGTATCTTTTGAAATGGCATTTTTTATTATTTGCCTGTGAAGAGGCTTCTTGAAGGAAGGCCATGAGAACACTGTACCATCTCTGGCTCCATCCATTCTCACGCAAGGTACGGGTAGTACTTGCCGAAAAGAAACTGGATTTCGAGCTGAAAATAGAAAAAATTTGGGAGCGGCGAACCGAGTTCCTTGCTCTCAATCCGGCTGGCGACGTTCCCGTTCTGATCGAGCCCGATGGCACGACGCTTTCAAACTCGCAGGTTATCTGCGAATATCTCGAGGAAGTCTATCCTGAAGTCAATCTTCTCGGCGGCGACCCGGTGCAGCGCGCCGAAACCAGACGCCTCACCAGCTGGTTCGACGTCAAGTTCAACCACGAGGTCACCGACAACCTCGTCGGGGAAAAGCTGATGAAGCGTTTTCTCAGGCTGGGGGAACCGCATGGCCCCTCGATCCGCGCCGGACACGCGAACATTCATTACCATCTGGACTATATCGGCTTCCTGACCGAAAAAAGGAACTGGCTTGCGGGAGACAGCTTTTCGCTGGCCGACATAGCCGCCGCTTCGCACCTCTCCGCCGTCGACTACATCGGCGACGTTCCCTGGGAGGAGCATCAAGCCGCAAGAGAATGGTATGCGAGAATAAAATCGCGCCCAAGCTTCAGACCCCTGCTGGAGGACAGAATTCCCGGCTTCACTCCCGCCAGCCATTATGAGGATACAGATTTCTAGAAATACGTATATATTCATAATAATGAACTGGCGAGCTGGAGGAAAGCCCGATAAATGAAACGTCTTTTTTGTTTTGGATACGGCTATACATGTGACTATCTTGGGCATACTCTCGAGCAGGAAGGCGGTTGGGAAATAGCCGGAACCACCCGCGATCCTGAGAAAAAACAGGAACTTCGATCCCGTGGTAAACATGCCCATATCTTCGATTACTCCCATCCTCTCAGCGACCCTCTGTTCATCCTCAAAGATACCACCCACATTCTGATCTCCACCCCCCCCGGCGACGACGGCGACCCGGCTTTTCTGATTCACGCCGAGGACATTGCAAGAATTCCGACCATAAAATGGATCGGCTATCTGTCCACGACCGGGGTATACGGGGATCGCGGCGGTGGATGGGTGGATGAAACCACGGAAGTCGCCCCCGGTTCCCGTCGCGGATCGCGGCGCGCCAGATCCGAGGAGCAGTGGCTTTCCTTCATGAAAACATTCAAGATGCCGGTTCACATCTTCCGTCTCGCCGGCATTTACGGCCCCGGCCGCAGCGCCCTTGATTCCGTACGGGCCGGAATCGCCAGAAGGGTGGAAAAGGAAGGGCATGTCTCAAGCCGCATCCATGTGGAAGACATAGTCCGCATCCTCATCGCCTCGATGAACAATCCCCAGCCGGGGGCGATTTACAACGTCTGCGACGACCATCCGGCTCCGAGCCACGAAGTCATCGCCTGTGCCTGCGAACTTCTGGGCATCGAGCCGCCGCCTCTCGTTCCGATAGAGGAGGCCGATCTTGCCCCCATCGCCCGCAGCTTCTATTCGGATAACAAACGGGTAAGCAATCGCAGGGTTAAAGAAAAACTCGGCATTGAACTGAAATATCCCGATTTCCGCTCCGGCCTTGCCGCCTGTCTGGATGCCGAAACCTATGCCCTGAGAATACTCCAGCAGGCGGAAAACACCGGTTAGAAATGCGGCACATCTTTCGTTTGCTTGGCTTCCTGCTGTCTCTGGCCGTCATCGTTTCCGCCGCAGTCTTGTGGTGGGGAATAGAAACTTTTAATCGTAAAGGCCCGCTTGAAAACAAGACAGAAATTGTTATCGAGCCCGGCGAAACCCTGGGCGCCATTGCCCGCAAGCTCCAGACGCATGGAGCGATAACCCGCCCGCAGGTATTCAAGACCGCCGTCAGAATCTCCGGGGCCCAGTCCTCGCTCAAGGCGGGAGAATACGCGCTGGAAGCAGGAATATCCCAGAAGCAGATAATGGAACTGCTGCTTTCCGGCAAAGTCATCCAGCGCAGGATCACCATCCCCGAAGGTCTCACCAGCCACCAGATAGTCGGCCTGCTGAAAGAGGATGAGCGGCTCACCGGCGACATTGCCTCCATCCCCGAAGAGGGCACTCTCCTGCCCGAGACCTACAGCTTCAGCCGCAGGGAAAGCCGGTCGGACATTATCAGGCGGATGCAATCAGCCATGGAAAAAACCCTTTCCGAACTCTGGGAATCAAGAGCCGCCGATCTTCCCGTCTCATCGCCTCTCGAAGCCCTGATACTGGCCTCGATCGTCGAGAAGGAAACCGGAGTCCCGGGCGAAAGAGCGAGAATAGCGGGCGTGTTCATCAACCGGCTGAACAGGGGCATACCCCTGCAATCAGACCCGACCGTCATTTACGCCCATACCCGGGGCATGCATCAGAATGAAGGGCTGGGGCCTATGGGCCGCCGTCTTCTGACCAAAGATCTCGAACTTGATTCACCCTATAACACCTACAGGAACCCGGGATTACCTCCCGGCCCGATCGCCAATCCCGGCAGGGAAGCCATTGCCGCCGTCCTCAACCCCGAGCAGCATTCGTTCATCTATTTCGTAGCCGACGGCACCGGCGGCCATGCCTTCGCCCAAACCCTCGAAGAACACAACCGCAACGTCGCCAACTGGCGCAAAATCAGACAGTCGAACCCATCCCCCGACTGACGACTACCCCTCGCGATTAACAAATCTGTACTATTGTCTACTGAGGCGCCGCCGGTTTGGAATCCTGCGCCAGACCTGGTGACATCTGACCAAGTACCGCGTTCAGATCGGCGCCATTTAGCAGCATCTGCCCCTGAGGGCCGAGTTTGAATTCATAAACCCTGACATCCCTGCCTTGCCCGTCCTTTTCCTGGCGTCCCAACAACTGCAACAAAGCCAGTGTTTGCACAGCCTTCTGAACTTCCGCCTTCTGCCCCTGACTGGTTTGCGGATTGTTCATTATCCCCGATAGCTTGCCTGTAAGCCATTCGAACCCATGGATCCTGCCGTTGACATCGGCAGTAATTCCCATGGGAGAGACGGCATCGGCATTTACCTTGCCGGTAAACTGAAGCCCGTAATTCTCCTGCCCGTTAATAGCCAGATCCTTCAATTCGAAATTCGTCCCCGCCTGAGCAAGAATTTGCGGCAGCACCATTACCATCTGCATCCCTGACATCTGCGCCATCTCCGGAGATACAAGCGACGAACGCAGCGTATTCTTCCCCAGCTCGGCAATCTGTTTATAGGGAATGTTGTTTATCCGGTAGCTGAGATTCGCACCTGTGGGAATTATTCCTTCAATTCCCGGAAGAACCAGCTGGCTTTCGACGCCATCATAGGACATGCGCGAAGCTATGGTAATATTATCTCCTTTGAACCCTCTCATATCGAGACCGTAAGTGGCCTTCCCAAGTCTGAAGGTCTTTGGCGCGGCGGCATCTTCCGCCGGAACCTCTATTTTGAGACCCTCGACCGCAAACTCGCTCGAAAAACCTTCCCATGCATTGCCCAGAAAATCAAAAATCAGATTGTAAATGCCTACCGCATGCTGCGGGCTTGCCTGACCGCCTTCCGGCAAGGCAAGAGCCTGTTCGGCAATCGCCGTCATATTGTCCTTGTATTGTTTGATGGCCGCGGTTGAAATATTGAGTACCTCGGAATTGGCGAGGAATTTATCAGCCTTGAAAACCTCTCTGCCCCCTGCCATCACCTTCATCCCGTTAACGGCAAAAGCGGCAGGGCCGCTCCATTCGTCCTTCTCGTTTTTGTCGAGATCGACCATAGCCGACATCGACGGGATAACGACACCCTCGCCAGCGGCTCCGGCATTGATGACCAGATTCTCATATGCCGCGTCCAGCTTGACGAAATTCCCGAAATCCTTATGCCAGACCCCCGACATCCTTTGCCTAGAAATATCGAAGCTGACCACCGGGTTGCCCTGCGCGTCATATCCGGTCATGGGCGTGGGCAGGGCCATGGACATTTTCCACATGGCGGGATCGTCGGTCGGAATGGCGTTAAGCGATATAATTCCCATATCAAAAAACCCGCCCGAAGTATCGGCGATAGTGATATGAGGCAGCGTTACCGCGTAATATTCAGCCGCTCTTTCCACTTTAAGCTCGCCCTCGAATTTCATCACGCCCTGGTTGACGGCGGTCGCGCTCTTTTGAAAATCCAGCATCTCGTTCAGTATCGCCTTGAGTTCCTGCGCCCCCTGCTCGTCAATCTGCGGCGCGGCCATGGCCGGGTAACCTGATAGCAAGGCGCAAGCCAGAATGGACTGAAACAATTTTGAGCGTGTACTATGTAGCGACATGAAAATCTCCTGAGAAAACCGGACAACCATCCCCGTTATCTAGCATAGCCCTTTTGTTTACCGCAAAAAAGATTTGCAAAAAAGTTTGCTTGCGCTAAACGAATAAAATCCATGACCATCACGAAAAGCGCAATTCCGCCGCAGGGCAGAATAACCGCCCTGCTGGGGCCGACCAACACCGGCAAGACCTGGTATGCGATCGATCGCATGCTCTCTTACGGCAATGGCGTGATCGGCTTCCCCCTCCGTCTTCTGGCACGGGAAAACTATGACCGCGTTGCCAAAATCAAAGGGGCCTCGCGGGTTGCCCTGATCACCGGCGAAGAGAAAATCCTTCCTCCGAAAGCGTGCTACTTTCTCTGTACCGTCGAGGCCATGCCGACGGAGCGCGAATTCGAATTTCTGGCTATCGACGAAATCCAGCTTTGCGGTGACGCCGAGCGCGGCCACATCTTCACCGACCGCCTGCTGCGCGCCAGAGGAAAGGCTGAAACGATGTTCATGGGTTCGGACACCATGAAACCTTTGATCGCCAGACTGGTTCCCGAAGCGGAATTCAATACCAGAGACAGATTTTCCAAACTCGCGTATTCAGGCTTCAGGAAACTGGGCCGCCTCCCCCCGCGCTCCGCTGTGGTGGCGTTTTCGGTGAATGACGTTTACAACATCGCCGAACTGATCCGCCGCCAGCGGGGCGGCACTGCCGTTGTTCTCGGCGCGCTTTCGCCTCGCACCCGCAGCGCTCAGGTCGCGATGTATCAGGCAGGCGAGGTCGATTTTCTGGTGGCGACCGACGCTATCGGCATGGGCCTGAACATGGACATCAACCACGTCGCCCTCGCCGCCACCCGGAAATATGACGGGGCCAGAGCCCGCAACCTCGGCAAAAACGAGATCGCCCAGATCGCCGGCAGAGCAGGCCGCTACACCAGAGACGGCACCTTCGGGGTCACCGGCCCGGTGAAGGAACTGGAAGCCGCCATCGTGGAAGCGATTGAGAACCACTGTTTCGAGCCGCAAAAAACCGTTTACTGGCGCAACAGCAATCTCGATTTTTCATCTGCCAAAGGCCTGCTGGCCTCTCTTGAGATGCCTTCTGGAAAAAATATTCTCATAAAAAACCGCCCGGCAGACGACCAGATTACTTTAAGGAGTCTTCTTCGGCGCAAGGAAATATCCGCTCTCGCCACAAACCGCGATGCCGTCCGCCTTCTATGGGATGTCTGCCAGATTCCTGATTTCCGCAAGACGCTTGGCGAACAGCACCACAAGATGGCAGGCGAGATTTACCTGCGCCTGATGGAAGGCCCGCTCCACGAAAACTGGGTCGCGGGGCAGGTCGACAGGCTCGACCGCACCGACGGCGGCGTAGATACATTGATGGCAAGGATTGCACATATTCGCACATGGACGTATATTGCCCACCATGCGGAATGGCTGAAGAACTCCGGAGAATGGCAGGAGAGAACCAGATCGGTCGAAGACCGTCTCTCCGACGTCCTTCACGAAGCCCTGACCAGGCGGTTCGTCGATCAGCGCGCCGCTGTATTGATACGCTCTCTCGAAGAAAAGCGCGAGCTTCTCGCCGGAGTGCGTGCCGATGGTGAAGTGGTCGTCGAAGGTCAGTTGGTAGGCAGCCTCCGCGGATTCCGGTTTTTTCCGGACACCGGGGCTGGCGGCATGGATCTTAAAACGATAATGTCCGCTTCGCGGAATGCTTTGAAAAGTGAGATTAACAGGCGGAAGAATTTGATGCTGAATGCCAGGGACACACAGTACTCGCTGAAAGACGACGGACGGATTCACTTTCAGAAAGACCCGACCAACCCAACGCCCGGTTTGCCAGTCGCTGAGGTTCGCAAGGGCGAATCGGTTTACCGGCCCGACATATTCCTCCCGGACAGCGATCTGCTGGAAGGTAAGGACAGGGATGCTGTCTGCGGACATATAAAAAGCTGGCTGCACCGGCATGTCGACACCGTCCTCGAACCGCTCAAGGCACTCGACAACGAAGAGGAAATAACCGCCCCCGCCCGCGGCATCTGCTTTCAGGTGAAGGAAGCCCTCGGCATCGTTCCCCGCCATGTCGTCGAGCCTTTGATAGGTGAACTTGATCCGGCGGGACGCGCCGCCCTGAGATCGCGCAAGGTAAGACTTGGCCCGGTGCTGGTATTCATCCCCGCTCTCAACAAGCCGGCGGGCGTAAGACTGCGCGCACTGCTCTGGTCGCTTTGGAACGACAAGCCTCTTCCGGCTCCTGTTCCCGCCGACGGCATGGTTTCCGTCGCCGTCTCCGGGGAGGGAATAGACCATCGCTTTTACCGCGCCATCGGCTACCCGGTATACGGCCCGCGCGCCATCCGCATAGACATGCTCGACCGGGTTATCAACGCCATCTATGACGGTGCAGAGAACGGAATTTTCCGGGCGAAGCATGAAATGGCCGAATGGCTCGGCTGCCCTATTGCCGACCTTTACGAGATCCTCGAAGCCATGGGCCACCGCAAAATCGATGAACCCGCCGCTCCCGAGCCGGAACAGCAACCCGAAGAAGCCGCCCCCGAACCGCCGCCGGAAACCACGCCCGAACCCGCCAGAGAACAACCGGTTCCGGAAACCTCTGAACCGGGCCTGCCCGAGACGGAGTCTCTTGAGCCGCAAGTCGCCGAAACAGATACCAAACCGGAACCGAAAAAACCCGATCTGGCACAGTTCAGGCTCAAGAAAGGCAAGGCTTCCGACCGCCCGAGACAGCCTCAGGGCAAAGCCCCTTATAAAAAAGATTTCAGGCGCAAGGACTGCGACAACGAGAAAAAAGAAAAGCCCGTACATGCTGACGAAATGAAACCCCGGAAAGACAAATCTTTCAAAAAACGCGAAAAACACGAGCGCCAGCCGCGCATCATGGAAGCCGGCCCCAAAGCCAGACCCGAGGATTCGCCTTTCGCAATCTTGCAGCAGTTGAAAGACAGGAAATGAACAAGCTTCCCGACCGGCATTCAGGGTTTTTACTGGTGTTCTTGGCTGCCTTCTCCATGAGTTACTCGGACGAAGCCCGCGCCGCCCAGATCTCCTCCGAATACCTTCTTCACGTCTGCTCACAGGACAGTAACGGCAAGGAGATCGTCAAAGGCGGACACGTCACCTGTCAGGCCTATATAGCCGGAGTTATGGACTACCACGCGCTGCTGCGATCGCTCGGCACTGCGCCAAGCGTAGATTTCTGTGTCCCCTCCAGTGCCGAGCTTGGCAGCCTGCAGACGATCGTCGTCAGATACCTGAAGCGCAACCCTCAGCATAAAGGCTTTATCGCCTCGCCTGCCGTCGCGCTTGCCCTGTATGAATCCTACCCTTGTAAGAAGTGACAAACGACTGAAATAACTTTATTCTGATTGCTGCCAACTTGATGACCGGGAGGTTCCAGATGATTGCCCGCGTACGCCTTTCTCTTTTCGCCAGTGTAATGATCGCCGCTGTTGCCACCGGCGCTGGCGCCGGCGCCGAAACCCTTCCTCTTAAACATGTGATCATCTCCAGCAGCGGCCTGGCCGTCTACGGACATGAAGGCAAGGTTAAAGACCAGACAGAAATCGAACTTCCCGTCCGCCTCGACCAGGTTGACGACATGCTTAAAAGCCTTGTCGTGGTGCAGCCTGCGGGCGGCAGGCTGGAAGGCATATCTCTTCCGGGACGAGAGCCTTTATCACAGGTTTTCCGGGATCTTCCCTTTAACGAAAAAGATATTTCCGACTATCCGACCCTGCTAAATGCCCTTCGCGGAGCCGCTGTCTCACTCGATGATGGTTTTATTACCGGCAGATTGATGGGTGTGACTCGGGAAACCGTCCAGCTTGATAACGGCCTTGTAACCCGCCACAGGATAAGCGTTCACACCGATGCCGGCATCAAGACCGCCATACTTGAAGAAACCTCCAGCCTGAAGCTTACGGAGAAAGAAGTCCAGGCTCAGCTCGACAGAGCGCTCGAAGCCGTTTTCGGCAACCGCGTTCAGGATCAGCGCACGCTGTCGATCAGAACCAGCGGGCCGGAGCGGACAATCGCCCTTGTCTATATCACCGACGCCCCGCTCTGGAAGAGCAGCTACCGACTGGTTCTCCCCGAAGAAGGGGAAAAAACCGCCACGCTGCAAGGCTGGGCGGTACTGGAAAACACCACAGCCACTGATTGGAAGGACGTAAGCCTGACCCTGATGTCCGGATCGCCGGTCACTTACCATCAGGCGCTTTACGAAAGCTATTACACCAGCCGCCCGGAACTGCCCGTCAGAATCATGAACCGGGTTATGCCCCGCGTTGATCAGGGCTCTATGGCAATGATGGATTCAGCTGAGGAACTTCGCGCCAATGCGGTAATCATGAAATCAAAAAGAGCGTCATACGATGCCGAAGACTCTGTAAGGGGCATGTTCGGTGGCGGTATCGCCGGGTCGCCTCCCATGCCGCAGGCCGAAATGTCAGTGGCCTACGAATCCGCTGAAATGCCGATGATGGCTCCGGCTCCGGCACGCCTAGCCGATGTGCAGGCCGCATCGGCAGGCCAGACCGCAAGCCAGATGATCTTCCGCTTTCCGCAGAAAGTCGCCCTTCCCGCCGGAAACACTCTGATGATTCCCTTCAGCGATCGCAAGGTTCCGGCTGACCGCGTCTATCTCTACCAGCCTGACACCAATGCCCGCCACCCGCTCGCTTCCGTGGAGATCACCAATGACAGCGACAGCGGATTCCCGCCCGGCATCATTACTCTCTACGAGAGCGGCAAAGGCCAGATTATTCACGTCGGAGACGCTGAAATGCCGCTTGTCCCCAAGAGCGAAAATCGCTTTATCAGCTTCGCCCTCGACACGAATACCCTGATCGACCGCGAGGAAAGCCAGGACAAGCGCCTGGGTCTGATCACCATAGCCAAGGGCACTCTGCATCAGAAAGTTCTCTGGCTTAACACCACTAAATACACGATCAAGGCCCCCGAAGACGAAGCCCGCACCGTGGTTATCGAACATCCCCGCCGCCAGGGCTGGGAACTCGACAAACCCGAAGGCCTGGAAGGCGAGATCGCCAGAACCGATACCCACTACCGCCTGAGATTCAAGATCAAAGCCGGTGAAACCGCCTCCTTCAGGGTCGTCATGCGCAATGAGGCCACGGAAACAATCGCCCTCTCGCATATCTCTCCCCGCGACATCGACCACCGTCTGGCCGCGGTTTCCGGCAAGGAAATCCCGAGCGACGTTCGCAAGGCTCTTGAAAAGGTTCGTGAATTGCGCTCCGTGGTTTACAGCTACGATCAGGAACTCCAGCGCCTTAACCAGGAGCGCAATCAGCTCTACAACGACCAGAACCGCCTTCGCCAGAACCTCCAGACCGTCTCGCAGGGCACAGCCCTCGGCAAACGCTACCTCGCCCAGATGGAAGAGCAGGAAAACCGCCTCTCCGCCCTCGCCCAGAAGGAACAGGATCTGCAGACAAAGCAACAAAAGGCGCAGCAGGATCTGGATAATTACATCAGCGGCCTGAAGTTCTAGGCCTCTCCCTGCACACCGAATTTTCTCTCCCTGAGGAAGAGGGTTTTGCTGCGCCTGAGCAGTTTAACGAGAAGGGATGAAAGATGGGTGAAGTTCAAAAAAGCTTAGCAAAATCGCTCAGGCCTGTTTATATAACTGTCCCATGACCAAGCCGCTTGAACATATTAGAAACTTTGCGATCATCGCCCATATCGACCATGGGAAGTCGACGCTTGCCGACCGCCTGATTCAAACCTGCGGCGGGCTGGAAGAGCGCGAGATGAAAGAGCAGGTGCTCGATTCCATGGATATCGAGCGCGAACGCGGCATCACCATCAAGGCCCAGACCGTGCGCCTGGCCTACAAGGCCGGAGACGGCATCGAATATCAGCTTAACCTGATGGACACCCCCGGCCACGTCGATTTCTCCTACGAGGTCTCGCGCTCCCTTGCCTCCTGCGAAGGCTCACTCCTCGTCGTCGATTCCACACAAGGAGTGGAGGCGCAAACACTGGCCAACGTCTATCAGGCCATCGACAACAACCACGATATCATTCCGGTCATCAATAAAATCGACCTTCCCGCTGCAAGCCCCGAGGAGGTCGCACGTGAAGTCGAGGAAGTCATCGGTCTGCCCGCCGGAGACGCCGTTTACGTTTCCGGCAAAAGCGGCATCGGTATTGACAGCCTGCTGGAAGCGATAGTAACCAGATTGCCGCATCCGCATGAGGGCGACTCCGATAGGCCTCTAAAGGCATTACTGGTGGACAGCTGGTATGATTCCTATCTGGGCGTCATGATTCTCGTGCGCGTAATCGACGGCAAGCTGAGAAAAGGCCAGCGCATCCAGTTCCTGAACACCAGGGCTGTGCGCGATATCGACCGCGTCGGCATATTCACGCCCAAGCGCGTTCTCGTGGATGAACTCGGCCCCGGAGAAATGGGCTTTATCACAGCCTCAATCAAGGATATCAGCGAAACGCAGGTCGGCGACACTATTACCGAGGAAAAGCGCCAGTGCGAGCAGCGCCTGCCCGGCTTCAAGCCCAGCATTCCAATGGTCTTCTGTTCGCTGTTCCCGGTCGACGCCAAGCAGTTCGACGATCTGCGCGAAGCCCTTGGACGCCTGAAGCTCAACGATGCCAGCCTTCATTACGAGCCGGAAAACTCGCAGGCTCTGGGCCTCGGTTTCCGCTGCGGATTCCTCGGCCTTCTTCACATGGAGATTATTCAGGAACGTCTCGAACGCGAATACAATCTCGACCTGATCCCCACCGCGCCGAGCGTCGTCTACCATATCCACCTTACCAACGGCAAAATGGTGGAACTCTACAATCCTGTCGACATGCCTGACGTAGTGCGCATCGACCACATCGAGGAACCCTGGATCAAGGCGACGATACTTACGCCAGACGAATATCTCGGCGGCCTGCTGCAACTTTGTCAGGATCGGCGCGGAGAACAGATCAATCTCACCTATGCCGGCCACCGGGCGATGCTGGAATACTACCTGCCGTTGAACGAGATAGTTTTCGACTTTTACGACCGCCTGAAGAGCATCTCCAAAGGCTACGCCAGCTTCGACTACGAACTTTCCGGATACCGCGAGAGCGACCTTGTAAAAATGGAAATAAAGGTCAACGGCGAGTCCGTCGACGCTCTGGCCATGATCGTCTGGCGACAGAATGCCGAAAAACGCGGCCGCCAGCTCTGCGAAAGACTTAAGGAACTCATCCCGCGGCAGATGTTCAAGATCGCCGTACAGGCGGCCATAGGCGGCAAGATCATCGCTGCCGAACATATCAGCGCCCTGCGCAAGGACGTAACCGCCAAATGCTACGGCGGCGACGTCACCCGCAAACGCAAGCTGCTCGAAAAACAAAAGAAGGGCAAAGCCAAAATGCGCCAGTACGGCAACGTCGACATCCCGCAGTCAGCATTCATCAACGCCCTGAAAATGAGCGACGACAAATGACGGATTCTTAACCAGACCGTCACACCGCTGGCGCGTTAATCACATAGCCTCCAGCGCAAATGCCGTCGGGCGCGAACACCCGCATGAATCGCCGTTTCGTTCTCTGCGGGGATCGAGGCTGCCATAACCGGCATCCCCATTCACGGCGATTTCCCTTACCTTGTTGCCGCAGACTACCGCCACGCGGATAATTTTATGCTCTATTCCGGGAAGGCTTATGCTGTTCTTTTGTCCCTGATCGGCCAGATGGATTGTCTGTTCCACCCCTTCCGTTGCCGCGCATGAACACGCAGCTTTTATGAAATCGACCGAAAGGGTTACATCCATTCCCTTTATCTTAACTATTTTTCCTTCAATATAAATCATTTATCCCCCCATTTTCTATTATTCCGCATCATAAATCTTTTGCAATTTATGACAAGGCATATCGCTTTACCCGGTAGCTGGTATAAATTCCTTGCTGTATGTTATAAGCTTGCATTTGCTTCACTGCTGGAAAGGACATACCCATGTTTCGATTTATAATGACTCTTTTACTTTGCGCAGTTGCCTTCTCTTTCCCGGCCCTTGCCGATAAAGGCGGCAAAGGGGGTAAATCATCCGGTGTAGAGGTACTGAAGGATATAGGCAGAGAAGACCGGAGAGAAGGCGGCGTCCTGATAAGCCGGAGCGAAAGAGAAATAATTCGGGGCTTTCTGGTAGAAGAGCGGACGAGATCCTGTCCGCCCGGCCTCGCGAAAAAACACAACGGCTGCCTGCCCCCCGGCCTCGCGAAAAAATATCATTCCGGCGACCGTCTGGACGATAGCGTCAATTTCCGGGATTTGCCAGAACGGTTGCTCAGACTTCTCTCTCCTCCCGCCAAAGGCCATAAATACGTAATGGTCGACGACGAGGTGCTGCTGATAGCAGAAGCAACTCAGCTGGTTCTGGACGCTGTGGATATACTGGGAAAAGACTAACTTATTTTGCAGACAACTTTAATATTTCGCCAATTGAAATGCACCGGTTGAAAAATTTACGATTAAAGATAGACGCCCTCGACGACGAGATTTTGCGGCTGTTGGGCGAGCGTTACAAACTGGTTCGGGAGGCCGGGCAGATCAAGGCCGATACCGGCCTCGATCTTGTTCAAAGTGAGCGGGTTAAAGAAGTCCTTAGCCGTGTATCTTCAATTGCGGAAGAAAACGATCTTGATCCCGATTTCGTCCGCGGCCTTTATAGAGAAATAATCTCGCAATCTCACGTAATCGAAAAGGAAATCATCGAAGCCAATGGACGCATTGCCTGACGATAATGCAAGCCTTGCCGAAGTATCGGCTTCGGACGCTCTGGCGGCCAGAATTTCGGCGCTTGCCATTCTGGAATCTGTTCTGAAATCGGGGCGCGAGCTGGACACAGCCATAGAATCTGACCCTGGCTTCGCCCATTTGCCCTCCCGCGACCGCGCTTTTGCCAGAATGCTTGTATCCACGACCCTGCGCCGCCTCGGCCAGATCGACGACCTTATCGCCAGAAGTGAAGAAAGGCCAGGCGGAGAACGATCCCTGCCCCTGCAGAACCTTCTCCGTATCGGCGCGGCCCAGCTGGTCTTCATGAACGTTCCCGATCACGCCGCCGTCGATACAACCGTAAGAATCGCCGAAAAAGCAGGCTTTTCCCGGCAAAAGGATTTCGTTAACGCGATCCTGCGGACGGTTGCGCGAACCGGACGCGAATTGCTGTCCCGTCAGGACGAAACCCGCATCAACATCCCCGAATGGCTGATGCGCATCTGGATAGAGGATTACGGACTTCGCACAGCCGCGGAAATCGCGCTTGCCTCTCTTGCCGAGGCCCCTCTCGATATCTCGATCAAAAACCCCGGAATGCGCGATCACTGGGCCAAAGAGCTAGAGGCAGTGATCCTGCCGACCGGAACGCTGCGCCGCGCCTCGGGCGGAAAGGTAACCTCTCTTCCCGGCTTCGACGACGGCATGTGGTGGATCCAGGACGCCGGCGCCGCCCTTCCCGCAAAACTGCTCGGCGATGTCGCCGGAAGAACCGTTATCGACCTTTGCGCCGCTCCGGGCGGAAAAACAGCCCAGCTCGCGGCCATGGGAGCAAACGTCATCGCCCTCGACCGATCCGTCAAACGCCTTTCCCGCCTTGAGGAAAACCTGAAACGCCTGCGCCTCGACAGACAGGTTTTAATAGAGGCTTCCGACGCCTCTGTCTGGAAACCCAAAACCCCGGCCACCCACATCCTGCTCGACGCCCCCTGTACCGCCACCGGCACGATCCGTCGCAATCCCGATTTGCTGCATACCAAAACACCGCGCGATCTGGAGCAACTCTCCCGCCTGCAATCCTCCCTGCTCGCCAACGCCGTGGATATGCTCGCTCCCGGCGGCATCCTCGTCTATTGCACCTGCTCGGTTCAGAAGCATGAAGGCGAACGACAGATCGAAACCCTTGTCTCAGGCGGCGCTCCCGTAAAACGCCTGCCGGTAACGCCCGGAGAGATCGGCGGAATAGAAGGCGCAATCACCCCCGAAGGCGAAGTCCGCCTCCTCCCCTTCCACCTCTCCGCCCACGGCGGCATAGATGGTTTCTACATATCGAGACTTGTAAAAACCTGAACAAAATCCCTCCCGGGTGAAGAGCAGGGCAGAAATTTCTTTCCAGCGCATCAATTGAAGTGCAAACCCGCGCCGAAAGCTGGTATAAATAATATGTGGATAGATTTGCGGCATCGGGCCGTCCTGATTGACTCCATTGCCGCAATCCCTCTCTTGCCAATTATCCTGTAAAGTCAAATGCCTGGATCTGAAAAACTGCTTATCTCCCCCTCGATTCTCTCCGCCGATTTCGCCCGGTTAGGCGAGGAAGTAAGGCGAATCGATGAAGCCGGGGCCGACTACATACACATAGACGTCATGGACGGCCACTTCGTTCCCAATATCACGATAGGCCCAGGGGTCATCAAAGCCCTTCGTCCTCACTCGCAAAAAACTTTCGACGTCCACCTGATGATTTCGCCTGTCGATCCGCTGCTGAAAGAATTCGCAGATGCCGGCGCGGACATCATCACCGTCCACCCCGAAGCCGGGCCTCACCTGCACCGAACCTTGCAGACCATCAAATCCCTCGGCAAAAAGGCCGGAGTATCTCTGAATCCGGCGACACCGGTATCAGCGCTGGAACACGTAATGGATCTTGTCGATCTCGTGCTGGTCATGACTGTAAATCCCGGTTTCGGCGGCCAGTCATTCATCCCCCTTCTCTCCAAGATCTCGGCGCTAAAGGAAATGATTAATGCCGAAGGACGACATGTCGATCTCGAAATCGACGGGGGAATTAACGTGGAAACCGCGCGGCTGTGCCGCGAGGCGGGAGCGAATGTGCTTGTGGCGGGCACAGCGGTCTTCCGGGGAGGGCCGGAAAAATACGCGGAAAACATCAAGGCATTAAGAGGAGTATAATATGAATATCGAACTGGTTCGCCACCTGCGCAGCAAGGCCGGAAGACTCGCATGCCGTAGCGCGGTATACAACTGGAGCCTTGGCGGATGCATCCCCGGCAAACTCGATGTCAAGCTAGCCGACCCGTGGCCGGGCGATGCTGAAAAAGGCCGCTGGCTTTGCGGCGGGATTTTCGATCTCGGCGGTGAGCAGCTTGAAATAAGTGGAAATTTCTGGGAACCATACGGCGTTGGCAAAGCCTGGTACGACTACCTTCACGGCTTTGAATGGCTGAGGGATCTGAGATCTCTCGGCGGCGACGCCGGTCGCTCCCATGCGAGAACCTTGCTGGAGAGCTGGATAGAACGCCACCCCTGCTGGGACGAGCAAAGCTGGCGCCCGGATCTTCTCGGTGCGCGAATTTCGATATGGGTCGCGCTGTACGACTTTTTCGGCTCCAGCGCCGACGACAGCCTGCAAAGGATATTTTTCGAAAGCCTGGTGCGTCAGACCCGCCATTTAAGCAGAACCATCTCCGCCATGCCCACAGGCCTTGGCATTTTCGCCGCCTGCAAGGGCCTGCTTTTCGCAGGCGTGGCCCTTTCCGGCTACGAGCAATGGATCGAGCAGTCTCTCGACCGGCTGGATCGCGAGATCGACAGACAGATACTTCCCGACGGAGGCCACATATCCCGCAACCCGCAGGCACTTGTTTCCATTCTCAGGTCATTGCTGGACATCCGTTGCGCCCTTCTTGCAGCACGCTACCCGCTCCCGGAAAAAATCCAGCATGCCATCGACCGCATCTGCCCAGCCCTGCGCTTTTTCCGCTATGGCGACAAGCATACGGCCACTTTCAACGGATCATGCGAGGGCGACAGAGGACTGATCGATATCCTCCTCGTTCACGCCAACGCCAGAGGCAAGGCGCTCGGCAGCCTGCCTCAGAGTGGCTATGAACGTGTATCTCTGGGCAAAGGCCTGCTCTTTGCCGACTGCGGAAAAGCCCCTGAACGTCCTTTCGATAGCGGCGCTCACGCCGCCCCTCTGGCCTTCGAATTCAGCTATGGCCGCGAACGCATTTTCGTCAACTGCGGCAGCCACGCGACCAGCGATGAGTGGCAAGGTATGCTGCGCGGAACGGCTGCCCATAACACCGTTTGCCTCGGCTACCGCAACGCCTGCGAAATCCGTGAAGACGGGCATTTCGGCCGCAAGGCGCAGAAAGTAACCATCGAACGCCAGGAAAGCGAGGACGCCTGCCTGCTTGACATGTCGCATGACGGCTACGTCCCTCTAAACGGCGTAACCCACCGCCGCCGCCTGTTCCTGTCCGAAGCCGGTTGCGACCTGAGGGGCGAGGATACGCTAAACTGCAGCATCGGCCTTGGCAAACCCGTTGACGTTTGCCTCCGCTTCCATCTGCATCCCAAGGTGCAGGTGTCCCTTGTTCAGGACGGACGGGAAGCCCTGCTGAAGCTCCCTTCCGGAAGCGGCTGGAGATTTTCCAATTCCGCAGGCGTAATAGCGCTGGAGGAAAGTGTTTACCTTTGTTGCGGCACCCGCCCGCGTAAAACAAGACAATTGGTAATTAACGGCCTGATGGAAAGCGACTTCGCCCAAGTCAAATGGCGCTTGACCAGAGAATAAGACGGTTATATTGTCAATAAATATAAAAATGGCATAAATAAAGCAGGGTTTGTATTAACCTATGAATGAAATCGTCGTTAGGCTGATCGGAGAATTGCGATCAGATCTGACTGAAATTTCTCCTGACGCTGAAGGCGTCCTCAGCCAGATAGAAGAAAACCTCCGCAAAGGGCAGCCGTCCTTGCGACTTGAATTGTTTCACCCGACAAACGGTCAGAAACCTCAGGAGGTTATTGGCGAGACCTTGTTTCTGAACCGCATGGGAAACGTTTCCATCTTCAAAGCCGCAAAGGCGATCTATGACCGCGGCGAAAACGCCGCCGTCCTTTTCAATTCTATTTTTACACTGCTTGCGGCGATGGAATCCGATGGATGCAATTACACCCCCACGGTCAACATCGCCCCCTGCTCGGCTTGTTCCCGGAAGTTCTGGGATTTGGTTGATCCGGTACTGGACAGGGCGGGAAGAAAAAATTTCATATTCGAAATTGTGGAATACGGCCCGGGAATGCAGCCTGACAGAGAAGCCCTGAAGATATACCACAAAGCCGTCGAAAAGGGCTGCCGTTTCGCGCTTGACGATATTAGCAGCGCCGAAGATGTGCGCCTGAAATATTTTGGCAAGGGCGTAGGCCATATCAAAATCGACGGCCATGTTTATTCAAGAATGCGCGATCAGTTTAACGTCCCGGAAAAACTCGCTGAATACCGCCAGATGATATTGCGTCAGTTTCGTGAAGCGGCAGGCGAGGGAACTCCCGACCCCGAATTCGTTATCGAATTTGTCAACTCCGTAGAAGAATTCCCATATGCCGCGAGAAGCGCCGAGTTGGCCCAGGGCTGCAATCTGCCGAAATCAAACCTTTGTCCTGCGATATAATTGACATTTTCCAGTGTATGGTACGAGAGGGAGCGGACAGTTCCCTTTGATTAACTTTTTCTTCAGTTTTTCCATATATGTTCCTTGAGTGTGCGGGGCACGCTAAAAACAAGCAAAAAGAGTTATAAAAATGTACAGTCAATTTGTGGGAGTAAGACTATCCGCTTTGCGGCAAACCATGCAGTCCGCGGAGACAGGAAAAGAAACAAGGCGTCAGGTAAACAGGCTTCTGGCCGCTCTGGAAGAAGGCGCATTTTGTTTCCGCATGGAGCCATGGCACGATGTCAGCCTGCGCTCGGCATTCTCCGTCGGCGCTATCAGCGAAATGCTCCTGCATGTAATCCGCCCGGAAACAAGTGACGTTAACATTCGCTGGGCAATTTCCGCCATTTACGAAAGCGGAATGGCAAAAGAACTGGATCAGATCATAGTGGCCTCGGCCCTGCAGCAGGCCGAAGCCCAAAGAGGCTTTCCAGTCGCAATAAACATTTCGCCCGAGTCCGCATGCCACAGGGATTTCTGGAAAGAGCTGGCCCCGGTTCTTGCAAACTACAGCCCGCATAACCTGATCTTCGAGCTTGTCGAGGAAGAATACATTCCAGGCGAGAAAGAGCTTGCCGTTATGGCTGCCGCGCGGAAAATGGGCTACCGCTTTGCTCTTGACGACGTTGAGAACAACCCTCGTGACGAAAAACGCATCGAGGCTTTTTCCGATTACATCGATTTCATCAAAATCTGCGGAGTTATGATCGAGGAATGGGAACTCGGACTCCCCGGCCTGTCAAGTTTCCTTTCGTACCTTAAAGACAGGGCCGGTCATGCGCAGTTCATCGCCGAATGGGTAAGTTCCGCTGCCAAAGCAAGGCTGCTGGCCGACATCGGCTTTAACGCCGTCCAGGGCCGCTACCTGCCCGTGAACCGTGTCGATTTCAACCGCCTGCTGGTGAGAACTCCTGCCCGCAGGATGCAGATGGCCCATGGCGGTCTGGCGCAAGCATTTACCGGCATCGGTGCATAAGACTTGCTGAAAGGCTTTTTGCGGTAGCCGCCATCTGATATTTTTTTGAAATGGCTGCGAAATCCTCCCGAATCTATGTCTGCCAAAGCTGCGGCGCCGTTTCCCCGAAATGGAGCGGCAAATGCGACGCCTGCAGCCAATGGAACACCTTAAGCGAGGAAATCACCGAAACCTCCGCCCCAAAAGGCCTCGGCTCTGGAAAAAACAGAAGCGCCGGGATTCCTCTTGCAAAACTGAATGAAGAAAATAAATCTCTTCCGCCGCGCAATGTAACCGGCATCGCCGAATTCGACAGAGTAACCGGCGGCGGACTGGTTCCCGGCTCGGCGGTGCTGATAGGCGGCGATCCCGGCATAGGCAAGTCCACCCTCCTTCTTCAGGTGGGCTGCCTCCTTGCGGGCAAAAACGTGCGCACCGCCTATATCTCCGGCGAGGAATCCGTCGATCAGGTCAGGATGCGTGCCGGGCGGCTTGGCCTTAGCCACAAGCCGATGGCACTGGCCTCTGCCAACAGTGTCCGGGACATTGTCGCGACGATGGAAGATTCATCTCTGGAAATCCAGATGATCATTATCGATTCCATCCAGACGATGTTTATCGATACTGTCGAGAGCGCCCCCGGAACGGTCACCCAGGTGCGCACCTGCGCGCAGGAGATCATCCGGTCGGCAAGAAAGCGGGGCATCACCGTCCTTTTCGTCGGCCATGTAACCAAGGAAGGGCAGATCGCGGGGCCAAGAGTGCTGGAACACATGGTCGACACCGTCCTCTATTTCGAAGGCGACCGCGGTCATCAGTTCAGAATTTTAAGAGCCATCAAGAACCGTTTCGGCCCGACCGACGAAATCGGCGTTTTCGAAATGACTCAAAGCGGCCTGCAGGAAGTCGAGAACCCCTCGGCATTGTTTCTATCCCACCGTCAGGAAAACGCCGCCGGAAGCGCGGTTCTCGCCGCTCTCGAAGGCACGCGGCCCGTCCTCGTCGAGGTTCAGGCGCTTGTCGCCCCCTCAGGTTTCGGCGCCCCCCGCCGCGCCGTGATCGGCTGGGATTCAAACCGGCTTGCGATGATCCTTGCCGTGCTGGAAGCCCGCTGCGGCCTGCATTTCAGCGGCGCGGATGTCTACCTCAATATCGCCGGCGGCATCAGGATACAGGAGCCGGCAGCGGATCTTGCCGTAGCCGCCGCACTCGTCAGCGCCCTCTCCGGCACTCCGCTCCCCGCCAAGAACGTCTATTTCGGCGAAATCGGCCTCTCCGGCGAAACCCGCCCGGTCGCGCAAGCCTCCCTGCGCCTGAAGGAAGCCGCAAGACTTGGCTTCGAAGCCGCAGTCATCGCCCGCCGCCACAAGGAATCAGGCGGAGACCAACTGCAACTCAGTGAAGTAAGCCACCTTCAGGAAATGATCGATCTGATTCATTAAGAATCGCAAGTCGCCAAAGTCACCTTACAATCTCGACCGGCGTGCCATCGGGCACGAGGTGCCAGATTTCCTCGATCTCGCGGTTGGTGACGGCGACGCAGCCGGCAGTCCAGTCCTTGAACTTGTAGACCATGTTGCTCCACCAACTTGCGCCGGTGCCTACACCATGGATCATAATATCACCGCCCGGGGAGAATCCTTTGGCTCTCGCCCTTTCGCGGTCTTCCTCACTCGGATAGCTTATTTTCAGAGAAAGATGGAATTTGCTTTCGGGGTTACGGCCCTCGATCCAGTATATTCCTTCGGGAGTGAGCATATCGCCCTCGCGCTCCTTGGGGGCGATGCCTCCCTTGCCAAGCGAGACGTTATATGTCCGCAGCTCCCTGCCGCCATGGTACAGCGTCATTTTGCGTCTGGTTTTCTCAATCAGGATATAATCAGCTTCGCCCCTCACCGGGCTGCCCTGGCTAGCCGCATGGACATTCATCGTCCATAGAACGGACGTTATGACGAAAATCGAAAAGACAAGGAACTGAATTTTCTGCATTTGCGTACTAACCGTTTATCTGGCTTAAGGTTGCGGGCTGGCTCATATAGGAAGTGTTGCCGGTACCCACTCTTGATTTTACATCAGGCAGGCCAGAACGGTCACGCGGTTTGCTTACAGTTTTACCAGCTTTTTACACGTATTTCAGGAATTCGCGAATGACCGTGAAGTTGTTAACCATTTATTTAACTTTTATCTTTAATGAGAGGGTATGGGACGATTGTCGGCCAGGGGGTTAGCAAATGGCACTATCAGACAAAGACATAGCCAGACTTTACACCAGCCTCGAGCTTCCGATCATTGCTGGCGAAGCGCTTGCCGAGCAGCACATGCTGGATCCGGACGAGGAATACGCCTTTCATCAGGCGATGAGCGACATGCAGCCGGACGCCGCCCTGCTGTGCATGGCGCTCTGCGCAGAGCAACTTTGCCTCTCGCTGCCCGGAGGCATTAAGGAAGCACAAGCCCTGCTGCTGGAAAGCGACCGGATACTTGTTTCTTACGGCGGGCTGTGGCTTGTGCGGATTACCGAAAACAGACCGGTACCGGAAGAGTTTATCCTCGATGCGCTGAAGAACCTGCCTAGAGACCATGCGAAAATCAGATCCCTGATGCTCGGGCTTGACGAGATATTGCCCGCCGAGTCGCAGGCAGCCTCGCAACTCCTGCATATAATGCAGATCCAGGCCGAGGCCAATATCCTGATCGCCGAAGCCCATCTCGAAGCGCTTGGCATAAACCATAAAAGCGTTGCCGGAAGAAATCCGCCCCCGGCAATCTCGGCAAACGCCAATGACAACGGCACGGTGTTTCCGGCCCCGGAATTCCATTAGGCAGGATAATTCGTATTACCTTGCCACCATCGGGCCGATATTCCTGCCTCCGAGAATATGGGCATGGAAATGGGGCACTTCCTGACCGCCATTGGCGCCGGTATTGGCGATTACCCGAAAGCCGGGAGAGACCAGTTGCCTGTCCCTTGCTACCTGCGCAACCGCTTTCCAGAAACCTGCAACTTCCTCGGGCGAGGCGTTCGAGCTGAAATCCTCGATATTGACGTATTTGCCCTTGGGAATAACCAGCACATGCACCGGAGCCTTGGGACTGATGTCGTTGAAGGCAAGCGCGTACCCGTCTTCGTAAACGCGGTCGCAGGGGACTTCGCCGCGCAGTATGCGGGCGAAGATGTTGCTGTCATCGTAGCTGGTCATTCGCTTTCTCCTTGTCCGGCAAACAGTCGTTTGTGCACGATAAAGGCGCTTAAGGCATGTTGGACGTAATCGATTCTCACAGCCCTTTCGCTTCGCTTTCCGCTCGCGGCTTCAATTAGATAGCGTGCGGGCACGCCGCCTTCCAGATCGCCATCGACTATAATCGAATTGTCGAGGAAGGCTATTCCTTTCGCCGCAACCAGTTCAAGCCGTACTTTCAAAGCCTTGTCTTCTTCCCTGATAAAAGGATATATCGCGAACAATCCTTCAAGGCGGGTAGCCACCTTCGTGGTATGGCCTCCGTCAGCAAGAAAGGCCGGATTTTCCAGCTCGCCTATAATCGAGGATGCAAGCTGCATGGCATGACCGTAGAGAAGCTCGCGGCTTTCGGCGGACACAGGCCAGAAGGAATGCCTGAAAATCTCGCCCGTGGCGATAAGCGCCCAGTGGTCGGCGGGCACGGAGCATGCCTCCTTTCTCGATTCCGCAAGATAGGAGAGAGCCTTCACCGCGCTTTCCAGCCAGAGGGGCTTGCCGTCATGCTCAAACAGCATGGCAAGGGCAAGCGCGGCCTCGCCCGGATAGTAAAGCGATTCGAATTCATCGTCCTTGCCCTTATCCCCTATGTATCTTGAGACAAAGCTTCCGTCCGGCCGCTGCATGAAGACCAGAAATCTGCCGAGCGCCCGCAGGGTCTCATCGCCGGTCGCGCCCGGCTTTTCCTTTTCCAGCGAGAGTAGGGCGATCAGACCGAGAGCCGCTCCGCCAAGCTTGGCCTTGCGTTCCCTGACATTGGTCGCGATCTCCGGTGAAGACCATACGGCAAGCCAGTCGCCTTCCTCCGGACGTTCAGGCCCGGCGAGGCAGCACTCCTTCATGTATCCTGACGCGCTTTCCATCGAAGCGACGATATCGGCACCGGGGTAATCCTGATTGTACATGCCAAGCGAATAGATGGTTCCGGCATGGCGCAGGATGTTGTACTTGCCATCGTCTCTGGCCGCCTCGCCAGGATAACGCAGGTAGTAGAAGCGCCCGTTTTCCTGAAGGTTGCGCATGAGATATGCAGGAAGCCTGTGGAAATATTCGCTGTTCCCGCTCTCCTGCGCGATTGCGTGCGCGGACGGGATCAAAAGCGGCAACAGGGCCGCAAGCAGAATCAGTTTTGCTGTGAATCCGTTCATTTATGCTCCTAAATCAGGCCTTGCGCGAGGCCTTTTCCTCATGCCCGCCAATACCAAATCTTTTTTCGAGAATAGCCAATACGTCCTGCGGAAACACCCCCGTCTGCGCCCATAGCACCATCAGGTGAAAAAGCAGATCGGCGGATTCGGCAGCAATTTTCTCGCGATCGCCGCGCGCAGCCTCGATAATGGTTTCAGCCGCTTCTTCCGCCAGCTTGCCGCAGATCTTGTCAACGCCTTTCGCATAGAGCGAAGCCACGTAAGATTCCGCCGGTTCGGCGTTTTTGCGATCCTGTATCACGGTGAAAAGCCGGTTAATAATATCATTCATTGCTTCAATTTCCTTTACTCAGCCTCTCCAGAGGGAAGGAAGCTCAACTTACCGGCCTCACACTTATTCCGGCCTGTGCCATTTTTTCTTTGGCCTGGCTGATTGTATAGGTTCCGAAGTGGAAAATCGAGGCCGCCAGAACGGCGCTGGCGTGGCCTTGCTTTACCCCCTCAACTATATGATCGAGGGTTCCGACGCCGCCGGAGGCGATTACCGGCACAGGGACAAGGTCGGCGACTGTGCGGGTAAGCTCAAGATCAAAGCCGATCTTCGTGCCGTCGCGATCCATCGATGTAAGCAGGATTTCCCCCGCGCCGTAATCGGCCATTCGCCGCGCCCACTCCACTGCATCGATTCCCGTGGGCCTGCGGCCTCCATGGGTATAGACCTCCCACTTCCCGGAGCCGCTTGCCTTGGCGTCGATGGCAACGACTATGCACTGGCTGCCGCATTTTCCAGCGGCCTCGCGCACGAATTCAGGGTTATGTACGGCAGCGCTCATGATCGAGACCTTGTCGGCCCCCGCCTCCAGAAGCTTGCGGATATTATCGAGATTGCGCACTCCTCCGCCGACGGTGAGGGGCATGAATACCTGCTCTGCGGTACGGCGCACGACGTCATAGATGGTGTCGCGGTTCTCGTGCGAGGCGGTGATATCGAGAAAGCACAGTTCGTCCGCGCCCTGCTCGTCATAGATTTTTGCCTGCTCGACCGGATCTCCGGCATCGACAAAATCGACAAAGTTCACTCCCTTGACCACGCGCCCCTTGTCGACGTCCAGGCATGGAATAATGCGGATGTTATGCATCGCGAAACCTCCCGCCACCTCTCTCTTGGAAAGGGTGGAAACTCGATGTGTTTCGGGTAAGGAGATCAGGCATCATTCGCTTCCTCCGGCAACACTACTATTTCCCCGGACGAAACAAGCAGAGCCTCCTGCGGCAGAACCTTTCCATCATAGAAGGCGCGGCCGATTATGACGCCCTCGATGCCGGAGGATTCGATTTCCCTCAGACGCAGCAGATCCTCGACCGAACCTACCCCGCCGGAGGCGATTACCGGAATGGATACCCCTTCAGCCAGTTTTTTGGTTGATTCGATATTCAGCCCAGTTCCGGTGCCGTCACGGTCGATATCGGTATAGATTATCGCCGCGGCCCCGGCGTCCTCGAATCTGCAGGCCAGATCGAGCGCGGAGATATTGGAGCCTTCCACCCATCCCTCGGTGGCCACCATTTCGTTGACGGCGTCGATACCTATGGCGATCTGCTCCGGAAACTCGGCGCAGGCGCGGCGGGCAAGATCAGGATCCTTGACCGCCACAGTGCCAAGGATCACCCGGCTGACACCTTCCTCTATCCATGCCCGCACCTGTTCGATGCTGCGGATACCGCCGCCGAGCTGCACAGGAATGTCGACGGCCCCGATAATGGAACGGACGGCCTCTGTGTTGACCGGCTTTCCTTCAATAGCGCCATTGAGATCGACGATATGCAGCCAGGAAAAACCAAGCCTTGCAAACTCGTGCGCCTGCGCCGCCGGATTGTCGTTGAAGGTCGTGGCCGTGCCCATGTCGCCTTTTACAAGGCGAACGCATTTGCCGTCTTTCAGATCTATTGCCGGATAAATAATCATGCCAAGGAAAGTATATATGAAAGAGCCCGGTTTCAAGAAATTGTCACGACTATCGTCGGGCAGTCCCCCTGACATCCTTCACTTCGTCCAGGATAATCGCTCTGCTTTTCCGCCATCCTGAACGAAGTTAAGGAATCTCCTGTTCCCGAGAGGATTACCCGATGAACCTGAATTCGTGAAAAGCAGGCGCAACCGGCTTTTGATCTGCTTCCGGCATCGCAGGCCTGACTTTCTCGGGCGAAGCCGCCTCTTTCTGCGCCGCAGCCAACCCGCCTTTCTCCTTCAGGCTTGAATCTGTAGGGCCGGAAACAGCGGTTCCCTTTGGCTTGCCTTCCTGCTGCTCAAGTTCTTCAATGGCCGAAGGCGTTGCCTCCTTATCCTTGCCGAACTTGCCGTTGGCCCAGTCTCCGAAGAAAGCTCCTCCGCCCATGCCAATGACGAAACCTATGATTCCGGCTATTGCGCCAATAAACGGCAAACTTCCGACCACAGGCAAATTGCTGACCAGGGCACTAAGAATTTTGGATCCAAGCATGCCGCCGGCAATTCCCCCGCCGATCGTTGCCACGCCGTCAGATATCCCGTCAATTTTGGTGACACCGCCCAGCATTTCATTGACACCTCCCAGCTCCACACTGGCGACATTTTTTACAACTTTTGGCAGTCCGTCGCCCGCCACAAACTCGCGCAGAGCTGCGCGCTTTTCCGGAGTGAGCCCTTTGAGATAGCCGGATAACTCGTAAATGGTTTTTCCTTGCTCACTTGAAAGTCCAAACTGTTCAGCTTTTTTACTAGGTTTGGAATCCGCTCCAGCATCCTTGTCTGCCGAGTCCTTCAATAACAGCGCCATCCTGACCATGCCGGTTGCGGCATCATCTCTGCCTTTGAATATTTCGCTCTCTAGATCCAGCTTGATATTTCCGTCTTCCGGAACCAAAGTCCGTTTTAAAACCTCGTTGTCCGTTTCGGCGAGAACATCGAAAATCGCCGCTCTTTCATCGCTTTTAATGCTCGCAAACGAGGCCGCGAACATCTTGGTGCCTGGGCTGTTGGCGTCCGCCTTTCCTGATAAAAAGCCGCTGGCCACCTGCGGAAGAAAAATTCCCGCCAGCCCGAGAAAATCATCTTTGCCAAGAGTCCGGTAAATGCCTTTCATATCCTCGGGAACAAGTTTTTCAGCAATCCCGTCAACAAGGCTTTCCGGAATCAGCGAAGTCAGCCACGGAGGTATCCCGAAACTGGCTGGATTAAACAGACTGGTTAAAGTGGATTCCATTTAAATAACCCTGCTATTTTACCTAATGATTTCCATTTGCCTCAATTTTACCACCCCCGCAAGCCGTTATGCAAATTTGCAGCCCGTTTTACTAATATCCTCCTGATAAACAATGCTATTTCCTTCAATATTGTTTGCAAAGGATAAGGGAAAACTCTGCCCGGGATTGCCACAATTCCGTTTTGGAGCTATGTTCTAGCGTTTTCGTCCAAAAGGATCTTTAATGCGTACAATCGGACTTATTGGCGGCCTCAGCCCTCAGTCGACCGCACATTACTACGAATGGCTTAACCAGGGAGTAAGAGAACGTCTTGGCGGCCTGAACGGGGCCAGTATGCTGATCGCATCCGTCAACCAGCAGGAGATCACCGACCTGCGCGAGGAAGGCAGATGGCCTGAAGTCGCCGACATTCTATGCGACAAAGCCGTGAAACTGGAAGAAGCGGGGGCGGATTTCGTCATGATCTCCTGCAACTCCGTCCATCACGTTGCCGAAAAGGTTGAAAAATCTGTCAGAATCCCTTTTCTCCACATTGCGGATCCGCCCGCCCAGGCAATGCGCAGGAAAGGGATAACATGCGCCGGATTACTCGGAACCAAATACACTATGAAGATGGAATTTTACCGCTCCCGCCTGAAAAGATACGGTATTGAAGCGCTTATTCCCGATGAAGAAGGCTGCGACCGCATAAACCGGATTATCTTCGATGAGTTGTGCAAGGGAATCGTAAAACCGGAATCAAAACAGGCTTACCTTGAAATTGCCGCGACTTTGTTCTCGCAAGGCGCGAAAGGATTGATCCTGGGCTGTACCGAAATCGATATGATTATCGACCAGTCCGACTTTGAACAGCCCGTATTCGATTCGACAAAATTGCATATCGAGAAAGCACTCGCATATGCTCTCGGCGACACCAATACAATTTCTGCCGCCGTCTAGAACTGGCATGGCTCTTGCAGTTCAATCATCGTCCTCCTGGACGAGATGAGAGAAGAGCAATGACTATCCTGACGAATCCGGCTGATCATAATGCGCTGGCGGCTTTGACCCGAAATGCCCCCGGCCATGTTGTATCCGCGGTTCGTCAGGCTAGCTCGAAAACCGGCGTTGACTTCGCATACCTCCTCCAGCAGGCCAAGGCCGAAAGCAGCTTCAAAACCGACATCAAGGCCAAAACCAGCAGCGCAAGCGGCCTTTACCAGTTTATAGAGAGCACCTGGCTGCAGATGGTAAAAACCCACGGGCACAAATACGGCCTCGAAGACGAAGCCGCCAAAATCGACGCGAAAGGACGTGTCGCAGATCCGGCCGATCGGCAAAAAATTCTCTCTTTAAGAAATGATGCGGAAATATCATCTCTGCTCGCCGCGGAACTGGCCGCTGACAACAAGAAGTTCCTTGAGCGCAACTGGAGCGGCAAGGCCGGAGCCACCGAATTGTATCTGGCCCATTTCATGGGCGCCGGAGGTGCCGCCTCTTTCCTTCAGGCCAAAGATAAAAACCCCCTTCAGTTCGGCGCGGATCTTTTTCCGAAAGAGGCTGCCGCCAACCGTAACGTTTTCTACAATCCCGAAACGGGCAAGCCACGCACCCTTTCTGAAATCCACGATTTTTTTTCAAAAAAATTTACTGGCGGCCCGCAAGTAACAGCAAATAAAACGGCCCCCGATCCCGCCCCGTCCGTCAAGCCCGCGGCCAGATCATGGTCTCCCTCGATGAAGACGGCCTTCATATCACCAGTCGGGCAAGCCAAACCAGCCAGTTCCGGCTTCATGCCAATTTTCAGCCACGATCTGCTTCTCGCCCCGCAAGACATCCTTCTCCTTGGCGTCCTGCGCGATCTCAATTCCTGAAATAAACTAAAATCATCATATTATGAATTACTGAAAAGTACGGCAATCTTTGCTACTAATTTTGTATGAACATTTTAAATCCGATACTAGCCTAAATAAAAGAAAGAAGAATAGAATTTTGAATAAGTATAAATTCTTATTATACAATTAACTTCGAAGTTCCGTTTATTTGACTTTTTATATATTTAATATATAATTTTTCGTGTGTGCGTAAAAAAGGAGGTAGAATATGAGAAATACATATGAGCATCCTTCTTTGGTCGCGGATTTTGAAAAAAGTCGGCAGATTGCCACGGTCTCTCCGAGATCAAGAAGGCCAAAAAGAGCAAGTATCGAATCCAGCAGCACAAGCCTGTTAATATGGTATTTGCTATACCTGATGCTCAATCAGCCCCGACTTCAACTGGCCTGATTATCGTAAAGACATTAAAAAGCACCGGGGAAAATCTTCCGCCGGTGCTTAAATTATTTTCCTTAAAAAATTCTATTGTTAATTCCCGATCATTTGTTATGTTAGCCCGAAATAATAAATGAGCCGGGGAGAGTGACATGACAGTACGCAGTAGACAACAGATAATTCGCAGTCTGATCTCCCGTGCCGAGGAGTCTGGCCGGGGATGGCAGATGCGCGAAACCATCCGGAATCTGTTTGAAAAAGTAGCCAGACAATTCCAGCCGCACGAGCAGGCCGTCAATGATGCCATGGCAAACGATGACACGGCAAGATCCATCCGCGCCCTTAACCTCCTTGCCGAAAAAGAAGGTCTAGAGGTTCGCTTTTTCGATAACGCAGGCGTTAACTGCACACCGGAGTCATCTTTCAGATTTCATTGATCCTGATGGGCCCGGGCCTATTTCGGCAGATCGAGTTTGATATGCAGATCGCGCAGTTGCTCTTTTGAAACGTCCGAAGGCGCTCCCATCATCGGATCCTCGTACTGACCGTTCATCACGAAGGCCCCGACTTCCCGCAGGTTGGTTTCCCCCGAAAGCAGCATCACGATCCGGTCGATCCCGAACGCGCAGCCTCCGTGAGGCGGCGCGCCGAACTGGAAAGCCTTGTAAAGCGCGGAGAAACGCTTTTTCACTTCCTCGATATCGTAACCCACTATGTCAAAGGCCCTTGCCATCGTTTCCGGCTCATGATTGCGAATGGCCCCGGAAGAAAGTTCGTTGCCATTGCATACGCAGTCATACTGGAACGCGTGGATTTGCAGCGGATCTTTCGTATTCAGCGCCTCAAGTCCTCCCTGGGGCATGGAGAACGGGTTGTGCGAAAAGTCGATCTTGCCGGTCTTCTCGTCAAGCTCGAACATCGGAAAATCGACGATCCAGCAGAACTTGAACACCCCGCTCTCCCGCGCACCCATTTCGTCGCAGATTTTATCCCTTGCCTTGCCCGCGAGATCGACAGCCCGCTTTTCAATATCGCAGATAAAGAATACCGCATCGCCGTCTTCCACTCCGGCAAGCCTGCGAATCTCCGCCTGCGCCGCCGAAGCAACGAACTTGGCGATCGGCCCCTTGCCCTCTCCGCCTTCGAATACGATATAGCCCAGGCCCGGAGCGCCTTCGCCCTGCGCCCATGAGTTCAGCTTGTCAAAAAAGCTGCGCGGCCGGTCGGACACCTTAGGGGCGCGTATGGCGCGGACGACCCCGCCCTTGCCGATGACGTTTTTAAAGGCATTGAAGGTAACGTCCTCCCTGCCGAATACTTCGGTCAGATCGACGATTTCCAGAGGGTTGCGCAGATCTGGCTTGTCGGAACCGTATCTGAGCATCGCTTCGGCAAACGAAAGTCTCGGAAACGGCGCGCCGGTCACAGTATGCGGCTTGCCCGTCCAGGCGGAAAACTCTTCGAAAACCCCGGCAATTACCGGCTCCATCTTCGAAAACAGATCGTCCTGCGTGATAAAGCTCATCTCGACGTCGAGCTGATAATGCTCGGCAAGACGGCTGGCGCGGCTGTCTTCGTCGCGGAAGCATGGCGCTATCTGAAAATAGCGGTCGAAACCGGAACACATCAGCAATTGCTTGAATTGTTGCGGAGCCTGCGGCAACGCGTAAAACTTTCCAGGGTGCAGACGCGACGGCACAAGAAAGTCTCGCGCGCCTTCAGGACTGGAAGCGGTCAGGATAGGCGTCTGAAATTCCTGAAACCCCGCGTCCCACATGCGGCGGCGCATCGACGCGACAACACTGTTGCGCAGGCGGATTTTCTTTTGCATCGATTCGCGCCGCAAATCGAGATAGCGGTAGGAAAGGCGTATCTCCTCCCCCGCCCCGTCATCCTCGGCGACCTGAAAAGGAATGACCTCCGCCGACGAGCGCATTTCCGCCCTGTCGATATAAAGTTCGATGTCCCCGGTAGGCAGTCTGGCGTTTTCGGTGCCGGGGGCCCGGGCCTTGACCCGCCCGGTCAGAGTAACCACCGACTCGTTGCGCCAGCGGTCGACCTCGTTTATCAGCGGCGAGTCCTGATCGACGACGCACTGGGTAATGCCGTATGTATCGCGCAAATCGATAAACAGCACTCCGCCATGGTCGCGCTTGCGATGTATCCATCCGGAAAGACGTACTTCCTGCCCGATATTCTCTTTGCGTAACGCTCCGCAGTCATGCGTACGGTATAGGTGCATCTCGCTCACTTTTAACTCTTTATGTTTGTTGCTTCAGAACTGTTGATTTATAGCGATCCTGACGCAGAGTCACAAAGGAAAAATTACTGCCTGCCCTGCGAGGCCAGGTATGGCCGGATAAGAATCGGGCCCGAAAATCGGGCCGGGCCCGGCATTTATACCGGTTGGCCGCGACAAAGCATCAAATAACGTTTCACCCTGGTGAAAACCGGGGCCCATTGGTGATTTACGAAGTCACGACAGATCCCGGCTTTCGCCGGAATGACGTTTTGGGGATTGGCGACATTTACGGCGGCGGGCACAATTCGGGCGTTGACAGTTAAATATAACAGAAAACACTCTTTTTTTCTTCATATTTTACTTGAAAAAATTTCATCTGAAAAACTTGGCTAGTAACCGCAAAGGGGTTATAAACTGGCACCGGTTTAAGTTTCTGTGTTTTTAATGCTGATAGAAGAACAAAATCAATTAAATGAACTCTGCGGCCGCCTGTCCTCGGCGCCGTTCATCACCGTCGATACCGAATTCCTGCGCGAGAAAACCTACTTCCCCAAACTCTGCCTGATTCAGGCAAGCGGGCCGGACGGAAAGGCGGCGGCTATCGACCCGCTGGTGAAGGATCTTGATCTTTCGCCCTTTATCGAACTGCTGAACAACCCTGCTATCCTCAAGGTTTTCCATTCGGCGCGCCAGGATCTCGAAATATTCTTCATGATCTCCGGCAAGGTGCCCGCCCCGCTCTTCGACACCCAGATCGCCGCCATGGTTTGCGGTTTCGGGGATTCCGTCGGCTATGAAAATCTGGTTCGCAATCTTCTGGGGAAACAACTCGACAAGAGCGTTCAGTTCACCGACTGGTCGCGCCGCCCGCTAAGCAACAGGATGCTCGACTACGCGCTCGGCGACGTGACCCACCTGATCGATATCTACCGCAAGCTTTCGGCTGAAGTCGAAAAGAGAGGGCGGGCATCATGGCTCGCTCAGGAAGAGGCCGTTCTCGCCAACCCTTCCACCTATGAAATCGCTCCGATGGAGGCATGGAAGCGCATCAAGATCCGCTCCACCAACGATCTTACCCTCACTGCCTTGCGGGAACTTGCCGCATGGCGCGAAGAAGAGGCAAGGCTGCGCAATATGCCCCGAAACTGGGTAGTCAAGGACGACACTCTCGCAGACATCGCCGTCCTCATGCCCGACAGCCCCGAAGCGCTGGCGAAAGCACGCGGTTTCCCCGCAGATCAGGCCAAAGGCAAGACCGGCGCGAAAATCCTCACCCTGATCCGCAAAGCAAGAGAAGTGCCGAAGGAAGACCGCGCCAGATCCGGCCCGCGCAAAGAGCAGTTCCCTCAGGACATGGTACCGGTTCTGGAGATGCTGCGAATGTTGCTCCGCATTAACTGTGCCGAACATGAAGTTGTGCCAAGGTTGGTGGCCTCAACGGAAGACCTTGAAGAACTCGCCCTGAGCGACAAGGCGGATATCGCCGCGATGAAAGGCTGGCGCTATGAAGTTTTCGGCCGCGATGCCCTCGAACTGAAAAATGGCCACGTGAGCCTTAAGCTTGAAAATGGGCTTATAAAAAAAACAAGAATAATTTGCTAAAAACATGCCTTTCCTTTTTACGTAATTTTCGCCGAATATATATCATAAAAACCTAACATGCCCTTGAAAACGGCCCCGAAAGCCGCGTCCACAAACACAAATAATTTATTAATTTGCCATAACAACGGTTGCGCTTGTACTTGTAATTTGTTATAAGAAAATAATTTCTCGACTAAATTTAAGGTTATTAGGGGGTGTCTATGGACAATCTAAGAGAACATTTTCAGTCGGAAAAAACAGGCACCCCTTTGGTTTTTATTTCAAACAGGGCGCTGGACGAGAATGAAAAACCTGCAGGAGGTTTAGGGGTAGCACTTCGGTTCGCTCTGGAAATTTACGGCGGTCATTGGTTCTGCGTTGAATCAGACGGATCAAGTAACGATGTTTACACTGAATCGATTAAGTGGAAATCTGCAGACGTTACAGTTCATAAAATCCATATTCCAAAAGAGCTTTATGAGCCATATTACCGATATGTAAACCGGACTCGCTGGGCTCCTAATCATGACCGTCCGGATCTTGCCGTCTTAAAGGAAGACGAAAAAGCCATCCATGATATAGTTGCCAGACTAATTGCAAAAGAAATAGGCAAGATATTAAATAATCCTGCAAACCAGCATTTAAAAAATTCACAAATTTTCTCGGAGGATTTTCATTTCAGGCCGGATGAGTTAAGACAGGTAATGGGAGAAGAAACCATTATCAATGCTTTCCTCCATACCCCCTTACCAAAAATGACCGTCAGGCCGAGAACGGCTTACGAGGTCTTTACTAGTACTCTTGATACCTATCGCACTACACGTTCCGATGCTCTTTTTCCTTGGTACGGCGTATCCAAAGAATACGGGAAGCCTTTGCCTGTTACACCAACCGATACTCTCGACTGGCTAGAGAAAAATAAGCCTGAAGTCTATAAAACCTATATCGAGGATTTTATTGAAAGCTGGACTGGCTACAACACAGTTGGCTTCCAAACAGCCGCAGACGCTAGAAGATTCCTGGAGATCCTTGGCCATCACAGCGACTGTGAATTCAAACCGTTTGAAAAAGTCGCTATCGAGCATAAAGGCAAGAAGCTGGAAGTCATGCATGCGCCTATCAGCATCCCAACGGACAGAGTACTTAATCTGATACAGTCACGATTAGGGGAGGATTATTCGCAGCTTGATACTTTCGGGAAATCAAATCGTGAATACATGGCAATGACTAGTGACGGTCGCAATATATTGGATCAAATCAACGATGACACTGAAATCGTAATATATTCAGGTGCCGAAAGAGGAGATTTCTCCAAAGGCGGGCCTGAAAGACTCCGCCAGTTTTATACTTACCTTTGCGAACTCCCGCCTGCCGAAGCTATGAAGCAGGCAAAGCGATTACAATTTATTCAAATATGCATCCCAACTAGAGGATTTGCCGAATATGTTGAAACTTCTTCCGAAGTAGAAATGCTCGCCCATATGATCAATGCCCGTTTTGGCAGCAATGGTCACAAGCCTGTTATCCTGCAATCCGAAAAAATAGACAATGGTGATGCTATATTGCTGGGCAGAGCTATCCGCAAAGCCAATGGAATCAAGCGCAAAGCCTTTTGCTGGATAGGAGCCCTTAGAGACGGTAAAAACCTTACAGTACATGAGGCGGTAGCAGCACAAGACCCCGATGATCCGTGCTTGATTGTTATTCCCAGCAAGATTGGAGCAGCTCCTGATTTCGCTGGGGGCGCCCTGTTCTACGACCCCGAAGAAGATAGGGCTTTTGAGAAAGTGTTAAAAATGGGAGAAGAAATATATGACAATAACTCCGAAGTTCTGAAAGAAATGCATGGGGTTTCTCTTAACAGAATTAAGAACTTTGATGTCAAGAAATGGATTCTGGGCAGACTGGGGCAGCAACCGGCAAAAGATCTCGCACCTCACGTACAACAGGCGCCGGAAACCGGGATTGCCAGCCTTGAATTATAAGGTCAAATTTGCATTATTATGGTATTGTGTATATTAAAGAGCGGGTTTAATGAAGGCGGAAGTGCTTTTATATAGCGAAGTCAGACGAATACAAGCCTCAAACGATACCGTTTGCAGGCCTGAGGAAAAAGTGGAAGCGCCTGAATTGTCTGTACCGAAGCCTGCGCCTTAACTCTATTGGCTGCAATTCTTATTAGTGAACTTTATTTTATGAAAGACATTCGCAAACTCCTGCTGATCCGTCATGCCGAAGCTGAAACCACAGGCTTCCTTACAGACCGCGCGCGTCAGCTCACTGCCAGGGGGATGGCGGACGCAAGGCATCTTGGTGTATTTCTTCGCGATAACGGCATGGTTCCCGGTATGGCGCTTTGCTCCCCGGCCATCCGGACTCGCCAGACCCTTCACGGGATTCTCGAATCCGTTCCCATCGCCCATCGTGAATACCCGGAGACCATGTATGACGCCTCCGCAGGCCACCTGTTTGAGTGGCTGCGCCGAGTGGAAAACCGCCACCAGACCGTGATCATGATCGGGCATAACCCGGGAATCCACATGCTTGCCAGATCCCTCTCGGGAATGCTTTCGGTCACCGCTCCCGAACGATTTCTATCCTTCCCGCAAGGAACGCTGGCCATTTTTGAATGCGGCTGCCTCCGATGGGAAGATCTGGACTTTTCTTCCGGTAACGAGTTGACCCATTACCTTTTTCCCGCTGACTACAGAAACTTTACTCCGTTTTCCGAATCCGCCATTTCCTCCTGATCCATCTCCATCCCGCCAATCACTTCCCGCATCAATGGCACTGTAACCGGCCGCTTTTGCCGCATGGCCGCTTTATCGACTTTTTCGACCAGCAACCTCGCCGCTTCGAACGAACGCTCGATACGGGACAGGGAATATTCGAGAACTTCAGAACTTATCTTCAACTGCCGGTCGGAAAACATTTTGACCAGTACCGCGGCGAGAAGCCCGTCGTCAGGCGCAAGTATCCCCGCCGCAGGCGCGGCCCGCAGGCGCGAGGCAAGATCGCGCAAAACGAATTCCTGCCGCACCGGAGCCTTGCGCATGGTGACAAGCATGCTCCGCCCTTCTTCCCTGAATATATTGTAAAGATGGAATAATTCGGTTTCGCTCTCCAGAGTTCCGATTATCCTGTCGGCTTGATCGATAACCAGATTGCCGCCCGTTTTAGCGGCATCCTCGGCCATGCATGCTCCCGGAGCGGCCGGGGCTATCCATGCAGCCTTCGACCTCGCCTGCCAGACCGCGGCAAGATGGGTCTTGCCGCAAGCCGCCGGCCCGTGCAGAATCATTGCAGGCGCCGGCCATTCCGGCCACAGATCGATCCATGCCACCGCATCCTCATTACACGGAGCCACGAGGAAATCCTCTCTCGCAAGAGCCGTCCTGTGCCCGAGATCCAGCAGCAGTTGTTCCGCATTATGCATTATTGCTGTTCTCTTACATCTCCCTTGTACAGGGAACTGTCTTTATAAAGCTGAATCGCAAACCCTGCCAGCACGCCGGCCGAGGCCGCCACCGGAACCGCAAGCATCATTCCGACAAGTCCGAACAGCGCCCCTCCCGCCAGCAGGACGAACAGCACCCAGAGCGGATGAAGTCCGACATATTTCCCGACAAGCCTTGGCGTGATCAGATTGCCTTCCAGCGCCTGGCCGACCAGAAAGATCCCCGCCACAAGCAACACGTAAGACCATTGCCCGCTCTGAAACCAGGCGACGATCACGCTCGCCGCAAGTCCGGTAAAAGAACCCACATAGGGAATAATCGAAATCACCCCTGCGACAATACCGATCAGAATCGCGTAATTTAACCCGGCAATTGACAATGCGGCTGAATACATAACCGCTATCACCAGCACGACCGCCAGCTGCCCGCGAAGAAATCCCGCTATCTTGCGATCGATCTGAAACAGCAGTTCCCTGATCGTTCTTTCGTGCTTGCGCGGCAGTACATCCCTCACCCAGTCCCTGATCGCCGGCCACTCCTTAAGCATGAAGTAGCTGACGATAGGCATAAGGAAAAGCACCGACAACAAACCGGCCAGAACCTGTCCGCCTGCCGCGACACCACCCATCAGGTGCCTTGCGACCTCAAGAACCGAGCCGATATTTTCCTGCAACAGCGTCCCCGCATCCTCCGTCTTCCCCAGTTCCAGTTCCCTTCCGATCCATTCCGCGTACGGAGCCGCCATATTTCGGAGTGATGCGACCAGTTCCGGAATGTCCTTGGCAAGATGGGCGATCTGATTAATTACCAGAGGAATGAATACGGCAAGAAACGCTGCAAGAAACCCGAAAAAAACCACAACCAGGCCAAGCGAGATCAAAGGACGGGAAAACGATTTTTTCTCAAGAGTCTCAACCAGCGGGTTGAGCAGATAGGCGATGCCAAGCCCCAGAATAAAGGGCAGCAGCACTCCCTCCAGCAACCAGACCAGAGCGCAGAAAACCGCAAAAGCCGCCAGCCAGAAAAAGAAGTGCTGGCGTGCCGTGAAAGCTCCGGGCTTCATCGTGTGTAATTACCTCTGTTCAGGTACAAATCATAAACCATCGGCGAAGCCTGACGCGAGAAATCTACCTGCGGCTTGCTCAAAATAAGATCTTTCTGCGACAACGCCAGCCTCAGCCTGCTTTCGTCGCCGCGGAACCTGATACGCACGAAGGCCTCGCGGGGGTTAAGCGATTCCACCCGCATTTCATCGAGCATCTTGATTCCGTCGAGCGCGGCCCTGGTGGCAACCCATTCATCTACACTGCCAAACCTGACACGGACTTTCACCTCATTTGTCTGGCGGGGATCGGCGACCGTCATATTTTTCCAGATTTCCTGAAGTTTTTCCCTGATAGTTGCGGCAGCTCTTTCATACATGCTGCCTTCAGGCTCGCCGCCTCTTCTTTCAAAATCAAAACTGCTGGCATATGAGGGGGAACTGCCTTCCAGCGTATAAACATCGATCCGCAGGCTTGCGACCTGGCCTTCCCTGCTCCACTGCGGAACGGCAAGCAAGACTATGATCTCGCCCGCCCCGTACCTCTCGCGCATGCTGCCTATTCTCGACCAGTCTGATGAAAGCGCCTTCTCTTCGCTGATATCGGTGATATCCTGCAAATCCCCGATCGGCACGACCACCGGAACCAGCCCCCTGCGGCTGCTGCTTTCCTTCCATGCGGAAAGCCAGGGGTTCTCTTCCGACCATAGCAAATTCCGCGATCCCCATTGATAGAAAGGAATTACCAGAACCGGCTTGCTGGAAACCTCTGTATGCGCGACCCCTTTGTTGGAAAAGAAGTCGCTTACCGCTCTTTCACGAAATCTGAATTTGTAGGTGCCTATGTAGCGGATATGCGACAGCTGTTCGTCCAGAACCTCGAAATCCTCGACCAGCGCGGATACCACATCCACCGAAGGAGGCTCGAAACCCGCCAGATCCCTTTCGGGAAGCAAACGCCCGGCAAGCATGCGGAAGGCTGCCAGCTGAGCCTGTTCAAAAGCTTTTTCTCTGGCGTCCGCCGCATTATCGGCCGTGACGTCCACCTGAACCCTGTCGATAATGAACGCCGAATCGGCAGCCTCCGACAGCCTGCAGAAATTTACCAGCAGGATTGTAAGTATGATCAGAAATAGTTTATAAGAAGCAGCCATGTCAGACCTATTATCCATGTTAGACCTTTATAAACGTGATAGACGATGAAGAAAAGTGCCTACAAAGACGCAGGAGTTGATATAGACGCCGGAGCCGAGCTTGTCGAGCGGATCAAACCTCATGTCAAAGCGACTTTCCGGGATGGTGTAATGTCCGGTCTGGGCGGTTTCGGAGCATTCTTCGACCCCGCCAGAGCAGGATACAGAGATCCGGTTCTGGTCTCCTCTACCGACGGCGTGGGCACGAAAATAAAAATCGCTATCGAGACAGGCTCCCACGACACCATCGGAATAGACCTCGTGGCCATGTGCGTTAACGACCTGATCGTCCAGGGCGCTGAGCCTTTGTTTTTCCTGGATTATTTTGCCTGCGGCAAACTCGATACGGATGTGGCCGAACGTGTAATCGCCGGAATCGCTAGAGGTTGCAGCGCGGCCGGTTGCGCGCTCATTGGCGGTGAGACCGCGGAAATGCCGGGAATGTACGCAAAAGGCGATTACGATCTAGCCGGTTTCACCGTTGGCGCCGTGGACAGGGATCGCATCATCACCGGAGACAACGTCCGCGAGGGTGATTCGGTTATCGGCCTGGCCTCAAGCGGCCTGCATTCGAACGGCTATTCACTGGTAAGAAAAGTCGTTAAGGACAGCGGCTTCGCCTGGCATGACAAAGCGCCATTCGGCAAATCAGAAATTACGATCGGCGAAGCCGTACTTGAACCTACAAAAATATATGTACGCCCCGTACTTCAGGCCATACGCTCCTGCACAATCAACGCCATAGCCCATATTACCGGGGGCGGCCTGCTTGAAAATATTCCAAGAGTTATCCCGGACGAGCTTGCTGTACGCCTTGACGCCGGAAGCTGGCCGCTCCCTCCGATTTTCGCCTGGCTGGCCGGGGCGGGCGATATAGAGCCCGCAGATATGGCCCGCACCCTGAACTGCGGAATTGGCATGGTCGTCGTCTGCCCGGAGCCCGATAAAAATAAATGCATGGATCTTCTGAGCGAAGCCGGCGAAACTGTTTTCGAAATCGGCGGCATTGAGCGCAGATCAGGCGATGCCGCCGTTATTATCGACCGCATGGAAGACGAATGGAACAGAACGAGAAGCTGAAACTTGCCGTCCTGATCTCAGGAGGCGGCACAAATCTGCAAGCCATAATCGACGCCTGCGCCGATGCCTCATACCCGGCAGAAATAGTGCTGGTAGTCTCTAATGTGCCGGAAGCCTACGGCCTTGAACGCGCCGGAAAAGCCGGTATCGCGACCGCAATCGTCGACCATACCAAATTCAAAACCAGAAAAGACTTCGAATCCGCCCTTCATTCCGCACTGGAAAATGCCCCTGTCAAACCTGACCTGATATGCCTTGCGGGATTCATGAGAATTCTCACCCCCTATTTCGTGGAAAAATGGCAGGGAAGAATGCTGAATACCCATCCGTCCCTGCTCCCCCGCCATGGCGGCCCCGGCATGTACGGCGAAAAAGTTCACAAGGCGGTGCTCGCATCCGGAGATACCGAGAGCGGCGCGAGCATTCATTTCGTCACTGCCGAATGCGATGCCGGGCCGGTTATCCTACAGAAAAGGGTTTCCGTCCTTGCTGGCGATACCCCGGAAACTCTGGCCGCCCGGGTTCTTGAACAGGAACACGCCGCCTATGTCGAAGCAATCCGCCTCATCGCACAGAGAAAAACGCTTTAGGCAGTCCGATTTTCATTTTTTCGTAAGCTTTTCGTCAGATCATGTCTTAGAATGATCAAGCGGCTTTCCTGCCGGGTTTGTTATCTATGAGCAAGAGTCTGAAACAAACATTATTCTCAAAAACCCGCCTTGTTCTCATGGCGGCTATAGTGCTGCTTGCCCTTCTTCCAGGCAAAACCGCCCCTGCCCAAAGCGAATTGTCACAGGCAGCCGATCCTTCCACGCTTATTTTACGCGACGATCAGGATTCTTACATGCTTGGCTCCTATGCCTTTATTACCAGAGATTCTGATAATGAACTCGACTTCGATCAGGTGGCGAGCCGCTTCAAGCACAATATTCGCGGACTGAGGCTTGATTCAAGATTGATCGATCTGGGATACAAGGGCGATCTCCACTGGATCGTCATCTCTCTTTTCAACAAATCCTCCAGCAGTGACTGGATACTCTCCTTCGGCGAGCATTTCGACGGACGCATCGGCCTTGCCAGAGAAATATTCGTCTTTGACGCGCAAGGTAGCCGCAAGTTGCTGGATGCCGTCCCCAGGCCGGACACGCGCGGGCCTTTCGGCAAGGAACTGGTCGGGGCCACTCTCCCGATCTCGATAACTCCGGGAAATGGGGCCTTGCTTGTAATCTATTATGTCCCCTCGCCGGGAATGCCTCATATCCTGCCGATGGAAATCCTTTCCAGGAATACATATATCGACAAGGCAAACTCGCCATTTAATTACACCAATCTATTTACCCTGTTTTTTATTGTGCTGATCGGTTTCTTCGGTGCGATAGTCTTTCTCGGGAAAGATTATTCATATCTGCTTTTTATTCTTTTCTTCATATCGCAAGCGACGCAATTCCATTTTACAAACAACACCATCTTCTCGGAATTTCCACTTATCACAGCCGCCTCGGGATCGCTTTTCTCGCTCTCGGTGATAATAGGATTTTTCATGACCAAATTATTCATGCGGATCACCTCAGCTGATTTTATTCTTAACTACTTTACTTTCGGTGCAGCCATCCTGATTCTCCTTGCGAATATTCTGGTATGGACACTTCTGCCAGATGCCGCAATCATCAAGCCGGTTCTCCTCTATATCCTGCCGGCATTTGGAATGTTCGCCATAATCGTTCTCTCCTATATCCAGGGGCAGGATGGAAGATATGCCGGCTACCAGTACGCTTTCGCATGGCTGGTAAACCTGCTCGGTTTTGGCATAACAGCAGCAGCCTCGTTGAATATCATCAGACCTTCCGGCATAGTCCTTAACGCCTACTGGCTTTCCATGATTCCCCAGGCTTTGTTCCTGATATCGGCTACAGCCCTGAGGTACCATTTAATGGAAGAGCGGCAGCGAGAACAAAAAACCCGCGAAACCAAAGAACAGGCATCTTTGGCAAGACTCAAACAGTCAAAGGAATCCGCCGACCAGCAACGGCTTTTACGGGTGATCGAGCGCGAACGCGAGGTCATGGCCGAACTGCGCGAACGCGAAGCACAAAGAACCGAGGAAATGCGCAAGGCAAAAGAGGCCGCCGACGAAGCCAACCGCGCCAAATCCGCCTTTCTTGCAGTTGTCAGCCATGAAATTCGTACTCCCATGACCGGAATAATGGGAATGGTGCGCCTGCTGATGGACACCAAACTGACATACGAGCAACATGAATTTGCAGAGACCATTCAGGATTCAGGCGATGCCATGCTCGCCCTGCTCAACGATATTCTCGACTTTGAGAAGATCGAAAGCGGCAAAATGGAACTGGAACATGTTGACTTCGATCTCTATCGTCTCATTAACGGAGTCGTGACTCTGATGTCCGGTCATGCAGCGGAAAGAAATATCTATTTAAAAAGCGATGTAGGGGAGGACGTTCCGAGATATGTTCGCGGCGACCCTACCAGATTGCGGCAGGTGCTGCTGAACCTTACAGGCAATGGAATCAAGTTCACCACAAAAGGCGGCGTTACACTACACGTCAAGCGTACCATTTCCGACGAGGAAAAAGAGGCAGGAGCCGGGCACAGAGACAATAATGTTGCGCTACACCCTCTTTATTTTGCGATAGAGGACACCGGAATCGGAATTTCCAAACAAGGACAAAAGAACCTGTTCAACCCGTTCGCACAGGCGGATTCAAGTATTTCGAGAAAATTTGGAGGCACGGGACTGGGGCTCGCCATTTGCAAACGCCTGATAGAGAAGATGGGCGGCACTATCGGCATCAACAGCCGGGAAGGCGAGGGGAGCACCTTCTTCTTCTCGTTATTGATGGAAGAAGGCAGCAGCTCATCGGCGGAAGAAGTCTTTCTGGTTTCGCGCGCCCCCGTAGTCCCAGCCGTAGCCGAAAAGCTGCATATTCTTGTGGTGGACGATAACTACATCAACCAGAAAGTAATAGTAGGCCTGGTTGAAAGAGAAGGCCATACGGCCGACGTGGCATCTACCGCCGAAGACGCTCTGCGAACACTGGGTGAAAGGAAATTCGACATGATTTTCATGGACGTCGAACTTCCGGGAATGAACGGGATCGAAGCCACCGAAGCGATAAGGTCGCTGAAAGACAGGAATCTCGCTTCTCTGCCGGTCGTCGCTCTTACCGGCAATATTCGCGAAGATGACATTCGTAAATTTTATAGCGCCAATATGAACGGCTTTGTCGCAAAACCCATAAACCCCGAAGAGCTGAAAGTCGCCATTGGCAAAGTCATCAGCGGGCAACTTGATAACGCCGTGATTTTACCTCCTGAAAGTACGGGACAAGCCAGACCTGAAACACAACTTCTCCCGGCTGAAACCGAAATTGGCATTGATGAAGAAGCGGAATCACCCCGACTTTCTGCGGCGGCCCCGGTACTTTCCCCTCCCGATGCCGGTATTGCTTTTTCTTTGGAAAACGACGAACAGGAAGAAACAGTGAGCGTTAACAAAACTTCCAGAGAAAACATCGCCCCGGAAGCCGACACGGTTCTTTTCGAAGAGGCGGATGGCTGGGAGGAGGACAGCTTCTCAACCGCCATGGAACCTCCCGCAGGGAACGTATCATCCGGCAACCTCTTTGATCTATCGACACTTGACACCCTGAAATCAAGTCTTGGCTATGAACAGCTCAAAGAGCTTCTTGAGAGCCTTATCGAAAAATCGGACGAACTTGTAGAAGCCCTTACCGAAGCGCGCAAGACCCTGGACACCCGTGTTATTGCGGCCAGAGCTCATGAACTTAAGGGAATGGCCGGTAATTTCGGCCTGACCGAATTAAGCCGTATGGCTGCCCAAGCCGAGAAAGCCGCCAAGGAAAACAAGCCCTCGGAGCTTCCTGCGATACTTGAAGAGATTCCACTAGCAAATATCAGAGCCAAACAGGCTCTTGCCGAGTGGCTGAGCAGCTGAGATTCTATCTGAAGATCTGGTGAAAATAGCTTGCCAGTTCGTCCAGCTTCTCTCCTGGTATTTGCTTTCTTGCCCTCGGGAAAAAAGCGTTCTCTTCATTATAGGCATGCCTGTCAAAGAGTGTGTGGAGCCTGGAAAAACTCATTTGCCATTTGACTGAATATTTTTCCATATCCGACAGGATCGCCAGCAAATGTTCCATTTGGCGATGCTCTTCCTTTTCGTCGTCAATGATGGCAATAGTGTCTTTGTCCAGAAAATCCAGAATGTTGGGATAAAGTATTTCCTCTTCGAAGGTAGCATGCCGGCTTAATAGAAACATGGCTTCGCCGAAAAAAAACTCCCGGTCTTCCGGTACGGCGTCTTTAACTTTTCCTAGTCTTGATTTTAATTCAACATGATCTTCTTTAAGTAAATCGAACACATCTGGCATTTTTTCCTCTTATTAAGGCTCTACGGGCTATTAATTACATGCCCGCTAGCCTCTTAATGTCAGAATTATTATCATTCCTGAGAATTAACTTAGGATCAAAGAAAACCAATTCAATTGTCCATACCAATGCCTTCTCAGATTTCGAGATCGCGGCAGCTCTCTTACTTATTTGAGATGGTTTCTAACCGACTATTTCAACTTCACTAAAGAAAAATCTTATCTCCCGTTCGGCGTTTTCAGGAGAATCCGAACCGTGAACCGAATTTGCCTCGATACTTTCAGCGAATTCCGCCCTGATAGTTCCGGGCTCGGCATTTGCCGGATTGGTAGCGCCCATGATTTCTCGGTTCTTGGAAATAGCCTTTTTTCCTTCAAGAACCTGAACCACTACCGGCCCTGAAATCATGAATTCCACCAGATTTGCATAGAACGGCCGCTCTTTATGAACCTCGTAAAACATTTCAGCCATGTCACGCGTCAGTCGAATGCGTTTCTGAGCGACAATCCGCAAACCTTCCTTTTCAAATATTGAATTTATAACACCGGTAAGATTTCTCGCGGTTGCGTCCGGCTTGATAATCGAAAGAGTTCGCTCGGTCATTTAGTTGTTCCCGGATTAAATTTTTTTGCTGAAAGCACTTATAAAAAAATATAATTTAAATAGCAACAGCCGAAAGGGAAGCGGCAGAAAAACCAAACATATAAAAATTTTAATAGAAAAATTATAATTGGTTGCAATAATTATATTCTAATATTTCAATTTGACATTCATATGTATAATAAAAATATAATTATAAATATTATGACCAGTTTCAGGGAGCAGCGGCTTGAAAGGAGTTACGAACGGAAATCCTGAAGTACTTATAAAGCGTTCCGAGCAGGCGCGGTCGCAGCTTTGCAGGTACGCCAGAGCGCTTTGTTACGAACTTGGCCTCGACCCCAATCTCGCAATCGTGGAAGGGCCGGTCAAAACCCTGAAGCGGGTGTTTGAAAAAGCGGCAAATAAGTATAACGGCGATATTTCCCAGGTTCCTGACTTATGCCGCCTCCGCATTCTTTTCGATGATCCCAAGCAAATCGAAACATTCAGAAAAATCTTTGGCCCCGGCAAAAATTCCCACCCTTTCCATGAAAGGATGGAAAAAAAGAATTACTACCTGGCTTCGAAAGAAAATCCCGAAATCGACGATATTGAAGATTTCTTTGAATGGCCCAAAGCGCATGGCTACGTCGGTATTAATTTAAATGTAGTAATCTACCTTAACAAATACCCCGAGCCTATTCCTTGCGAAATACAGATCCAGCACAAGAATATGCAGGACACTTACGAAGCTTCACGGGTGCTTTATAAAAAAATGCGGCCCTTAACCGATAAGCTCGATGGCGGATTAGAGCTTGGCCCCGATGAAACTGAAAAACTGGAATCGCTCCGAAAAGAAAATATTGAATTATTTAGAAAAGCCTTGATTGACCTTGACTTGCTTGATCTCGTAAATCCAAGAAGCACTGTATTTACTAAAGTCGAAAAACCGCAAACTTTCGTATTTACCGAGACTTTCGCGCCCGCCTTCAGCTGATCAGCGTCTCCCGGCAAAAAATAGTCCGGCATAGACTTTCGGCTCGATGTATTTGCCTTGGTCAGTCTGTTTCTTTAGCCAGTCGCAAGCCTGGTCGAGCGGTATCGCATGCACGGTAATATTCTCATCCTCGTCACCGCCACCCTCTCCTGTTCTTACAAGATCGAAAGCCAGGTAAAAATCCGCCACCTCGCTGCTGATTCCGGGCGAAAGCGGGCCGCGCATCAGATAAGCGATTTCCCCCTCATACCCCGTCTCTTCATGCAGTTCGCGCTTTGCCGCGGCTTCGAAGCTTTCATCTCCGTCAAAATCCCCGACAAGGCCGGCCGGCAATTCTATTACCAGCGATTTAACCGCCCTGCGGTATTGCTCCACAAGAATGATTTCTCCGTCGGCCGTTACGGGAATTATGACGACTATGCCTCTAGAGGTATGCCTGTCTGCATATTCCCATCCGCCATCGTCGATAAACCTGGCCCATTTACCTTCATACAGAACTTTCATTTGCCGTTCCGTGTCATGCTTGAAATTCAACATATACGGATTTGACTGGATATGAGGCTACTGCTCTCTTGAGCCGACCTCTCCTGCCGCTCCTTCCTCAAGATTACGCGCAAGCATATGTATCAGCAAATCCTCGTTTGCCTCCCCGTTGATACCAAGGCCGTTCATTCTTTGATATGTGCGTATGGCATCCCGTGTCAACGGGCCGAAAGCGCCGTCAGCAGGGCCCGGATACAAGCCCAGATCCATCAGTTGCGCCTGTATCTGCGCCACTACAGCCTGCCCCGCCGGAACTACCGGTTTTTTTTTATGGAGATCGTTACTGTTCCCGGCCCCGGTCTTACCGGCAGGTTTTTTGGCATTTGCCAGATCTACCAGCCGGTCGATCTCTTCAGGCTTGATATTGAGCGATTTGGCCAGTTGCTCCATTGCTCCTCTGGCCTCGGCGCTACCCCAGTCAGCCGCCGTCTTGTACCAGAGCAAAGCCTCTTCCTGACTCAACTTGCCAAGCAGCCCGTTTTCATGGATCAGTCCCAGATTATAGGCCGCCTCCATGATCTGCTGGCTCGCCGCTTTTTCGAAATAGTCAGCTGCCTTCTGCGGATCGTAACTGACCCCGATACCCTCGATATATGCTATGCCCAGATTATACTGCGCTTCCGGATGGCCAAGGCTGGCCGCCTCCTTGTACCATTTGATGGCTTCGTCGATATTCTGATTCACACCAAGCCCCTGATGGTAAAGAACCCCGAGATTGTAGCATGCGTTGGCAACTCCCTGATCCGCCGCCTTCCTGAACCAGAACGAAGCCTTTTCGTAGTTCTGCTTAACCCCGCCATAACCTGCGGTGTAAATGGCTGCAAGATCGTGCTGTGCCGAAGCGCCCCCTTCGAAAGCCTGCTTCTCGATTTTCTTAACCGGCTCCGGCAACGACGGATCCGGATTGAGGCCGGAAACCTGTCCGGCAGAAGGAGTATAGGCCGCCTGCCTGCTCTCGCTGCGGGCCTTTTCCGGGAGCGCAGGCTCCAGCGCCTTTTCGATCGACCCCGCAACACTGCTCGCCGAAGGCTCTATGGCGTTAAGCTTTGCCGCCACTGCATCCGGATCCTCCAGCATCTCCTCAAGCAAGGCTTCGTCGTCATAATCACCGGTGTTCAAAGGCTCGGCCGCCAGCTTGCCGCTCTCGTTTCCGGCCTCCAGATCGTATTCACCGGTCACGGCAGGCAGTACTTCATCTGCAGCCGGAGCTTTTGCCAAAGACCTCCGGTCTTCGGGCATTACCGCACCGGCCACCTTTGTCTCATCCGCCTCCGGCGCAACCTTGTCCTGAATCGCCTGCGCGCTGTTATACTCAAGTCTCGCCAGTCTTCCATCCTCGAGAACCGCCACCGAGGGAATCCTCGATGTCTGCCACTCGCTGATCGACCATCCAAGCAGCAGCGCCAGCACCATCAGAAAAGTGGTACTGACCGTCTGCGGCTGCATGAATTGCTTCCACCACGCATAAGCCTGACTGTCGTTCGCCGGAGCGTCTTGCTGCCCCGGCTTTATCTCTGCCGGAAGCTGAGGCAGTGCGGTCTGGGCGGCCAGACTTTGATCGGTCAGCAAAACCAGAGCTCTTGCCCGAAGAACGTCCTGCGTCTCCAGCAGCGTCTCTTCCATCCGCTCCAGCTTGCGGGCGATCCTCATTCGATCCTGGGTTATTTTTTCTATTCTCCGGTCAAGCCGCTTCTGCTGGCTCTCGGAACTCTCCAGCTTCTCGGCAAGCGCCGCTGTCAAAGTCTCGCTTTCCTCAAGCCTGCGGACAACCTCGTCATAGCTCTTGCTGCCATCGCCATATTTGCGGAAATGCTCCTGCTGGTTCTTTTCAAGCAGTTCCTGCCGCTTCAGGATCTCCGACTCCAGCTTCTCCGTCCGCGATAATTTGCCCTGAATATTAAGAAATACTTTTTCGCTGGTTGCCGCCTTGTCCTCGATATCGGAGATCAGCTTGCGGTACTCCTGCATCTCTTTCCACAGCTCTTCGCGCTCCTGCTCGCTGCGCTTGAGCCTGTCGCCGAGCTGCCCGAGCAGCCCGACCATCTGCGCCTGACGTTCGTCGCCGGCGTCATAATATATGCGGCCCGTGGGCGTTCTTTTGATACCCATACCTGATCTTACCCCGATTTATTCCTGTGGCATGGAAGCAATATAAATGATTTTGGAAAATGAAATAAAGTAAATTATTTAACGATAGCCGTGTTTCTCACAGAAATTCAGTAAATAACGGTTTAATCAATATCTCTGCGGGCGATTGATCCACCCCGATCTCACCCACCATAAAGGATATTTGAAGGAGATCGATTCTGCTGCCTCGAATGCCTCCTCTTCATCGTCGAACAACGCAAAACAGGTCGCCCCCGAGCCGCACATACGACTGAGAAGCGCCCCCTTCGAGGCTTTGAGTTCGGAGAGAACTGCCTCTATTTCCGGAACCAGGCTTGCAGCCGTACAGGTAAGATCGTTATCGCAGCCCCGCAGAAATTCTATCAGGGCATCCTTGCTGGCAAAAGAGTCGCCCATTTCAATATCCTTACTGAAAGGGCCTGGAAAAAGAGAAAACACCACGCCTGTCTTGCAAACCGCCCCCGGATTAACCAGCAGTACCGGCATTTCGGGAATCTCCTTAACCGGCTGAAGCCGCTCCCCTTTGCCCCTTACTCTCACGGCGCGGCAATCAAGGCATGCGGGAACATCCGCCCCGAGTTCCTCCATCAGATTATCGAGAAACGGCGTTTGCCGCGGCAATCCCCAACGTTCCATTAGCTCCCAGATGATCGCCGCCGCATCCGCAGATCCGCCGCCGAGACCGGAGGCAAGGGGAAGATTTTTCTTAAGGCTTGCCTTGATACCGGGCTTCCTTCTCGACGCCTCGGCCATTTTCCAGACCGCCTGAACCACCAGATTGCGGGAATTAGGGCTGCAGTCCAGCTCCGCGGCGCTGAACTGCCCGGCGAACTGTCCGCTGACCTCAAAGGAAAAATCGACCGACGGCTCCAGAACCAGTTCATCGCCGATATCTGCAAAAACCACCAGCGAATCCAGTTGATGGTACCCGTCCGGATACCGCCCGGTAACATGCAGAAAAAGGTTTATCTTTGCCGGTGCAAATATTCTGCGGGTTGCCGGGCGGAAATGTGACATGGCGCTGACTTTGGCAATTGTCAAACAGCTTACGGGCTTTCGCCGCCGACAACTGCCTCTCCCTTGGCTTCCTTGATCTGCTCCGGATGCCTGAGGCCGCTGATCAGCTTCTGACGTAATTTAACAGTCAGATCCTCGTCATCGGAATAATTTTTTGCGCGCTGCCACTGAAACTCGGCCTCCAGTCTCCTGCCGACCTGCCAGTACGCATCGCCGAGATGATCGTTGATAACCGGATCGTATGGCATAAGCTCGACCGACTTTTCCAGATGCGGAATGGCTTCGCCGTACTTGCCCATATTATAATAGACCCATCCCAGTGAATCGCTGATATACCCGTCCGAAGGCTGCAACGCAGCCGCCTTCTGCAACAATTCGAGAGCTTCGTCGAATCTGATCCCCTGCTCTGTCCATCCGTATCCAAGATAGTTCATGATATAAGGATGTTCCGGCTGGAGTTCGAGAGCGGCGATCAGGTCTTTCTCGGCTTCGTTCCATTTCCTGAGTCTCTCAAGCGTCATCCCCCGCGCATATAACAAATGCCAGTATTGTGGAGGGATTTCACCGCCCATCATTTCCTCTGCCTGATTATATGAATCAAGAGCCGAGGCAAAATTATCCTTTTGTCGGAATATGTCGCCTATCTGTATCTGGGCGTCAACATCCTTGTTTTTACTAACAAGTTGACTGAGGATATCTATCGCCTCTTCTGTACGGCCTGTTTTCGCCATAAGCTCCGCCATTCTTTTCCTTGCATCAGGCCAGGAATCGTCATTCTCGCCTATCGCCTGATACTGGTTGATGGCTTCCTGAAAACGGTCGTTGCGGGTGTCGATCACCGCGATCAGCAGCCTTGCCTCATTCATTTCCGGCTGAAGATAAAGAGCCATTTGCGAAAATACTCTGGCGCTGTCGTCGCTGTATTCCCCGAACAGAACCCTTGCCATATCGAAAAGCGCCTGAGCCACCCCCTGTTTCGGGCTGGTCACCTTGCTTTTGTCCGCCCACTTCGCCGTCTCTCCCTTGCGCAGGCTCTCAAGCTTGCGAGTAATCGCGGCGTTCTCGGGGTCTTCCTTGAGGATCATTGTATATGTATCGATAGCCTCTTTCTTCCGCCCGGCTCCCGCATACATATCCGCGATGCTTTCCAGATTGGAAAGGCTCAGCCCCGAAGACTTGAGCGCGTTCTGGATAATGGCGGGAACTTCCCCATACTTGCCGAGATACCCGGCGATAAGCGCCGCATGGTAAGAATGAACCGGATTGCCCGGCAGATTCTGAAGCTCCAGCTTCCCTTCCGCCGCCGCAGCCCAGGCTTTGAGAAGCGGGTTGATAAAATCGGCCATCCCGCCCTCAGGCATGCCGTCAAGCCGGAGCGAAGCCTCCTTGTAATCTTCCCCGGCAAAGGATTCGATAGCCAGGAAAAGCTGAACCAGAGAATTGGCCTCCCCCTGTTCTTTCAACTCATGGGCAATCCGGATTGCATCGGACGCCTGACCGGAACCGATCGACAGAACCATCGCCCGCTTCTTGAGATCGAGATTCTTCTTGTCGCCCTCGATCACCCTGTCAAGAAACCTGCTGGCGTTTTCCCAGTCCTGATGGTGCTGGGCGAACCTTCCGCACAGATAATTGCCGAAATGGCTGTTGATCGTAAGAGGAGCATTTGCCCTCTGCCTTGCCGCAGGCTGGATTTCCGCACTGGCCTGCACCTCCAGCTTGCCGCCCGCGTTTTTACTGGCCGCGTCCGCCTGCGCCTGCGAATCGTTGCACCCGTAAAGAATGCCCGCGGAAGAAATAATTAAAAGAAAACTGAATAATCGATTTCTGGGCATGCCACTTCCTTATCTACATATTCGAGTAATTCGGCCCGTCGCCCCCTTGAGGAACCGTCCACACGATATTCTGTAGCGGATCCTTGATGTCGCAGGCCATACAGTGAACGCAATTCTGTGCACTTATCCGGAATTCAGGTTGTCCCGATACTCCCTGCACAATCTCATATACCCTCGCCGGACAGTAACGTTGCGCCGGTTCGCCGTATTCGGGCAGACTTACTTCAACTGGCGCTTCCGGGTCTTTCAGTATGATATGACCCGGTTGCTCCCTGGCATGATCCGTACCTGACAGATATACCGAAGAAATCCTGTCGAAGGTAATAACCCCATCAGGCTCACCGTAATTGATAGGCGAGGCAAAACGCAACTTTTTAAGCTGCGCGAAATCGCGCCTTGTCCCAAGCGTCCAGGGAGAAATCCCCCCCGTAAAAGCCTCAAAACCCGCGTTAATCATTCCGGCAATCAATCCTTTATAAAAACCTGGCCGGATATTCCGTACAGAGATTAGTTCCCTCCAAAGCCATGTTTTTTTCAGCGCTTCCGGATAGGCAAGACACTCGCTGGCATGCACCGTATTGGACAAAAACTCCCCCAGAGCCTCCGCCGCAACCATGCCGGATTTCATCGCCGTATGAATTCCCTTTATTTTGAGTATATCAAGAAAACCGGCGCAATCGCCTATAAGCATCCCCCCGGGAAAGGTAAGCTCTGGAATTGACTGGAATCCTCCCTCGACAATCGTCCTGGCTCCAAAACCGATTCTCTTGCCGCCCTTAAGAAGCTTTCTGATACGAGGATGCAACTTGAAGCGCTGCATCTCTCCGAAAGGCGCCAGATAGGGATTGCTGTAATCAAGTCCGGTGATATAACCCAGAGCCAGCTTGCAATCCTCGATATGATAGACGAACCCTCCGCCATATGTATCGAACGGCAGCGGCCAGCCGACGGCATGAATTGCCGTCCCCTCGCGGTGGTTCTCGGGCTTTATCTGCCATATTTCCTTGATGCCGAGACCATAGGTCTGCGGCTTGCTGTTACTGGCGAGGCCGAACCTTTCTATTATCTGGCGAGACAGATAGCCGTGACAGCCTTCGGCAAATACCGTTTGCCTTGCCGCAAGCTCCACGCCTGGATCCTCCCCGTTTGCCCTCGTGGCCACTCCCCTTACCGCCCCTTCCTCGTCGAAAAGGATTTCCGCAGCGGCAAACCCCGGAATAATCTCGGCGCCCAGATCCTCAGCTATACCAGCCATCCATCTGGCGAGCGCCCCGAGGGACACAACATAATTCCCCCTGTTCTTCATCTGCGGCGGTACGATCAGCGGCAAGGCCAGCCTGGATGTTAAAAAGAGGAACATATCGCTGATTACCGGTATCTTTACCGGAGACCTCTTGAGCCTCCAGTACGGCATCAGTTCGTCAAGTGAACGGGTATCAAGCAATGCCCCAGATATGAGATGCGCCCCGATCTCGGCGCCTTTCTCAATAACGCACACCGACAGGCCGGGATTGACCTGCTTCAGCCTTATGGCGCAGGCCAGACCAGCCGGCCCGCCGCCGACGATGACCACGTCGAACTCAAGCCTCTCCCGTTTTTTTTCCGATTTGAACAACATGTAAGGACTTTTCCAAATGGCTTGACTTGCAGATTATCATAGTACGCTATAATGCTTAACAACAGTATGGCAGAAATAAATTTTACCGATGGCAATATTCCGGCGGATATCCTGCTGGACGCACTGGAATGGCACCTTCATGCCGGAGCCGATGAAGTGCTTGCTTCGTCGCCGGTAGATCATCTGCGTCCTAAGGAAAAAACCTCCGACCCGGCAGCTCCGGAAAAAAACAGAGCCGAGGCTCCCTCAGGACAGCCCCCCGCAGCGCCCGCGATGCTGGGCTCATCTGAAGCATCGGCCCAGGCGCGGCACCTTGCAAGAAGCGCAAGCACTCTTGAGGAATTGCAAGAAACCATCAGGAATTTCGAGGGACTGGCCATCCGCAAAACCGCGACCAACCTGGTCTTCGGCACCGGCCATCCCGGAGCGAGAATAATGCTCGTCGGCGAAGCTCCCGGAGCCGATGAAGACAGACTGGGCGAACCTTTCGTCGGCGTCAGCGGCCAGCTGCTAGACCGCATGTTCGAGGCAATCGGCCTTTCCCGTAAGGGCACGGATCCCTGTAATTCTCTTTACATCAGCAACATCCTTAACTGGAGACCTCCGGGAAACCGCACACCTGCTCCGGGAGAGATCGAGACAAGCCTGCCCTTCATCGAAAGGCATATAGAGCTGGTGTCCCCAGATATCCTCGTTTTCGTCGGCGGCGTTTCCGCCAAGGCCCTGCTAGGGCGAAACGAGGGCATCACCCGCCTGAGAAAAATCTGGCACTCTTATAAGGTGAAAGGCGAATCGATTCCTGCGCTCGCCACCTTCCATCCCTCATACCTGCTGCGCTCTCCATCGCAGAAACGTGCGGCATGGGACGATCTTCTCCTGCTGCAGAGAAAGCGTATGGAGATGAATCTGATCCGCTGACGTTTAATCTGAAAATCATTTTTATTCATCTCCGCAAATCCGCTCTGTCCCTTGGATAGCGGCCACAGGGTCGAACTTTCTGGACAGGATTTCCGGTTTGGTGTATGGAAAACGCGTTATGTACAGAAAAATAATGGCTAGAAAGGTATCGGCAAAGGCGCTGATACTTTTGGCTGTAGCCGGCGGAATGTGGGCAGCGGATTGTCGGGCGGGATCGTCCGTCCCCTTGCCCCCGAGGAAACAGCAGCAAATTCAGGTTTCTACAAAAGCGGCCCCCCTACCCGGCAACAAGCCGGTCAGCGAGATTACGGGCTTCTACGAAACCAGAAACACAATGGAAGACCGCCTTATCATGGATGCGGCAATTGCCAGCCGGAACTCAGGCGGGCACTCCGCTATCGGTAACGTCCGGCCATCACCTTCCGCCGACGAAGACCTTACTTCAAGACTGCTGTCATTTGACAGCTTCCGTACCCTGCTGGGCATCAATCTGGATAACAGTGATGAGGGGGAAGATCCGGCTGACCAGACTTCCGAAGCTGTGGATTTCGAGCCCGAAGCCACGCCGGAGGCGGCAATAACCGTCATTCCGTCCAAAAAACCGGAAACATTTTCAAAAATTTTTGTCTATACGTCTTTTGAAAAGCAGAAAGCCCCCGCACCTCATGCCAAACCTGTGCCTGCGCCAGACAAAAAAATGTCTGAAGATGACGCCAATATCTACAAGGAGATCTTCGCCGCTCAGGCCAAAGGCGATATCGAAAGGGCAGACGAACTTCTGCTTACCCTGAAAGACTTCCGCCTGCTCGGTCACGTGCTTCAGCAACGCTACCTCCACCCTACAGCCTATGTATCGTCCTTCGAGGAACTGGCAAACTGGCTCGAACTGTATGCCGACTATCCGGGAGCCTCGAAAGTATACCGCCTTGCCGCAGCCAAAAACAGCAAGCGTGAAGCTCTGCGCAAACCTGTTTCCGTCAAGGGAATACACGGATATCTCGAATCTGCGGACGACAGAAGCAAAGCCTACGTTTCCCCGAGAGATCGCAGCGCTTCTACCCGCAAGGAAGTTGGCCGCATAGTCCGGTCTATACGCAGGGAAGTCGACCTCGGCTCCCCCGCCAAGGCGTTAAAACTGCTCGAAGATAAAAATACAAAAGCGCTTCTCGACGAAACCGAGCAGGATATTCTCAAGGGCTATATCGCGTACGGAGAACTGCATTCCGGCAATTATGAGAAGGCTTTTACCCATGCCCATGCCGCCGTAAGCCGGTCGGGAAACAAGGTGCCGCTGGCTGGATGGGTTGCAGGTCTGGTAAACTGGAGAAAAGGGAAATACGAGCTTGCCGCAAAATATTTCGAGGTGGCCGCCAGCTCTCCCTATGCTTCCGGATGGACAATTTCCGCCTCGGCATACTGGGCATCGAGATCACATATGCGGACGGGCAATTATCGCGCGGTTAGCTACTGGCTCCAGAAATCCTCCGAATGGCCGCGGACGTTTTACGGCCTGATCGCGACCAGAGCCCTTGGCAGAAATTACGCCTTCAACTGGGATATACCAGTTTATACAGATCGCCACCGCAAAATAATTGTTTCAAATCCTGCCGCAAGACGCACATTGCTGCTGCTTCAGGCAGATCAGACGCGCCTCGCCGAAGCTGAGTTGCGGCAGATCGATGCCAGCGAGAACGATGAAATCGGAACCGCGCTTCTGGCCTATGCAAGCCATGAAAGCCTGCCGTCCCTGGCTATGAAACTGGCTAACGCCATCCCCCATCCGAAAGGCGGCTTTTATGATGCGGCCCTTTACCCGATTGTGCCATGGCAACCAAAAGAGGGTTACAAGGTGGATCTGGCTTTGATACACGCCATCATGCGCCAGGAATCTCGCTTCGATCCCGCCGCCGAAAACCGCAGCGGCGCGACCGGCCTAATGCAGCTGATGCCCGCCACCGCCAGCTATGTGGACGGCAACCAGAATTACAAGGGTTCGGACGGGCGCTTTCATCTTAAGGATCCGCTGGTCAATATTGAACTTGGCCAGAGTTACGTGGAAGATCTCCTCGGCCACAACAATATCGACCGAGATCTTTTCGCGCTGGCAATCGCCTACAATGCCGGCCCCGGAAAACTCGCCAGATGGAAGGACAAGCTGCGAAATATCGAGGATCCGCTTCTCTTCGTCGAGAGCATCCCCGTCGCCCAGACCCGCGCCTATGTCGAACGGGTTCTGGCAAATTACTGGATTTACCGCATGCGCCTTGGCCAGCCCACTCCCACTCTTGACGCCGTAGCCTCAGGGAAATGGGCGCGCTATGTAAGCATGGACGACAGCACCTATTATCTGGCCGACATCCGCTAACCCGCATTGCCTCATCCTGAGCCGGAAAGCCTTATTCCTGCCTGTAGTTCGGCGCTTCCTGCGTGATGGTAACGTCATGCACATGACTTTCCCTGTATCCGGAAGAGCTCATGCGAACAAATTCGGCGTTCTTTTTAAACTCCGTGATATCCCGACAGCCGGTATACCCCATCGCTGCCTTCAATCCTCCGACAAGCTGATGTATTACGTTGGAGATTGGCCCCTTGTAAGGCACCCTGCCTTCAATCCCCTCGGGAACCAGCTTGTTGCTGGCAGTAACTCCGGCCTGGAAATAGCGGTCGGCTGATCCTTTGACCATCGCCCCGACCGATCCCATGCCGCGATATGACTTGTAGGAACGTCCCTGATAATAAATGACCTCTCCGGGCGCCTCGTCGGTTCCGGCGAACATGTTGCCAAGCATCGCGCAATCCGCGCCGCCGGCGATCGCCTTGGCAAGATCCCCGGAATATTTGATACCGCCGTCAGCGATCACGGGGACTTTCTTTTTCGCGCATTCCTCGGCGACATCCATTACCGCCGTCAGCTGAGGCATCCCCACCCCCGCGACTACGCGCGTCGTGCAGATGGAACCCGGCCCGATGCCCACCTTGATCGAGTCGGCTCCGGCTTCAACCAGCGCCAGCGCCGCATCTTTGGTAACCACATTTCCGGCCATGATCTGAAGATCGTTCTTGCGCATGTTCCGGATGGCGCGGACAGTCTCCAGAACCTTGTGCGAATGACCGTGAGCCGTATCAACGACCACGACATCCACTCCCGCCTCGCAAAGAGCCTCGGCACGCTCTATTCCGTCCGCGGTTCCGACCGCCGCCCCGACCATCAGACGTCCCCGGCTGTCCTTGACCGCCTGCGGATAAAGTGTTGATTTTTCTATGTCCTTGACGGTGATAAGGCCGATGCATTTCTCGTTGTCGTCAACGATCAGAAGCTTCTCGATGCGGTGCTTGTGCAGAAGACGTTTTGCCTCTTCCTTGTCGACACTGTTATAGGCCTTCACCAGATTTTCCGAAGTCATCAGTTCGCGTATCGGCTGACCCGGATTTTCGGCGAACCTGACATCCCTGTTGGTGAGAATTCCAACCAGCCGGCCATCTTCCTCGGTCACCGGAATCCCCGATATGCCATACTTTTTCATCAGTTCCAAAGCATTCGCCAATGTCGTATAAGGCCGGGTAGTGATCGGATCGACCACCATGCCGGACTCGAAACGCTTGACCTTTCGAACCTGCGCAGCCTGCTCTTCGGCGCTCATATTGCGGTGCAGGATTCCCATGCCTCCGTGCTGCGCCATCGCGATCGCCAGATCCGCCTCGGTAACGGTATCCATCGCCGACGAAAGAAGCGGAATATTCAGAACAATATCACGTGTTACCCTTGTCGATATATCGACCTCTGAAGGCTGCACCTGACTTTCGGCAGGCACAAGCAGAACGTCGTCAAAGGTGAGGGCTTCTCGAAGGGCGCGGCTTTTGAACATATGCAAATTCCTTTATAGTTAAAGGCCTTTTAACGAAATTTGCACGGCACTATAACACCAGCCCCCGGCAAAAAGGAAGTTATTTATCCCCGCCCCCTGAAACCTCCGGCCACGACATACTGCTCCGCCGACTCCTTGCGGCTGGCCGGAGGCTTGATGTGGCGAACGGCAGCGAAATCTTTTTTCATTCTCGCCAGCAACTCGTTCTCCGTCCCTCCCTGAAACACCTTGGCGACGAACGAGCCGCCAGGTTTCATAACCTCCACCGCGAACTCGTAGGCCGCCTCTACCAAAGCCATTATCCTCAAGTGATCGGTTCCCTTGTGTCCCGTGGTATTCGGCGACATGTCGGACAACACCAGATCGGCGAGCCTACCTCCCATCATCTCCCGCAACGCCTCTGGCGCCTTGTCATCCATAAAATCCATCTGCGCGAAAAGCACTCCGGAAATCTCGTCCATCTCCAGCAAATCGAGCGCGACCACTTCGCAGCCCTTTTGCGCCGCCACCTGACTCCATCCGCCCGGAGCCGCCCCCAGATCAACCACCAGCAACCCCGGCCTCAGCAGGTTAAGCTTCTCGTCCATCTCCAGCAGCTTGAAGGCCGCCCTAGACCGGTATCCGGCCTGTTGCGCCCTGGCAACGTAAGGGTCGTTGATCTGCCTTTGCAGCCAGCGTGTCGAGGACGTCTTGCGTCCCCGGGATGCTTTGACCCTTGTCTTTGGTTTGTTGCGGCTCATATTGCCATTACTGTTATGGAGATCAGAAAAGTGGTTATATAGATGCTGAGCGCGGCCGCCATATAAATAATCCCGTGGGTTCTCGGAGAAAAATGCGAAAGCATCAAAAATCCCATTATGGCGACCGAGTATATTATCAGTCCTCTGGCATATGAGGTCATGCTGATCCAGCCGGTAATGCCCTCGGGATACCCCATCCTCTCAAACAGCTCGTTCTCCAGCCGAAGGCTGAAAATACAACACAGGACAAACCCGAGCGCCAGATAACGGTGGTGTTTGGGCACCACCGCGTATGTAAGCGGCAGCCAGATAAAATCTATCCATTGAATGATAAACTGGGACATCCTAAATATTAGCAGTATGATACTTATCCATCATAACAGGATAATAACCCGGACGTGAAATATTACTATACACAACTTGTCTCAGGACGCTTCCGGCATATTGCGCTGGCCGCTGCCGCCTTCATGCTGTGCCTTCTTGTCCTTGCCGCCCCTGATCCCGCCAAGGCCCAAAGCTCCAATATGACCGTTATCAGGGACACGGAAATTGAAAATATCCTTAAAGCCTGGACTACCCCTCTTGCCAAGGCGGCGGGCATAAGCCCGGACAGCGTAAATATCGTCATCATCCAGAACGATCAGATCAACGCTTTCGTGGCCGGAGGCCAAAATATTTTCATTTACACAGGCCTCATCGATAAAACCGATAACGCCGGAGAGATTGCGGGCGTCATTGCCCATGAGTTGGGCCACATCAGCGGCGGCCACCTTGTCCGCATGCGACAGGCCTACGAGAACGCCTCTTACGAAAGCATGCTTGGCGCTCTTCTTGGAATAGGTGTCGCTCTCGCCACCGGGGAAGGCGGCGCGGGGGCAGCCGTTTCCGCAGGCGCAAGATCCATGGCCACACAACGTTTTCTTTCCCACAGCAGGGTACAGGAATCCAGCGCAGACCAGGCGGCGATTGCCTACCTGAAAGCAACCGATCTCAGTGCCGCCGGACTTGTAAGCTTCCTGTCCAAGCTGGAAAATCAGGAAATATTGCCTGCCTCCCGGCAATCCGAATATATACGCACCCACCCCCTTAGCCGGAACCGCATTGACGCCTTGCGTAAAAACGCCGCCTATCAGACCTCAGGCCCGCACCCCTATCCGCCGCAATGGGATGAGGAGCATTCCAGGATCAGAGCCAAACTTTCAGGCTATATCCGCCCCGAGCAGGTGATCTGGCATTACAGCGAAAACGATTCTTCCGTCCCTTCGCTTTACGCCAGAGCAATCAGCGCATACCGCCAGAACAAAACGGAAGAAGCCATTTCGCTTGCTGACAGGCTTCTTGCCGCCGAACCCGCAAACCCTTACTTCCTTGAACTGAAGGCGCAGATGCTCAAGGACTTCGGACGTCTCGGCGAAGCGATACCGCTCTACGAAAAGGCTCTGGCCAAAATCGGAAACGCTCCGCTTATCGAGATCGATCTGGCCCATGTCCTGATCGAAAACTCCGGCTCCGGCCAGGAATCTCTTTCAAGGGCCGTCACTCTTCTCAACAGAGCCCTGCAGACGGAGAAACGCTCGGCGAGAGCAAGGCGTTTGCTCGCTACCGCCTACGGACGGATGGGCAGGGAGGCCGAAGCAAGATTGCAACTGGCCGAAGAGGCCCTGCTCCAGGGCAAACTGGAATACGCGGAAGGCTTGGCGGAGGGAGCAAAGAGAAACCTTAAAACCGGAACGCCGGAATATCAAAGGGCTTCAGACATACTTAATTTTATCAAAATAGAAAAAGACCGGCGTTAGCTTCTACAAAACTTGCCGTTCGCCAAAAGATACCCCATGCTATTGGGACAGATTCGCTAACCATTTGAGATGTAACATGACCTTTAAATCCCTTTTAGCAATTTCCGCCATACTGCTCGCCGCTCTTGCAGGAGCCCCCGCAAACGCCCAGACTTCCGAACAGGAAAAACAGAGGATCGGCGAAATTGTCAGGGAATACCTTATCGAAAACCCATCGGTAGTAATAGAGGCCCTTGAGAAATACCGCGCCCGCCAGGAAGAACAGCAACAGCAGGCACAGTCTCAGGGCCTGAAAAACCATTCCTCCTACCTCTACAGCAAGGATCGCCCTTATGTCGGAAATCCTGACGCTGACGTAACGATCATCGAATTTTTCGATTATAACTGCGGCTACTGCAAACGTGCGCTCGACGATATCAATCAGGTTCTTGAAACGGAGAAGAAAGTTCGCTTCGTGCTGCTCGACTACCCGATACTAAGCCCTTCCTCGGAACAGGCCGCACTTTGGGCGATCGCCGCTCACAAACAAGGAAAATATTTTGAATTTCATTCTGCTCTTATGAAGCATAGCGGGCCTAAAAATGAAAAAACCATGGAGCAAATCGCCTCCTCCGCGGGGCTTGATGTCGCAAAGCTTCGCAAGGATGCCGGAAGCAGCGAGGTCAGGGCCGAGATGGAAACAATCCGCACTATCGGTGTAGACCTCGGCGTCATGGGCACCCCGGCCTTCATCATCGGCGAGGAAATCGCTCGCGGCTATATTGGATCGGTTGCCCTTAAGGAAGCCATTCGCTCGGTTCGGGAAGGCAAAAAGAAGTAAACAGACCACAGGATTTAAAAATGAAAATCTTTCTTCGCATAATTTACGTCACCATCGCCATTCTGGTGGTAATTGTCGGCTACAAGGCTTACGGAATATACAGCGCCCGCAAGCAGGCCGAAAAAGCCCCGCAGGAGCAGATATTCGGCTCCGAGAATGCGGATCTGACCGTAGTTATGTTCATCGATTACCAATGCCCTTACTGCAAGGACATATATCCGACAATCCTGAATGCAATCGAGGAAGACGGCAACGCCAGACTGGTGATCCACCTGCTCCCTGCCATGGGGGAAGAATCCGACCGTATCGGCCGCCTTGCCTATGCCGCCGGACTTCAGGGAAAGTTTCGCGAAGTGCATGATCTGCTGATCCGGCACTACGGCCCGTTCGATAATTCCGACCTTAACCGGGTAGCGCAGGAAACCGGCCTCGATGTCGAAAAGTGGTTGGCCGACTCCGAAAGCGAGAAAATCAGGGCGATAATGAAAACCAATATCGAACTGGCCAGGAAACTTGGCGTTTATGCCACGCCGACCTTCCTTTCCGGCAACATCATCTATGTACCGGTGGAAAAACTTCCCGAAGAAAGCGATTTCAGGCGCCTGTTCGCAGAAGGCCGCAAAGGATAAGCCATGCGCCGGGTTCTGGTTCTGAACGGCCCCAATCTCAATATGCTCGGCACAAGAGAGCCGGAAATTTACGGCAGGGAAACCCTTGCCGATATCGAGACCATGTGCCACAAGACAGGCAAGAAATTGGACATTGAAATCTCCTTCCGCCAGTCCAACCACGAAGGCGAGCTTGTCACCTGGATTCAGGAAGCCCTCGGCCTCACCGACGGGATTATCATCAACGCCGCAGCCTATACCCACACTTCAGTCGCCATCCACGATGCCCTGAAGCTCCATGCCGTTCCGATAATCGAAGTTCATTTATCCGATCCCTCGAAGCGGGAGCCTTTCAGACACTTCTCCTATATCGAGCCTTTGGCGCAAGCCGTCATCAAGGGCAAGGGCGCGGAAGGTTACGTCGAGGCCATTGAAACCCTGGATAAACTTGCTGGAATCTCCCGCTCCTGAGAACAGGAAACAGAAACAAATTCGCACAAGAGCTTATTTATAAGCAGAAATAGTTGCGCCCGTTTGAGGCCGCCTTTGACTTTTGCCTTCGCTTCGGCTAGTTAAGAGCTTTCCGTATCAACGTTTTGAGGCGACCGGATATATGAAGATTGATAGTGAAGCAATTCGCCAGCTCGCGGAACTTCTGGATGAAACAGGCCTGAGCGAGATCGAGGTTTCCGAAGGCGACCAGGCGATCAGAGTTAGCCGCAGCGGTACTGTAACCAGCACTTCTCCAGCCTACCCGGCTATGGTATCCGATCCGACAATCCCGCAGACAGTGGAAGGCGCAGGCAAAACGCTGGAACATAACGCCGCCGCTCATCCCGGAGCCGTGATCTCCCCGATGGTAGGCACAGTTTACATGCAACCGGAACCCGGGGCGCCGTCGTTCATTACCAAGGGTGCGCAAGTCAAACCCGGCGACACGCTGCTTATCGTCGAGGCCATGAAGGTTATGAACCCGATCAAGGCCGATCGCGGCGGTATAGTAAAGGAAATATTCGTTGAAAACGGCCAGCCGGTCGAATTCGGTGAAGCGCTGCTAATTCTTGAATGAGGACTTTAAAACCTTATGTTTAAAAAGGTTCTTATAGCCAATCGCGGTGAAATCGCGCTTCGGATCATCCGGGCCTGCAGGGAAATGGGCATTCAGACAGTCGCCGTCCATTCAACGGCGGACGCCGAGGCCATGCCTGTGCGTCTTGCCGACGAAAGCGTCTGCATTGGCCCGCCGCCGGGCAAGCAGAGCTATCTGAACGTAGCCTCTATCCTCACCGCCGCCGCTGTTACCGGGGCTGATGCCATCCATCCCGGTTACGGCTTTCTTTCGGAAAACGCCCAGTTCGCCCGTATGGTCGAGGAGCACGGTTTTACCTTTATCGGCCCCAGGGCCGCACATATAGAACAGATGGGCGACAAGGCCGTTGCCAAGGCCACCGTGAAAAGTCTTGGCCTTCCTGTCGTTCCCGGCTCCGACGGCGTCCTTGCCACCGCCGATCAGGCGCTCGAAGCCGCGAAGGAAATCGGTTTCCCTGTCATCATCAAAGCCGTCTCCGGTGGCGGCGGCAAGGGAATGAAGGTCGTCCGTAGCGAGAAAGACCTTAAGGAAGCCTATTCTACCGCCAGATACGAAGCCAAATCGAATTTCGGCGACGATTCCGTTTATCTTGAAAAATATCTTGAAAAACCGCGCCATATAGAAATCCAGGTTTTCGGCGATACGCATGGCCGCGCCGTTAACATCGGCGAACGCGATTGCTCTACCCAGCGACGCCACCAGAAACTAGTGGAAGAAGGCCCGTCTCCAGTCATCAGCGAGGCCCAGCGCGATCAGATCGGCTCCCTTGCCGCCGAAACCATCCGCAAGATGGGTTATTGCGGGGCCGGAACCATCGAATTCCTCTATGAAGACGGCAAATTCTACTTTATGGAAATGAATACCCGCATCCAGGTCGAGCATCCTGTAACCGAAATGATCACAGGCATCGACCTCGTAGCCGAGCAAATTCGTGTCGCCGCCGGCGATCCCCTGTCGTTGCCCGACAAGATACGCTTTCGCGGTCACGCCATCGAAATTCGCATTAATGCCGAAGATCCCGACACATTCATGCCGTCGCCGGGCAGGATCACCCAGTTCCACATGCCGGGAGGACTTGGCGTCCGCTTTGATTCAGCCATCTACCAGGGCTACACCATCCCGCCGCATTATGATTCCATGATCGGCAAACTGATAGTCCATGGCCGCACCCGCGAGGAATGCATCAAACGCCTGCGCCGCGCCATTACCGAGACGGTAATCGAAGGCGTAAAGACGACGCTGCCGCTGCATATGTGGATTCTCGATCAGCCCGAGTTTCTTTCCGGCGAATACTCGATCCACTGGCTTGAAAAGAAGCTGGCATCAAGATAGTTTCAACCTTTGTATGAGCTTTGTCATTACCGCGCAGACAGTCCTTGAGGCTTACCGTCTAGGCTACTTTCCCATGGCGGAAAGCAGCAGTTCCGAAAAGATCTATCTTATAAATCCCGATACCCGCGGCCAGCTTCCGATAAGCAGACTTCACATCCCACGCTCGCTGCTCAAGCAAATCCGCAAAGGGGACTACGATATCAGGATCGATACGGATTTCGAGGCTGTAATATCTTACTGCGCCGAGCAGGCTGAAAACCGCCCCGATACCTGGCTTAATCCTCCGATTTTGAGCCTTTATATCGAGCTTCATCATATGGGCCACGCCCATTCAGTCGAATACTGGCAAGGCGGCAGGCTTGTCGGCGGCCTGTACGGACTGGCCATAGGCAGCGCCTTCTTCGGCGAAAGCATGTTCTCCCGCGAAAAAGGAGCAAGCAAAATCGCTCTGGTGCATCTGGCCGCAAGGCTCTGGCATGGCGGCTTCACCATGCTGGACACCCAGTGGTCGAACAGGCATCTGGAACAATTCGGATGTTACGAGATTACGCACGAGGAGTACATGCAGCGCCTGAAAGAATCGCTTTCAAAAAAAGCGGATTTCCTGCTCGCAGGAAAAGAAGAGTGGGAAATTCTGAAACAATATCTAAAGCTTCGAGATCAGCCGAAACTGGAAAGCTGGCCGTTGTAATCTTTCATGAATTTTACAAACTTCGCCTCCGGAACAGGTTGCGAATAACGGAACCCCTGAACCTCGTCGCATCCCTCTGAAATAAGAAAATTCTCGTGATCTCTGGTTTCAACGCCTTCAGCGATAATCTTTAAATTAAGCGAATGCCCCAGAGCCACGATGGTGCGGGTAATAGCCGCATCGTCGGCGTTGATAAGAGCGTTGCGTATAAAGGACTGGTCGATCTTCAGCCTGTCGATAGGGAACTGGCGCAAATATGACAGCGAAGAGTAACCCGTGCCAAAATCATCGATCGCCAGTTCCACTCCCTGGCCATGCAGCCGTTGTAAAACCTGAATCGTATGCTGGATGTCATCCATAAATACGCTTTCCGTGACCTCCATCTCAAGGCAGTTTGGCGGTAATCCTGTCTCCTTGAGCACTTCCTCTACCAGAGAGCAAAGATCGCTTTGATGGAACTGCGCCCCTGAAACGTTAACCGCCACTCTTATATGTTTGCCCGCTGATGTGAACCACTTCGAAGCCGCCTTGCAGGCCTCGCGGATCACCCATTCCCCGATCGGGACTATAAGTCCGGATTGCTCTGCGATGGGGACGAATTCTGACGGGGGAATAAAATATCCGCCCTCCTTGCTGTTATCAGGCTTCCACCAGCGAAGCAGTGCCTCGGCCCCGATAAGCTCGCCGGTATTCAAATCGAGCTGGGGCTGATAATAAAGACTCAATTGTCCCTGCTCCATGGCATCGCGCAAATCGCGAAGCATCTGGAAACGCTGCTGCACGGCGATATCGAAATCTTCCGAATACTCTTTAAGCGAATCCCTTCCTTCTTCCTTTGCCCGGTTGAGAGCGATATCCGCGTTCTTCAATACCTGGTCGGGGTCTATCGCATCATCTGGATAAGTCGAAACCCCTATCGAAGCCCTGATCTGGAAGTTTTCGTTGAAAACCTTGAAGGGCTCCATGCGGATAACATTCAGCACTCTCTCCCCGATATCCCTGGCGCTGGTAATATCAGAATTAAGAGGCATCATTATCGCGAATTCATCCTCTCCCGAACGCGCGACTACAGCGCTTGCCGGCAAGGTTGATCGCAACCTCTTGCCAACAGCCCGCAAAATGGCGTCTCCGACATTATGACCCATCGAATCGTTGATATCCTTGAAGTGATCAAGGTCTATCGCAACCACTGCAAAGCTCCCGTTTGTCTGATCATCGGTAAGCCGGGTATGTTCAGAGAGTTTTTGCAAAAACAGGGTTCGGTTGGGAAGCCCGGTCAGGGTGTCATAATAGGCCAGCTTGTGAATTTGGTCTTCGGCTGCGCTTTTGATACGCCTGATGTTGTCGGCATTCTGCCTTATCAGCCTCTGCGCAATAGCGATTGCTCCGCCTATTTCGTCAGAAGAGTTGAACGGCGAATCTGGAATATCGGGATTTTCCGGATCCTCCGAAGCCGAAAGCAGGTTGCTGCGCATGAAAAGGATTGGCTCCAGCAGCCAGTGCCCCAGCGCCAGCATCAGAACGCTGGTGACAAAAGCAGACATCAGCAGCATGACCAGAATTGTCTGCTCGACATAGGCATAAACCTGACCGCCTATACCCGAGGAATCAAGACGGGCAACTATGATGTACGGGCGGCGCAGATCGTTTGGCCTGTAGATGGTTTCGTAATGCTTCCCATCAATGCTCCGGTGCGTCTGATGTAAATTGTCGCGGTTAAGAAGCACCAGGGTAACCGGCTCGCCATAAGTCCTGATAAGGTTGAGATCGGCGGAATAAATCGCCATGCCGCGAACAGGAGTCGTTGTCAGCAGTCTTCCCGCTTCTTCCTCTGAAATCGGCGGCGCCAGCAGATCGACAATTCTGGTATCAATCAGAGGCACCATCGCCGAACGCCCTGTTTCTACCAGTTCGCCCAGCCTTGCATTCTCGTAATCTCGCATGGTAACCAGCAAGATTCCGGCCTGAACCAGCATTATCGTCAAGAACACGGCAAAAGTAATACGCCAGCTGATCTTGCTGTTCCAGATTTGCGCCGGGGACGCGGAAACATTCAAAAGCGCTTTCATGTTATTTGGCCTGGATGATACGCTGAAAGACCAGTCGGGATTGATTTTTTTTGTTACAGATCTCATCTGAACCTTGATTTGTTACCTAGTTTGCCTGCAAATCCCCTTTGCCGCAATATTCAGCAGGCTCCGAGATTAAATCTATATATAAAAAATTTTAACTAAAATTGATTAATAATTGTTTATATTTGAAATTAGTAATACACGAAAAATCAAGCTTCCGAAAAGATCAAACTGCTGCCGTCTTCCGCAATCCTGCGGTAGAAACAGCTTTTCCGTCCGGTATGGCATGCAGCTGTACCTTGCAACTCAGCCGCTATAAGAATAGCGTCCTGATCGCAATCGGTATAAATCTCTTTAACCAGCAGATAATTGCCGCTGGTTTTGCCCTTAAGCCACAGCTTCTTTCTTGATCTGCTCCAAAAATGGACTTTCCCTGTCGCGAGCGTTTGATCGAGCGCCGATTTATTCATCCAGGCCAGCATCAGCACTTCACCGCTTCGCGAGTCCTTGACTATTGCCGGAATCAGGCCGTCTTGATTGAATTCAGGAGTAAAGAGGAAGCTTTCCTCCAGTGCGGGATTCTTCATAGAAGAAGTCTAGCTCAGTTCTTTATTTCTGTATCTTTTTTTTCGCTTTCCGGACTGCTTTTGATCTTCTTTATCGCCTGCTCGTTCAGCTTTGCGAAATAATCTTCTTCATTAAGACTGGTTAAACTTTTATTGTTTCCACCGACATCTCTTTTCTTGACCATGCCACACCTCCTTACTAATACAAAATAACATAAATAAGCTATTCCTTCCATAACTACAAAAACCGTTTTCTTTATGACCAACTCTCCAGCTAACTACGAGTTTCAAGAAATTCGACTGTCTTCCCGCAGGCAGCGCCTGAAATCTCGTCTTCCCTCATTACGATATTTCCCCGCAGGATTGTCATCACCGGCCAGCCTTTCACCTTCCTGCCATGATATGGCGTCCAGCCGCTTGCCGATTTCTGCTGGGCGTTGGTAATCTCCCGACCGGCATTCATATCGACGATAGTAAAATCGGCATCAAACCCATCTGCGATATCGCCCTTGCCGCTAATTTTATGGACTCTCGCGGGGCCATGGGCCGTAAGCGATACAAATCTTTCAAGCGTCAATCTTCCATTGTTCACATGATCGAGCATTACCGGCACGAGAGTTTGCACGCCGGGAGTCCCGCTCGGACTTCCAGGATACGGCCTGGCCTTTTCTTCCAGGGTATGCGGCGCGTGATCGGAAGCCAGAATATCCGCTTTTCCTTCAGCGACAGCGCGCCACAACGCCTCCTGATGCCTCTTTTCGCGGATCGGCGGATTCTGCTGCGCCAGCGTCCCAAGCTCCTCGTAGCAGTCGGGGGCGAAGAGAGTTAGATGATTGACCAGAACCTCCACGCTCGCGATATCACGATTTTTGGCAAGCTCCTCGATCTCCTCTGCCGTACTTACATGAAGTACGTGTACTCTTCGACCCCTCTTTCTAGCCAGCCGCAAAAGCCTGGTGGTTGCCGACAGGCAGGATTCCGGCGATCTCCAGAATGGATGAAGCCGTACGTCCCGGCTTCCCCCAAGTATTCTCTTCTTATTTTCCTCCATGATTTTTTCGTCCTCGGCATGCACTGCAACAATCCTGTTGCCGCTTGAGAGTATCGATTCTATATCTTCGTCCTCCGCAGTCAGCAGGTCGCCGGTCGAAGATCCCATGAAAATCTTGATCCCGCACACTCCTGGCAACATCTCCCATAGAGCCAACCTGTCCGCGTTTCCTGCCGTGCCCCCCAGATAAAAGGCGTAATCAGTCCATGCCTCTTTCTCGGCGCGTCTGATTTTGTCTTCTACCGCCTCCGGGGTCACAGTAAGAGGATTGGTATTAGGCATTTCAAAAACCGTGCATACCCCTCCTGCCGCAGCCGCCAGCATACCGGTGCGCAGACTTTCCTTGTGCTCCATTCCCGGCTCGCGAAAGTGGACTTGCGTATCGATGACCCCCGGCAGAATATGCAGCCCCCGGCAATCGATAGTTTCCGCCGCATCCCCGGACGCAAAATCGCCAATTCCAGCTATCTTCCCGCTTTTCACTGCGACATCGGCGACGCAAGTGCCCGACGCGGCAACTACTGTACCGCCCTTTAGAATCATATCAAAACGCATGACCGCAAATTCCAAATCCTGTATGTTCAAAAAATGAGGGAATTACTGCAAATCTCTGTTAGATCTAACCTGTTTACATTATATTTTAACCAATAATGTAAATAATACTATCTGCAGAAATATCGAAATATGAAACAGGTACTGGAAAGCCCGGAACATCATTTCCTTACAACCCTTGAGAGGCTGAAACAAAATCCTCAGGGCTGGATAAGCATGCACTTCGAACTTTCGCGCAAACTCGATCACGACATGGTCATTACCAGCCTGCCCGACATACCACGCAAATTGAACGATGCAAAGGCCGCAGGAAAAACCTTCATTAACGAGCTTCAGGCTTTGGGGTCAGGACACCAGGACGGCTTTCTTTATCAATTCGCCGATAACGACATTCTTTTCCTTGCCAGAGCGGATAACGAGACGGCGGAAAAAGGCCTTAGAATGATATATAAGAAAATGGCAGACCAGCTGCGCGCCGATTTCAGCGACTTCAATCCTGTCTCCAAAAATCTTTACATCTTGCAAAAACTTGCCGACAGCAAAGTTATTTCCGCAAAAAGAATTGAAGCCTACCAGAAGATGGCCGACCCTCATATCACCGGCAGCATCTCAATCCGCCGTCGCCGCAGGGAGGATCCTCTGGTAATGATTATCGAGGACGACCGCTTCACAGCGTCCTACGCCGCCAGCATACTGAACAAGCAATACGACATGGTTCATGCCAAGACCGGAGAGGAAGCCATTCTTCTTTACCTTGAAAACGCCCCTGACATAGTTTTCATCGATATCCACCTTCCCGGCCTGAACGGCCATCAGACCCTGAACGCGCTGAAGAAAATCGACCCGGACGCCTTCGCAATCATGCTTAGCGTCGACACCGAGAGAAGCAACGTTATCAGCGCCTCCTCCAACGGTGCGCAAGGGTTCTTGAAAAAACCGTTTTCAAAGGAGCGTCTTTTGGCCACCGTCCAGAAGTCCCCATTCATCAGACGCCTAAAAAGCTCTTCGGACTCCAGTCAAACCTTTTTCAACTGATCGTCTTTAATTAAAACCCGCTCCGTAACTGCTTGGCCGCAGCCTCCGGCATGTTATATTCATATCGGGGAGCAACGACTGGTTTATGATGATCGACTGGCCCGCTGAAAAACTCTTGTCGCTTAAGCCCCTTTCCGCCTGGGTCGGGGCTGGTGTCTCAATGCTTGTACTTGCGTTGCTGCTCGGCCATTCCCTGCCCGTAGTCGCCAGAGACGGACAGGTTATCCGCTTTGCCCTTGAATGGGTGCCGATGCTGGGCATCGATCTCTCTTTCAGGATAGACGGCCTCTCCCTGCTGTTCGCCCTGATTATCAGTTTTATAGGGTTTCTGATTTTTATTTATTCTTCTGCATACTTCAAAAGCCATCCGCAGGCTCCTCGCATATTGGCAATTCTGATTGGCTTCATGCTCTCCATGCTAGGTCTGGTTCTGGCCGATCACCTGATAACGATGTTCGTATTCTGGGAGCTGACCACGATAACCAGTTTTATTCTGATTGGCACCCGGCACGAGGATATGCTGGCGCGGCGCAATGCGTTGCAGGCGATCCTGATAACCGCGGGCGGAGGCCTTTGCCTCATCTGCGCGATTATTCTCCTCGGCTCGGCGGCAGGCAGCTATCACCTCTCTGACATAATCGGACAGAATTTGACGAGCCACCCTTACTATACAGCCGTGTTCATCCTCGTACTCCTTAGCTGCCTGACCAAATCCGCACTCTTTCCCTTCCATTTCTGGCTGCCCAACGCCATGGCCGCGCCAACCCCGATCAGCGCCTATCTGCATTCCGCCACCATGGTCAAGGCGGGCCTTTATCTGCTGGCGCGCCTGCATCCCTCGCTGAGCGGCACCGAACTGTGGTTCTGGTCTCTTGCCCTTCTGGGCGGCGTAACGGCGGTCTGGTCTTCCCTTCAGGCCATGCGGCAAAGGGATCTCAAATTGATGCTGGCCTACACGACTGTCATGGCGCTGGGCACGATTGCCATGTTCCTCGCCGCCGGTACCGCCAAGGCTCTGATGGCTGCTTTGGTCTTCCTGCTCGTTCATGCCCTCTACAAGGCATCCCTTTTCATGGTTGTCGGCAATATCGAAAAAGCCAGCGGCAGCCGGGACTGGAGAGAACTTGTCGGCCTGCGCCGGTATCTGCCCTGGACATACACGGCGGCTGTTCTGGCCGCGCTCTCGATGGCCGGCCTGCCGCCATTCTTCGGGTTTATCGGCAAGGAAATGCTGCTTGAGGCGGCCCTTTCCGTCCCCGTTGCCCCGCTATGGTTTTCCGGTACCGTCATCATTGCGGGCACGCTGATGGCGGGAATTGGTTTTTTTATTATGTCCTCCCCTTTCAGGGGACGTCTTGCCGCTGAAACAACAAAACGGCTTTCCGCCGCGATGGTTTTCCCCCCGGTTTTTCTGGCGGCCACAGGACTGCTGGCAGGTTTCGGCGCTGCCTACGCGTCTTTCTGGGTAATGCCTCTCATGCAGAGCGCGCTAACCAGTCTCTCGCCTGAGTCGCAAGCGATCAAGCTGGCTCTCTGGCACGGGTTCGGGCCGGTTTTGTTCATATCGCTCGGCATTATCCTTGCCGGAGCCGTGCTTGCTCGTTATTTCGCCCCAGCGCATCACTTCCTGCAACGATCCCCCGGCGGAATTTCCCTCTCGGGCGACCTTGTTTACGACAAGATCCTCAAAGGCACTTTGTCCTTCTCCGAAACCATGACGTCTGCGCTGCAAAATGGAAGACAGCGCTTCTACGTCATGACGGTCTTCCTGACCCTTCTTGCCCTGACCGGATCCACCTTGATTTACCGGCCATTTCTCCCGGATTCACTCTGGGGCAATATCGGAGAGATCCCCCTCTATCAGTGGACGCTGTGCGGATTCATCGCTCTTTCCGTCTGCGTGATCGTCTTCAGCCACTCCCGCATGCTGGCGATATGCGCTCTGGGAACAACGGGCACGGGAATAGCCCTGTTATTCATCATCTTCAGCGCACCGGATATCGCCATGACCCAGTTCATGACGGAAATCCTAGTAGTTATCCTTCTGACCCTGGTCACGCTACGCCTGCCGGTATTTCACAACTTCGCTCGCGGCTACGGCACCGGCAGACGCCGTGATGCCGCAATCGCCATCCTTAGCGGCCTTTGCGTTACCGCGCTGATGTTAAGCATGATACAGGAGCCGTTCGACCTGAGCGTCAGCGAATATTACGGCGCGAACAGCTACACCGAAGCCAGAGGACGCAATGTCGTCAATGTAATCCTTGTCGACTTCCGAGCCATGGATACGCTTGGTGAAATCACCGTCGTAGCGGTTGCCAGCCTCGCCTGCTATGCGCTGATCAAACTGCGCAGGCACGGCCGCAAGCGGTTCGATACGGAGAGCCTGCCATGAACTCGGTCATACTGAAAGCCGCCACCCGCATCCTGATGGCCCTCATCCTGATTTTCGCGATCTACATGCTGCTTCGCGGCCATGACTACCCAGGCGGAGGCTTTGTCGGCGCCCTGATTACCGCCGCGGCCTTCGTGCTGTACAAGTTCGCTTACGGCTCGTGGGAAACCCGCAGAATCATAAATCTCGATACCAGATTCGTATGCATGCTGGGAGTCGGTTGTTCCATCGCCGCGGGGCTTGCCGGGTTACTGGCGGGCGAAACCTTTCTCACCGGGCTGTGGCTGCCCGCCTATGCCGATGGACGTTTCCCCTTGCCGGTCAGCACGGTGCTGCTGTTCGATATCGGTGTTTATCTTTCCGTTACCGGCGCTGTCCTGACGATTGTTCTGGCGCTGGAGGAGGATCGCTGATGGAAGTTCTCTTGTGCATACTGACCGGACTGATCGTCGCCTGCGCCATTTACCTGATGCTGGATCGCAACCTGATAAAATACCTTTTCGGGCTGGTTCTTCTTTCGAACGCAGCCAATCTGATTCTTTTCAGCGCAGGGCGTCTGACCCTGAACAGACCCGCCTTTATCAGACTGGGAGAAACCCTTCCTCCGGATCAGGTCGCAAACGCTCTTCCCCAGGCGATGATCCTGACCGCGATTGTAATCAGCTTCGGACTTCTGGCTTTTTCCCTTGTCCTTGCCTACCGCGCCTATCAAGAAATCGGCAGCGTCGATATGGACGAACTGGGCGGGAACATGGTTCTGAATGCCGAAATCGCCCGAAAAGACCCGGACACTGCCAAACAGCTTTGAAAGAAAAATGGAAAACTGGCTGCTCATCTTACCGATTCTGCTTCCCCTCTGCGCCGCTGTCGCCGGCATAGTCCTGCCGAAAACACGCCTGATGCAAGCCGGTCTGTCTTTTCTGACCACATCCTTGCTGCTGCTGCTGTCGCTCGCGATTTTCGGCATCGTTTCGGACGGAACGATTATCACCGTCAGTCTGGGGGGCTGGCCCGCTCCTTTTGGCATAGTAATGGTGGCCGATCTGCTGGCTGCCGCGATGCTCTGCGTAACCGCTGTCATAGCTCTGGCGGCCTCGGTTTACGCGTTCGCCGACATCGACGATCACCGCATGCGCTACGGTTTTTATCCGTTCCTGCATTTCCTGCTTTGCGGCATTTGCGGTGCGTTCCTGACCGCAGACCTGTTTAACCTCTATGTCTGGTTCGAGGTTATGCTGATTTCCTCCTTCGCCATGCTCTCGCTGGGCGGAGGAAAGCGCCAGCTTTACGGAACCATAAAATACATCTCGCTCAATCTGATATCGACTTTGCTTCTCCTTAGCGCAATCGGACTCCTGTACGGCATGACGGGACATCTCAACCTCGCAAGCCTTTCGCTGGCCGTGCCGCAGGTCGAAAATCAAAATTTAGTCACCGCCACGGCGGTTCTTTTCATGGTCGCCTTTGGCATCAAGGCCGCAGTCTTCCCTCTGTTCTTCTGGCTTCCGGCCAGCTATCACATGCCTCCGGTCACCGTGTCCGCTTTTTTCGCCGGACTTCTGACAAAGGTGGGCGTCTATGCGCTCTACAGGGTCTTTACGCTTGTGTTTACACATGATGTGCAGTGGACGCATACGATTCTGCTCTGGGTAGCAGGGCTGACAATGGTTACCGGCGTGCTGGGCGCTGCCGTGCAGTCGAATATCCGCCGTATCCTCTCATTCCACATCATCTCCCAGATCGGCTATATGATTATGGGGCTGGCGCTTTTCACCAAGGCTGCAATCATGGGCGGCGTTTTCTATATCATCCACCACATCATCGTCAAAGCTAACCTGTTCCTCATCGGCGGCATTATCGAACGGCGCACGGGCAAGCCTTTCGTCCAGAACATGGGCGGCCTTTACATGGCGGCTCCGTGGTTCTCTCTCATCTTCCTCATTCCCGCTCTTTCCCTGGCCGGAATGCCGCCTTTATCCGGCTTCTGGGCCAAATTTGTCCTGATCAGCGCCGGTCTGGAACTGCATTCCTGGTTTATCGTCGCCGCCGCCCTGTTCACAGGCCTCTTCACGGTTTTCTCGATGATAAAAATCTGGAACGAGGCTTTCTGGAAGAAGAACCCCGAAGGGATAAATACTTCCCTTTTCGCTCAGAACGGCCAGACCGGCAGCTGCTCTCCGCCCCGGAGTCGGGTTGGCCAGTTGTGCCTTCTTGCTCCCTGTGTCGCTTTGGCCTTGCTGACTGTCTGGATCGGCCTGTGGCCGCAGCCATTCCTGTCGGTCGCGAACGATATAGCGGAACAGCTCGTTAACAAGGAACAATACATTCAGGCCGTTTTGAACCTTCCCGGAACTGCTTTGGAGGAAACGCCGTGATGAACGAGAACTCTTACTCGACCGCATATCTTTTCTCGCTCAACGTCATGCTGATGCTTGCATGGAGTGCGCTTACAGCCGAGTTTTCCGCTTTCAACCTTTTGGGAGGTTTCGCGCTCGGCTGGATGGTTTTGTGGTTCATTCAGCCGCTTTACGGGCGCGACAACAAATATTTTCGCAAGCCCTGGCTGACAGCCGCCCTGATTGTCAGATTTGTTTTTGAACTGCTTGTTTCCAGCTTGCGGGTGGCATGGGAGATACTTACCATCAAATCTTATTCAAGACCCGGGATTATTGCCGTCCCGCTGGACGTTGAAACCGATATGCAGATCCTGCTGCTCGGCAATTACATTTCCCTTACGCCCGGGTCGCTGATGCTCGACATTTCGGAGGATCGCAAAACCCTCTACCTTCACTCCATGTTTGCCGGCGATCCGGACAAAGTCAGGGCATCTATAAAAAACGGTATTGAAAAGCGGATTCTGGAGATAACGGGATGATGGAAATTGACTCGGCGACGATAGGAAGCGCCCTCATGATTGCCGGATTTTTTCTGTTTACCGGCGCAGCTTGCGGACTCCTGCGTCTTCTGCGCGGCCCGTATCTGGTAGACCGGGTTGTCGCGCTCGACTTCCTGAGCTTTGTGGCGGTGGCTTTCATTTGTTTGATGGCCATCCTTTTCCGGCAGGACAAATATCTCGACGTCGCCATAATTCTTGCGTTGCTGGGCTTTCTGGCAACCGTAGCCTTTGCCCACTACACCGAAAGACGAAAGGAACAGGGAACAGGACTGGAGGAACTGGATGATTGAATCCTGGCTTGAATGGCTTGTCGCATTCTGTCTTGTGAGCGGCGGATTTTTCATTTTCGTTGCCGGGCTCGGCATCCTGCGAATGCCGGACACCCTCATCCGTATGCACGCTTCCACCAAGGCCGGGACTCTCGGCCTCGGCCTGATCTTTATTGCCCTGATGCTGTATCTTGCGGAACCGGACGTTACGGCGCGAGGAACAGCCGCGATCATCTTCCTCCTCATCACCGCCCCCGTCGCCGCCCATATGATCGGCAGGGCCGCTTACAGGACAGGAACCCCCATCTGGGAAAAAACCCAGATCGACGAACTGTCGAACAATCAGAGCACTAACGATCAGGTTGAATCACGTCATATATGACAGGAATTGCTATCAATCTAATCGCAAAAGGCCCTAAAAACGGAAGGCGCTCAACCCGCATTTGCGATCAATGGAGAATTACGCCCTCCTCGCCGTTCGGAGCGGATACTTTGATAATCGCTTTCGGAGCTATAACTGTTTGCGGATCGATTATGACCGTGCCTCCATCGCCTGAAACCGTGCCGCCGCGCGCGAAGATCTTTCCTGAAATTATATGGTTAGGGGTAAAGCTGTAACCGAGCCTGATAATCCCGCCATCCCCGGCTTTCAGCGCGTCCGCCCTGAACACGCCAGCGGCGCCGGTCAAAAGCCCCTGGAAATCCACTTCTCCACCGCCGTTATAGCCGGAGACGTCTACCAGCCCGTCAAGCTGCGAACCGTAAAAACCACTGAGTCCGACTTTGCCGCCGGTACCGCTACCGGTCGCCCGCGCCAGAAGCTTCCCGGTTTCAGAGAGATTGACGCCTCCAAGATTGGTCGTCAGGATTATCTTTCCGCCCCCGTCAACTCCCGAGGCGTTAACTTTGCCGTCAATCGAAATACCGCCGCTTCTTACGCTGTTGCGCAGGTGGATATCGCCGCCGGCTCCCGTTTCGGTAGCCCTGGCGCTGAGGAGGGCTTTTTCGGCAACCCTGATCCCGATCCCGGATATCATGATATTCCCGCCGCCCGCTTTGCCATCGGCGTTGATGACGCCTTCGATTGCTTTAAGCTCTGCGGCTATCTCGCCGCCGGTGCCGTCGGGGCCCTTGCCTACGCTGAGTAACTGCCCGGTATTTCTAAGTATTCCTCTGCTCGGGAATTCGTTGCCAGACACAAGTAGAATTTTGCCGCCCTTATCGATACCGCTTGAAATCAGCTTCCCGGCAATATCCGTTCCTTCCTGCCGGCCTCCGGTTACCGTGATATTCCCGCCCGCCCCGCTTTTATTGGCCTGCGTCAAGACAAGTCCGGTTTCTCCGAGGGTAAAATTTCCCTGTGCGGCGTTTCTAATTTCTATGTCGCCTCCGCCTGTGACTCCGGATGACATCAGCTTTCCGTTTATAACCACTTCTTCGCCCGAAACGAAGATCCGTCCGCCATTGCCATGGCTTGAATCGGCCTTAAGCCGCCCTTTGCTTTCAAGCAGGTAGTTCCGGCTGGCAACCTCGACTTCGCCGCCGATGGTTTTGCCATTGGCGCGAGCCTCTCCGCTCTGGTTGATTTGCCCTGCCGCCAGAACAATTTTACCGCCTTCTTCGTAAACCGACGATACGTCAAGCACTCCTGTCATGTTGATTGTTCCCGAAACCAGATTTTCGGCTTGGCTGACCGTCATCATTATCTTGCCGCCCTCTGCGGTAATCTTGCCCGTGTTCTCCAGCACCCGGTCAAGACCTGCATCATCTATCATGATTTCAACCAGACGGTCGCCGTAAAGATCGATGGTCACAGCGTCCCCGCTGGCAAGCGCGACCTTGCCGAGCCTTGCTTTTATGACCCCCGAATTACGTACCACCGGCGCGACAAACGCGCCGACCCCGGCCTCTGCAAACGTCATTTTCCCATGCATCTCGATTGCCCCGTCACCAAAATCTGTAAACGAAAACCGGCCATCTCCATCCATCAGATCCGCGTTCGCAATCTCGCCGGTGGAAACTATGATGCTGCCCACATCGATCACCGAGCCTTTACCGAACAGGACGCCGTTTCTATCAAGCACCATTACCGCGCCCCCCGTTTTGCCCGTTACATTCCCGTTTGCATCGCGAAGGCGCGTACGCAATGTGCCAAGTATCCGGGTCGGATCGGCATCTCTTCCCACGACCCGGTTGACAGTCAGCGAAGAAGTGCCGGGCTGGCGGATTTCCGTTGTCGCTTTTTGTCCGATATCAAACCGCTCCCAGTTGATCACCGCCCGGTCGGTGGATTGATCGATGTTAAGCCTTCCTTGAGCCGGCCTTTCGAAAGTCACACTGCCCCCGGCAACACTTTCTCCCGTCGGGGTCGCAAGATTATCCAGCGAAAACGCCGGATTACCCGCCCCTGCCGTAAAACATGCAACGAGGGCGGTAGAGACTAGCAAACGGCAAAAAAAAGCGGGGCTGGTTTTTCTCATCGTAAAAATCCTTCCGAATTGATGATTGGTTAGAGGCTCTCAAGTTAACGCGGCTTCTCGAAATTAGTTTCGGCAAACCCGCGGAAATTTGCGACTTTCGGCCAATGCCAGACGTAACTCGTTGAAGGATCGAAGGTTTAAAATGAGGCAAAGAAAAGGTTCCATTGCCCCAGACATTTTTTATTCCAGCCATCTTCTTGTCAGAATAACGGTTAAAAATTTTAATATCGGCGGTAAAGGGAGCAAACTTAAAAAGACAAGCCCCTAAAGCCAAAAAATTCCATTCATAAAGGGGACGCTTGCTCACGCGAACAAAACGCAAGGAAAGTAAAAATTTCTTTCCGCCGGACTTTTCGGAAAACTATTACGGAGTAAAAGATGACTTTGAAGTACACAGGTGTGAACCTGGCAGGACTCGAATTCGGCCAGGGCGGAACCCTTAACGACCAGTACGTACTCTGCGGAAAAGAGCATTACGATTACTGGAGCGGCAATGTCGGAGCCAACACCGTACGCCTTCCCTTCAACTGGGAACGTTTGCAGCCGCAGGCATACGGCGAACTGAACCCGGAATATCTTTCCTGCCTTCAGGAATCCGTCAGCCACGCCAGGGCGAACGATATGACTATCATCCTCGACCTGCACAATTACGCCCGCTATTACGGCGAGGTCACCGACCAATGGAAACTCGGCGACGTCTGGAAAAAGCTAGCGGATCATTTCGGGGATGCCCCCGATATCTGGTTCAACCTGATGAACGAGCCCTACGAGGTGGACGCGGGCCAGTGGGCGGACATCACGCAAAGCGTCGTAAACCAGCTGCGCGAGGTCGGAATTGATAACAAGCTGCTGCTCTCGGGAACCCACTGGTCTGGCGCTCATGCATGGATCGAAAGCGGCAACGCCGAGGCCTATGACGACTTTACCGACCCGCTGAACAATTATGCCTTTGACGTCCATCAGTACCTCGACGGCCCGTCGAGCGGATTCAGCGGCACGGTCGTCGACGGCTCCGGATCCACGCGGCTAGTCGGCATTACCGAATGGGCAAAAGCTGGCGGACACCAGCTGTTCCTCGGCGAAACCGGGGCCGCGGATGCCACGCTCCCGGGCCAGGAACATGCCCATGAAGAGATAGTAAATCTATTCGAATTCATGAACAGCAACAGCGAAACCTGGCTCGGCTTTACCCTCTGGGGCGCAGGCCCGTGGTGGGGCGAGGACTACGTCTTCAACATCAACCCCGGAGGACTGGATACGGGAACGCCGGTCACGGACAGTGTTATCGAGGCTCTGAAGGAATGGATGCAACCCGCCCAGCCGGTGTCTCCGGCTGATGGAACGCTTTACGCCGCCGACGACCTCCACACCCTGTACGCCGGCATGCTCGAAAGCCCGCAGGCAGCCAACGGGAGCTACTCCGCACCGGAAGAGCAATTCCTCGACCTCGGCGCCCTTCTGGACGGCTCGCACCCGGCCGACGCCGCCATTCAGGCCTTCGTCGCCCAGGGCCAGCCAGCACTAGCAAGTCCCGATGGCGCATCCCTGTCCGGAGACGTGTTCGCTCCCGAACTCGACGACCTCCTAATCCCTAACGCAACCCCCGCCTGATAACCCCGAACGATCTTCCCTCTCCCGCACCGGGAGAGGGAGGAACACGAGAAGCGGGAGGGTGAGGGGATCAGCTTTCGAGGCGCGCCGACAGCGATATATCCGCATTGAAAAGCTTGGATACCGGGCAACCGGTCTTCGCCTTTTCCGCGGCCTTCAGAAAATCCTCTTCCTTCGCCCCCGGAACCCTGCCCTTAACTTCGAGATGCACTTTCGTAATCGCAAAGCCTCCATCCTTTTTCTCAAGAGAAACCGTGGCCTCTGTCGCCAGTCTCTCCGGCGCGAACCCCGCCTCGCCCAAAATCAACGAAAGCGCCATCGAGAAGCATCCGGCATGCGCCGCAGCAAGCAATTCCTCTGGCGTCGTGCCCTCCTCGTTCTCAAAGCGGCTTTTGTAGGAATAAGGCAACCCCTTGAGCGCCACCGCGCTCTCCAGATACCCCCCTCCATCCCTGAGCCCCCCTTCCCAAACCGCCGCAGCCCTACTGTCCATCTCCGTCCTCCTGTCTGTGATCTCTGAAATAATTTGTACGAAAGCCCGGCGATTTCCAGTGCGCTATTCCCTCTTCGTGGGGCACCGGATTGCGGACTAAATGCGGAAATGAACCGGACGAAAATGGTGGAGGGGGCAGGATTCGAACCTACGTAGACAGAGTCGCCTGATTTACAGTCAGGTGCTTTTGACCGCTCAGCCACCCCTCCGACCTGCGAATGATCGCATAAGGAACAGGCTTGGATAAAATCCAATTCCGCCGCGATTGTCAACTGCAAATTCCCAAAACGCTTGCGCCGCAGCATTCCGATTTATTTGCTTGTTTTTATCGTGCATAAGGTATATTGGCGGCATCATGCGCAAAAAGGTTAGTTAATCCAATGCAAAAGAAAAGCAAACCCGGTTCAAGGGGAAACAGACCGCCTTTCCGGAAACACCCGGCGAAAGAAGCTTCCCGTTCCCGGACGACTCCCAGACTGGAATTCCGGGGCGAGCAGATTTTCGGGGCTCATGCCGTGCGCGAAGCCCTGCTCAATCCGGAACGGACGATATACCGGATTTACGCGGTCGATGCTTCTGCAAGAAATATCAGGGAAATTATCGAAAGCCGCCCTGCCGGAGCGGCGCAAGACCTTCAGATTATTATCACCGACAAGGACTCGCTCGACAAAGCACTTGCCGGAGCTGTCCATCAGGGCATGGCCGCAGACGCCGCCCCCTTGCCGGAGCTGGACGTTCATGAGTTGTTGATAAGAGTTTCCGGCAAAGAGCGCGCCGTTTTCGCCATGCTTGACCAGATCACCGATCCGCACAACGTCGGCGCAATTCTGCGAAGCGCCAGCGCCTTTGGCATCGACGGCCTGATCATGCAACGGAAAAATTCTCCCTCCGTTGCGGGCGTACTGGCCAAGACCGCATGCGGCGCCGCCGAACATGTACCGGTTTGCTACGAAACCAATCTTTCCCGAACCATCGAGGTATTGAAGGATGCCGGTTTTGAAGTTTATGGCCTTGATGAACATGCGCATCTTGATATTGGCGAGGTCAATCCATCGAGGAAATCTCTAATCATTCTCGGTGCCGAAGGCCCCGGAATGCGCCGTCTGATCAGGGAAGGCTGCGACCATCTGGTGAGGCTGCCAACGCTCGGCCCTATACAAAGCCTTAACGTTTCCAACGCCGCGGCAATCGCTTTTTTTACCTTCAGGCGTATGTAACTCCTCTCCAAGTCATTGAAAAATAAGCACTTCCGTCATAAGAAAAATCTTTTTTTGTAATTGTGTCGGAATTGTGGTAACTTCAAATTAAATATTATGTTAATTATTTATTAATGATTTGGCGGGGACTAATGACATGTTTCAAGGGATAATGCTAAAGGACTCCGATCCGGGCTTTAAGATAGTAACCCTTTGCCACACAAAGGAGAACTTCAAAGATTATTATGCTTTTTACGCGGTAGAGCCAGGCAAGTACATTTCATTCAGACAAAAAATCAGTTCAGGGATAGCCCCTGAGGACAAATGTGCGGAATTGCTGTTCAGGGGAGAAGGCAATTCGCCCTCGCTGAAAGTGCTTCAAATGATCAAGGCCCGGTATGACATTCGCAAGGAAGTATCCGACCCTATTGTAAGAAAAGCAATGGCTTGGATGAACCCTCAGGAAACGCCTGCCAAAAAGAACATTTCCGCATAACCGGATCCGCACGTCATTTAACTTTTACATTCCCGTATGGTCTGTATAGTTTTAGACCATGAACGCCAACAACGACACCCTTTACCTGGTCGATGGCTCGGGTTTTATTTTCCGCGCCTATCACGCCCTGCCGCCCCTGACCCGGAGCGACGGCGTCCCGATCGGCGCAGTGCTAGGCTTCACCAATATGCTGGTCAAGCTGCTTGCAGAGCTGCAGGCTCCCTATGTGGCCATCATCTTTGACGCCGCCCGCAAAAACTACCGCAACGATATTTTTCCTGAATACAAGGCGAACCGTGAAGCCCCTCCCGAAGACCTGATCCCCCAGTTCGAACTGATCCGCAAGGCCACCTGCGCCTTTGATCTTCCCTGCCTTGAACTCGAAGGTTACGAAGCTGACGATCTGATCGCCACCTACGCCCGCCTCGCCACCGCCCAGGGCCGCAAGGTGGTCATAGTCGGTTCCGACAAGGATCTGATGCAGCTGGTCAATCATAACGTACATCTTTATGACCCTATAAAACAAAAGTTTATTGGAATTCCCGAGGTCGAGGAAAAATTCGGCGTACCTCCGGAAAAAGTCATAGACGTACAGGCTCTGGCCGGCGATTCTATCGACAATATTCCGGGCGTGCCCGGTATCGGCATCAAAACCGCCGCCCAGCTTATCTGCGAATACGGAGACCTCGAAACCCTGCTGGCGCGCGCCAATGAAATCAGGCAGCCCAAAAGGCGTGAATCGTTGACAGAGCACGCGGAAAAGGCGCGCCTTTCAAAGCAACTCGTCAGACTTGACGACAACGTCCCAGTCCCCGTGGCAATCGAGGAAATGAAAACCCATGACCTTCATTCGCGGAAACTTGTTGAATTTTTGAAAGAAATGGAATTTCGCTCGCTTCTGGCAAGGCTGGATAAAGCCATCGATCTTCCCGGTTACGAAGCCCCGTCGGCAACCCCCGAACCCGGCAGTCTTCCACCCTGTTCTGCCAGCATCTATACCCTTGTCAACGATGAGGAGACCCTGAATGAATGGCTGAACGCCGCCCGCGAAAAAGGGATTATCGCCATAGACACCGAGACGACCGGCCTCACTCCGGCCAAGGCGAGACTATGCGGCATCTCGATCGCACATACGCTTGGAGAAGGAGCGTACATTCCTGTCGGACACACTGCCCGTAGCGGCGGCGGTGACCTTTTCGGCCATGGCGAGGATTGCGGCGAAATCATCCCGCAACTGCCTCTCGACGTAGTCCTCAAGGCCCTGAAGCCCGTACTCGAAGACCCGTCGATTCTCAAAATAGGTCATAATATTAAATACGATATGCAGATGCTGCTCAAACACGGCATACGCATCTCCCCTGTCGACGATACCATGCTGCTATCGTACGTACTTGACGGCACTTCTCACGGCCACGGCATGGACGAACTGGCGGAGCTACTCTGCGGCCATCAGACGATACGCTTTGAGGAAGTAGCCGGAAAAGGCAAGAACCAGATTACCTTCGACTGCGTCGACATCAATGTCGCCATGCCTTACGCCGCCGAAGACGCCGAGGTGACATTGCGTCTTCACCACATACTCAGGCCAAAAATCGCCGAAAGCAAAATGGCCGCCGTTTATGAAGATATCGAACGCCCGCTGATAGGCGTTATCGCCGACATGGAACTTGCAGGTATAAAAATCAACCGCCAGCTTCTCCAGTCGATGAGCAGCGACTTCGGTCGTACGCTGGCCGTACTTGAAGAGGATATCTGCAAGCTTGCCGGACGCCCGTTCAACGTCGGCTCTCCCAAACAGATAGGCAGCATTCTGTTCGACGAAATGGGTTTGCCTGGCGGCAAAAAGACTAAGACCGGCGACTGGTCTACCACCGCCGGGCTCCTGGAAACGCTTGCCGATCAGGGACACGAGATCGTCGCCAAAATTCTTGAATGGCGCCAGCTGGCCAAACTTAAATCCACATACACCGACGCCCTTCCCGAACAGATAAACCCCGAAACCGGGCGGGTGCATACTTCCTTCTCCATGGCGGCCACCAGCACGGGAAGGCTGGCATCTTCCGACCCCAATCTGCAAAACATCCCCATCCGCACCGAGGAAGGCCGCAGGATACGCGAGGCTTTCATCAGCGAACCGGGATGGAAGATACTTTCGGTCGACTATTCACAGGTCGAACTCCGCCTCGCCGCGGAAATCGCCGGGGTAGACGCCCTGAAGGAAGCCTTCCGTAAAAAACAGGACATCCACGCCATCACCGCCTCAAGAATTTTCGGAGTGCCTCTCGAACAGATGACCCCCGATATCCGCCGCCAGGCTAAGGAAGTAAATTTCGGAATTATTTATGGAATAAGTTCCTGGGGCCTCGCAAAACGCCTTGGGATCGACCCCGCAGTCGCCGGGGACTTCATAAACCGCTACTTTTCAAGGTTCCCCGAACTGCTCGATTACATGGAGCGCAGCAAGGAAGAAGCTCGCCGTAACGGCCACGTAAGAACGCTTTTCGGCCGCAAGTGCTTCATCCCCGGCATCAACGACAAAAACGGAGCAATCCGCGCCGCCGCCGAACGGCAGGCTATCAACGCTCCCCTGCAGGGCACCGCCGCCGACATCATGAAACTGGCAATGACAAGCATGCCCTCCGCTCTTGCCGATGCAGGGCTGAAAGCCCGCATGCTTCTGCAGGTGCATGACGAACTGGTATTCGAAGTCCCCGAACAGGAAATCGAACAAACATCGGCTCTGGTAAAAAACGTGATGATGTCGGTTGTAAAACTGGGCATTCCGCTAGAAGCAGAAACCGGCTGGGGAGACAACTGGGCGCAGGCGCATTGAAAGCAATAGCCAAAGAATCTCAATGATAGAGGGAAATCTTAACCGCCCCCCGCATAGTGTGAGAAATACGGGTTAAATTTCCATTTTGAAATATTCAGGCAGTTCCTTCGCCCCCCTCTCATTTTCCGACCGGGCGACTTCTCTTGCCACCAGCTCATAAAGCGGGTTCGCATTTCCGAATTCCTTGCCCAGATCATTAACGATTAACCTGATGTTTTTATTTGTATTATCTTTCTTTATCTCAGGAACAATTTCCGGAGGTGCAGTATCAGGAATGATCATTACTCCTACTACACCAGCCGCCGCCCCGATAGCCGTCCACCCCTTGTCGAGAGTACTGTTTTTCACCGCCCGGTAAACGCCTCTCGCCGCTTTAAAACCGCCGTAACCAGCCAGACCTATTGTCGAAAGACCAGCCAGTATCCCTGCGCCAAATCCCGCAGCCGGATATGCCCCGGAAACCAACGAAGCCGTCGCCAAGAACGCGGCAAGAGATCCTGCCATCGTTAGCGGCACGGCTATGCTGATCGCAACTACCGAACTGACGCCTATAATACCGCCAAGGATCAGAGACTTTAAGACTTTGCCTTTATTATTTTTCTCTTCCATTCTAACCTTCCTGCCATGCAATTTGTCATAAGAGACCAATATTTGCAAGACTTTTTGAAAAATTAGATGGCCACAAGGCTAACCAAAAATATTTGTGAAATATCTATTGTACCTTTGGCTCATACCTGCCCGCGGCAATAATGCGGCCTGAACCGTAATCCTGAACCAGGATGGCAAAACCTTTATTCTCCTGCTCCAGCGCGGATTTCACCGTAAGGTACTTGCTCTCGCCGTTCCAGGGGTCAAGGGGTTCCAGCCGGCTTATCAGATTGCTGTATGTCATTCTCCGGCCCAGATCATGCCCTTCCGAAACAGTCTCCAGCCTTGGCCTGTCGTATTTTGCAAGCCAGACAGCATAGGCACGTCCCTCGTCCTGCCCCTCTCCGGTTTCAGGAAACTCGACAAGAAACTGGCTATCATCCACCGCCTGCTGTATCACCAGAGGCTTAACCGGCGACATTTGCGCTATGCCCATTGCCTCCGTAATTTCCTCATGGCGGTAACCGACAGCATCGGCAACGCCGTTAAATATCATTTGCGGCGTATAATTCGGCCCCGCGCGCAGGGCAGTCATATACCAGCTTTGGCGCTCGCTGCAAAAATCGCGGGCCGATGAATTATCGCTGACGTCAAAGTAATCGACATGGCAGGAAAGTCCGATGACATAGGGCGAAGCGACCAGATCGGTAAAAATTCTCTCGGCAGGCGGGCAAAAAACGCAAGCCTGCGACGAAAACATTTCAACTACTACCAGAGATGACAACGGCCCTTTTTCAAGCCCTTGCCCTCCCTCTTCCGCCATTACCGGAATGGCTGCCATCATCAAAACCGCAACCATTCCAACCAGAGCAACCAGTTGTGAAATCCCTTTCATCGTGAGAGGTTAGCCAAAAAACACTTAATGCATCATGAAAAAGGCCGGGTTTTCCCGGCCTTTTTGTAACATTTTCAGGGAAAGACAGGACTTAGAAGTCCATACCGCCCATACCGCCCATACCGCCCATGGCACCCGCGCCATTATCGCCTTTCTTCTCCTCCGGAATATCGGTGACGGAAGCTTCGGTAGTGATTATCAGAGCGGCTATCGAGGCAGCGTCCTGCAGCGCAGTACGAACAACCTTGACCGGGTCGATAATACCGGCCTTGACCATATCGGTGTATTCGCCTTTCTGCGCGTCGAACCCGAAATCGGTGCTCTTCTGGTCTAGGAGCTTGCTGACGACCAGCGTGCCTTCGACACCTGCGTTTTCAGCGATCTGGCGCATTGGCGTAGACAGGGCATGACGGACAATTTTGATGCCGACGTTTTGATCTTCGTTTTCACCTTCAAGATCTTCAAGTACTCTCTTCGAATAGAAGAGCGCGGCCCCGCCACCGGCGACGATGCCTTCCTCGACCGCAGCCCTGGTGGCATGCATCGCGTCATCTACACGATCCTTGCGTTCCTTGACCTCGACTTCCGTAGCGCCTCCGACGCGGATAACGGCAACGCCGCCCGACAGCTTTGCCAGACGCTCCTGCAGTTTTTCCTTGTCGTAGTCGGAGGAAGTGTCTTCGATCTGCTTGCGGATCTGGCCGCAGCGTGCCTCGATCTCGCTCTTGTCGCCTGCGCCGTCGACGATGGTGGTTTCGTCCTTGGTGATGGTGACTTTCTTGGCGGTGCCAAGCATGTCGAGAGTTACATTCTCCAGCTTGATACCAACGTCCTCGGAAACGACGTTACCGCCGGTGAGGATCGCCATGTCTTCCAGCATTGCCTTGCGGCGGTCGCCAAAGCCGGGGGCCTTGACGGCGGCGACCTTCAGGCCGCCACGCAGCTTGTTAACGACCAGCGTGGCCAGAGCCTCGCCTTCGACGTCTTCAGCAACGATCAGCAGCGGACGACCGGACTGAACTACCGCTTCCAGAACCGGAAGCATAGACTGAAGGTTGGAAACCTTCTTGTCGCACAGCAGGATAAAGGGCTTCTCCAGGGTGCACTGCATCTTGTCGGCATCGGTAATGAAGTAGGGTGACAGGTACCCGCGATCGAACTGCATGCCCTCGACGACTTCCAGTTCGTTATGCAGGCTCTTCGCCTCTTCGACCGTGATCACGCCCTCATTGCCGACCTTTTCCATGGCCTGGGCGATAAGACCGCCGATTTCGTTGTCTCCGTTGGCGGAAATGGTGCCGATCTGACGGATTTCCTCATTGCTTTTTACAGGCTTCGCGCGTTTTTTAAGATCGGCGACCACAGCTTCGACAGCCTTGTCGATACCGCGTTTGACATCCATCGGGTTCATCCCGGCGGCGACAGCCTTGTTGCCTCCGTGAACGATGGCATGAGCCAGAATGGTAGCGGTGGTCGTGCCGTCGCCCGCCTCGTCGTTCTGCTTCTCAGCGACCTTGCGGATCAGTTGCGCTCCCATATTCTCGAACTTGTCTTCGAGCTCGATTTCCTTGGCGACCGTAACACCGTCCTTGGTGATGCGCGGAGCGCCGAAAGACTTGTCCAGAACCACGTTCCGGCCCTTGGGCCCGAGGGTAACCTTTACCGCGTTGGCAAGCGTATTGATGCCCCGCAGCATGCGTTCGCGCGCATCGGCGCTGAATTTAACCTGTTTCGCACTCATTTCAATTTTTCTCCTTTGCTTGAATTTCTAAGGTTCCGTAAATCAGGCAACCAGAACTCCGATGATGTCGGATTCTTTCATGACCACGAATTCCTCACCATTGATGGTGATTTCGTTGCCGGCCCATTTCGAGAAGATGACCTTGTCACCTTCCTTGACGGCCAGCGGACGGACTTCGCCGTTGTCGTTGATATAGCCGGTGCCGACGGCGACAACTTCGCCTTCCTGCGGCTTTTCCTTGGCGGTGTCGGGAATGATGATTCCCCCGGCGGTCTTTTCCTCCTGCTCCAGACGACGCAGGAGCACACGGTCGTGCAAAGGACGGAATTTTGATTTTGGCATATTTTCCTCCGTTAATGTTGACAAGCGGCCTTAAGAGCTGCTTATTAGAGCCAGCTTCCAAAGGCCCCACATACCCGCCGCAGGAGAGGCCGTTAGCACTTACCTCCGACGAGTGCCAGAATATATAATTCATTCATCAGGCAAAATCAACATCAAGTTAAAAGGCTTGAAATCCTTGAGCCAAATTGTCACCCCCGCAAACGAAGCCGCTGCTGGCAGCGCAAAGTGCATACGGGGGTCTGGCCATTATATGTGTGCGGCAACGCCGCACGCTTCATCCGGATACCCGCAGATCAACGCGCCTTCAGTCGCGCCGCGGGTATGACGGAAACAGGAGTGTGAGAAACCGAGCTAGCGCCCTTTCTTGAAAATTTTCTTAAGCAGAAAGTGCATGGGCACGTGAACCGCGAGCGGCAGGACGATCATATACATTAGAAGGTAAACAAACGGCGGAATGACGTTTTGCGGCCCCGTGGGCCCATAAATAAGATTTATATTTTCCTCGCCGCGCTCGGTCAGAAGATAGGTCGCAGGCAAAAGCACCCACGCCAGAACCGTCTGCGCAGGTAGCGCACGCCTCTCATATCCGAGGCGCCAAAGCGCAAACACCATTACGGGTGGCATCACGAAATGAAAGCCTGAGAGCAAGCGCAGATAAATCGGCATGTCGCCTGCGCCCCACATATAATCTGCAATCCCGAGCGGGCCTAGCAGAATAAAATCGATCAGCCAGAGAATCTCGAACGGCAGAGTTCCAACGGCCATCATGCTTGCGAGCAAGGCGTTCTCGAACCATAACGCAGGCAGCATCACGATCAGTGCGACATCTGAAAACCATAGAAAATTGGTTGGGCCATGCTCAACCCAGTAAACCGGTATGACAATTGCAACCAGAGCCGTATAGGCGAGTTTCAACCAGAGGGGAATGCGGCGTGCGTGTCGACCATCTCGCAGAGCAACAACCACAATTTCTTTCCCCCTGATTAGGTAGTCGGATCGTCACGGTCGCTTAGACGCCAAATAAGACCTGCAGTAGCATACCGCCGCATCCCCCGCCGAGTTCCCTTGTATCACCGTATTAATATTTTATGAAAAATTTATTTGTAAAATTGTATCAGGCTCAAGGGATTTCATTGACGCCGGGTCGTTTAACGCGAAACAGGAGGTTCCGCCAATGGCCAGTCTCGACAAACAGCTTGAAGATTACCGCCTGACGACGGCGCGGATAATCTACCACCTGCCCGATTTTCCCGATTTGCTACAGGAATTCATCTGGCAGAATTACGACCTTGAGCCGGGGTTTCCGGAGCTGCACAAGTTTCTCGATTTCTGGACTCACGAACTGGAAGGAACGCTGCACTCGGTCTATGTCGCTCACTACCGCCTGTTAACTCCCGGCAAGAGCCGCTTTTGCGAACTCGAGCTGACCTTGCACTAAAATTTACCTAACCATCAGGCGCAAGAGTTACCCGGAGCCCGTCGAGTTCCTCGCTCATGATAAGCTGGCAGGAAAGGCGTGAATTTTTTTTCGGATCGATTGCCTCATCCAGCATATCCTCTTCCTCGGCCCGCTTTGGGAAAAGCTTTGGCAACCATTCCTCGTCGACATAGACGTGGCAGGTGGCGCAGGCGCAGCAGCCTCCGCATTCGGCCTTGATATCAAGTCCGTGCTCGCGGATTATTTCCATCACCCTCCAGCCTTCCACGGCCTCCAGTTCATGCTCGATTCCGCTACGGTCGGTTACATATATTTTCAGATCCTTCAATGTGCTTCCCTTTTGCGGTTTATCATCGAACAGAACGCATAAGCCATCGCTGACGTGGCGACAATACTCGCCGCCAAATCCAGCACCGCCTGAACAGTGACCAGCAATAACTGTGAATTCAATGGAATCTCGGCAACTTCACGGTAGGATTCGAGAACAGATCCGGTAATAAAAGCCATCATCAGCAAAAACGGCACCAGACAAAGCAACCATACCCCTATCATATAAAATGAAAGCATGGGGCCGCGAAGCAGCGAAAAAACCTCCCTGAACAGAAAACCTGCAGAAAGCGGGATATAGACCCACAAAAACCGGAAACCCCAAAGCGAAAGCACGAAAGCTATAGACGCAAAAAGTATCGTACCCTCCGGAATCTCAGGAACCTGAGCCTCTGCAGGAACCTGGGACGGATCGGCATACACAAATTCCATTGCGCCCATCTGCAGAAATTTAATCAGCGCGTACATAACCATTCCCGCCATCACAAAACGGCCGTCCTGCCTTGAAGAAAAACTGTTCTGTTCCTGAAAAATCATCCTTGCGAGTACAACCACTACCCAGCCCTCGGCAAGAAACGAAGGCAGCATGACCAGCGCCTGCCATACAAAATTTCTCGAAATACCGAAGACAATCGATGCCCCCATCAATATCAGCTTCACGACAAAAGGAAGCGCCGAGATCCTTGCCAGAAACCTCTTTTCCTGCCAGACCTTCCGATATCCAAGGCTCGTAATGTCTATAATGTCGAAGGGGGCCATTAATTATCTGCTCCGTGTATACCGGTGTTTTATAACCGGTATCGATACTTCAAAAATGATAACGACTATATAAAGGAAAAAAGCTATAATTGGTAAGGGCTTTTACATTTATAGGTTCATATGGGAAAAAATCTTTTCTTGGAAGACCAATCCGGAGCAACGGCTGTAGAATACGCTCTAATTGCAAGCTGCCTTGGCGTAGCGGCGTTGGCGGCTGTCTTCCTTACCGGAGAAACTATATCCTCAATTTTTGAAACTTTTTCAGATTATATAAACAGCAATCTTTCGGAGTAGCGATATCAGGACTGCTCGAAATTCTGCGCCGCCATTCTTTCCACGGCTCTACGATGCTGTTCTGCTGCAACGTAGCGGGCTCTGGGATTAAACGTCCTCGCCAGCCTGTCTCCCCACTTTTTATTGAAACCATCTACGGCATTGTTGAATATCATTTTCGGAGTATCTCTCCTGTATCCAGGCTCCCTGAGACTCTTGTCAGCGGCATCTCCGGACTTCACGGACAACCCCTGATACGCAAGCACCGATTTTGTGGCGTCCCAATTTCGTTTCTGAATTTCGACAAGCTTTGCCTGAAGAACCTGTTCTGCCTGATTGTTTCCGGATCTTCCGTCTTTGCCGAAGGCGTACATCGTCGCCCATCCGGCCTTGACTGCATGTTGGATAATTATTTCAGCCTGCTCGGGCCTGAGGTTACCATCCACCGAGTGCCACTTGAAATGGCCGTTCTGCAGGTACACCCCGCGGCCCAGATCGACGCCGTCTACAATATGCCTTCGAAAAAAATTACTTGATTTCTCTATGTATCTTAAAGTCTTAGGGTCGGCAATATAACCGCTGGGTATCTGGTTGCGCCGGACATTCCCGGCTTGCTGTTCTCTTTGCTTTGCATATTCTTCTTCCTGCTGTTGCCGCCTTCCCCGCTCCGCCTTATCAAGCTCCTCTTCTTCGGACAGGGCACCCGACATGTCCTCGGCACGACTGGCTTCCGCACCCTCCACCATGCCTTCCTCGGGAACCCCGAACATATCTTCTTCTTTTCTATTCATTTTTGCTGCTTGCCTGCTTATTTTATCCTGAAGCCTCCGATGTTAAGTCCCCCGCCTCTTGAGCCGGTCTCAACTTCAATGCCTCCAATATTCACTCCGATTCCACCATTTCTCTTGATCCCGACGCCATACTCTGACCCTGCGCCATCGGAACCTCTGCTTCTTATATTATATTCGCCGGACACTTGTCCATTTCTGCCAACTCTGAACTTTTGTCTCTCATCTATCCTCGAGCCATCTTCAGTCTGATATCTCTCCGTACGCCTGCCTTCTACTCCCCTGCCGCCAATTCGTGCGGAAGAACCTTCTCCATCGCTTACATTAACTCCGGAGCCGCCGACATGAACCCGTCTTCGATCTGGGTTCCTTTCGGCATAAGCAGGGTCGAAGCGACTTGTAGCAACCCTTCCGCCAGGCGCTGAATTGTTAACGCAATCTCTGTAATACTCGCTTAAGGTAACTCCGGATTCGTTGGTATTGTGGCCGCTTCCGCCTGCCACATCACCATCAACCGCTACTACTCCCTCTAATTCTTGATTCATTTTTTCTCCCGTCGAAATCACAAATCGACGCCTCATTATAGCATGTATGGAAATTAAAAGGCAAAAACGCCTTCAGTTGGCCGCCTAACCAATTGATTTTTATTGTGATTATTGACCTGATGGCCGCTGGCCTTTTTTATTCATCGCCCTTTTGACAAGTTCGTCAGTCACGCCGCACGACACATATGCGTCCCGTTGCAGGCTGATAATATTTCTCGATTCAAGATACGGGCGTTTTGCAAAGTTGCGCGCTACTGTATTTGCAAAGCACTCGCATAACTTATCATAATTTTTAAAATTTTGAGCCTGCATCTGCTCGTTGCACACACCGAGCGACATCCCTGCAATCCCGGGCAGATTAAGACATTCTTTTCTTAGGTTATTTCTGATATGGCCATAATAAACTTCGGGGCCGGCCAGAATACGCTCGTCCAGAAAACGCATGGCCTGACACTGACAATCATAATAGGTGCTTAAAAGATCGCTCTGAGTACACTCCTGAAAGATAAGCTCCATCTCCTCAAGGTATTGAGGAGAAATGTCTTCAATCTTCACCTTCGGCTTTTGTCTGCTTTCTGCTTTATCCCGGCCAATCTGACCTTTGGGAAGGTCTGGCGAAAGCAGCGATTCTTCAGGCGAACTCCGGACGCCGCCCCCATCCTGCGCCCCCGCATTGAAAGGAAAGGCCACAAGAAAAGTAGAAATGATTAGAATTAAAGCTCGCTTTGACATGTAAGAATATTATCACGGCCCTGGCTTCCTTGGTATTTTAATCAGATGTAGTTTCAAGTTTTTTTCTCGCGGCCTCCACTCTCAAATCCACCGCCCCGTACAGCGCGTCGAAGTGCCTCTCATTAAAATCCGGTTGTGCCGGAGCCGTTCCGCAAAGCGTGGTCATTCGCATCTGTCCCGGCAGATCGGCATCCCACAAAGGAGCAAAAATTTCTGTTATATCGGCTGGCAACCTGAAATCCCACCATTCGGAAGCAAGCGGCATGATCGGCATCTCCAGCAGCGCAGAAGCCTCAAGCATACTTTCCTCAAGCAACCGGCGGTTTTCCAGCGCTTCGGGCGAAAGATCGGTAAAACTCCGCGCCGCCGGATTGTAATCCGGATCCTCGCTTAAATGATCGAACTGCGTGCCCATCTCCAGCGCCTTCCCCCCGGCATCGATCAGGACGACATCTATTGCCAGCGCTCTTGGATGAGCTCCCTTGCCAGGAGGCGACAAAAGACGCCCGGGCTCTTCAAGCCAGTGTGGATTATCCTGAGCGGCCCGTGATTGCAGCATCAACGTTTGCGCTTCAACAGTCCTCAGTCCGTCTTTCGCCTGGAAAACGGTTCCCGGCCTTCTTGCGTGGCAGATTATGCTGGCAAGCAGCAAAACAGCCGCCAGCTCGTAATGAATCCAGAGCCGTGCGCCCGGCCGATATATCTCCCCAAAAATATTTTCCGGGTGATTTGCGTTTGCATACACCAGATCAATTGCAATTGGGTATGAGTGTGTGAAAATATCTAGCGGTATCAATTCTGCCGGGTTGATGCTTTTCGACTTCATTTGCCTTTATCCTGACCCATTTATGTGTATAAAGATGCCATGCGTTTCATCTACTATACTTTGCTCTCGCTTGTCTCGATCGGCTTTCTCGGCCTGATCGCGGTCGTATGCATTATGATCTACGCCATAAGCTATTATGGCAAAGATTTGCCTGATTACAATGAATTAAGGGACTACAGGCCTCCGATCGTAACCCGTCTTTACGCCGGCGACGGACGAATGATGGAAGAATACGCGATCGAGAAAAGAGTATATGTTCCCGTCGAAGCCGTTCCCACGATCGTCAAGCAGGCATTCCTGTCCGCCGAAGACCAGAATTTTTATAAACATAAAGGCATTGATTATAAGGCCATAATGCGAGCCGTTTTATTTAACCTGAAATATGCCGGCACTGGCCGCCGTCCGATCGGCGCCTCGACAATAACCCAGCAGGTAGCCAAAAACTTCTTTCTCACAAACGAAGTCTCCTACCGGCGTAAAATTCGTGAGGCTCTGCTTTCCTTGAGGATGGAAAGGGCTTTGTCGAAAAATCGTTTGCTGGAACTTTACCTTAACGAGATCTACCTCGGCGGGGGATCCTACGGCGTAGCGGCGGCAGCATTGAATTATTTCAACAAAAGCCTTGAAGAACTGGAAATCGAGGAAGCGGCATACCTCGCCGCCTTGCCCAAGGCCCCGAACAAATACCACCCGGCAAGACACAACAAAGACGCTATCGAGAGGAGAAACTGGGTAATCGACAGAATGGTGGAAGACGGCCATATTCTGGAGGCTCAGGCCGAAATCGCAAAAAACAAGCCCTTGACTGCCATACGGCGCAACGAAACGGAAGTCATCAACGCCCCCTATTTTGCCGAGGAAGTACGCCGGGAAATGCATGAGCGATTTGGAGGTTCCGGCCTTTATGAAGATGGCTACGCCGTACGCACCAGTATGGATCCAAGGCTTCAGGAAATTGCCGTTCGCGCCCTGCGCAACGGGCTTATGGCCTACGATCAGCGCCACGGCTGGCGCGGCCCCGTAACCAGCATCCCGCTGGATAACTGGCAGGAAAAACTTGCTGAAGTAGCACAACCCGAAAACATGCTTGCTTCATGGAAACTAGCTGTTGTGCTTTCCGCCGGCGCCAAAGAGGCGGAGATCGGCCTTGCCGACGGCTCCAGAGGGAAAATGCCCCTTGCCGAAGTCGAATGGGCGAGGAAATCCCTTAACGACGGATACCGTCAGGGAGATCCGGTAACGGCAGTCAATCAGGCTGTTTCGCCCGGTGACGTGATCATCGTCGACAAGGTGGACAGTGAAAATAATATCTACGGACTTCGCCAGATCCCACGGGTTCAGGGAGCCATAATCGCCATGGATCCCCATACCGGCCGCGTTCTTGCCATGCAGGGGGGCTGGAAGTACGAAAGCAGCGAATTCAATCGCGCCACCCAGGCATGGCGCCAGCCCGGTTCCGCCTTCAAACCTTTCGTCTATCTTGCCGCCCTTGACAACGGATTCACGCCCGCGACGCTGGTTCTGGATGCGCCTTTCGTGATCGAGCAGCGCCCGGGGGTCAAATGGCGTCCAACCAATTATTCCAACGAATACTACGGCCCGACCACAGTAAGGGTCGGCCTTGAAAAATCCCGCAATCTCATGACCGTGCGCCTTGCCGACTATGTGGGCATGGAGACCGTAATCGAGTATGCGGAACGTTTTGGCGTAGTGCGCGGCATGCTGCCGTGGATTTCAAACTCCCTCGGCGCCGGAGAGACAACGCTCCTCAGACTGACCACCGGATACGCCCAGCTGGTAAACGGCGGCAAACGCATTATTCCGACATTCATTGACCGCATTCAGGATCGCCGCGGCAAGACTGTCTTCAGCCACGATACCCGCGAGTGTAAAGGTTGCGGGCCTCTGGTTGACTGGGAAGGACAGAGCGTCCCCGAAATCCCCGACAATCGGGAGCAGATCGCCGATCCCCGCACCGCCTACCAGATTGTCTCCATGCTTGAAGGCGTGGTGCAACGCGGAACCGGGGTTCGGATCAAAAGCCTTAACCGCCCTCTCGCCGGAAAGACCGGAACGACCAACGAATCGAAAGACACATGGTTTATCGGTTTTTCTCCCGACCTCGTGACCGGAGTGTTCGTAGGCTTCGACGGGCCGAAATCACTTGGCAAACGTGAAACGGGGTCTTCGGTGGCCGCCCCGATTTTCAAGGAATTCATGCAGGAAGCCCTCAGGGACGTCCCCCCCATGCCTTTCCGCGTGCCTCCCGGCATACGTCAGGTTCGCATAGACGCCAACGACGGCACGCGCGCCCAGCCGGGGGACAAGGAAGTGATCTGGGAAGCTTTCCTGATCGGCACCGAACCGACCAGCCAGGTTTTTATTCTCGACGGCAAGGGAATTTCGCCGGTTCACTCGATGCAAACTGCAAGCCCGGAAGAATCCTCCGCGATCACAGGAACCGGGGGGATATACTAGTCTAGAATGAAAAATGCCGCTCGACCGCTTTGCCTCTGTTCACCAGTGTGACCACCACTTCTTTTCCCTCAAGCGCCGCGGCAAGGTTTCCGGCATCCTGCGGAGCCGCGATCCGGAGCATCGCCCTGCGCATGTCTCCATGCAGAATCTGTACCTCTGGCGGAGAGTTTAGCGGCACATCCCCGGCTTCCACGTACAGATCCAGCTCATCCGCACCGTGCTGCATAAAAACGGTGACGACAAAAGCCTCGGGCCCTGCAACCGCAGTCTCGATCTTCAGCCCCGGGGTATTATCCGGCAAAGGCAAATGCTCCCTTGCGCTTTCATATGCCTTCAAAGCTTCCGCATCGGCCTTGCCCTGCCCTTTAAGCGGCAGGTCGATCCGGATTTCTCCGGGAATGCAGATATTGTTGCATACCATAATCTGCGCCTCCAGGGCCAGATCTGTATCCGCATTCCGGTTACCGCGCTTTATTGTCAGGGGAAAGACGACCGAATCCTTATATCCGAACGAATAGATCCCGAAATTCTCGAACCTTTCCGGAACCGGCCAGTCGACCTTGATATCCTCGACATTGCGCGATCTGCTCCAGTCGAAATTCGGAGCAAGCCCGGTATCTCCGGGGTTGCGCCAGTACATATGCCATTCAGGTTCAAGATCTATTTCGAGATAGGCCCTGTCCTCTCCGCTGCCGCTGCCGACGCTGACAAGCCTCCCCTTGAGGCCGGGCGCCGTAACCCACTGGGATGATTCAGCCTTGGCGGCGCCGCCCCCGGCTACGGCAAGAGCAAAGAAAAACCATGCGCTTAAAATTGGAACAGTGTAATCTTTCATATGTTTTTTAAATCGTCCCTTTAGGCGGTACAGAAAACCAGACAAAGATAACAAACAGATCAAGGATGGCAAAAGACAAATCGACTTTTCTGGCCGGAAAGCTGCTTCTGGCCATGCCGGGCCTCGGAGATCCAAGGTTCCAGCGGGCAGTTATTTTTATTTGCGCTCATGACGAAAACGGCGCGATGGGTCTTGTCGTCAACAACACCCTGCCCGGCCTTAACTTCACAGATATTATTGAAAAAATCAAGATTCCCGGTGAAACCAGAAACGTGCTGGAGGAACTGGAAATTCCGGTTTACGGGGGCGGCCCGGTCGAGCCCGCGCGGGGATTCCTCCTTCATTCGTCGGATTTCCGCCAGGCCGATACGATTCAGATAAACGACGAATTCAGCGTCACGGGAACCGTCGATGCCCTCAAGGCCATAGCCTCGGGCAACGGGCCGCAAAAAATGCTTTTTATCCTTGGCTACGCGGGCTGGAGCGCCGGCCAGCTTGACGGCGAACTTCAGCAGAACGCCTGGCTCACCGTAGAAGCCGATCAGGAGATAGTCTTCGAAACCGCCAATCAGGCCAAATGGGAAAGCAGCCTGAAAAAAATTGGCGTCCATCCCTCGATGCTGTCATCTTTTTCCGGCAGGGCATAAACAGCGGTGAAAAAATTGTTAGAAAAGTTAGTCCACTTTTTCCGAACACTGATTTCGCTTGTGCTGCGTCCCGGAAAACGCCGCCGGGAAAAGGGAGGGTCTCTTTTCACCGACCTTCCCGTACCGCCTGCGCAGGCAAGACGCACCGGCAGTCAGGTCTCGAAGCAGGATCAGGCCCATTCCTGCACATCCTACACCCGCCTCAAACTTCACTTCCGCGATATCGGCAGGCAAAACGGCATCATTGAAATTCTCGGCCGCGACTTTCTCACCGCCATGCCCGCCGGAGCCTACGCCAGCCGCCTGGGCCAGATTGCCTACCTTTTCCGGCGAATGCACGAAGACCTGATTTCCGAAGACATCTCCCGGCTTCTGGGAGAAGCCAAGGCACATGAGTTCACCCATCCCGATGAGTGGGATGACTGGGATCGGGCGAACCTGCGCGAGATGGAGCGTCTTTACCGCGGCTTTTGCCATGTCGATCCTGCCCTTATGGAATGGCGCGCCCATCTCTCTTACGAAGGCCGAAGCAGACACACGCAGGTATTAAGGGATAACGACTGGCAGAATGCCAGAGTCTTCCTGCAGGAACAGATCGACCTCCACCGCAAGATCGCCCGATCCAGATGCGAAGCCACCGGCGAGAACTCCGCCTACCAGACTCTTGTCTGGGAATATATGCCCGATATCAGCGTGGGCGATATCGAAAGATGGTTTTCCGGATTCAGCCGCGAACTTGACGATTTGACCCCCCGGATTATCGAGAAGCAGGCCTTATCTCCCGAACCCGTACCCTTGAACGGACACTACGACGCCAGAGCGCAGATGCTGCTCAACAGGTCGCTTCTCCGCCTGATTGGTTTTGATTTCGAGCGCGGCGGCCTGTACGAGACCGGCCACAATCCGGTGGAAGGCGGGACTCCCGACGACACCCGTCTGGTGATCAAGGCTGCCGAGGCCGGTAACTTCCTCAATTCCATGAAAAGCGCCCTGCATGAAGGCGGCCATGGCCTCTACATCCAGGGACTGCCCAGAAAAGAATGGCGCTACCAGCCCGTAGCCATGGATCTGGGAGCCGCCATCCACGAATCGCAGGCCCTGATAATCGATATGATTCTTGGCCGCATGCCGGAATTTTTCGAGTATATTTCCCCCCGCGCCGAGGGTCTTTTCCACGCTATAGCCGAACCCGCCCTCAGCCCGGAAAATCTTTATGCCCTGCGCACGCGCGTAAAGCCGACCGTAACCCGCCGCCACGCCGACGAGATTTCATATTTTCGGCATATAAAAATGCGTATGGAACTGGAACGCGACCTGATCGACGGCAGACTTGAGGTGGGCGACCTGCCCGAAGCATGGATCGAATCCTCGAAGAAAAATCTCGGGGTCGCCCCGGACAGTCATTCGGAAGGATGCCTGCAGGACGTCCACTGGTTTGTCGGCAAGTTCGGCTACTTCCCTTCCTACGCCATCGGCCTTATGCTCGCCGCGCAGTTCTATTTCGCCATGAAGCAGGAGCTGGGCGATATCCCCTCGATGGTCAGGCAAGGGAATTTCGCGCCGGTCAAGGACTGGTTGAGCCGCAATATCCATTCCAAAGGCCGCCTTATGCTCTGGGACGATCTGCTGCTGGAGGTAACCGGCAGGAAACTGGATCCATCCTTTCTCGCCGCGCACCTCAAGGCCCGCTATCTTTGATGAATCCCGCTCTTGAACTGAGCCTTAATTCCTGAAATATTTGCATCCATGAAATACATCTCCACCAGGGGCAAAAGCGAGCCTGTAGATTTCGAAACCGCATTGCTGTCAGGCATGGCGCCGGACGGAGGGCTGTATCTTCCCGAATCCTGGCCCGAGATTGACCGGGCGGGAACGGCTCACCTGGCCGGCCTCCCCTACCCGGATATCGCCGCGGAAATCATGCTTCCCTACCTCGGGAACAGCATTTCGCCTGACGATTTCGGCAGGATTTTAGCGCGCGCCTATCAGGAAAATTCCTTCCGCCACGCGGCCGTTGCGCCTCTCGTCCAGATCGGGCCGAGCGCCTGGATTCTCGAACTTTTTCACGGGCCGACGATCGCCTTCAAGGATTACGCGCTTCAACTGCTTGGACAGATTTTCGACCATGTCCTGAACAGGCGCGGGGAAAGGATCACCATTGTCGGCGCCACCTCCGGCGACACCGGCTCCGCCGCCATTGAAGCCTGCAGGGGATGCGAAAACATCACCATTTTCATCCTCCACCCCAAAGGCCGCGTTTCCGAAGTCCAGCGCAAACAGATGACGAGCGTCAAAGCCCCTAACGTCCACAATATCGCCATCGAGGGCGATTTCGACGATTGTCAGGCTTTGGTCAAGGCGATGTTCGCCGACGAGAAGTTCCGTAACGATGTTAATCTGTCTGCGGTGAATTCCATCAACTGGGCAAGGATCATTGCCCAGACCGTCTACTATGCCGCTGCCTCCATCGCTCTCGGAGTCCCGCACAGGGCCGTCAGCTTCGCGGTTCCGACCGGCAACTTCGGCAACGTCTTCGCTGCCTATGTCGGCAGACAGATGGGATTGCCGATAGAAAATCTCGTCATCGGTACCAACCGCAACGATATCCTGACCCGTTTTTTCGAAAGCGGCGAAATGTCCCGCGCCATTGTCAACCCGACCATCAGCCCGAGCATGGACATCCAGGTCTCCAGCAATTTCGAACGCTACCTCTATTTCCTGCTGGACTGCGACAGCAAGGCCCTGTGCGCGTATATGAGCGACTTTCAGAACAAAGGCTCTTTCCGCGTGGACGGCTCTCTTTTCGAAAGAACGAAAAGGGACTTTATCGCAAGGCGCTGCAACGAGGACGAAACCATCGCCACCATGCGCGCCTGCTACGAGGAAACCGGCTATCTGATAGACCCCCATACCGCGGTCGGCCTGAACGCCGCCATGAAAACCGCGAGAGATCCTGCAACCCCGATCGTCTCCCTCGCCTGCGCCCACCCCGCCAAATTCCCGGACGCTGTCGAAAAAGCCACCGGCATAAGACCCCGACTCCCCCCCCACCTCGCCGACCTTCTGACCCGCCCCGAATTCCTGACCCCGATAACAAACGACCTGCAAAGAGTACAAAACTTCATCCGCTCGAAAATCTCCCCCTGAACTGATGACGTTGCGGTTTGACGCCGGTTTCTAATTAGCCCGGATTTCTCACACTCTCGTATCCGTCATGCCCGCGGCACGCCGGAAGGCGCGCTGATCTGCGGGTGTCCGGATAAAGCGCGCGGCTTTGCCGCACACATATAATGACCATGCCCCCGTGACCTGCCTCCCGCCAATTGTCCAACTTGAACTGACGGGGAACAGTATGATCTCGCATTATCGAGGCTAATCAGTTTTTACGGGACTCTTAAAGACATGCCTTAGTTCTCCTGTTTATGGGGTGAAGAGTTGAAACGGGGGCCGAGACGGCGTTTGTACTGATAGCGGAGTGAGAATAGAAAGATTATGAATAAACTTGAGAAGCTTATGATGTAAGAAGCAAACAACAGTGAAAAAAAAGTGAATGATATGCCGTTAACATCGTAGTAACGCGTTATCATTATTGGCAACGCAAAGACACCGAAAGCCGCTGTAAAAAAAAGTATTAGCCCTCCCCGACTCCTGTTCAGGACTTTCCTTCGGTCTCCACCGGAATAATTTAGGAAATCCACATTCCAGTTCAGCAGATCGAGTTTGTTGATGTCGATATTTGCCCGGAACAGCAATTCCGCATATATGCCCATAACAATAAGAAGCGTTGGCACGACGATCACCGGATAATTCCACGCCACATCTCCGAGTACGTCCGGCTCGGCGACCTCGACCGTAATAAAATACAGATCATAGCTCGTGTTCAGGAAATATGATGACAGGAACAAAAGGGCAAAGCCGAGAGCTATAAAAAACCCAAGTCGGAAAATCAGATAGTAAATATAAGTATCGTCGAACTCTTTCCTGAAATTCCTGTTCAGAAACTTATGGATCAGTTCCTCGGGCCATTTCCGCTCGCTTACTGGGGGAAGTTTAAACATCTCATTTAACCGGTTCATAATCTCTCTCCTCTCATTGGACGTCGTTTCACCATCCCGCATTGTCGGGTCTGCCGGGCTGACGTGTCTATCTTTATGTGGTGAGGAGAGGTTTCATTTCTTATGAGTACCCTTAATTGTCCTGTGCCTTGCGCGGATATATGTACGGTTGACAAATCTTCAGAAGAATCTAGGCTATATCGATTCGACGTTAGCGGCAAGCGGTTTAGTGTGATGATTTTGTGAAGTTTTTGTGACTAGCTAATATACCAAACTATTATTTTATTTTTTATGAACCTATGTATTTAACTTTGTTACAACCTATGGTTAATATGTGTTGGGTATTTTTTGTCAGGCCGCCTTGCGGCAGGGGCCGGGAAGTTTGAAAAAATTATCATTATCCGCATCCAGCCAGATTTGCAGGTCGGTGCCGATTTTGTTGTATAGCGGCGTGGTTCCGTTCCAGGCGGCGTCCAGGATTATCTGGTCCGTGCCGCCGTTGTCGTCGATTACATCATGACCGGAAACATATCTGTAAGTTTCGTTCCCGGCATTGTCGTCAACGCGGTCGTCGCCTGCGCCAAGGGTGATGTCGTCGTTGCCGCTTCCGCCCTCGATTTTATCATTGCCGTCCCCGCCATTGATGGTGTCGGCCCCGTAGCCTCCATAGATCGTGTCGTTTCCGGCTTCGCCATAGAGGTAATTGGCGGCGTAATCCGCCTCGTTCGGCGAACCCCGGCCCAGCGGTATATGATGTCCGTCACCGCATCAATGGCGATGGAATCGTCGGTGAAACCCTGTGCCAAAGTCAGTTCGCTGAAATCACTGACCAACGATATCAAACTGTCCGGATCCTGCTCGTTGTTGTCGAGAGACATAGCGATCCAAAGATTAGGAAAATTTCCATAGCCTCGCTGAGTTGGGAGAATAAGTACTTCTATGTCGAGCGACTGGCTTTCATTATATATTGTATTAGTATTATCTGTTGTAAAATAGGCATCGACAATTTCACGAATATTGCCATTTAAATCAAAAGCGGCTAGGGCAAGAAAACCATTATCGTAGCCGGTCTGATCGCCGAGAAGCTCAGAAGCATTGTCAATAACTCCGTTTTCGTCCAGGACAGCATTCCATCATCGGGACCAATCCAGCCACCAGCTTCTTGGATGAAGTCTATAAGGCAATATCAGCTTCCACTGCCCCGCCATAGCTCCAGTAATAATCTGGAATAAATATGCACTTACTAAGGAATGGATAATAAAAAATAAAGGAAGTTTATTTAGTCCTATTTTAATTGGCAAAAAAACCTCAATAATGTATCCACCAAAAATAAATATAGCCAATAGCAACGATCCAATAACAAAATTGGTTATTATTGGAATTAAATATCCATGAAAATAAAATCCAACACTATCTTCATATTTATGTTCTGATCCATGACGAAAAAAGTAAATAGCCCCGTCAATAATAGATACGATAAAAGATAATTGAATTAAATGAGCGAAAAGCGTCGCTTCTATACCGTGTTGCGAACACACTTTTATGTCTTTATCTGTCGCTGCAACAACATCCGCACATTGTATAGCCAGAGTATTTTTTATATATATAGTGTAATTTAAATTGGCCGCTTTACCGAAAAAAAAGCCATGAAATAGATAAAAGTCGAGGTAAAAAAACAGGCTTAGGGCCAAGAAAAGGAAAAAATAGAAGATATGATAAGGAAATAGAATTCTTTTCTGAGCTTCCGAGAACTTGGAGTTAGTTGAATTAATATTCAGCTTGGCAAGCCTTAAAAGAATAAACCAAACCTTATTACTAAGTTTTTTAATACCCATAATAATGATCATGTTTCCTTTCCTCTCCTCTCCCAGAACAACGCCGCATCACCCTGCATTGTCGGATCGTAGGCTTCGTAGGCTTAGCGCGTCCATTTTTATGTAACAAAAGAGAATCATTTTTGTAGAACTATTAATTGTCAATATTATGTAATTTTAGTTAAGGTTGTTTTACTTCTTTAGAAGGATACAACTTTGATCGTAGTGGTGTAACTCATGGTTTTGCGTCCTTTCTGTTTGGTTTATTATTGAATGTTGTTTATTGACCTTAAAAATACTTTTTAGGGGTACCAACTCTTAGCCTTACAAAGTCGATTTTGAATTAAACCTTCATAGGGAAAGGCATATCCGCGATATTTGATAATGATACCGTTAGGCAATTTCTGGGTTGCTACCAGATTGCCCTGCCAGACATGATTTTGATGCCCGCACCCCCACAGATCATAAGTATTTACAAAGATCTCGATGTATTCGTTATCTGACGCATAATATGCAAAAAATTTGCGCTTACCGTCGAACCTGATACGTTTTGTTAGTTGTTTGTTTTTGTTAGTCATCCATATGTAGTGGTCACCTTCTTTGGCCATTACAAGTGTTCGCGGAATGTCATATTCTTCGATGATAGATCCCAGATCTTCGTCGAGAAGGCGTTTCCAGAGGCTCTCGCCTTCTTCTTGTATCTCAAAATAAGCAACGGCAGTTTCAATATATTGATCAAAGGTAGCTTTCTATGTTGCTCCCACACAAAAAAGCAGGAATACCCGAACAACGCGATCACCACCACAATAACGGCAACTATTCTTTTTGCCTTCATCTTAATAAATGTGTCCGTCATAGCAACGTTAATGTCTTTAACATTTTCGTTGGGTCTGAATATGCCAGGCCGAGGATAAAACTCATGTCGCGAAGGCTCGCTCGGTATGTCGATTTTTAAAACAGACTCTAAGAAATGTCATGAACAAGCAAGAAAAAAAATGCTCCTCTTTGTTAGCTGGGGGAGCCATTCCAACGTTTGAGGATTATGCGCCGCTGCCTTCAGAATAAGACGGCGGGCTCCGGCCCGCCGTTTTTATATTCCCGATTCAAATTGAAAATTATGGCAATTGATGCTATAAAAGGTTAACGGAGACAAGCGATGTCTAAAACAGGTCAAAAAGGCTGGCTTACCGGCACTTTCGAGAGCATCAGGGATGACTGGAAGGAAAACGGCCTGCTCATGGGGAACCCGTTTCTCCACCTTCTTCGCAATCTGCAAAAAACGGACACCGGCCAAAGAATTACGGAAGAATTCAAGAGCGCGGCCTCTCGCGTTTTCGACACCGCCCTGGAAAAAATGAATCTTAAAAAACCTCTGGATACTATGGCCAGCTTGTTCAACCTTATGTCGAAAGCCGCCGGCTGGCTGCAGGATAACGAAAAGGCCGCAATCGGCATCGGCTGCGGGCTTGGAGCATTGTGGTTCATGAACAAAAAAGTTTTTTCCATGGTGGTCGGAATCCCTCTGCTCGGACTTGCCGCCACGGCTCTTGCCAGCAGTGTATTTGGCGAGGGAAAAAGCCCTTCACGGCCGCTCCCGGAATCACGCCGCGAACCCGCCCCGGAACTTCCTGCCCCTGCCGGATGACGACAAATTTTGCCAAACAAAAACTTGCGATACATGAGCATCTTGACTATTCATTGAACAATGTCAGTCAATCATTCCACCTTGCCAAATGGCCTTCGCATCGTAACCGAGGAAGTCGGCGATGTTGATTCAGTTGCAATGGGTGTCTGGGCGTCCGTAGGCACCAGGCACGAGCAAATAGAGAATAACGGCGTTGCCCATATGGTAGAGCACATGCTCTTCAAGGGCACCCCGTCCAGATCCGCTCAGGACATCGCCGAGCAGATCGAAAGCGTAGGCGGTCATATGAACGCCTACACCAGCCGGGAAATCACCAGCTATCACGTTCACCTGCTAAAAGACGATTTCAGCCTCGGCCTTGATATTCTGGCTGACATGATTCAACGGTCAAACCTGCCTGATATCGAGGTCGAGCGCGAGCGCCAGGTCATTCTCCAGGAAATCGGCATGACCTATGACACGCCCGACGATTTTGTTTTCGACCTCTACCAGCAGACCGCCTATCCCTCGCAAACCCTCGGGGCTCCGGTACTCGGCAATCCGGACATAGTTGCCGGGATGTCGCGTGAAGTTCTTTGCGAGTACATCTCGTCCAACTACCATCCGGGCAACCTGGTTGTCTCCGTCTCCGGCAACCTCAAACACGACCATGTGGAGAAGCTGGTACAGGACGCTTTCAGCGACCTGCCCGCCGGAAGGAACGGCGCTGTCCAGCCTGCCGTATACAACGGCGGCGAAGCGAGACAGCACAAGGAACTGGAACAGGCTCATATCGTCCTCGGCTTTCGGGGCGTACATCGTACGTCCCCGGATTATCAGGCAGCCGCCCTGCTTTCCACCATGCTTGGTGGCGGCATGTCCTCGCGGCTGTTTCAGGAGATCAGGGAAAAAAGAGGGCTGGTTTATTCTATTTTCAGCCTGCATTCCGCATATCTTGATGATGGACAAATGGAGATTTATGCTGGCACAAGCCCGGATTCCCTGCCCGAGCTGGTTCCGGTTCTTTGCGACGAAATCGCCAAAATGGCTTGCTCGATCAGAGAGGACGAATTGGTAAGAGCCAGGGCGCAAAGGCGCTCTCTGTTGCTGATGAGCCGTGAATCAATGATGAGCCGCGCCGACAGGAACGCAAAACACATGGTCTTCCACGGTCGTCCGTTCAACGTACAGGCCGAGCTTCAGCAGATGAGCACCATTACGCTTCAGGACGTACAGGCCCTGGCCGAAAGGATTTTCTCTTCGACTCCGACCCTTGCCGCTCTTGGCCCTCTGGCAAAACTAGGGCATTATCAATCGATATGTGAAAAACTGGCAGCCTGAAATGCCGTTACTTCAGCGAAGCAGAAACAGAAATACCGCCCTAAGGGGAATGCCCGAGCTTAAGCTCGAAGGCGAACGTGTCATGCTTCGCCCCCCTGTCCGGGACGACTGGCAGCAATGGTCGCTGATACGCGAAAAAAACCGCAAGCATCTGGAGCCTTTCGAGCCCAAATGGCGCGACGGCAATCAGGACAGCAAATACTGGGATCGCCGCCTCGCCCGCCAGTCGATATACTGGGGGGAAGACCGCGGTTACTACTTTCTGATTCTGGACAGGAACGACAGCGAGCTTATCGGCGGCATCAACATCAACAATGTTGTCCGCGGCGCAGCTCAGTTCGCCTCTATCGGCTACTGGATTGATCAGGACAATCAGGGCAAGGGACTGATGCGCGAATCGCTTCAGCTTGTCCTGGCTTACGCTTTTCAGGAACTTCGCCTACACCGCATTAACGCCTCCTGCATGCCGCACAATCAGCGATCCATCAATTTGTTAAAAAGGCTTGGATTTGCCGAGGAAGGCTTCGCGAAACGTTATATCCAGATCAACGGCGAATGGGAAGACCACCTCCTTTTCGGCCTTAACTGCGAAGACTTCAAACGCCCTTTCCCGCCGGGAGAGGTAAGGCCCGCGAAGCGGAAAGATTCACATAAAATATAAATTACGGAGACAAAAAGAATGATCCTGATCACCGGAGCTGCCGGATTCATTGGCTTTCACACCGTTCAGGCGTTGCTCGCCCGCGGCGAGACGGTCATCGGTATCGATATCCTCAACGACTATTACGATCCGTCTTTGAAAAAGGCCAGACTATCTTTGCTCGAAGGCCGCAACGGCTTTACCTTCTACAAGACCGATGTCGCCAGTTTTGAGGCATTGAGCGATATTATAGACCGCCATCCGCAAATCGACAGGATCGTACATCTTGCAGCGCAAGCGGGCGTACGTTATTCGCTGGAGAACCCGTTCGCCTATGAGCACAGCAATCTTGCCGGACAGCTGGCGATTCTGGAATCCGCCCGCAAAATCGGAGGCCGCCTGAAACACCTTGTGTACGCCTCAAGCTCTTCGGTGTACGGCGGCAACACCAAACAGCCCTTTTCTATCGAGGATCCGGTGAACGAACCGGTTTCCCTGTACGCCGCCACCAAGCGCTCGGGCGAACTGATGGCGCAAAGCTACAGCCATCTGTTCCGGATTCCCGCAACAGGCCTTCGTTTCTTCACCGTCTACGGCCCCTGGGGCCGCCCGGACATGGCTTATTACTCTTTCACGAAAGCTATCGACGAAGGCAGGCCGATACGCGTCTTTAACCACGGCGACATGAAACGCGACTTTACCTGGATCGACGATATTGTCGGCGGCGTACTTGCCGCGATAGATACAGTCCCCGAAGAAGGCGGCAAATACTGTATTGGCGATGCCCCTCACCGTGTTCTGAATCTCGGCAACAACCGCGCCGAAAGCCTTCTCGAATTCATTGAAACCATCGAAAAGGCGCTGGGCAAAACCACCGAAAAAATTTTCGAACCAATGCAGCCAGGTGACGTCTGCGAAACCTACGCCGACATAGACGCCAGCCGCGAGATTCTCGGTTTCTCCCCCCAAACTCCGATGACCAGGGGTATTCCAAGATTTATTGAATGGTATAAAAAATATAAAGACTAGAGCCTTCTGCGATTAGACTGACATCAATGCGCCTGACGGCGTGCCACAGGGATGACGGGAAACTGTTTGGTCTGATAGATTGATGCTTCTAGACATCCAGATTGGAAACCTTCAGCGCGTTGTCCTGAATGAATTCGCGCCTCGGCTCGACGACATCGCCCATCAAGGTCGAAAACAGATCGTCCGCCTTGACAGCATCATCAACCGAAACCTGAAGAAACGTACGCACATTTGGATCAAGTGTGGTTTCCCAGAGCTGCTCGGGGTTCATTTCACCAAGACCTTTATATCGCTGGATGGAAAGCCCTTTGCGCCCGTACTCGACCACCCCGTCATAAAGAGTAAGCGGCCCGCCGACTTTGGCAAGTAGCCTGTCTCCCGCATAAAGCTCGGCGGGAACCTCGAAAGCCTCGGTAAGCCAGTCTCTTGCTCCGTGCAAACGCCTCGCGTCAGCGCTTCTTATCTGATCGATTGACAGCTTGTGCGTCTCAGTCACCCCGCGCAGCGTACGCCTGAATACGTACCCCTCGTCATCTGAAAAAGTCCCGCTCCAGCCCCGCTCCTTTTTGGATTCGCGGTTATCTAGACGCTGCGCGGTTTTCCGGGCGCGCTCATTTCCCAAAGCTTCATCTTCGAATACCGCCTCGTCATAGGCCCCGGCAATCGCCGCCTGCTCGACAATCCGGCGGTTCCCCGATCTCTGCGCCAGAGACAGAATCGAGTTGCGTACGCCTCTTGCCTTCTTAAGCAGATCCCGCAGATCGTTGCCTGTACGCGTCTGCCCCGATGCGTCGCGCAGACTGGCATCGCTAAGAGCCGCATCGATTAAATATTCCTCAAGACTCTTCTCGTCCTTAAGATATACCTCTCCCGAACTGCCCCGCTTGACCTTGAAGAGCGGCGGCTGAGCGATATAAAGATAGCCCCGCTCGATAATCTCCGGCATGTGGCGGAAGAAGAAGGTCAGCAGCAACGTGCGTATATGCGCGCCGTCGACGTCGGCGTCGGTCATGATCACGATCTTGTGATAGCGGATCTTGTCGACATTGAACTCCTCCGGCCCGATACCTGTTCCCATCGCTGTTATCAGCGTGCCGATCTCCTGACTCCCCAGCATCCTGTCGAAACGCGCGCGCTCGACATTTAGGATTTTGCCGCGCAGCGGTAGGATCGCCTGAAAATGCCGGTCTCTGGCCTGCTTGGCCGAACCGCCCGCCGAATCGCCTTCGACGATGAACAGCTCTGAATTCGAGGGATCCTTGCTCTGGCAGTCGGCCAGCTTGCCGGGCAGATTGGAAATATCCAGCACGCCCTTGCGCCGCGTAAGGTCTCTGGCCTTGCGCGCCGCCTCTCTGGCGGTCGCGGCCTCGACGATCTTGCCGACTATCAGCCTGGCATCAGCCGGATTTTCCTCCAGCCAGTAACCAAGCTTTTCGGCAATAGCGCCTTCCACCACCGGCCTTACCTCGCTTGAAACCAGCTTGTCCTTGGTCTGCGAAGAGAACTTCGGATCTGGCAGCTTCACCGACAGCACGCAGGTCAATCCCTCGCGCATGTCCTCGCCGGTAAGCTTGATCTTTTCCTTCTTGAGGATGCCGTTCTCTTCGGCGTATTTGGTGATTATCCGGGTAAGCGCCCCGCGGAACCCGGCAAGGTGGGTTCCCCCGTCCCTTTGCGGAATGTTGTTGGTAAAGCAGAGCATGGTCTCGTGATAGGAGTCCGTCCACTCCAGCGCCGCCTCGACGACGATCCCCGTGCCGCCCTCTTCATGAACGATGGATACCGGCGCTTTCAGAAGGCTCTTCTTCGACCTGTCCAGCCACTGAACGAAACTCTGGATGCCTCCCTCGTAATGAAACTGGATCTCCTGGGGCTTCCCGGCATCGCTGTCGCGGTTGTCGCGCAGAAAGATATTTACACCCGAATTCAGAAACGCCAGCTCCCGCAAACGATCTTCAAGAGTGTTGAAATCAAAATCGGTCATCGTGAACGTGGCCGGCGATGGCAGGAAGGTTATCTCCGTCCCTCTCTTGTCGGGAGCAACCCCGACCATTTTCAGAGGAGCTTCGGCATCGCCGTTGCGGAAACGCATGAACCATTCCTTGCCGTCCCGCCAGATGCGAAGCTCCAGCCTGTCGGACAGCGCGTTGACCACCGATACCCCGACCCCGTGCAACCCGCCGGAAACCTTGTAGGAATTCTGGTCGAACTTGCCCCCGGCGTGCAGCTGGGTCATGATTACTTCCGCCGCCGAAACCCCTTCCTCCTTGTGGATGTCGACCGGAATCCCGCGCCCGTTGTCGCGGACGGTCACCGAACCGTCGGCATTAAGTATTACGTCGATCCGGTCGCAATACCCGGCGAGAGTCTCGTCGATGGAGTTGTCGACGACCTCGTAGACCATATGATGCAGCCCGGTTCCATCATCGGTATCGCCGATATACATCCCCGGACGCTTGCGCACAGCCTCAAGGCCCCGGAGAACCTTGATCGACTCGGCCCCATAACTGCTGTTTCCGCCATCCTCAGGCAGGTTTTTCTTTGCCGTCTCACTCATGCATTTTTTCTTTTTTTACAGTGTTTTTACGTCAACTGTTGATCAGAAGAATGGATCCCTTTTTATAGCAGGCGCACCCTTGAAAAGATAGGGAAAAAGCGCGTTTTCGCCAGTTTGTTAACCCCCTCGCAGTACGGCTGGATCAAGGCTCTCCGCCCGCCCTGATCTTCGAATCCTGCACCTCGAAGAACTGGGTATTTTTATCAATTCCATAAAATATCTTTTCATCCGTACCGGTCAGCCAGACCTGACAATTCATTCCGGAAAGGATTTCATAAAGCAGCCTCCTGCGACAATCGTCGAGATGTGCGGCGACCTCGTCCAGCAGCAGTATCGGCGGCATTCCCCGCTCTGCCGTAATCAGCCGCGAATGCGCAATGATCATCCCCGTAAGCAAAGCCTTCTGCTCCCCGGTCGAGCACTGGGAGGCAGGAGCTCGGGTTCCCGCATGAAAAACCAGAAAGTCACTACGGTGCGGGCCCGTCCCGGCCCCTCCGGCAAGCGCATCCCCCGTTCGCATTTTCGCAAGCTGCTTCCTGAACATTTCCTCGACCGCAAGGGCGGTTCCCTTTTGCAGCGATTCCTCAAGGCTGCCGGAAATATTGACAACCGCCTCGGGGAAAACGCCGTTCTCGTTTCCCTGACATGAGGAACAGGCGTGTCGCAGTCTTTCGCAGTAATCGACTCTGGCGGCCGCGATTGCGACCCCTGTCTCGGCAATCTGCGCCTCAAGCGCCGCAAGCCATTTGTCGTCGCCCTTTCCTTCCCGCAGCAGCTTTGATCTTTGCCCCAAAACATTTTCGTATCTTGACACTCTTCCCGAATGCCCCGGATCGAAGGTAAAAACCAGCCGGTCGAGAAACCGCCGCCTCGCCCCGGCGGAATCGAGAAAAATTCTGTCCATCTGCGGTGTCAGCCAGACGCAGGACAGATATTCCGCAAGGACGCTCTGCCCCCGCTGGCTCTCTCCGTTGATCCGCACCAGCCTCTTGCCGGTCGCTGGATCAAGACCGGTTCCGATCTTCGTAGTTCCGGAACTCCCGGTTTCCACCGTCGCCGACACTGCCCAGGCCGGCTCGCCCGCGGCGTTGTTCTGCATCTCCGCAAGCCCCGCCCCCCGCAGCCCCCGTCCCGGCGAAAGCAGCGAAAGCGCCTCAAGAATATTTGTCTTCCCCGCGCCGTTCGGCCCGCTCAGCACGACTATCCCGCCGGAAATATTTTCAAGTACCGCCGAACGGTAATTTCGATAGTTGCTGAGCTTCAATTGCGAGACAAAGGACATAAGGCCACATTAACCACAAAAGCGGATATTGTGAATTCCACAGTTTTTTCAGCAGATAGGCCTTTAGAAAGTTCCCGGTTCCGGGGGCTTATCGCCCCTTTCGCCTGTCAGCAGGGAGCGCTGAAATCTTTTCTCGATATCGCCCAGCCAATCCTCTACCTGCCATATTTTAAAGTTTTTTACCCCGGTCAAACCTTTGAGGACTGCGGTAATTCTTTCTCTTTCGCTAACAAATGTTTGATAATCAAGCCTGTTGTTTCGAGATTCCTCAAGCAGATCAAGAGCCTTGGCCTTGACATCACTAAATACTCCGTTGCCGCCCTGCGCTATCGAAAATGCATCTTTCATTATTGTTCTCCCTCCCAAATTAACCGTGGCAGATATAATGGATCGCAGGCATATAAAACAAGTTTTATTTTTCTGGCAAAAAAGTAATCCCTGTAAATGAGTACCTTACAGGATTAGGCCAAATCATCATTAGATGGTAAAAGCGATTCCGGATCGCTCAAACCCGCAGCGGCATCAGGACATAAAGCGCGGAAGGATCCGCAGTATCCTGAAGCACCGTCGGCGACGCGGCGTCCGCGAGCATTATCCTGCAGCCCTCGCCTTCAATCTGCGAGGTGATGTCCAGCAGGTAGCGGGCGTTGAAACCGATCTCCAGTTCCGCTTCGCTATTGACTTCTATCTCTTCGGTTGCACTGCCCGCCTCGGGAGAGCTGGCCGAAAGTATCATCGTCTTGCCGCGCAGCGCCATCTTGACCGCTCTCGATTTTCCGTCGGAAATCGTCGATACCCGGTCTACGGCATTGGTGAAGATTTTGGGATCAAGTTCGACAATCTTGTCGTTTCCGGCCGGAATAACTCTTTGGTAGTCAGGGAAAGTACCGTCGATCAGCTTGGAAGTCAGAACGATATGATCGAACTCGAAACGGATTTTGCTTTGCGAAAGGCTTATATTGATCATATCCGCCGCATCCTCGATCAGCTTGCGCAATTCCCCGACAGCCTTGCGCGGAACGATGATTCCCGGAATATCCACGGCCCCTTCCGGAAGCGGCATTTCAAAACGCGCCAGCCGGTGCCCGTCCGTCGCCACAGCACGGAGAACTTCGATCCCCTCGTTCTCCCCCGCATGCAAATAGATCCCGTTAAGGTAATACCTGGTCTCTTCGGTCGACATCGCGAATTTGGTTCGGTCGATCAGTGCCCGGAACTCGTCAGCGCGAATCGAAAAGCCATTTGGCAAATCTCCGCTTCCAATGTCCGGAAAGTCGGCAACAGGCAGGCAGCTTAATCTGAATTTCGAACGCCCCGAGCGCACCTCCATATTATGACCGGAAGCATCGACTTCGATCTCGATCTGCGAGCCGTCCGGCAATTTGCGCACGATCTCGTGGAATGTGTGGGCAGGCGCAGTCGTCTCGCCGGCATCGATGACCTGCGCGGCCACCGATTCGCTGATCTCCAGATCCATATCGGTCGCGGCCAGCGACAGCGTGCCGCTTTCCGCACGCATTAACACATTAGAGAGAATAGGTATCGTGGTTCGGCGTTCGACTACGCTTTGAACGTGGCTCAGAGAACGAAGTAACGCTGCACGGTCAATGCTCAGTTTCATGAGTCAGATATCTTCCTTTAAATTATGCTGGGTTATTGAATATATCACCCCCGCAAAAAGCAACAAATCTTTTTTCTGCAAAGAAAAACGGCGCCTGTGAAAAACAGCCGCCGTAAGTCCGTTTAGAAGGAGGATAGTTGACGAAATCCGGTTAGCCGGTCAAAGCGCGGCGAATAATTTCTACATCCTGTGTAAAAACCTCATCGACCTGCATAAGTTCCTCTATTTTACGCACCGCATGCATGACTGTCGTATGGTCGCGCCCGCCGAATTTGCGGCCTATCTCGGGCAGGCTGCGGGAAGTCAGCTGCTTGGCGAGATACATTGCCACCTGCCTTGGCCTTGCGACATTGCGAGCGCGGCGCGCCGAATGCATATCCGAAATCCGGATATTGTAATGCTCCGCGACTTTCTTTTGAATCTCGTCGATAGTGATCCGGCGGTTATGCGCCCGCAGCAGATCCTGCAAAACTTCCTGTGTCGATTCCAGCGTAATCGGCTGGCGAACCACTTCGGCATGCGCGACGATTCTGTTCAGCGCCCCTTCCAGCTCGCGGATGTTCGACGTCACTTTCAGCGCCAGAAACTCGAGAACCCCGTCCGGCACCTCGGCCCCCAGCATTTCCCTCTTCGCTCTGAGAATGCCGAGTCGCAGGTCGTATGTGCTCGGCTGAATATCGGCGACCAGTCCCCAAGCAAGGCGCGAACGAAGCCTCTCTTCGATACCGTTCAGATCCTGGGGCGGCTTGTCGGCGCTGATAATGATCTGCTTGTTCTGATCCACGAGGGCGTTGAAGGTATGAAAAAATTCTTCCTGTGTCGATTCCTTGCCGGAGATGAACTGGATATCGTCGATCATCAGAACATCGACGCTGCGGAACAGCTCCTTGAAGGACATCGTGTCCTGCGACCGCACCGCCCTGACGAACTGGTACATGAATTTCTCTGCGGACATATACATCACCCGCTTTTCCGGCCAGTGCTCGTCCATCGCCCAGGCGATCGCATGCATCAGATGGGTCTTGCCCAGACCTACGCCGCCGTAGAGAAACAGCGGATTGAACGGAACGATTGCGCTCTCCACCACCCGGCGGGCAGCGGCATGGGCAAGCGCATTCGGCTTGCCGACAACGAAGCTCTCGAAAGTAAATCTGGCATCAAGCGGTGAACTTAGTTCGGAAAAAATACTGTCGGGACGATTCTGGTTGGCCTTGGCTGGGAGATTCTGTGCCGCTTCCTCGGGTTCAAGCGGAATGGGGTTTTGCACGACGACAATTTCGAGCCTGCGGATTTCGCCGTTTGCGCCCGCGCACATCTCCAGAATGCGCGCCGAATAATGTGTCTGGATCCAGTCCCTCATAAATCTGGTAGGAACAGATACTTCGAGAGTTCCATGGTAACACGCCTGAAGAGACAACGGCTTCAGCCAGCTGCGAAAAACGGCTTCGCCAAATTCGTCTCTGAACTTTGCGTAGACGTCTTCCCAGAGTCCGCGAATTTCCGGTGTTGGCAGATATGATTCAGAAAAGGACGAATCGTTGGAAGCCTTGGCTTCTCTAACCCCGTGGTCAAGCATCTATATTCTCCGGTTTATTTTACCCACAAATCTGTACTAATCGGTAGTTTTACCCGAATTCCCACTCATCGGGTACAAGTCTACCCTTGCATGACTTTATCAAAGCCTGCATACGGCGTTCTTTAATCAGCGAAAATCTGGCCTTTACTCAAAAGAAACGGCAAGTACCCGTTCCGATATCGGCCTCCCCCCCTATCCCGGATCGGATCGAAACCTCATGCGAGCTCTACCGGCTCGATAGCCTGCGGTTTAAGCCGTGGACTTGAGGATTTCGCAACTGTAAGCGGTTTTTTTCGCCGCTAAAGCCCGAAACCCGCCGCCACAGCGCGTTTCCACATTTGATCGTTTAAGACTAGCCGCTTTTTACCATCGAGGTCAACAAGATCAAAAGGTGAACATTCCAAAAAGAAAGAATAATTCTCGCGCTATACTTCGAGCAGCAGAAAGGGCCCAATGAATTACTTAATTGGGCCTTATTAAGAACTTTAATTTTAATATTTTAAGCGATTACTACTGTATCAGGACGCAGCTTTGATTTTCTTGATACGTGATTGCAGACGAGAAATTTTTCTTGCTGCAGTATTTTTCTTCAAAATCCCTTTGGCAACGCCACGATATACTTCAGGTTGGGCGGCCTTAATGGCGGCCTCGGCCTGCGCAGCGTCCCCGCTGGCCAGAGCCAGCTCAACCTTTTTGATAAATGTACGAATTCGACCGCGCCGGTCGCCGTTAATCACGGCGCGCCGCTGGTTTGTGCGTATTCTTTTTTTAGCCGAAGCGTGATTAGCCATTAACTTCCTTCCTTATATGCCCGCCCGTATATCAGGTCGCTGGCAGTATTCTTTCCCATTTGGATGGATGTTTTTAATCGCGGCAAGGTGCCTTTGTCAAGACAAAGCTTAAACTGGTTTCGCTGATAATGACTTACCGGGGCGTTACCATAAACCTGACCAGTTTCTGGCCCTGAATCGCCGCAACAGTAATCTTCAGCTCCTCATCTTGCCGGACGAAGGCTCCCTCCCTTGTTTCCAGCCATCCAAGCTGGGGCAGGGTTAGTTTATAGAACTTGCTGATATCCTCATTTTCCAGGTCTCTGGCCAGCGCAGCCGATTCGGCTATGCGGCCCGAAGGCTTGTCAAAAACCACTGCCTCCTCGACAACCTCGGTCATTCCGGGCATCAGGGGAATATCCTGCAAAGAGGAAAGGAAAAGGTTATCGCTCTTGCCGCCGGCTTGCGCCGGAAAGGCAAGAACCACGGACAGGGCCGCTGCCATCAGCCCCTTTCTTGCGAATTCCATTCCTGCATTACCCATGTTTCAAGCTCCAAACCGGACTACTGGTTTACTAAATCGTGAAGCAGAACGATCATAATGACAATCTGTTTCCTTCATTCTTCCCCGGATTGTCTGATCGGGCAGAAAAAAGTCGACCGGCCGCCCTGAACGACTTTCTTAATTCCGCCCGTTTCCATGACCTTGCAAATGCATCCCGGACACTTCTCTCCGCCGCGGCCATAGACGGAAAAATCCAGCTGGAAATAACCGCTTTCTCCATCCGGCCTGGCATAGTCTCTCAACGTGCTGCCTCCGGCTGCTATCGCTCTTTGTAGTACTGTTTTTATCGCTTAGGCAAGTCTTTCAGCCTCATCGTGTCGGATGCCTGAAGATTTTCTGAACGGCGAAAGACCGGCTTCGAAAAGCGCCTCGCACACATATATATTGCCAAGCCCCGCCACCACTTTTTGATCCATTAGCGCGGTCTTAAGCGGCCTTCCGGTTCTCTTAAGGCTTTGCAGCAGTATCTCCGCCGTAAATTCCTGATCAAGCGGTTCCGGCCCCATCCCGGATAACGCGGGATGATGTTCGGGATCCATAGCAAGGAACACACTTCCAAATCGCCGCGGATCGTTGAACACGACAGTCGTTCCGTTATCCAGCTTCAAAAGCAGGTGATCGTGCTTTTCCGGCTCGCGGCACGCCTCTTTCAGACAGGCGATTAATTTGCCTGACATCCCCAGATGCATGACCAGCGAAGGTTTTTCGGCACTTTCAGAGATTATTATGTACTTACCGCGCCTTTTTACCGCATTTACCGCATATCCGCCGAGAACCTTCTCAAGCTCTTGCGGAAAATCGTTGCGCAGTCCGCGCCGGAATTTTTGTGCGGACAAAATTCTCCGTCCCAGAATATATTTTTCAAGTCCCAGGCGGACTGTCTCTACTTCGGGCAACTCAGGCATTTTAAGAATATATCAGATAAAATCGATTTCGATAAACTCACGCGTTTCGCTTTTCAGCAAGGCCGAATCAGTGGATCTGATCCGCTCGACCAGCATTTTCACCAGTTCGCGCACCAAAGGATCGCTGGCGGCGATTTTCTTCATTATTATCTGCTTTGTGATAACCGCAACCTGAACTTCTTCTACAGCCTCGACCGTAGCCGCGTTCTTGTGGCCTGTAAGCAGGGACATCTCGCCGACAATCTGCCCCGGCCCCAGTTCGGCCAGATCCACGACCCTTCCGTTCCTTTGCAGATATACCCTGACCTTGCCCTGCTTGATCAGATAGGCTTTTTTACCAGTCTGATCCTGATGAAGGATAATCTCTCCGGGAGCGAATATCCTGGTTTCAAACTGATCGGTGTCTATTTCCATCGATACCTTCAATATGGCCTCAGAGCAGCAACCTCTTTCATATTGCCCGCTCCGCTACTATACTATTAACTGCTTAAATAATTTCCAAGAGGGAACCAGTACAGGATTAAAAGATGTCCTATAGATATGAAAACCTCATGATTTTCGCGGCTTTAATCCTTGTTTTTACCGCGAATTTCCCCATTGCCAGAGCTGCCGAAGAAGCCGCCCGCACTTCTGTAATTGATGATTTCGGAGGAGACAGATTCAACCGGAACTCCCATTCCGCCCTTTCGGAAAGCCCCGGACGTGACCTTGATACGCTTGCCGAATCCCTCTCCGGCATCGAACCTGCCGCCGGATCGGTAAGCCCGGAAGAAGAGTCCCGCGCCGGAAGCGAACTCGAAGGCGAATACGGAACGCCGGTCTCGCACACCGTCATTGACCGCGGCGACCATGAAACAATTATCCGCGACCGTGTTGGCGCCGGTGAAGTCGGAATCTTCTATGAAAACAAGCAGGATGGCCGTATCAACGACAACCATGACGCCATCGGCGTCGAGCTAAAGGTGCTTGAATTCAACTGATTGCCCTTCGGAATTGTGAGTATTTTGTTAACGGGTGTTCCCTTGCCATTATCTGCTGTCATTGAAACGATTCAGGCCTCCCTTTTCTCGCAGCTGGCCTTTATTCTGATCAGCGCCGGAATTCTCGGATTTCTTGCCCTTAAATTGCGCCAGCCCCTTATCGTCGCATTTATCGCCATCGGCATTCTGCTAAGCCCCAGCGCCCTTGATATCGTAGACAAGGAATCGGTAGCCTCCATTGACACCCTTGCTGCTCTTGGAATAACCATTCTTTTGTTTATGGTCGGACTTAAGCTCGACCTCAATCTAATCCGCACAATGGGGGCTGTCGCCCTGATTTCGGGCGTTTCTCAGGTGGCGCTCACCGTCATGTTCGGCTTCATTATCGCCATGGAGCTTGGCTTCGATATCGTCGCATCGACGGTAATCGGCATATCTCTGTCCTTTTCCAGCACTATTTTTGTCGTCAAGCTCTTGTCCGACCAGCGGGCAATCGACTCCCTTCAGGGTAAAATCGCCATAGGCATCCTGATTGTCCAGGATTTCATCGTTATCATTACCATGGTCGCCATGGCCGGTTTCAGCACTGAAGATGGCATGTCCATTTCTTATGAAGCCCTGTTAACGATCCTCATAAAAATCCTTCTGCTGGCCGGATTGACAGGTTTGTTCATTGTCTTTTTTTCCGAACCTGTAACGCGCGTCCTTTCCAGATCTTCCGAACTAACGGTAATCTTTGCTATTGGTCTGGCCGCAATGATGGCGGGACTTGCCCATTACATGGGTTTAAGCAAAGAACTTGGAGGATTGCTGGCTGGCGTCTCGCTTGCCTCAACCAATATGCGCGAGGATCTGGTCAGCCGCATGGCTCCGGTAAGAGACTTTCTGCTGTTGTTTTTCTTCGTGAATATGGGCTCGCATTTGAACTTGTCATCGATGGGCAGCCATATCAGCGAAGCTCTCATCTTCTCCGCCTTCGTCCTTATCGCAAAACCCGTGATTATAATCGCTCTTTCAGTAGCACTGGGATACCGGATACGAACCGGTTTCATGTCAGGCATCTCGCTGGCACAGATAAGTGAATTTTCTCTGATATTCGTAGCCATGGCCCTTACAGCGGGAATTATCGAGGAAGAGATTGCCGGCCTTATGACGATGGTAGCTCTGGTCACTTTCATTTTCTCGACCTACGGCATTATGTATGGCGGCCAAATTTTCTCGCTGCTGGAAAAACGCTTTAGCTCTGTACATTTGCCGGTGCCACGCCGTTATGAGGAACTTCTCCAGCAGGCGCGCACCCAGAAAGATTACGATGTCGCCATAATCGGCGTGGGGAAATATGGCCTGTCGATCGCCAGAATGCTTAAAGAGCATGGTTTCAAGGTTCTGGGAATCGACTTCGACCCTCTGGCGATTAACAAGGCCCAACATCTCGGCATTACCACAATTCACGGCGATGCTTCTAACCCCGATCTTGCGCATAATATCCCGGTGGCAAGCGTAAAAATAATAATCTGCGCATTTCCGAGATACACGCCGGGAGCCTGGCTTCCCGATATAAGGGTCGTTCTCGCCAGAGGGCTGCGCGACCGCGGCTTCAAGGGCAAGATAGTTGTTACATCGCAATATCCGGAAAAAGAAACCGGACTTCTGGAATGCGGTATCGATATGGTTCTGGCTCCATTCGAGGATGCCGCCTCATACGCAACCGGCAAACTCCTCGAAGACCTCGCCAGAATCAGGGAACAGGATTTAAGAAAACAAACTGTTACTTGAGATCGTACTCAATACCCAGCCTGATTTCATGACTGCTATAATCAATGGTGGTGTTCTCGAAGCCGATCTCGGTGCTGCCCAAATACCGGTAACCCGCTGAAAAAGCCATGCCCTCCCGGACATCGTACTTGATGCCACCGCCAAGCGTCCAGGCGAAGCCGACGTCATCTCCGCTGGCATCGATTGTCAGGCCGCTTGTATCGTCGATCTCTCCGTTATGCCAGATCACGCCAAGCCCGGCGCTGATAAACGGGTATATATCCCGCCAGCTGATATCGAAGTCGTATATCCCGGTAACGAGCAGACTGGTCGATTTGATTTCACCGGCAATTGGCGCCTCCTCCTTTCCGTTAACAGAAAGATTGGCGACATCGGCCTTGTGGTAGGCAAGTTCGGTCTCGAAACGAAGATTTTTATTAATTCTTACCCCCAGCGCCCCGGCAAAGCTATGGCCGTTTTCCAGTTCAAGATCGCCATTTGTCGAGGTAATTCTCTCAGAATACTCGTTCTGGTGATGCAGATTAAGCCCCATATACCCGGCGAGATAAAGTCGGCTGCGCCCGGCCGCAGCATCCGCAACCGGGAAGGCGCAAACTATTGCAGTCAGAAGGGGTAAACAATAATGAAGCTTCATAAGCGGGGGCCGCCAGTTTGACAAAACCCGAATCACTTCAGGCATCCGTCTGAAATGGTAATGTATCAAAAATAACTAATCAAGAGCCGGACGATCAGGCGATCGGAGCATCCACTTTAGCTGGCAGATCGGCGGCTATCGGCTCGTCATCCAGCATTTCGATCATGCCGCCCGGCTGTATCGCGAAATTGGCGATGAACAGGGCGTTCGAGTAGTAGACAACCGCATCACACAGATAAAAGCCTTGCTCGTTCCTTCCCTCGTATGTGGCGGGGCGAATTGTGCCCTCGATCACTGTCCGGGTTTGCACGTCTATTCCGCCGGGAATATAGGGATCATCCATCGACTCGGCAATCAGGAACGGGCCTTCCTCCCCGCGTACGAAAAAGCAGAAGAATCGCAGGTACTCCAGTACGTTTTCCTCGTTCAGCTTGATCGGAGCCTTGGCGTTGACTTCGTGAATTGGCGGAGACGTACCGACCAGACGATAAAGCGTACCGGCATCGGTAAGATAGTATATAATCAGCTTCTTGTTCGGCCAGGAGGAGTCGCGCACACGTATCAGCGCCACTGAATCGTAGAAGGGCAACTGCCTCCACGACACTTCTGTGGTCTGGGGAGATACCTTGTATTTACCGTCAATCGGGTTGATTTCTTCAAGAAACCCGACCAGTTCGTCCCCGGAAACGCTATTCCAGTTTTCATCTAAGTACATTTTTCTACCCGTTAGTAAGTAACTTACCGCCCCATTAAAGGACTATAATGCCAAAGAGAATAAAAGGTTCAAGGGCCTTACGTCAAAAAAAAAGCGTTATTTCGATTTATTTTTCAAAGTTATTCCTCAAATCGGGCAAGCAAAAGATTGACACCGGCGCTGAAAGTGTTTATTTCAGTCGCCTTGAATTAGCCGGAAATCGGAAAATAGTAAGCTGTTAAGGACAGGTAACCATGAAACGCACTTATCAACCTAGCCGTTTGGTACGCAAACGCCGTCATGGCTTCCGTTCACGCATGGCCACTCGTAACGGCCAACTGGTGCTCGCGCGCCGCCGCGTGAAAGGGCGCAAGCGTCTTTGTGCCTGATGCATGCCGCAAGAGCATCGTTAAAAAATCTCCAGACAATAAAAAATCGATCCGATTTTCTGCGCGCATCGGGACAGGGCAGGCGTTGGGTTTCGCAAAGCCTGATTCTTCAGTTTATTCCCGCAGAAGACGGTTTAATCCGCACAGGCTTCACGGTTAGCAAAAAAGTGGACAAATCCGCTGTCCGGCGCAACCGGATTCGCAGACGCCTTAAAGCCGCCGCTGCCGATATATTGCCCGTGAAAGCACTGCCTGGTATCTATGTTTTTATCGGTCGCAGGGAAACTGCTGAAAAAAAATATTCAGAAATTACCAAAGATCTGGAATGGTGCCTGAAAAGGCTCGATTGTTTGCAGAATGGTCGTTAAATTCTCACTCTGGCTGATCTCGGTATATCGCCGTATTCTGTCTCCGCTCGTCGGAGGACAGTGCCGGTTTCATCCGACCTGCTCCGTTTATGCGGCACAAGCCATAACACGCCACGGCGCGATTAAGGGCTGGCTTTTGACCTTTCTTCGTATTATGAACTGTCATCCATGGTCGAGGCGGCAGTGGGTTGACCCGGTGCCTGATCAGTTTGCCTGGAAGCAGCTCGTCGGCTATAAATCTTGCCGTCGGCAAAAAAAATGAACCGCAAGTTCGAGGGGTTTTGCAAATGAACAATTTCAATAATCAGGGCATGCACCCGGAAGACAGGAACAATCTCTTCCTTTTCATGATACTTGCCATCCTGATTTACTTCGGCTTCGATCATTTCATCCTCAGGCCGAAGATGGAAGCGCTGCAGGCCGTTCAACAGGCCGAAACCCTGAAAAAACAGGAAGAACTTAAAGTCGGCGACAGGCTTACAGATTTCCGGCCCGTGGAACATCAGCTCTCAAGAGAAGAGCTTCTTGCCGAGAGTCCCAGGCTGAAAATACAAAACGAGCACGTAACCGGCACCCTGAACCTGAAAGGCAGCCGGTTTGACGACCTCAAGCTGCGCAATCATTTTGTCGCTCTCGACCGCAAGGAACAGGTTCCTGTCCTTACGCCGCCCGGTGCCCGCGATGCCCGCTATGCCGAGTACGGCTGGGTTCCGGCAGACAAGACACTTCCCGTTCCTGACAAGGAAACGCTCTGGCAGGTTCGCGGAGAATCCGGCCCGAATTCAGTTCTCAGCCCCGAAAATCCCGTCACCCTTTTCTGGGACAACGGCCGCGGATTTACATTTGAAAGAATTCTGAAGATTGACGATCATTTTCTGATAACTCTTGAAGACCGGGTAATTAATACTTCCTCCCGTTCCATGGTGTTTTACCCATACGGCCTTATCTCTCAGCGGGGAGTGCCCGAAGACTTTTCCGGCAGATGGGTAATGCATGAGGGGCCGATAGGCTATGTCGGCAACGAGTTGATGGAAATCCCTTATGAAGATTTGCAAAAAGAAGGCTCGCGGGAATCTTTCGGAGAAACAGGCTGGATCGGTATTACAGAAAAATACTGGTTCGTAAGCATTCTTCCCGGACAGGAAGGGCCGAAGACCTTCCGCTTTGTTCACAAGCCCGCCGCCAGTGAAGATGCCGAGCCTTTATACCAGATCGACCTTCTCGCCCATGCTCTCACCGTAGCTCCAGGCGAAACCGCCAGCTACCAGAACCGCCTTTTCGCCGGAGCCAAACGCGTACAGCTCCTGGATATGTACGAAAAGGAACTTGGCATCCACCATCTGGATCTGTCTGTCGACTTTGGCATGTACTATTTTATTACAAAGCCTTTTTACTACCTGCTGATGTATCTTAACAGCCTGATCGGCAATTTCGGCCTTACCATCATTGCTTTCACACTGATCCTCCGGGCCGCCGTCTTCCCGCTCGCCAATACTTCATACCGCTCCTTCGCCAAAATGAAGGCGATTTCGCCGCAAATGACTGAATTGCGTGAAAAATACGGTGATGACAAACAAAAACTCCAGCAGGCTCTGGTCGAACTGTACCAGAAGGAGAAAGTCAATCCCATGGCAGGATGCCTTCCCATTCTGATCCAGATTCCGATTTTCTTCTCGCTTTACAAAATGCTTTCTCTCGCTATCGAAATGCGGCACGCCCCGTTCTTCGGCTGGATAGAAGACCTCTCGGCTCCCGATCCGACATCCATCTTTAACCTTTTCGGATTGATACCCTGGCAACCGCCTGCGCCGCTGATGATCGGCGTATGGCCGTGCCTGATGCTCCTGACCATGCTCGCCCAGCGCTCGATGTCTCCGCCTCCGCAGGACAAGACCCAGGCGATCATGCTTTACTATATGCCCTGGTTCATGACTTACATCATGGCCAAGTTCGCAGCAGGGTTGGTAATCTACTGGACTTTCAGCTCCGCCTTCGCGGTTGTCCAGCAATACGTAATCATGCGCGGCTCAGGGGTGGAGGTTCGTTTTTTCGGCAAATCCAGGGAAGACAGGAACATGGAAAAACAGGTTCTTGCCGGCCCCTCTATCCATCCGGAAGCGGAAGTGTTTGAAGAGAAGATCGAAGACGCCTTCACCCGTCACGGCGATGAAGAATCCATACAGGTCTCGGCTCCCAAACCGAAAAAAAAGAAGAAAAAGAAATAACGGAAAGCCATGAACGACCGGCAAGCCGCATATGAGGAAGAAGCCCGCAAGTTATTTTCCGGAACCTGCGAGTTTGTCCTGGGCGTTACCGACCTTGCCCAGCTCCCTGACTCGTCGCGGGCCGAAATAGCTTTTGCTGGCAGATCCAACGTTGGTAAATCTTCTCTGCTTAACGCCCTTACCGGCCGCAAGGCTTTGGCCAGAACCTCACATACCCCCGGACGCACCCGGCAGCTCAATTTCTTCGACCTTGGCGGCTTGTTTTATCTAGTGGACATGCCGGGATACGGCTATGCCAAAGTCTCAAAGGAAATGCGAAAAGATTGGGATTCTCTGATTTTCGATTATCTTCGCGGCAGGCCGAGCCTGCGGGCGGTATTCGTGCTGGTAGACGCCCGCCACGGCCTGAAGGGGTCCGACCAGCATCTCTTCAGCCTTCTCGATCAGGCTGGAGTATCCTACCGGATCGTCCTTACCAAAGCAGATAAAACCTCTCCCGGCGAACTTTCCGCCCGCAAGGCGGAAATAGAAAACCGTATCAGGAAAAACGCCGCAGCTTTCCCGGTCGTCATGGCCACAAGCTCGCATAAGGAAAAAGGGCTGGCGGAATTGAGAACCGCCGTCTACACCTGCGCGGCAAGCCTGCTGTAAAGCTCTTTTGTTTTTTCGGTTATTGCTGGGGCTGAAAAACCTTTTTCCTCGACGACAGCCGGGCTTTCCTTGCCGAAAGCGCGCATCCTTGCCGGATCTCCGGCCAGGGCGCTGATTGCTTCAGCCAGAGCCTGCGGATCCTTTGCCGGAACCAGAATTCCGTTGCGCCCCGGCACAACCACTTCCCTGCATCCGGGAACGTCGGTTGCGATTATCGGCCTTCCGCAGGCTGCCGCCTCCAGAAGCGATTTCGGAATCCCCTCTCCACCGTGAGAAGCTTGCAGGGCGATATGAGTCTTCTTCCACATATCCGGCATATCCGCACAGTAGCCTTTCCATTCGACATTGGCCGATCTCGACCATTGGCGCAAATCTTCTTCCTTCCAGGATCCGGGATTATTCATGTCGGGAACCCCGCAAAGCCAGAGTTTGATCCGCCGGTTCTCTGCTGCAAGAATTTCAAAAGCCGCCTTGAGAGTATCAAGTCCCTTTATGCCGATCATCCTGCCGGAAAACATGCAAATAATCTCGCCGCTCATATCCGGCAAACCGGCAGCCCGATATACGTCCGACTCGACGCCGGATCCGGGAATAATCACGATCCGCTCTCTTCGCACCAGCCCCAGCCTTGCCATCAATTCGGCATCATCCGGATTTTGCATCAGTACAACTGTATTCTTTCTGTTCAGCAGCACGCGGAACATTGGAGAGACAACCCCCCTTAAAAACTTCGCCAGAACTGAATCGGAATTAAAGACGTAACCAAGACCGGCAACCGCGTTAACTACCCGGGGCACGCCCGCAACCCATGCCGCCGCAGAACCGAGAATTATCGCCTTCAACGTCACATGATGAACGATAACCGGCTTCTCGCGCCTGTAAATGCTTATCAGATCAAAAAAAGAAACCAGGGCCCCGAAAGGATTAAGTCCTGGCGAAATCCGGCAGGTCAGAACCCGCACGCCTCTGGCTTCTATCTTCTCCCGGCAACTCCCCGGCGCTGTTACAACCCCGGTATTAAATCCGGCCTCAATCGCCGCGCGCGCCATAGGCAGCCGGTGCGAATAGAAATAAGCGTCATTGGGAACGAGAAAAACAAGACTGCCTTTAGCCGGCGCCATTTTCGTTGCTTTAAGCTGGAGCGGGTGAAGGGATTCGAACCCTCGACATTTACCTTGGCAAGGTAACGCTCTACCCCTGAGCTACACCCGCGTAAATCGATAATACTTACGAACTGAGGTACTATATTTCATTATCCGGGAATTGCAAGACGTTAATTTCTAATATTCTGTTTTTTAGCCTTAAGCGATATTTCTTCTTTTATCAGAACCCTTTGCGGCGAACCGGCAGCGAAATTTGCATTTCCCGGCTTCATTGTGCCAAAATAATATTGCCAAGGAATATGGAAACGTTTACCGGGCGTTAAGGATAAGAAGGTGTAACCGTGGCGCGGATCAAGAGTACAGTACCACTAACGCCGGAAGGCGTTGACCAGCTAAACAGGGCCGCTCGTACCGGAGCCGCCGCGATAAGCGACATAAAGACCCTGACCTGGCAAAGAACCGCCGAACAAGGCAAGATCTTCGATCCCCGTGACTATGAGAAAGCGGAAAACTTTTTCAAATCGGTCTCAAGACACGTCAATAAAAAAGGCGACCCGCAACTGACACAGCGGGAATTCGATACAATCCGCGACGAATGGCATTCCGTAAAGCATCTCGTGCGTCAGCACAGGCTGGCCGACGAAAATCTTAGTGACGGACGCCCTTTCGGCAATGACTGGGGCCCTGTCGTTGATACTTTCGAAGCATTTTTTGATGAGACAAGCAAAGCATTTGGTTACGGTTACGGTCTTGAAGAAGATGCCTCGCCAACGACCGGCGCAACCCCTGCGCCTGAGCCACCGGCCCCGGAAGCTGCCGTTCCTGCGGTCATCAGGTTTTCTCGGGAGCAATCGGCTGAAGAATTTAACCTCGCCGCCGCGCGCCTTCAGGCTCTTGAAGATTTCAAAAGGGACTATCCCGAACTCGCCGACGATCACAAGGCCGCGATCGACCAGTACCAGCAGTGGAACAGAAACACTACCAGCGTCCTTTCTCCTGACCAGGACAATGATCTGACCGAACAGCAGTATCAATTCAATTTGCAGCTAAACCGGGACGCCAGCGCGGCCATGGTGGAGGCAAAGCCCGAGGGCGAAGAATTCGGCGAGCGCAATCTCCTTGATTATATTGAAGAAAAAGCCAAATTGAAATTATCTGCGCCGGAACAAAATGTCGATCCGGTTCCGGTTGCCGAAGAACCGGTCATCGAACCGGCCGAGCCTAAATCTAACGAAACGGCATCGCCTGAACCCTCCCTTCCGGAAGCCAAAGTCCATACTGCCGCTCCGGGAGATAAGGTATGGAATATCGCCGCCTCGCATTACGGCATTGACAAAAAGGATACTGCTAGAGTGCAGAACGCCGTAAATCATATAGCCTATTGTAACGGTCTAGATGAAGACGGAGTACACAGTATCAGACCCGGCCAGAAAATCCTTCTGCCTCCCGGCGAAACCCTTGCAGGCGAGGCCCCATCACTTGACTGGGAAAAACTCGACAGGCTGGCTCTTCGCGACAAAAAGGAAGCAGATAAACAGGACAGACCTGCCGTCGTCGCTCGCGGAGATCTGCAACGTGAGTTCAGATCCGCCGCCATACGAGAAGAACGCGCCCAGAAATACTTTGACAGATTCGTCAGCCAGCAGGCCAACAGAATAGAAAAGAACGCACTGAAACAGGGCAAAGATCCGGAAAGAGCCCTTGATTCCTTTAATCAAGCGGTTGCTCGCGCGGTTGAAGAAAATCCGGGAAACAACAAGGCCGCCATGAAAGAAATCCGGCAATACGTCTACGACCAGCGTAATTATCCCTCCTTAACCCCGACAGTAGCCCCCGGCTTGATGGTCAACAGCATCTGACGAATGAATTGGATGACTCAGGTTTGAATCATGTTATGCCCGACCCCGTGCGGACATCCGGAATATAAGGTGCGCGGCAAAGCCGCACTCATTCTAATCGCAAAAGGCTCTAGCGCCATACCACTAACGGGAACCTTCCTTCGGATTGATTGTTAATGTAAAAGATAAATACCGAGAAACTCTAGAAAGGATAGACATGGCAATCTTATCATTGAAGACACTGATCCTGGCAGGAGCCACCTGCACACTGGCAGCCTGCGCGTGCCCAGTCACAAAAGATTACCACCGTGTGCCATATGATGCGAACAGGCCGGGAGAAAGAACCGCCGGTACCGGCGTCGCCATCTACGAAGGCAGATGCGGGCCAGTCCGCCCGCAACCCGAACCGCAGCCCACGGTGGTGGAACGCCGCGTCCAGCGCGAAGTCCCCGCCCCCGCGCCAGCACCCGCGGAGCCTATTTTCCGGGAAAAGCAGCGTAAGTAGAATTGGTAAATAAATGCCACTCCGGCGAAGGCCGGAGTCTGGTAAAATATCAGCAACCGGGCTGTTGGAACCTGTCCGGACGCCATGCCTCCGCAGGCGTGGCGTTTTTGAGGATGGCCGTGCTGTTTAATATACCGGCAGAGGGAAAGCCTTCGCAAGCTCGCGAACCCTTTTCCGCAATCCTTCCAGCTTTTGCTTGTCGCCCGCATAACGAAGCGTGCCGTCGATAATCTCCGCAAGCTCCCTGGTTTCGCTAACGCCGAAGCCCCTGGTTGAAATCGCCGGCGTCCCCATCCGCAAGCCTCGCGGCCTTATAGGAGTTCCGGGCACCCCGGGAACGGCGTTCTTGTTGGTGACGATACCTGCGCAGTCCTCCAGAATTTTGGCCGCTTCCCATCCGTCGGTGACGATTTCCGCATTGACGCCATCGATCGCGGTCACGTCGGAAACCAGCACGATATGGTTATCGGTTCCTCCCGTCGCAAGAGGCCATCCCTTGCCAAGCAGCACTTCCGCAAGAACCCGGGCATTTTCCCGGGTGCGCTTTTGGACTTCTCTGAATTCGGGAGTCTTTGCTCTTCTGAAAGTCGAGGCGTACGAGGCGATGATCGACATGTTCGGGCCGCCAAGCATTCCCGGAAAAGCTGAAAAATCGATTTTTGTATAACGTCCCTTGTTCGGCCCTTTTTCTGCCACGCCCTGAGGACGCTTTTTAGCAAGGCTTTCACGGTTATAGACGATAACGGCGCCCTTCAGCCCGCCCCATGTTTTATGCGTGGTGCTGGTGACGATATCAATGCCCTGCAGGAACGGATTGTTCATAAGCCCCGCTCCGATGATCCCGCCGGGATGGGAGATATCGGCCATGCTGATAGCGCCGTATTTGCTGGCGATTTCGGCAATCCGCGCCCAGTCCACTTCCCTCGGATAGGATGAAAAGCCGCTTACCAGCAGTTTAGGTCTGACCTGCTCGACGACTTTCTCCATTTCATCGTAATTGATATGACCGGTCTTTTCTTCGATCCCGTAACCGTGTACTTCGAACCAGTCCTTGACGAAATTCGGGGAATCCGCACCATGCGAGAGGTGCCCGTAACCTCTGGCAAGACTTGGCGAAACCATCTTGTCGCCCATCTCCAGCACACCCCCATAGACGATCATATTGGCGATAGCGCCGGAAGGGGCCTGAACATTGGCTTCGGCAACGTCTTCCATGCCAGGAGCGATAACCGAAACCACCCTGTTTCTGACCTCTTCCTCCAAAGCATCGGCCTGCTTGACGCCCTGATAAAACCTGCCTGCTCCCTCGCTCTGCCCCTTCGCAGGCGGATAACCTTCGAAGTAACCCCCCGCGAAAGTCGCGTCATCGGCGTCACGGTGCGCCGCGATATCTTCAGGATGCGGATGGTTTTCCGAAGCGATCAGTGTAAAACCCTCGCTGTTTTCCTGCAAACGCCTGCCCATAATGGACGCAAGAACCGGATCGGATTTTTCAGTGCGGAATTTTGGGGCCATTTTTGCCTTCTTTGCTTCAAAAGTTGTTAAAGAAACCAACATTAATCAGGTTTTTCCGGTTTGAAAATCTGTTTTTGACAGCAACAGGCAAGATCGTAAATTGACCATTATAAAATTATACTTAAATTGCGTATTCCTATCCTTGAACGTAATATAATTTGTAATTATCTTTCTTTTTTGAAATTAAATTGCGTGAGGTGTTGATTTTTGCCAACCACTCTATTAGTTTCTGAATGCTATAACGCAAAAACTGTGGCGGAATGCCGGGTCGGCAGCTTATTATGCCCGGACATTCCGCCAAATTTTTTGCCATTGCGGTGTATTTTTTAACCATAACCTTATAGAAAGTCTAAGGAGTACAGGACTGATGAACGCCACCAAAACCACTGATAAAGAAGCAAAAAGCTCTGATAAGAATTACCCGGTGCTGACAGGCGCGGACATTATCGTGCGCGCGCTGGTGGATCAGGGTGTGGATACCGTCTTCGGTTATCCCGGCGGATCAGTCCTGCCGATTTTCGACTCTATTTATCAACAGAACAAACTTCATCATTATCTGGTCAGGCACGAGCAGGGAGCCCTGCACGCGGCCGAAGGCTACGCCCGCTCCACCGGCAAGGTCGGATGCGCTCTCGTCACCAGCGGCCCCGGGGCCACCAATGCCGTTACCGGTCTTGCCGACGCGATGCTGGATTCCATTCCGCTCGTTTGCTTTACCGGACAGGTTCCCACCTTCCTTATCGGCAACGACGCCTTTCAGGAAGCCGACACTTCCGGCATCACCCGCCCCTGCACCAAACATAACTATCTGGTAAAGGACGTCAACAAACTGGCCGAAATCGTGCATGAGGCCTTCCATGTCGCCAGATCCGGACGCCCCGGCCCGGTAGTCATCGACATTCCCAAGGACGTCCAGTTTGCCAAGGGGCCTTACAAAACCCCCGACCAGATCGATTATTCCCATTATCAGCCCCGGATAGAGCCTGATATGGGCGCTATCGCCGAGGCGGTCGAACTGCTGGCCAACGCCAAAAGGCCTGTTTTCTATACCGGCGGCGGCGTGATAAACTCCGGCCCCAAAGCGAGCGAACTGCTCACCAGACTTGTTCGCGAAATCGGATGCCCGATAACCAGCACGCTGATGGGCCTTGGTGCCTATCCGGCCAATGACAGACAATGGCTTGGCATGCTTGGCATGCACGGCACTTTCGAAGCCAACCATACGATGCACGACTGCGACGTCATGATCTGCGTCGGTGCCAGGTTCGACGACCGGGTAACCGGCCGCACCGACGCCTTTTCCCCGCATTCGGTCAAGGTTCATATCGATATCGACCCGAGTTCGATAAACAAGAACATTGCCGTCGACCTGCCTATAGTCGCCGACGCCGGCAAGGCGCTTGAAGCCATGCTCAACCTCTGGCGCGAAAAGAAATGCGAGATAAACCGCGAAGCCCTGGAACAGTGGTGGAGCAAGATACAGAAATGGCGCGATATCAAATGCCTTACCTACAAGCAGGAAGGCAAGGTCATCAAGCCGCAATACGCCCTTGAAAGACTTCGCGACAAGGTGATGCATAAAGAAAACCTCTTTATTTGCACCGAAGTCGGCCAGCACCAGATGTGGGCCGCGCAATTCCTGCCCTTCACCAGACCCAACCGCTGGATGACTTCCGGCGGCCTCGGCACCATGGGTTACGGGATCCCGGCCTCGATCGGCACGCAAATAGCCCACCCAGACGCCCTGGTCATCGACGTCGCCGGCGAAGCCTCGGTGCTGATGACCATTCAGGAACTCTCCACCGCGGTGCAACATAAACTCCCGATCAAGATCTTCATCCTCAACAACCATTGGATGGGCATGGTGCGCCAGTGGCAGGAACTGCTTCACGGCAAGCGTTATTCCAACAGCTACACCGAGGCCCTGCCCGATTTCGTCAAGCTCGCCGAAGCCTTCGGCGGCGTTGGACTGCGCGCCGAGACCGTCGACGATCTCGACCGCGTGATCGATGAAATGCTCAAAGTCACCGACCGCCCGACTATTGTCGACGTTCTCGTCTGCCAGCAGGAAAACTGCTTCCCGATGATCCCGGCAGGCAAGGCCCACAACGACATGATCCTCTCCCCGGACGTGGACAAGTTCGAACAGGGCCACGTTTGATCAACAAATTGATTGAAAGGCCGTCCCTCTTAAACCGGGACGGCCTTTCTTATTAAAAGTACTTGAAACTGGTATGGTTTTGGTTTTAAGTTATGAAAAGTAAGAGGATCCGCATGGAACAGATTTCAGCTTCGGAAAGAATATTGCGGGAAGCCGACCCTTTCGGCGCTAAAGTCCTGGCAGATGGACGCGTACGCTTCCGCGCCTGGATGCCGCAGCAGGAAAAGATAATTCCTGCCGGCAAGGGAAATCCACGCATTTATCTGGCTGATAAGGATCAGTCGCTCGAAATGACGCCAATGGGCGGCGGCTGGTTTGAGCTGATAACAGACAAGGCGGGGCATGGAAGCAAGTACAGTATAGAAGTCTGGAACAAAGACATGGGAGGTTGGCTGCGTATGCCCGATCCAATGTCATATCAGCAGGATCAAAATGTCCACTCCTCCTCTATGGTGGTCGATCCCTCCAGCATTGACTGGAGCAGGGAACCGGAAGACTGGAAGGGATTGCCTATTGAAGACCTGATCATCTACGAGATGCATATAGGCACTATTACCAGCCAGGGAACTTTTCGGGCAGCGATTGAAGTCCTTGATTACCTTAAAGAGCTTGGCATCACTGCAATTGAACTGATGCCGACAGCAGCGGATGCTTCGCAGGGCGGATGGGGTTATGACGGAGTCCTGAATGCCGCCCTCCATCCCCGTTACGGTACACCCCAAGACCTTGCAGATCTGGTCGCCGAAGCCCACAAACGAGGAATTGAGGTGCTTCTCGATAAAGTCGACAATCATTTTGGGCCTGACGGAAATTACCTCTGGGGGATAACACCGGAAATGTGGTCGAAAACACAAACACCCTGGGGTCAGGCCTTCGACATGCAGCGTCCGGAAGTCAGGGCTTTCTTCCGCCAGCAAAACGAATGGAACCACAGATGCTACCGATTTGACGGCGTACGCCGCGACGCCGTCCATGCTATCGCCCACACCCCTGAGAACGGCGAGCCTCATATTCTCCATGAACTCCTCTCCAGAGCGAGGAGAGTGGCGAAAGAAATCGGCCGAAGATACGTAACCATTCTTGAATACGAGCACAATTCTCCAGGACACCTTGATTCTGATAACCGAAACAAAGACCCTTCTGTGTACGGCAATATGCAATGGTCTGACGATTTCCACCATGCGATCAGATCGCTTTTGTTCAGGGAAAATCCCGCCAAGGGATTCACCGACAGGGGGTACCTGAAACCATACCAGAAAGAATCGCTTTCCGTCCTTGCCGAAATACTGACAAAGGGTTATGCCTTTTCGCTGGACACGCCAAGGAACAAATACAAAACTCCCGAAGATAAGATGCCTGCTTACGATCCGCGCCGCTCGATCTTTTTCACTCATAATCACGACCAGATCGGCAATACGCCCAAAGGCGATCGTATAGAAACCCTTCTTGACGGCGATCCGTATAAAAAACAAAAACTGGAACTGGCCGCGCATTTACTGCTGCTAAGCCCTTCTATTCCCATGCTGTTTCAGGGACAGGAACAAGCCAGCGAAAAGCCGTTCCCTTACTTTGCGCTTTGGGAAGCCGACTGGCTTAGGAAGGCGGTAAGTGAAGGACGAAGAAAGGAATTTTCCCAGTTCAGCGACAGCGAATTTGCCGACCCCTGCAGCAGAGAAACCATGGAGGCAGCAAAACTTGGTGAAGACCTTAAACTTCCGGGCAATGAATGGTTTTCCATGTACAGGGAGCTAATCGCCGAGCGTAAGAAGAATATAATCCCGCACCTGAAATCCGGGATTGCCAATGCGCATGCCCGAAAGTTCGGAGATTACGGCCTTGAAGTATCATGGACTTTCGGCGATGGCGCAAAACATTGCATGCGAATTAATTTCAGCCCGCTCCCGCAGGCCTTCCCGGCATTTAAAGACTTCGAGCATCTGCCGCAAAGCAGCCTGTCCGGAAAGTTTAATTCCATATCGGGAACTCCGTTACAGCCATGGAGCCTTGAGTGGATATCAGCAAAGCCGCAGTCAGCGGCCCTTTCGCCCGTGATGGATCAGGATGCGCCAAGAGCCTTATATGGCTAGCCGCTTTGGCGCACGACCGCATAGATGAAAATAATTGACAGCGGGTCTTGCAAATTGGCCAAAAACCGTTTCAATATCCCTCATTAACTCGATAATAGTTTAAACTCGAACCCTTGAAGCAGATAAAACCATGGTTAAAAGCAAAAGCGTTTACGGAACCGGCCCGAAAGAAGAAGCAATCGCCACTCACACGATATCCGTTCTGGTGGACAACGAACCGGGCGTGCTCGCAAGGGTCATCGGTCTGTTTTCCGGCCGCGGCTATAATATCGAGAGCCTGACGGTCGCCGAAACCGACCACGCCAAACATCTATCCAGAATTACTCTTGTCTGCTCCGGCACCCCTATGGTTATCGAGCAGATCAAGAATCAGCTCGGCAGGCTCGTGCCGGTTCACAAGGTCTCCGACCTTACCATCGAGGGCCCTTACGTCGACCGCGAACTGGCGCTTGTCAAGGTATCCGGCGAGGGGGAGAAACGTATCGAGGCGCTGCGCATCGCCGATATTTTCCGCGCCCGCGTTGTCGACAGCACACTGGAATCCTTTATCTTCGAGGTTACCGGGACTTCCGAGAAGATAAACGCCTTCATCGATCTTATGAAGCCGCTCGGTCTGGTCGACGTCAGCCGCACAGGAGCCGCTGCGATCAAGCGCGGCAAAACCCCGATCTGATTTGAATAAAAGGAGCCAACAAGATGTCTTCCCGCCTGCCTTTATTACTGGCCTGCCTGCTCCTGCTCGCAGGATGCATTGACCGGGAAACCGCTGACAGGACACTGGTTCGCGGATGCGCTTCCGGCGTCAAGGCCTTCATCAATGATCCGGAAAGGGAACTGGAAATTATTGGCCCGGAAAATATTGAAACCGGCCCTTCGGATCTTGGCAAGGAATATCGGGAAGTCAGTCTCTTGTTCATATTGGATGACGGCTGGTTCAAGGAAGAAAAACCGGCAAAATGCACCTTCATCGAGAGCTTCGGGGCCATTGGCATGTCGCATAAGGCGGAAATGCATCTTGTCGAAATCGGAGATTTCCTTATCGGCAAGAAGGATGGTGTTATCCATGGTGATATGAAACAGCATGTCGATATGACTAATGCAATTAAAGACGGCATGCGCGGCGGCAATTGACTTGCCGACATATGCCAGAAAAAAAATAAGCTGCCAAAAGAAATTAACTAAACCAGAGGAAGTGAAATATGCGCGTTTATTACGATAACGATTGTGACGTCAGTCTGATCAAAGGCAAAAAAGTGGTCATCGTCGGTTACGGCAGCCAGGGCCACGCCCACGCCAACAACCTGAAGGACAGTGGCGTAAAGGAATTGCGGGTTGCCTTGAGGGAAGGATCTGCTTCCGCCAAAAAGGCAAAGGACGCCGGCATCGAGGTCATGTCCCCCGCGGACGCCGCAGCTTGGGCAGATGTCCTTATGATGCTCACCCCCGACGAACTCCAGGCCGATATCTATTACCAGCATATCGCCCCCAACCTGAAGAAGGGCGCAGCGATAGTTTTCGCTCATGGCCTTAACATTCATTTTTCGCTGATCGAGCCTCGAGCCGATCTCGACGTTTTCATGGTCGCTCCCAAAGGCCCCGGCCATACCGTTCGCGGCGAATACGTCAAGGGCGGCGGAGTCCCCTGCCTTGTCGCGGTTCACCAGAACCCCTCGGGCAAGGCTCTCGATCTTGCGCTCTCCTACGCCAGCGCCATCGGCGGCGGTCGCAGCGGCATTATCGAGACCACTTTCCGCGAGGAATGCGAAACCGACCTTTTCGGCGAACAGGTGGTTCTCTGCGGCGGCCTTACCCAGCTGATCAAGAACGGTTTTGAAACGCTTGTCGAAGCCGGTTACGCGCCGGAGATGGCCTATTTCGAATGCCTGCACGAGGTCAAGCTGATCGTTGATCTGATCTACGAGGGCGGCATCGCCAACATGCGCTACTCGATTTCCAACACCGCCGAGTACGGCGACTACACACGCGGCCCCCGCATCGTCAACGCCGCCACCAAGGAGGAAATGAAAAAAATTCTGAACGAAATCCAGACCGGCCAGTTCACCCGCGAATGGATGCTGGAGAACAAGGTCGGCCAGACCTCGTTCAAAACCCGCCGCAAGCTGGAAGCCGAGCATCCGATCGAGGCTGTCGGCGAAAAGCTTCGCGCGATGATGCCCTGGATTGGCAAGAATAAACTGGTCGACAAGACCAAAAACTGACACCCGTTATTTAGATCGTATCAAAGGGGCGGGGTGGAAATTCCGCCCTTTTTGCATAAGAAGGCTTGCAGCATGAGCAACTCACCATCCAAAGACCATATCGTTGCCGGCGTCGTCTATGCGCTGGCGTGTTCGCTGATGTTCGCCTTCGTCGGCCTGAGCGTAAAGCTGTCCGGCCAGTATCATCATGCTCTTGAAATCACATTCTGGCGCTCCCTGTTAATCACCGTGTTTATCGGCATTTGGTTCGCGGCCAGAGGCGAGGCGGCAAGACTTAAAAAAATTAATTACAAAAGGCAGCTCATGCGCGCAGTGGCCGGAACCGTAACCATGGTTCTCACCTTCTACGCTTTTATCCTCTTGCCGCTCACCGAGGCCCAGAGTCTCCTGTTCAGCTCTCCGCTTATCGTCGCCGCGCTTTCGTGGCCGCTGCTTAAGGAAAAGGTTGGCATATACCGGACAACGGCGATACTGGCCGGGTTCGGGGGAATCCTCGTGATCTTGCAGCCGGGCACCATCAGTTCGCTTCCGGGCGGCTTGGCCGGATTGGGAGCGGCGGCCGGACAAGCCTCGGTTATGCTGGTTCTCCGGATAATGGGCCGAACCGAAGACCCTTATGTCACCATTTTTTACTTCTCGCTGATTTCGGCAGTCCTGATGCTGCCTTTTCTTCCTTTCGTCTGGAACTGGCCGACGCTTGCCAGCGCCCTCTACCTGCTGCTTACCGGCGTTTTTGCCCTCTTTACCCAGATAGCGGTCACCAAGGCCTTCTTTCTCGCTCCGGCAGCCGTTGTCGCCCCCGTGTCTTACCTGGGCCTTCTCTGGGTCACCCTGATGGATCTGGTCGTTTGTTATATTCCCCCGCCCTCGATCTACGCCGGCGCGGCGATCATCATCATAAGCAATCTGATAGTCCTCTACCGGGAAAGAAGGGCGGCAGCCCGCAAACTTTCCGCGAGCAGCGAACCCGAGGCGGAATCGTGAAAACAACGACACCTCATGCGAACGCACAGCATAAAGACCTTCCCGTATTCGGAATGCTGCTGGGACTGTCCGCCTTTTTTCTGCTGGCGCTTATGCAGCTGTTCGCCAAGCTTCTGGGTGAGGCAGAATATCATACGATTGAAATCACCTTCTTTCGTAACGCCATCGGTTTTGCGGGCATGGGAACATGGCTGCTACTTTCGCGGAAAACCTCACTCACCAGAACGAAACGCCCGCTAGCGCATCTGACAAGAGGCATCATAGGAACCATCGGCCTTTTGCTGACTTTTTCCGCTTTCCACCTCATGCCCTTGTCGGAGACAACCGTATTTCTTTTTACAACCTCTCTGATCATGCCGGTAATGGGAATATTATTTCTCAATGAACGCATTGGCATATACCGCTGGAGCGCCATTCTCGTTGGATTCTTCGGTGTTGCTCTGATGGCCGAGCCATCGGGCCAGATAACTCTGGAAGGCGCGGCAATCGCTCTTGCGGCAGCACTTACGCAGGCTGTCATCGGGATTTGCCTGCGCTCGCTGGGCAAGACAGAACACCCTTTTACTGTGGTTTTCTATTTCCTGCTGATCGGCTCGGCAGGCACGGCATTTCTTCTCCCTCTCGTCTGGGAAACTCCGGAGGCGGCAGATCTGTGGATGATAGCTGGTGTCGCCATATCGGGAACATTCGCTCAGATCGCCTTGACCATGGCCTTCAAATACGCCTCCCCGGCGCAGGTTGCTCCGATGAACTATACCGGATTGATCTGGGCTTTGCTTTTCGACCTCATTGTCTGGTCATACGTTCCGGGATGGCCGGTGATTGCCGGCGGCATCATCGTCGTCGCCAGCAATCTGTTCATCTTGTTCCGTGAACGGAAAAAACAGGAAACGCTATTGAAGCATCAGACCGTGGCTTGAATAAAGGCCGATATAATCTCCGCTCCGGCTGTCCCGAAGCTGGAAAATGCCGTTTTCTTTTCTGGAAGTGATCTGATAAACGTTATCGATGGTCTGCATCACCCGCTGCTTGTCATGCCCGCCCAGATGATAAAAAGCCGGCCCGACCGCAAGCACCGGAACATCGTTCCTCACATACTGCTTCGCAATTATCCCCGAGACATACCAGCTTTGGATAAGGCTCACGCCGTCCTGCCTCTGAACGATCCAGTCCTGGGGCTGCCAGATATCATGATCCCACTGCGAGTTATGCGGCAGTTTTCCCTCGTACAGATAGGGCTTTTCGAAATTCAGTCTTTCAAAATGCCCCGGCCACCAGCCAAAAATCCAGGGTTTGGCGGCAAGGGCATCGCCCGCCGAAAAAAGTATAATTCCAACAATTCCAAGGGTATAAATAAAAGGACGCATGGAAGCAAACTTTCTCTTTGAAGCCTAAAGACCTCTTAACTTTTCCCATGATATTATAAAAAAATGATTAATGCTATTTCTACCGCGATTTCCGGCCTTGCCGCCAGCATGAAGAGGCTGGGGGCGAGCGCTTCGAATATCGCCAACTTCGCCACCACCGGCTCTCTCGAGGAAGGCGGCAAGCCTCCGTATTCCCCGAAAACAGTGCAGCAGGTGACCGTCGCCGACCGAAACGGCAACTCTCTGGGCGTCCATACCGTGACATACACCAAGGATCCCGCCTTCGTTCCCGCCTTCGACCCGGACTCCCCTTTTGCCGACAGCGAAGGCAATATCGGCGTCCCGAATGTCAGCCTCGCCGAAGAGGCCGTAAATCTGAAGATCGCCGAACTTGCCTATAAGGCAAACCTGATGGTCATCAGAACCGAAGAAGAAATGCAGGAAGCCTTGATGAAATCTTTCGACCGCAAGGTATGATTTAAGCAGAAAACCCCGGCAAGCGGCGGATCTCTCCCTTTATTCAAAGGTTGGAGAAAACTCAATTCTTTGGGAGATGGTATGAAAATCATTTCATTGATACTGATCGCCGCCACCGTGATCATCGCAGGAAATACTCCCCGCATCTCGTTTGCCACAGAGATGCAGCCCTATCCTCCGGGGTTATTTTTCTACGAAAAAAGAGGAGCCCGCGGCAACTGGATTCAGGTGACCGGAGAAGTCGAAAGGTTTTTCGGCAATGAAATTACCCTTAATACCGGTGCCGATAGTCTGATTGTAAACGTCGATGAACTTGACATCAGCAGAATGGACAACATCATCCAGGTCGGCGACCGGATAACGGTGGTTGGGGAATTCGACGCCAGTGCTCTCAGGCCGGAAGTCAATGCCTGGCGCATACATTTTTCCTCCTCTTACGGCGAAATGGTGCTCGGGCGTTAGACGCATTATAGCATTGATGATTTAGGTTGAATCACGTCATGCCCGCCTGACGGCGTGCTGCGGGAATGAAGGGAACGGTTCAGCATCATCCACTTTCCTCCAAATCGCACCTGTTTAATGTTGTATAATCTGTATTGTTTTTAGGTCTGTATCAGTCTGTATATTTTTGCTAGTCTCGCCTGCGTCTTTTAATGAAAGGGCAGGCATGCAGGCTTCTTCGGCGACAAGTACCAAAGGTGACTTTTCTTTTTTCCTCGACCTTACTCATGGACAGTATCTGATCAGCGGCATACTGACCAGCCTGATACTGGTAACCGCTCTTCTCGTCCTGCGCCACCTGCTGATAAGGGTCGTTCGCGGGCGCGAGGAAATCCTCAGCAAGGATCAGCGCAGATGGCTTACCAGCATCAGAAACACGGTATGGATCGCCCTGATAGTCGGCCTGATCTTTATCTGGGCGCCACAGATCCAGACTTTGGCCTTCTCCCTTACCGCCTTTGTTGTCGCCATGGTGATCGCCACCAAGGAATACATCATGTGCTTCACCGGCGGCTTGCTGCGCACCAGCACAAGACCCTTCAAGGTCGGCAACTGGATTACGGTCTCAGGCATCTCCGGCGAGGTTACCGACATGGACGCCTTCGCCGTACGCCTTCAGGAAGTGGACATCTCCGGAGGAACCTATCAGTTCACAGGCCAGACCTTTATCGTTCCCAACAGCGTCTTCCTGAGCGCCAATGTTGAAAACCTTACTTTCACCAAGCAGTATGTTAACCTTTCGGTTCCGGTTTCAGTCGACGGCGGCGCTTACGACCCGCAGGCATTGATGGACAGGCTCAAGGAAACAAGCCTCAAAATCTTCGCCCCCCTGAAAGACGAGGCGGTCAAATTCAACCGCAGGGTCGAGAGAAAGTCCGGGGTCGACCTTCCCGACCCCGAACCTCATTTCTTTATGAAAACTACAGATTCCTCACATATCATACTTACTGTACGTATGCTGGTGCCCACGCTGCAGGCCGCGCAAATCGCCAGTGAAATCACCAGCGACCTTCTCTCTTACGCGTGGCGGCTGAAACGGGATGGCAAGTAGCCCGCTATCCTGCCACCGCAGGCGACTTATTCCTGCTCCTCCCCAAAGCCCAGAGAGCCAGAAATGCTCCTGACGCGGCAAGCCACGAGGCAACGCCGAACAGCCCGGCGCCAGCGCCGCCGCTATCCACCAGCGCACCTATCAATACTCCCATCGGAATGAAGGCCAGCTGCTGAAGCAGGCTTGCGGTCGAAAGTATCGTCGCCCTGCGCTCGGAACCGACGCGTATGTTTATCGCTTCCTGAATTCTCGGCATAGCAAGCCCGTAAATCAGGCTTCCCCCCGCCATCAGCAACACGATGCCGTGCATGCCGACGATAACCGCCGCCCCAAGGCAGACCGTTATCGCAAACGCCCACACCCAGGCCAGCGCGCTGATATTGCTCTTTCCGCGAAACATCAGGTGGCCGAAATGGCTTGAAAGCCCCCCTGTGGCGAAGCCCGCCGCCATCAGCGCCCCGAACCACGCCTCGGGAATTCCCAGTTCCATATAGTAAGGCTGCTGAATCCACATATTCAGCTTCGTCCCGCAGAACAGCGCCGCGGAAAACAGCAGTATGAATCCGACTTCCACATGTCCGTGCAGGGCATAACGCATGGTCGCAAGCATGTCCGCAATCGGATGGCCCTGCACGGCGCTTTTATGCCGCTGCGGCTCTTTCATCGCCAGCGAGACGGCAATCGTAAGAGCCTGCGTCGCAATGCTTGCATAGATCGGCAATTTCGGAGAAACGGCATACATCAGGCCACCAATTATCGAGGCAATGGCGATAGCGTACATGCCGAAACCACTGCGCCTCCCTTCCAGCCTTCCGAACTCTTTCTCCTGTCCGCTTTCGATCAGGGAGTCGTAGAGCAATGCCGAGTTGGTGCCTGAAAACAGGCTGATGGCCACACCGATTATCACCTGGGCGAGTATCGTCATGGCAAGACTGTCCGCATACAACAGTATCGCAAAACCCGCTGCATCGAATATCCCGCCAAGCGCAAGTACATATTTCCTTTTCCATACGTCGGACAGCCACCCCGAAGGCACTTCCAGCAGCAGCACCACAGCAGCAAAAGCAGCCTCCCCTATAAGGAAGTCCTGAAACGAAAGCCCGATCACCTGCTGGTAATAAGGAACCAGCACCGGAATGATGAACATCCCGTTTATCAGGATCGTGTGTAGCTCTATCAGTCTAATATTCTTATTTGCTATAACTTTTTTCATCTGCTTTATTTCCCGTTAATAAAAGGGAAGGCAGATTTCTTTGGCATGTTATGCGGGGGAATATCAGCCTTCTCTTTAAGGCTGATCGAAAATGGAAACGTCAGCCTTCAGATGAATACACATAGCCGCAACCAAGGAACCAGGAGGTTCGCAGGCCGACAAATGTGTTACCCATATCTGGCTTTTTCGTTTCCATGTTTTAAAATAGACATATTTTATAAAAAACTGGAAGATAAATATTTATAGCCTCTTGCCTCTTGACCGGAAGTCGTTAGTGGATTCATCATTATAAGGAAAACATCTGCCTCTCGAATTAAAATGTCTAGAAACTACTCCTTCCTCTTTCTGGCGGCTCTGTCCGGGGTTTCGATACTTCTTCCGCTATTGGCCCTTGCCGGTGCTGAAGCGCCCGGACGCACCGCCGGGCAAAAGAAACCTGTCATGGAAAAGAAATGCGGCAGTGAGTGCCTTCTCTCTTTTGGCATCGAGGAAACAGGCTCGGCTTCTGTCGGCAAGCGCATGATGAAAAGCCGTTCGCTCAAGATAATCAAGGTCGACGACGAACCCTTGCAGCTTGCCGATACCAGCAATGCAGAGATATTCAATCCCGAAACCCGCGCCGGAGAGTTGGAAGAATTTCTGGCGAACTGCGAACCTGCCGGAGGCCCTGCTTTTTCCGCACCTCCCAGACCGGTTCCGAAATCGGCGATTGGCAAAGCCTTGCGCGTCAGGCAGACGCCGGACGCAAAGGCCACTCGCCCGAAAATGGAAACGACAATCGCCACGGTCAAAAAGATACGCCTTGGCGAGCATAAGAATTTCACGAGAGTGGTATTTGATTCAACCGGTGAAACCAGAATTGATATTGAAATAGATAACAAGGAAAAAATGGTTTTTATCAACCTTCCCGACGCCGCCTGGGAGGCCCCGGAAAAATGGTACTCGGCGCAAACACCTCTGGTGACGGCCTGGTTGGCCAGACCTGCCGAAGACGGGAAAGGAACAAGGCTTGTCATCCGACTGAAAAAAGAAGCCAAGATCATCCACAAGGAATACCTGCCCGATAAAGGCTATCCTTTTCATAGAATTATATTTGACCTCCAAGGTACAAGTTAAAAATACCAGTGTATTTTAAAAGTACTCACTGGCTGAAAGTAATAAACCGGGATAATCTGGTCTTGTAATTTTTCAAGGTAGGTGCAAATGCTTTTTTTATTCAGTAATAAAAAAATTCTCGACAATATCCCTACGAACATCCTGACTTGCGACCCGGTAACTTTTCGCATTACTTACGCCAACAGGGCGAGCAGGAACACTCTTGACAAGCTCTCCGCCCTCTTACCCAAAGGAGTTAACGGAAAAAATATAATCGGCCAGAGCATCGACATATTTCATAAAAACCCCGAACGCATCAGAAGACTGCTTTCAAATCCGTCCAACCTGCCTCATGACGCGATAATCCGTCTTGGAACCGAACTTCTCGATCTTCATATCGAAGGCGATATCAAGGGCTCCAGAATAAAAAAACTTGTCCTGAGCTGGTCAGTATGCACCGATAGGGAGCGCCTCAGGATCATGACCGACAAGATGCCGGTCAATGTTCTGCTTTGCGATCCGGAACATTTTAAAATCAACTATGTAAATGAAACCAGCCTTAACACCTTCAAAAGCATTGCTCACGTTATGCCGGTCAAACCTGAAGAGGTTCTGGGCACCTGCATCGACCGTTTCCACAAAAAACCGGATCATCAGCGTAAGATAGTTTCGGATCCCGGAAATTTGCCCTGGCGCTCAAAGATACACCTTGGCAAGGAAATTCTTGATCTCCATGCCACAGCAATTGTCGATAATTCCGGCCATTATATCGGCCCGATGGTTACCTGGGCGGTAATTACAGAACAGGAAAAGCTGGCCGAGCAGATGATGGAAGTCTCCGGCATAGTATCAAATTCTTCCAAAGAATTGAAAAGCACGGCCCAACAGCTTTCGGCAGCCGCCGAAGAATCTTCTTCGCAGGCCGTTTCCGTAGCCGCAGCCGCTGAAGAAGCCTCGGCCAACGTCCAGACAGTCGCCGCGGCCGCCGAGCAGATGAGCCAGTCGGTCAAGGAAATCTCACAGCAGGTGGCCAAATCCACCCGGATCGCCAACGAAGCCTCGGAAAAAGCGAAACAGACTAATGCCACCGTTGAGAACCTGCATGCCGCCTCGGCGCAGATAGGCGAAGTCGTAAACCTGATCAATGAAATCGCCGAACAGACTAACCTCCTGGCGCTGAATGCGACTATCGAGGCCGCAAGAGCAGGCGAGGCAGGAAAAGGCTTCGCCGTCGTCGCCTCCGAAGTCAAATCGCTCTCCGCCCAGACCGCCAGAGCCACGGAAGAGATCACTACACAGATAAGCGGCATGCAGGCAATCACTACCGAAACCGTGAAAGTTATCGGCGAAATTCGTGAAATCATCGATTTGATCAGCGAAGCCAGCAACTCTATAGCTGCCGCCATTGAGGAGCAGGCCGCCACGACCATGGAAATCGCCCGCAACGTCCAGGAAGCGGCAATGGCCACCAGAGAGGTATCCCAGAACGTTGACGGAGTGCAGGAAGCCGCGAGGGAAACCGGAGCCGCCTCCTCGCAGCTCCTGGCCCTCGCCACCCAGCTGGCATCGAAATCGGCGGAAATGGAAGAGCGTTTAAATCAGTACATGAAACGATAAATTTATTTGCTTCCAGCCATCTCTTGCAGGCAACTATGCCTGTGGAGCATACTGTAGATATGACCGTTAACAAGATAACAGACGCCATCAATGCCGTATACCGGAAACTAGCCGGCGAGATCACACGCCTCAACAGGCGCCTGATAAAAAAATTCGGACGCCAGCAGCTAAACAATATTGTCGGTCTTGCCGTTCTGATTATCGGATCGGCGGCTTTTCTTGGCGTTATTCTTCTCGCCTTCAACCGGCAGTTCTCTGATGAAGCTATATCCTCCAGAATTTATTCCGGCACCGCGAAGATAGAGGAGATCGAAGGTAACTGGAAAACTTCTCTGGATAACGGCAGAGCGACACTGCAGGCGAAAGACGGTTACTACCAGCTTATTTTCTCTAGAGGCGGCTCAAAAATCAGACGTTACTCCCGCGGCACTGTCGAGGCACAAAATAATTACCTGATCTTCCGCCCGAGAAACGATCTTGGCAGGCCTGAGAACTCTGAATACGCCACTTATTACGGCTGGCCCATGACCGCCTTTGCCATTGAAGCCGCACGCAGAGGAAAGAAGCTCGTCTGGAAACAGGGGCCGCTGGAATACTCTCTGCCCGAAAGCGTTCTTGAAGGGCCTGGACGGAAGAATCTCGATGCGATGATCAAAAACTTCAATGTCAGCAATCCGGTCTTCAAACTGACCGACGAAGAATTTATCTTCTGGGATCCCCTCGAATAAGCGAGAGGATTTCTGGGGAAAAATTCTTCTAATCCCTGTACCCCCGGCATCAAATGGGTATAATGCGCATATTCATGTGATTGTCAGAGTAAAGGGGGAAACCATGGTTACAGCCCAGCAGATTCGTGCGGCTAGAGCGTTGCTTAACTGGAGCCAGAAAGAACTTTCGGCCAAATCCGGCATTTCCCTTAACGCAATCAATAATTTTGAACGCGAGATAGTCGCCCCCCGCCAGGACACGCTGCTGGCGCTGCGCCGCGCTCTTGAAGAGGAAGGCCTCGAATTCATCGGCGAAAGCGGCGTCAACAAGGCCAGAGACCAGCTTCGCATCGAGCAGCATGACAATAACTTCATGAAAACGCTTCTTGAGGACATTATCCTTGCGGCGCGCAGCGGAATTAAAACCTTCTGGTTCCACGGCATTGACCAGACCGAATTCCCGATTGAAAATCTTTATAAATGGTGGCAGCTCAAGGAAGGCTCGGATATTGATGAACGGGTTCTGCTGTCCTACGGCAATTTCAATTTTCCTTCGCGCGACCCCGTATATCGCTGGGTAAGCCGTGAAGTGCTTGGAGAGGTGCCTTTCGTGGCCTACGGAAGCAATCTTGCGATCCTGCTGGGAAATCCGGCGACGCGCCTGGTCATCATGCGCTCGCGCGGCATAGCCAAGACCTTCGAGGATCAGTTCATCCTTCACTGGTCTGGCGCCAAGGTGCCAAGCCCTGAACAACACGTCCGCGGCTGGGAGGAATTCCACAACTCCGACTGGTCGCAGGCGGCATGAGCTACAAGACAATTATCTGTCTTGGCGATTCCATCGCCAACGGATATTGGGACGAGCACGGCCTTGGCTGGTTCGGCCGGCTTTCGGAAAAGATCGCTCTCGCCCGTCCCGGACGGTTCGGCTTTAACAATCTCGCGATGTCCGGCGACCGTGTTACCGACATCCGTCACCGCCTGTGTTCCGAAGCACTTACCAGAAATCCCGACATACTGCTGATAGCCGCTGGCGTTAATGACACAGTCCGCTGGGAAAGCCCGGATGCTCCAATGGACATAAGCCCGGGCCTTAGACGGGAAGTGTGGTGCGATATTCTTAAAACCGCCAGAAGAAATATCAAAACCATCGCCGTCTGCGGATTGCTGCCCGTTCTTGAAAACAAATTCCCCCAGGAGGGAGTTGGCGGCAAGCTCCTCTACCACAACAACAGCGATATCGACACATATAACGAGCTGCTGCAAGACCTGTGCAACGAATTTGGAGTCCAGTACGTTCCTGCTTCCAGGGCATGGCAAAACCGCGATCCTGCCTCCCTGCTGGCCGATGCCACCCACCCGAACGGACAAGGCCACGAACTTATAGCCGAATTCATGTTCGATAGACTTGATGAATTTGAGATTTTCTAATCAGGAGGTTTTATGTTCGGCCTGTTCACCAAAAAGAAACCGAAATCCGCCGGATCCGCTGCACGCGACAAATCAGGCGCCGCCCCCTCCCGGGAACAGATCATGAAACAGGCGATGTCCAATGTCCGCGCCGCCCGCGAAAACATTGGCGAGGAAGCATTGGACGAAATCGCAAAGGCCCTTCAGAAACGCGAGAATTCCGCAATGGAGCAGGCGCGAAAAAAAATCCGCTCCCTCGACCAGGAACGCGTGGCCGACAACATCCGCGCCATGCTTTACGACGAAGACAAATAATCCGGGATCATGAAGCAACCAGCGGAAAAGCCTTTTCGACTAGATCGTATGCTCGCCGGCCTCGGTTACGGCAGCCGCAGGCAGGTGGCTATAGAAATTAGAAAGGGCGCCTTTCGCATCGGCGGAAAAACCGTCACCGACCCCGACGCCAAATTGTATCCCTCGCAAATCAAAGCCGAAACCGCCACTTTCCTTGACGAGCCGCTGGATCCTCTGCCCCCTCTGACGATCATGCTCAATAAACCTGCCGGTTATGTCTGCTCTCACGAGGACGCCGGGCCGATCGTCTATGACCTGCTCCCTTCCCGCTATCTTTCGCGAAAACCTCAGATCTCCGTTGCAGGAAGGCTGGACAAGGACACGACCGGACTCGTTATCCTCACCGATGACGGAACTCTTGCCCATCGGCTTATCTCCCCCAAGGTCGATACACCCAAGATCTACGAAGTCGAACTTGAATTGCCGCTTCAGGGCTCGGAACCGGAAATCTTCGCTTCCGGCGAACTGATGCTCAAAGGAGAAACCAGACCCCTAAGGCCCGCAGAAATGGAAATTCTGGGGCCGCATACAGCGCGCCTCACCCTGCATGAAGGACGCTATCATCAGGTTCGCCGCATGTTCGCCTCGCAGAACAATACCGTAATCAAGCTTCATCGCAGCCGCATCGGCGCACTGGATCTTGGCGGTCTCGCCGAAGGAAACCGCGCAATACTTTCGGAAAATGAGATCTCCCTTTTGTTTTCACAAGTTTAACTTGTTAAAAAACAAGTCCTTTTTCTATTTTATTTTTTAAAAAATCTGTCTCCTCAAACCCTTTAAACTGGGCTATAGTTTTTTCCCTATCCTAACTCTGTTCTGAAAGAGACTTTTCCCATGAGAATTATCGTCATGGTGTTATTCTTTTTAGTTGGCAGCGCCATCGGCGCTTTTGCCAATAATCAGAAAGCACCTGTTCACAGGGATCAGATCAGCGGCAGGAAACTTCTTCATTTCTGCAACGGCAAGACCGATATCGACTACGGCTATTGTGCCGGCTACCTTACCTCCATGGCTGAGCTTATGCTGGATCACAAGCTCTACCGGATTCAGGCCTGCAACCACGCCGGCGTCAAAAGCCAGCAGCTTGTGGAATTATTCCGGCTCTACGCCGGCAGTAACAATGATCTCCTCGACTATCCCGCCACCATGATTGTGGCGAAAATGCTTTCATCCTCTTTTCCCTGTAATCGATAACATAAGTTAAGCTTATGAATTTCCGCAATAAATACGAAAGTATTTGTTTTCTGTCCGCGAGCGGTGCTATGACATAAAAATAACAAAAAAACTTGAGTAACCAGAAGAGGCGGAAACCCTGAACATGGGAAGTCAAACTGTTTATGAGATCAGAGAGTGTGCTGGCGAGATAACGACTAAAGTCAGTGCCCGCATGGCCTGGCTGAAAGAAAGCCGGAAATCCTCGGAAGAAACTGAAACCCGCACCCTCGAACTTAAACCCCTGGACAGCCGCGCAACCTTTAACCGTTTTATGGGCAGGGTAATGGATTTGGTCAATTCCGGCTGCCCTCGTCTGGCTTTTCAGGAAGTCGATGATGCCATTTCCACTAAACGCTTCAAGCTGTCCTCCCAGGAGGAAGCCCTTGTCCTGATGAGAGAAGGATTGCGCAGCATCACCGCCGGAGGCCATCACCCGGTTCTGACCTCTTACGAACTGGTTGATCAAGGCGCCAAACTCCGCACCGATTTCGGACTTCATGCCAGCGGCGAAAACGGCAAGTCTGCCCCCATGCTTCCTGTTTATGGCAACACTCAACGGCTTTCGGCCCCGGCGATGTCGTACCTGATTGCCGCCTGATCCATTTACACTCGCCGTCCCCGCTGTTTTTTGTTAAACTGAGAAACGGGTTAACTTACGGTGACTGAAATGCGCATATCTTTCCTTCTCATTGTCGTTCTTCTCGTTGCTGGTTTCGGCATGCCTGCCTTCGCCCAGAACCAGTACTTTAGAAATTTTGACGATACGATGAAGAAATACTACGACATTCACGAAAAGCGCATTGAGTACCTTGGCACCTATGTCGAAAACAGACGGGTTCTGGATACCCGGCGAAAGGATTTCGAAGGCCAGCGCCAGAAGGCGGTAAAAGCCTATAACCTTCAGCGCGAGAGCGACACTACCCGCATCGATTATGATTTGGGCATTTCTGATTTTTAACTGCCGCTACCGTCATTCAGTACTCCGGTAGGATCGGCTTCGACCAGCGATGCGACTTGCTCGAAGACTTCCGCATTCTCGGTCATCTGGACTTTCAGCGCCGGATTCTGGTTACCGACTGTCCGGAAGAATACAGCCGCGTCGCGTAACAATCTTGCGGCAAGTTCTGCATAGGTGGTGGTCATTGGTAACACGCTCCTGCTTAAAATCTTTACTTTAGTTCACCATAAATAAAACAGTTTACCGGTTGAAGTACAAATTTACCCGCTTCTGCGGAAAGAATGAGCAGGATATGTACCGAGCATCCTGACCTCTTTTGCAAAGAATTTGAGCTCCTCAAGAGCCAGCTGTAACTCGTAGCTGTCGGGATGCCCCTCCAGATCTACAAAAAACTGGGCCACCTGGAATTTCTCGTCAACATATGATTCCAGTTTGACAAGGTTTACGCCGCAAGTTGCGAACCCTCCAAGAGCCTTGTAAAGAGCCGCCGGTATATTTCTTACCCTGAACACCATCGAGGTAATTACATTTTCCATCTCCAGCGGCACAAGTCTATCCCTCGAAAGGATCAGAAATCTGGTGGTATTGTGATCGGCGTCCTGAATATCCTCCTCGACGACCTGAAGTCCGTATATTTCCGCTGCCAGCGTGGATGCTATCGCGGCATTGGCCTTGTCCCCCTTGGCCGCTATCTCCTGCGCCGCCCCGGCGGTATCGGCATGAACCCTCTGCTTGAGCTTCATCTTGCCGATCAGCTTGCGGCATTGCGGAAGCGCATGTACATGGCTGTGCACGTAAACCAGATCTTCGATTCTGGCTCCCTTAACGGCAAGCAGAGAGTGGCGTATCGGCTGAAAATGCTCGCCAATGATAAAAAGATTGCTGTCCGGCAAAAGATGGTGGACGTCCGCCACTCTCCCCGCAAGAGTATTGTCGACAGGAATCATCGCAAGCTGGGCATCCCCTTCGCTGACCGAACGAAAGGCGTCTTCGAACGAGTTGCATGGCACCGTCTCCATTCCCGGATAAACAGTCCTGCAGGCAAGATCGGAATAAGCCCCGTGAGCGCCCTGAAAAGCTATTTTACCTTGTTGCATTTTTCTTCTTTCTCTTCACAGAGCGGACAGTTTATGCAAGAAGAATGACTGTTGTCGATAACCTTCTGATCAAAATTATTCAAATGAGGTTTATTCTGGCGATATTAATCTCTTTTCTTGTCGCCGTCGCTGCCGGCGGTATCTCGCATCTGATCTTCACCCCGGGAGAACCTGCCCCGCAACACCCGGATCCGCTGCTTCACCTGATCGCAACAGCCAATATCGAGCGCGGAGAACGGCTCTCCAAAGCCTGCGAGACATGCCATAACTTTGAGAAAGGCAAGGTGTCGCTCAAGGAAGGCCCCAATCTCTGGGAAGTGGTCGGTGCGCCGAAAGCATCGGTGGAAGGTTTTAAATATTCGCAAAGCCTTAAAGAAACCGGCGGAACCTGGACGTACAGCGATCTGAACAGATATCTATGGAATCCCAAATACCTCGTCCCCGAAGGCAGCATGAGCTACATCGGCATGCGCAAGCCGCAGGATAGAGCCGATCTTATCGCCTGGCTGCGAACCCTTTCAGACAGCCCGCACCCTTTGCCTTCCGAGGAGGAAATTGCCATTGAGCATCAGGAACTGACCGAAGCGGCATCAAACCATCAATAGCCAGCTGCGGGCACATACTACTTCTTCTCCCACCCCTTGTCCGACTGCTGCCAGTAGGTAAGCTCATAACCGGCCTTCTGGTAAGTCTTCCACCGCGATCTTGCAATCGCAACCGATTCCTCGTCACGCCCCTCGAAAACCAGACAGCAAAGCCCGTACGCCTCAATTCCTCCGTCCGCCGCCTTGCCGACAATAAAAACCGTGTCGGCATTGTTCGGGTTTTCTTCATCTTCAGTAATCCATATCGGCTGAAGCTCCGCGTTACCGTCAGCGCTGCTCCCGTGAGGCAGGAAGCTGTTCGGATTGAACGTCCATAGCATATCATTCAGCCTGCCGGTATCGCTACCGCTTGCCGTACGCACAACAACCCTGGAACCTCTGGCATAAGCCTTGGCGAGGATTTCCGGCAGGGCGTCCTCTATTGTGGTTCTGGTCAGATGGTAAAAACGGATTTCGCTCATGCCTACTCGTAACTGTCCTCGATAAACCGGTCAAGGACGCGTACGCCAAAACCGCTCGCACCCTTTGGAGTGGTAGGCCTGTCGTTGCGAATGAAGGCCGTACCTGCCACGTCCAGATGCGCCCATCGGGTGCCCTGTTCGATAAAATGCTCAAGAAATCCGGCGGCGGTGCACGCACCCCCATAGCTTCCCGAACCCGCCAGATTTTTCAGATCCGCGATACTGCTTTCAACATCCTTGCGCCAGATTTCGTCAAGCGGCATACGCCAGAGTTTCTCTCCTGTATCCTTGCTGGCGCGCTCAAGCCCCGCCCACAGAGAATCGTTGTTTACAAAACTTCCGCAGTAATCGAACCCGAGGGCGATCATCATCGATCCTGTCAGGGTAGCGAGGTCAATCAGGGTTTGCGGCTTGTACGTCTGCTGCACATATGTAATGCAATCCGCCAGAACCAGCCTGCCTTCGGCATCGGTGTTTATAATCTCGACCGTTTTGCCCGACATGGTTCTGACAATGTCCGATGGCCTGTACGCCTTGCCGTCGGGCATGTTCTCGGCAAGTCCGACCACGCCGACCACCTCGGCTTTCGACTTCCGCAGGGCCAGAGCCTTCATCACCCCCGCCACCGCCGCCGCTCCGCCCATATCCAGCTTCATCAGCTCCATGTCTTTTGACGGTTTTATCGAAATGCCGCCGGTATCGAAGGTTATTCCCTTGCCCACCAGTGCGACCGGCACGCCGCCCCCATTCCTTACCCTCGAACCGTTCCAGTGCATCACCACCATCCTGGGCGGAATTTCCGAACCCCTGCCAACCGCAAGCATCGCCTTCATTCCCAGCTTTTCCAGCCTGTTTTCATCGAATACGACGACCTCTACCCCGAGAGGCTTCAACTCCTCCCTGATTCTCTCGGCGAATATGACCGGATTTAGCATGTTTGCAGGCTCACTGGTGAGATCTCTTGCGAGCAGAGTGCCCTGAGCGACGAGATCAAGCCGCTCGAATATATTTGCCGCCGTATCGCAGCTCTCGCAGGTCACTTCCACCCGCTCAATTCTGGCCGTCGCCGCATCTTCATCAGCTTTTCGGCTTTTGTATTTGTCGAATCTGTAAGAACGCAGCCTCAAACCAAGGCAGAAATGCGCCGCCATCTGAGCTCCGTTAAGACTGGCGTTCACATTCCCGTCGATCGCCGGAAAGGCAAGATGTTTCGCGCTTGTAGCGCCGACCGCCTGAAACAGTTTTCCTCCTGCGCTCTCGCATTGCAATTCATCGAGCTTGTCCCTGCCGCCAAAACCGAGCAGCGCCAGTCTCGCATATCCGTTTTCTTCATAGACAGGCAGCAGGCAGACCTGCCCGTGCTTACCGCTGAATCGGGCATCATCCATTGCCCTTGCGAGAAAAGAGCCGTATCGTTCCATAACGGGTTGCGGCAGTGCACTAAGGTCTTTTTCTTCAAAAACGGAAATGACAAGTGTATCGGCTTGCAGCGCCGGGCTATTTGCGAAGGTGAAAACTGTATTCATGCGAACCCTGGATTTAAGTTGTTTTGGCGGGGAGATTGCCAATATTAACCATATAATATATTTTGCGTCCTGCTGGCTATCCGGCAATGACTCATTAGATGGTACATGATAATTCTCGACAGATACATAATCAGAAATCTGCTGCTGGCGCTGCTGTTCGTCACAGCCTCGCTTGCCGGCGTTGTTTTCCTTTCCCAGTCGCTACGATTTCTAGAGCTGGTTATGGAATCCGGAGCTTCCAGCCTGTCCTTCTGGATACTTACCTCGCTGGCGCTTCCTCGCTTTCTGGAAATAATTCTGCCGATTGCGTTAATGGTGGCGGTTTCCTTTACCTATAACCGCATGACGCTTGACAGCGAACTGGTTGTGATGCGTGCCGCCGGGCTATCGCCGTTATCGATGGCAAAACCGGCACTGATCGTTTCGCTGATTTTAACAGTTTTTCTCTGGTGGGTTACCTTCTGGCTGGCCCCCGTCTCACTCCGTCAGATGCAGGAAATGCGTCAGGAGATCAAGGCCCAGTACTCCACCCTTTTCTTTCGTGAAGGTGTCTTTAACACAATTGGCGAAGACCTGACCGTATATGTGCGCGAACGCACCGGCGAAGGCGAACTGCAGGGCCTGATGATTCACGACAGCCGCGCCCAAGGCCGATACCCGGTAACCATCATTGCAAAACGCGGCAGAATGTTTAGAACCGAGAACGGCGGCCAGCAGGTTGTCGTTTATGACGGCTCCCGCCAGGAATTCGAGCTGCATAAACAGGCTATAAACCGTCTGGATTTTGACCGCTACGCCATCGACCTGCCCGAAAGCGCCCCCGTACGTCAGCGCTGGAAAGAACCGGATGAACGTACTCTGATCGAATTGCTGACCCCCGACCCTGACAATCAGCGCGATCAGGACAATTTGCGTGAATTCTTTGTTGAGGCCAATAAAAGAATTGTCAGTCCGCTGCTTGCCCCGGCCTATGTACTTATGGCGCTGGCCTCGCTGCTGATCGGGCCGGTCGAAAGAAGGGGGCAGAGCCTCCGGATCTTTGGGGCGACTTTTGCCGCCGTAGTGGTTCAGGGACTGTTTCTGGCGTCCTACAATCTGGCCAGACAATCTCTTCTGGGACTTCCGGCAATGTACCTGCTGGTAATCGCCCCCACTGCCGCATGTTACTTTTTGCTCGGCAGAAAAAGCGAATCCTTTCGCAGAACCTTTTTGTACAGGCCAGGGACAAGCTGATGAAAATTCCTGCGACATTAAGCCGCTATCTTGGCAACAGGTTTCTGATGAACCTGCTGATATTCCTGATCGCCCTTCTGGCGATTATTTACCTGTTCGACACGGTCGAGCTAATCCGCAGGGCGAGCAAGCGCCCCGATGTGGCCTTGACGCTGGTTTTGCAGATGGGGTTGTTCAAGCTTCCGGAAGTCGGGCAGATTATTTTCCCCTTCGCCGTCTTGTTTTCCGCGATGTACACATTCTGGCAATTGAACAGAAGCTACGAGCTTATCGTCGTACGCGCCGCCGGTCTGTCCGTATGGCAGTTTCTTACACCGCTGCTGGCAATCGCTTTCGCAACCGGCTTGTTTCTTGTCACAATCCTCAACCCGCTTGGCTCGGTGTTTCTCAATAAATTTGAACAAATGGAATCAACTTATCTGGAAGGCCGCCAGAGTCTTGTGACTTTCTTTAAGCAAGGTCTTTGGCTTCGTCAGGTGACTGATGAAGGCTATGTGATCATGCATTCGGAAAGAATAGAGCTGCCAGAATGGCGGCTTACCGGCGTCGTTGCATTTTTCTTCAGTGAAACCAATGATTTCGAAGGCAGGATCGATGCCAAAAGTGCAATTCTGGACGATGGCCAGTGGATTTTCGATCAGACTTTTCTTAGCAATCGGCGCGAGGAAACCCGTGTCCTCGAAAGCTTTACCCTGCCGACCGCCCTTACCCGACGAGAAATCGAGGAAAGCTTCTCTTCCCCGCAATCTATGTCCTTCTGGAAGCTTCCTGAATTCATTTCCGTGCTTGAGACCACCGGATTCGATGCCTCGCGCCTGCGAATACATTTTTATTCACTTCTGGCCCAGCCTCTGCTTTTTTCCGCCATGGTTCTTCTAGCCGCCTGCGTGTCCCTGAGGCCGCCCCGACTGCGCGGAAGTCTGCCGATGGCGGCGGTCGGCATTTTGCTGGGATTCTTTGTATTTTTCCTCTCCAGCTACCTTCACGCTCTGGGGGCATCGGGGCAAATCCCGGTGCTGATGGCTGCATGGTCGGCTCCACTAATCAGTTTCCTTTTTGGTTTGGGCATAATGATGAACATCGAAGACGGATAACCTTTTATAAATAATGATTATAATTCAATGTTTTTTAAACAAAGGCGGTTGACCGGTGGAAAGGGGAACATGCATATTGGTTACTGGATTTTTTCTCGCCGTCTTAAACAAGTAGTAATCTTTAATTGTTTTACTGGGAACGGTTCAGGAAGCACCTGAAAAAAAGGAGTTTTTGGCTATGGAAAATATTGGCCGCAGGGTTTACAGAAGTCGCTTTTCTTCAATGTTGCGCCACACGGCGATGGCATTAATCGTTTCCGGTCTGGCTGCCTGTTCTACAGTTGACGCCTCGCAGGACTATACCGGCTATCACGATCCTCTGGAGCCCATGAACCGTGCGGTTTTCAGCTTTAACGACACCCTTGATCAGGCTATAGGCAAACCGGTAGCCAAAGGTTACCAGGCTATCGTACCCAAACCGGCGAGAACCGGCGTCCGCAACGTCCTCAGAAACCTGCGCAGTCCGGTTAATATGGCCAACCAGTTGCTTCAGGGCGATGTCGATGGCTTCGCCGGAGACACGATTCGCGTTCTTGTCAATACGACACTGGGTCTGGGCGGCCTGATAGATATCGCCGAAAGCGCAGGCATTCCTTACGAGCATGAAGATTTCGGCCAGACCCTGGCGGTCTGGGGCGTCGGCAACGGCCCTTACATCGTTCTGCCGATCATCGGCCCGAACTCGCTTCGCGATCATGCCGGCATGGCGCTTGACTCCTACGCTGACCCGCTCCGCATCTATCTTTACAACACCGATCAGGAAGAATGGTATTACGGTCGCATCGTCATGACCGGTATCGACAAGCGCACCGAACTTCTCGACACGCTGGAGGATTTGCGCAATAACTCTCTCGACTATTATGCCGCCCTGCGCAGCGCGCACTATCAGCACCGCGAGGCCTTGATTCGCGATAATTCGCAGCAGGCAATACCTGAGATTCCCGATTATGACGACGAAGATTGATATATAATCTTGACGGTCGTTCAGGTTGATCGACATTATATCAGCGTATAGGATTTAAAGGGGTATATTATGACTTTTTCAGCTAACGCCTTGCGAACGGGGATCATCACTGTTACCGGCGCCGCATGCTTGCTGCTTGCAAGTTCGCCCGCTGCGATCGCCCGGCAGGGAAGCCTTGCGGTTGACGCTGATAATACCCTGATTACCGAAGTAAATTCGGGCACGCAGGTTGCTGCCGGCGCCAGGAACTTTGTCTCCAACATGGGTGACAGGGCAATCGGCTTCCTCAGCGACCCGGCACTGACTCACGAACAGCGCAAGGTGGAATTCCGGAAGCTTCTCGAAGATAGTTTTGATATGGAAACGATCGGGCGCTTTGCCCTCGGAAGCAGCTGGAAAATGGCCACCCCGCAGCAGCGGACAGAATATCAGAAACTTTTCAAACAAATGATAGTTAACGTTTATTCCCGCCGTTTTGAAGAGTATCAGGGGCAGAAGTTCGAAGCTCGCACTTCCCGTCCCGAAGGTGATAAGGACATAATCGTCACCTCCTACATCATTCCCCAGAGAGATCCTGAAGTCCGGGTAGACTGGAGGATTCGCTACAAGGACGGACGTTACCGGGTGGTGGATGTAATCGTAGAAGGCGTCAGCATGGCAATCACCCAGAGATCTGATTTCGCCTCTGTCATCCAGCGTGGCGGTGGAAATTTCCAGGTTCTGCTCGACCATATGCGCAAACAGGTTCAGCAGCCCTCGTAACTGCAAAAAAGCGCTTAAGCCCACGACTATGTGCTTAATATCCCTATAAAGCACGGAAGCCGCTTGAAGCTATCCACTGACTTATCATGCCTTCGCCCGCCCGTTCGGGGCAAAACGCACATGATTATCCCCTATTTCTTGCATCCTCTGTGAAACCTGCTCCGGATTTGTCACCCCGCAAATTATCAAGCCGCTCTTGCAGCGCTGTAGTGCATGCGGGGGTCTGGGCAGACTATGTGCAAATCACCGCACCGCAGGTATAACGGACGTAAAAACGTGAGAAATGCGGTTAGATCCTTCATATCCTGCGTCATCGCTTCGCCGCCGAAAGCGACTCGCGATTGACGTTGATTTCATATCAGGAATGCTTCAGGCCTGCTTCTCGATCCATTCGGTAAGCTGACCCTTGGCAAGGCCGCCGACCCTGGTATCCACCACCTGGCCGCCCTTGAAAACCATCAGCGTGGGTATGCCGCGAACCCCGTAGCGCGTTGGCGTGTCAGGACTTTCATCGATATTCACTTTCACGATTTTGACCTTGCCGTTCATTTCCCGGGCGACTTCGTCGATCACCGGAGAAAGCGCCTTGCATGGCCCGCACCACTCGGCCCAGAAATCGACTACGACGGTTCCTTCGGCATTAAGGACTTCCTGTTCGAAATTGGTATCGTTTACCTTGACGGATGACATGTTCTTTCCCCTTCCATAGTTCCCGATTGTTTTTCTACTAAACAAGGTATGTGGCCTGAACAAAGCGGTCAAGTGCCGCAACCGGTAATAAAGGCGGATTCCTCCATTTCCATTAACACAGGCACATCCGTCCACAGCAGGAAGCATCGTATCTTCTTGCCCGGATAGATTTGCTGCAACAGGTCTTTGTAAGCCTTCATCTGCATCCTGTAAACGTCAGGGATCCCCCTCTCGTCCACTGGCGATGGCCGGTTGGTTTTATAATCGATTACCAGAACCTCGCTGTCTCCCACCACCATGCGGTCAATCTGGCCGCTGACCACACGCCCGGATGCAAGCAACCCCGTAACCGGCACTTCAGCCATCGAACCGGGCGCGAACAGCCGCGCAAACCGATTATCCTCCAGAATTGCCATAGTCTCCCTGACGACCCCCTCCTGAACCGCTTCAGACAGCCCATGACCCGGCTGACGCACGAAAGCCATTGCCGCCGCCCTTCTGCGCGACGGCTCAATCTCCGGTAAAAACTGTAAAAGCCTGTGGGTTACATTGCCCCTGATGAAGCGGCATTCGTCACTCCTGCCGTCAAGCGGAGACAAAACCGGCCCCTGATCCCCCGAAGGACGCGACGGTGCAAGCGGCCTTGGCGGATCGGGCTCCTCGGGAGCCTGCCGGAACACCCATTCATCGGGTGCGGCAACTATACCGCCGGAATCAGCTCCCTTTCCTGCCTTGTCCGCCGGGCGGGTTTGCTCGCCCTCGATCCGGATTATCCCGCTCTCGTCGCAAATCTTTCCCGCTAGCCGTTCGAAAGCGCCTTTGACGGAAAAATACCAGCTTTTGCCGTCCGGCTCCCTGCGGCCTTTCGCCCCCCCTATATAGAGGCGATCTTCGGCCCTGGTCATTGCGACATACAGCAGCCGGCTGTACTCCTCATCCTGCCTCTCCCTGACCTTGTCGAAAAGCTTGCGGAAAAAGGCGGGCTCTCCATCGGATCGCGGCGACCACAAGGGCAGATCGAGCCCGCTCTTGTCCGGCCAGAGCATTCGCGACACCTTGCCCTGATTAACACGTACCGTATCGGGCATGATTACTATCGGCGCCTGCAACCCCTTGGCGCCGTGAACCGTCATGATCCGAACCTTTGAACCGGCCTCTTCCTGCTCGCGCTTGATCTCCCTGCCGCTCATCTGCTGTTCCTGTAAAAAGCCCTGCAGGGACGGGACGCAGTTGCGGTCATAATCGAGCGCATCCTCCAGCAATTCCTCAAGTGGATCGATAACCTCGTCCCCCAGACGGGATCTCATGGCCCGAAGTCCGCTGCCCTGCGGATCGGCGGGACAGGGTGATTGCAACAGGCGCGAAACAAACTCGAAAGGCCGGTCTTCGCCAGCAAGCCCGATCAATGACTGGAGATAGTCGTGCTCCTTTGCGAATTCCGGCGAGTTCAGGCTTTGCCACAGCGATCCGTTTCGCCCTTCCGCCGCCCGGTAAAGCCTATCCTCGTCAAAGCCGACAAGCGGAGATTTCAAAACTGCAGCAAGATTAAGATCATCCTCCGGCAACAGGACAAACTGCACCATCGCCAGCATGTCCTCGACCGCAAGCTGGTCTTTCAGCACCATCCGGTCAAGCCCGCTCACCGGAACGCCTGCCAGTTTCAACTCGCGCATCATCTGACCCACGAATGCGTTTCTGGTGCGCACCAGTATCAGAATATCCCCCGCCTCCACCGCCCTTTCCCGGGAAGGCAAAAATTCCTTGCCATCAATCCACTCTCTTATCCTGGCGGCGATATGAGCCGCCAGCAGCGACGATCCGCTCCTGCTGTTTTTCTCCGAAACAGGCGGCTCCCAGGGAGCGGTTTCTTCCTCCCTGGCACTGCTCTCGAACAAGGGCCAAAGCTCGGCCATTCCCTGCTGCCCGGCGCGGAAAGAGATATGCTCCGCATATTCCGGCCCAAGCCCTTTCCTTACCCCTGGATCCGAAAACGTCTCGTCCACAAGATCGAGAACCTTCTGTGCCGTGCGGAATGAAATATTCAGTGGAATATTCAGCAGCGACCGCCCGGCCTCTCTCGCCTTGCCCTCGAAATAATCATGCATCCGCATGAATTCTTCAGGAGCCGCTCGCTGAAAGCTGTAAATCGATTGCTTGACGTCGCCGACCGTGAACAGCGTTCTCTCCCCGGCCTCGCGCGCGCCCTCTCCGGCAAAGAATTCATCGCAAAGCGCCTTGACGATAAGCCACTGCTCCGGATTGGTATCCTGCGCCTCGTCGATCAGAATATGGTCGATCCCCTGATCCAGCTTGTACATCACCCATTGCACCGCCTTCGGCAGCCTGCCCTCCAGCAGCTCAAGGGTTCGCAAAACCAGATCGTCATAATCGAGAACCGCATGAGCCTCTTTCAGATCCGTATATTCTTTAGCTATTTCAATACCTAGCGTAAAAAGACCTCCGGTTGCCGTTATGCATTCAAGCTCCTTGCGCCTCTCCTGCACCCCGGCAAGACGATCTGCTTCCGCTTTTAATATTTCGGCGCAGCGTGGATTTTTTCTTGAAACTTCAACCGAGGGAAACTTGCTGAACGGCTGCCCCTCTTTGGTAAGAAAAGCCCTGCTGTACTCGCCATAAATCGCTGGCCTCCCGCCCTCGGGAGTTACCAGCCATCTTTGTATCTGCGAACATGCCGCCCCGTCTTTCACCGTGCTGCTGCATTCCAGCGCCTCGCAGGCCATCCGCAAATCCTGCGCGGAAAAAGAACTGTCGGCACACGCCTTCTCAATCAGACTTTCATCCGTCTCCCCCGGTGTGAACCCGTATCTGCCGCACAATTCCGCTTGCACCCCCTGACCCGCCCAGAAACGCTTTTGGATTTTGTACAATTGCCTGCGTTCTCTCGCGAAATCCTTCAGCAGCTCCTGCAATTGCTCCTCGTTTTGCATCGAGGCAATTTTCTCCAGCGCGATTCCCGTCTCCGATCCCTTCTCCGATCGGGCTACGGCGACGACATTGCGCATCGCCCGCGACAGCAACTCCGCCTGCGCCCTTTCTTCGATCAAATCGAATTGCGGGCTGACGCCGGCCTCGAGCGGAAACCTCTTCAGCACCGACTGGCAGAAAGCGTGAATGGTCATTATCTTCAGCCCGCCCGGGGCATCCAGAACCCGCGCGAACAATCGCCTTGCCGCCATGACCTGCGCCTCGGAGGGCAAATGGCCGAGCAGGTTTCTGCGCAAATCCTCTCGCAGATCATCCTCGCCCATCACCGCCCATGACGAAAGCCTCTCCGAAATCCGTATCGCCATCTCTCCGGCTGCCGCCTTGGTGAAGGTCAGGCAAAGAATCCTGTGCGGCTCGCTTCCCGGCCCTCCATTCTCGCGGGGCAGAAGCAGTCTCAAAACCCTGTCGCTCAGCACTTTGGTCTTTCCCGTACCTGCAGAGGCCGCAACCCAGCAGTTTCCCGCCGGGTTTGACGCCTTTCGTTGCTGAACGTTCGGATCGATGGGTCGCGATTCAGTCCCGGAGTCGGTTCTCTGGCTCATATCATGGATCAATATCGGCCTCCCCGTTATCGCCAAGGGCGGCCCATTCCTTTACTCGCTCCAGATGCTCGTAATCATTGAAGCGGGGCGCGCGCTCCGGATCGGGAATCGCCAGATACGGCGTTGCCTTGTCATCGAAGGCCGAGAGCAGCTTTATCAGTCCCTCCCCCGCTTTCTCCGCCAGCTCCGCCGCGCAATCCTCGCCCGATCCCACGCATTTCCCTGGCTCGCTGCCCCCTGACATGATCAGGTAAAAAAGCGCCCTTGGCTGCGCTCCCTGCGGAATCCCCGGAAAAGCGCCCTTCGCAAGCAACCATGCCTCCAGCGGCAGCTGTGGCGAAGATGTGTCTTTTATACTTTTCTGTGTGAAAGAGCCGCCGCATTTATAATCAATTATCGCCGCCCCCCGGTCGCGGTAAAGATCTATCCGGTCGGCTATCCCGCGTAATTCGAACTCGCCCGCGGGAAGCACGAACCGGTGAGCGCCCTTTATTTCGCATTTTACCGGTCTCGCCCGCTCCCGCCATTGCATCTCGTACTCTGCAAACCAGTCGAGAAATCTCGCCAGCCGGGGCCACCAGACCGAAACCGCCTCTGGATCCTCGCAGGCTTTATCTGCCTCCTCCCGCGCGATCCGCAGCAGATCCTCCCTCGCCCCTTCATTAAGCCGGTCGGGATAAGCAAGGGTAAATTTTTCAAGAATTTTATGAAGCAGCCTGCCCCTGTCATCCGCCTCAAACTGCTTGTCGAGCGGCGGCAGCTTCCTAAGGCGGAGAATATGTTTCGCATAGATATAATACGGATCCGCCACAAGCTTCTCGATCTCGGTGACAGATAACGTTCGTGGCCGCTTCTGCACTTCCGGCACAGGCCCCGGTCTCCGGTATGGCTTCGGTTCTCCGGCCTCGCTAAGTTTTCCGGCAAGCCCCTGATATTCCCCCCGCAGTACTTCCGGCTTGATGCCTGCCGCCTTCATCACCGTGTCAAGCCGTTGCAGCCAGCGTGAAGGCACCGCAGGAGCCCCGTCCGCCTTCAGCGACCGGGTCAGCACCACCTCGCCGGAGCAGAAGCACTGCATAAAATCATGAGCTGACTGGCCGATACGCCGCTCCGCCGCCGGAAGCCCAAACTCAAGCCTCATTGGCCGCGACATCCATGGATCCTGTCCGGTATCGGGCGGCCACGATTTCTCGTTAAGCCCCCCGAGAACAACAAGATCCACATCCGCCAGCCTCGCCTCCAGTTGCCCCAGAATCGAAAGCCTTGGATGCGTCCCGTATTCCGGGCGCACCGTCACCCCTTTCATCAGCTGCCCGGCAATCGCCAGATAATCTTCGCCGCTAACCTCCGGCAATCCGCTGGAATTACTATAAAACTCTGTAAAGAACCGCCCTGCCGCCTCTCCGTCCTCGCCGCTCCAGAGTCTCTCTTTCCCCGCAAGTCTCTCTGCCGCCTCGATCTGCGCGACGAGCCATTCCGCGAAAGGCGCTCTCTGACGCTCCGCGAGTCGCAGCGAGGGCATCAGAATCGGTTCAATCTGATCTATCAGCACCGCGGTATGATCCGGCAGGAAACGCGACCTGATGCCCTCGAAACCGCCGACAGGACGAAGCCCCCGAAGAGTCTCTTTGTCCAGCAGCCGCACCGCCATACGATAATCGGCCGCCCTCATCGCAAGACCGCCGCCTGCTAGCTTGTGCTTCAGCAGTCCCAGCAACCGGGTCGGAGCCAGCCCCGAGTTGACGCATTCCGCCAGCAGCCTGAAAAAACTGCCCGCCTGCGTGTCCCCAAGCTGACACCCTCCGGAATCGTCAAGCCTGATCCCCCAGCGCGTGCAGGCCATCGCCACCCTGCGCGCCAGCCTGCGATCCGGAGTCACCAGCGCAGCGGTGAAATCGGGCCGCCGCTCCAGCGCCTCGCGCAGATGCAAAGCTATCACGGCGGCCTCTTCCTGCTGATTGCGGCAATCGTAACGCCGGACGCCTTCAAGTCCTCCTTCGAGCCTGCACCCCTGCCAGAGATACGTGGTCGCCGCTGGCCGCATGATCTCACGCGCAATCAGTTCCCTGCCCCTGTTCCTGCAGCAATCGAAGAACTCCGCGCCATGCCATAACCGGACATCCTGCCTGCCAATTCCGCTGCGCTCCAGCAAGCGGCGAAGCATGAACTGCGGATGCGTCTCGTCCAGTTGCCTCCAGCTTTCCTCGTCAAGCTCCGTATCAAGCCCTGGAAGCACTAATTCCCCGCGCGGCAACCCCGCAACTATCCCCAAAAGATCGGCAGTAGCAGGAATCGATCCTGTAGAACCCGCGGCAATGATGCGCTCTGCCGGGGGATTATCCCGCCAGCTTTCGCCAAGAGCCCGTATCAGCCTGCTCCTTCGCTCGGCAGCATCGATAACTCCACGGCTTTCCAGTATTTTCGGCCAGTTTTCTCCGATGATCTCCAGAAAACGGATCGTGATCTGCCAATGCTCCGAAAACTCTTCCGGCACAAGCCTTGTCAACTGATCGAACGACAGCTCTTCGATATATAACTGATCAAGAAACCGCCCCAGTTCACCGGCCAGTGCGAATGCCTGATGCATCCTCGCCCGGAAATCCTCCCTGCCTGCAATCAGCCGGGCAAGCAGTATCTGCCGTTCCAGCGGCGAAATCGCCGGAGGCAGCGAAGAGGAAAGATAATCAGCCGAAAGCAGCTCAAGCTCTTCCTCGTCCACGTCCCCAACCGGCTGCATCCGCGGCAGGATCAGCGCCTTGCCGCCGCTGTAGCGCAAAAAAGCCTCTCGCTGCGCCCTGCATGCCCTTCTTGTCGGCAGCAGAATGCGAATGCTCCCAAGCCCTTCAGGCTCCCCCGCGTGCTCTTCCAGCAGGCCCTTTGCGATCACTGCCGCCACCGGAATTCCTGCGGGAATGTAAAAAAAGTTTTTCCCTTCTTTCATAAAGCGGCCTTTCCGCCGCCCAGCAGCCTGTCAGCCTCCGCCAGATCTTCAGGCGTGCTGATATGATACCACCTGCCCCTGTGCGCCTGTCCGTAAAGCCGGCCCCGTTCCTCGCTCCGATCCATAAGATCCAGAAAGGAAAACGCTCCCTGCGGCGTGTCCGCAAAAACCCTCGGGTGGACTATCCGCACCCCGGCGAACATAAAAGCCCCCTGCTTCCGGCGATTGCGGCAGGCCATTCCCCCCTGCAGAAGATCATAATCCCCGCTGACCTCGCCAAATTGCATCTCTCTTACATTCTGAAGCAGCAAAATCATATCCATAATTTGAGGCTCGAAAGCGGATGCAAGCCCGGCAAGCGTGTCCTCTCCCTCGGCATTTTCCCAGAGAGCATCACCGTTTATCAAAAAGAAAGGTGCATCCTGCATATAATGCAGCGCCTTTTTCACACCGCCGCCGGTATCGAGCAGATCGTCCTCTCGGGAAAAGATTATCTCAGGATTCCTTCGCCTCCTGAGATGAGCCTCCAGCACCTCGCCCAGATGATAAAGATTGACCACGACGCGCCCGACCCCCGCCGCTTCCAGCCTGTCCAGAGCATGATCGATGACCGGCTTCCCCCCGGCCTGAACCATTGGCTTGGGCACTGCATCGGTAAGCGGTTTCATCCTCGTACCCTTGCCGGCCGCCAGAATAAAGGCCTGTTCCGGGATTCCTTTCATGCTTCCACCACCTCAATGAGACGCGAATCCGGTTCACCCTGCACCATGGTGAGATTCACTGACCTGCTTTTTGCCGGTGTCAGCGCCCCGAGCCTTTCCGGCCATTCCACCAGCACGATTCCTCCGGCCAGAGCCTCTTCCCAGCCGATCTCGTAAACTTCATCCGGATCTTTCAACCGGTACAGATCGAAATGCCAGATTTCGCCTTTCGCCGACTCATACGTTTGCACCAGCGTAAAGGTGGGACTTGGTACTTCGAGGCTTGCATCGCCGCAAAGGGTTCTGATCATCTCCCTGGCAAAAACGCTTTTCCCGGCGCCAAGCTTGCCGCGCAGCAGAACTACATCTCCGCCGGCAAGCTTGCGGGCGAAACTGCGGGCGAACAGGGTGGTGTCATTTTCACTGTACGAGAGGAATTCCATGTGTTTAATAGATACGCCATGAAGACGGATGTTGCAATTATCGGCGCCGGCCCGACCGGACTTTTTGCGGTTTTCCAGTGCGGAATGCTGGGCCTTCGCTCTTCCGTCATCGATTCCCTGCCTGAGATCGGCGGCCAGTGCACCGCACTCTATCCGGAAAAGCCCATTTACGACATTCCCGGCTGCCCGGAAATCGAAGCCTTCAGGCTGATAGAAAATCTGGAGCGTCAGGCCCGTCCCTTCGGCCCGGTCTACCACCTCGGCCAGCAGGCGCAAAAACTCGCCCGCAGCGGCTCAAACTGGATAATCTCGACCTCCGCCGGAACTGAAATCGAGGCCGGAGCCGTGATTATAGCCGCCGGCTCCGGATCCTTCGGCCCCAACCGCCCTCCGCTCGAAAATATTGAAGTCTTCGAAAACAAGTCGGTATTCTACCTGATTCGCGACAAATCCGCCCTCGCCGGCAAGAGAATCGTTATAGCCGGAGGTGGCGACAGCGCCGTCGACTGGGCTTTGAACCTTGCCGGAACCGCAAAACGCCTCTACATGGTTCACCGCCGAGAAAACTTCCGCGCCGCCCCTGAAAACACAGGAAAGCTAAACGCGCTCGTCGGCAAGGGACTTGTCGAACTGGTCGCCCCCTACCAGCTCAAATCTATCGAAGGATCTGATGGAATTCTTGAAACCGTAACCGTCTCCTCCGTCTGCGGCAACGGCGAGCGCGTTCTTGAGGCCGACGTTCTCCTGCCTTTCTTCGGCCTCGCCGCAAAACTCGGCCCGCTCGAAGACTGGGGGCTTGATATCGTAAGCGGCCACATCCGCATCGACCAATCCACCGGCGAAACCGGCCTGCCTGGCATCTTTGCCGCGGGAGACATAGTCACATACCAGGGCAAGCTGCGCTTGATACTGACCGGCTTCGCCGAAGCCTCGCAGGCGGCCCACAGCGCCTTCAGGCTGATCCGCCCCGATCAGGAACTTCACTTCGAATACTCCACTTCAAAAGGCATCCCCGGCAAACCCTGACCATGGCATTGAGCCGTCCGATGCGGTAAAATAAAAACATGAGAACCGTATACCTTCTGGCTGCGACCCTGACCGCTTTTCTCCTGACCTCGCCGCAGGCATCGGCGCAGATGCTTCTTGATTCGCCTGCCTGCTTCACCGTTTACAACAGCGCTCCTTATCAGGTTTCGGGAACAATCGCCACCGACTACTTCACCCGCGACGATGGCATCCGCACCCGCCATAGATCGAATTTCCGGCTGGAAAAATCCGAACGTAACGAATTCTGCACCACCGGCCCCTTCTTCCCCGATTGGACGCTTGAGCTGACCTTGCGCTCTCTGGTTCCCCTTTTCAGCTGCAAAACCCGGATCGATATGGGAGAAATCCTAATTCGCGGCGAAATTTTGCCGGATGGTTCCACCAGAACCAGCGCCGATTGTTATTAGGCTTCGGCCCCGTCAGCCTGAAGCACAGGGCGGGACAATGATTTGCCGTCCTGCGGAAGAAATATCCTTACCGTGGTTCCCTGCCCGCCCTCGCTCTCGATACCGACGCGGCCCCCGTGAAGCTCGATGATGTTCCTGACCAGGGTAAGCCCCAGGCCAGCGCCGCCGCGCGCGCTCACACCGTCCTGTCTGGTGGCCCTGTGTACCCTCTCGAAGGGCTGGAAGACCCGTTCCTGATCCTCCGCCGGAATTCCGACCCCGGTGTCGGACACCGAAATCTCCACGCCCTCACCGTTCCGCGAGACTTTGAAGCTGATCGCCCCTTTTTGCGGCGTGTAATCGATCGCGTTGCGGATGATGTTGAGCAGAACCTGCTTGATCCGCCGCTCGTCGGCCCTGATCGTGCCGATGTCCCGCGGGCAGTCCATGACGATCTCGATTCTCTCCTTACGCGTCCATTCGCGCACCAGATCGAGAAGATTAGCCAGCATCTTGCGAATGCCGACCTCGCTGATGTCCAGCTGCATGTACCCGGCTTCTATCGTCGAAAGATCCAGAATGTCGTTGATCAGCCCCAGCAGCCTCTCCCCGGCCTCATGCATGCTTTTGGTGTATTCCTTCTGCCTCTGGTTCAGTGATCCGAAATACTCTTTATCGAGTATCTCGTTGAAGCCCATTATCGCGTTGAGAGGCGTCCGCAACTGGTAGGAAACATTCGCCAGGAAGTCGAGCTTCAGACGCTCTGCCGCCTCGAGCGCGGCGTTCTTCTCTCGCAGCGCCGTCTCTACCCTGACGGTATCGGTAACATCCGCCCATGAAATCAGCACTCCTCCGTCAGGCAGCGGCACCGTCGCATAATCCAGAATATCGCCGTTCCTGCATACCAGCCTGCCCTCCCGCTGCCTTCTTTCAAGTCCAAGCTTGATCAGCTGGTCGCGCTGCTTTTCCCAGTCCTCGCTTTCGAAATACCCCTGACGTTTCTCTATCAGTCGTGTGATATGCGGCTTCGCCTCCAGATCCTCTGGATTGAGTCCCCACAGCGCCGCATAGGATGGATTCCAGAGCTTCACACGCCCGTCACTGCCGAAGACCACGATGCCCTCGGCCAGATTGTCGAGCGTTTCCTTCTGTACCGCGATCAGGGTATTGTACGAGGATTCCAGCTCCAGACGGCTGGTTACATCCTCGAAAGTCGTCATCAGCCCTCCCATAGGGTGCTGCACCGCCAGCATCCGCAGCGCAGACCCGTCCGGCAGGTGCAGCATGTCCTCATGCGGCTCGATAAGGCTGGTGAACATGTTCATCCATTGCTGCTTAAACTTGCGGAAATCCGCCTGCTCCGGCAGGCGCCGCGTCTCGCGCAGTTTCTCCATGATATCGCCAAGCTTGGGCCTGGTATTCAGCCACTGCTCCTCAAGATCCCAGAGCTGGGCGAAAGCCGAATTGTAAAATTCCAGACTGTGGTCGGCGGCAAAGATCGCTATCGCCGCCCGCAACTGCTCCAACAGCTCCTTGTTTGCCGCCACATAGCGGCTTATCTTGCGCTCAAGCTCTTCCTCGCGGGTTATGTCCCTCGCCATCCCCACAGTAACTTCAAGATTTTTCACAGGAATCTCGGTAATGTCCAGAAGTCTCCGGTTCCCGGCGATAATGCTGTGCGTCTGCTGGCTCTGGACAGCTCCCGAGCGCAACGCCTCCTCAGCCATCGCTTTAAGCGGACTGGATGAACCGCCCTTGCTCTTGCGCACGCCCGCAGTGGTAGGCAGCTCCCTCTGCTCCGCCACCGCCATCAGCGATGGCAAGCCGACAATGCCGCCATAATTCCTGTTGCACCAGATAAGCTCGGAATTTTCGTCTCGCATCCATAACGGTATTTCGACATTGTCCAGAACCGACTGGATTCGCCGCAATTCGGCAGAAGTATGCCGGTGCTGGTTTTCAAGCTTGTTTCTTGCTTCGGTCTCCAGAGTGATGTCCTCAAGCCAGAGAACGTAATACAGATCCCCCCCGTCAAGCGCCTTGCCTCTTGATCCTGCTAGCTTGAGCGTACGGGCGTTATCGTTGGTCTGGACGATGATCGAAAACGGCTTGCCGCTTTCCTGCAGGCGGGAATACATGCTCTCAAGAGCAGCCGCGCCGTCCGGACGGAGCGAGCCCTGCACGTCAAGCAGCGACTCTATTTTCCTCAGCCCCAGAAGCCCGGCAAACCCGCGACTGAACGCCACATGCCCCTCGATTGAGAAACCGCAGTACTCGCCGGGCACGGCATCAAGAAAAGCCTCAAGCCGGGACTTCTCGGCCAGCAGCATATCCGCCCCGGTCAGGGAAGCAAGAAAACGTCCGACGAAGGATTTATAAGGCTGCTTCTGCGTACTCACGCCGGCAAGTTTACTGCCTGCCGCCAAATCACTCAAGTGATCTTCAAAGAAGTATCGTCCGCCGCCCTAAAAGAAAAATACGCCGTTCGGCAAAATACAAAATCGCCCGCGCCAGTACCCGCGACTCGATATCCTTGCCGAGAACCTGAAGCTTTTCAGGTGTCTTGGTATGGTCGATCCTGATCGTCTCCTGTTCGATGATCGGCCCCTCGTCCAGGTCGGCGGTCGCGAAATGAGCGGTCGCTCCGATGATTTTCACCCCGCGCTCGTAAGCCTGATGATAGGGCCGCGCCCCTTTGAAGCCCGGCAGGAAGGAGTGATGGATATTGATGATTCTCCCCTGATACCGCTGACAAATGCCATCTGAAAGAACCTGCATGTATCTGGCAAGAACGATCAGCTCGCTTTGCGTCTCCTCGACGATTTCGCCAAGCCTTTGCTCCTGCTCTTCCTTGTTGCCTGCGTTCACCGGCAGATAAATGAACTTTATTCCGCGGTCTTCCACAAGTGCGCGATTTACCTCATGGTTCGAAACCACTGCCGTAATATTGACCGGCAGCTGATTTGTCCGCCAGCGGTACAGCAGATCATTGAGGCAATGATCCTCTTTTGAAACCATGATAAGGGCGTTCACCTTTTTCGCGCTGTCGTACAGCTTCCACTCGATGCCCTTCTCCTTTGCCGCCGGGCCGAAAGCCTTGGCAAACCCCTCGATCGTGGCTCCCGGGTAATAGGGTCTCATCAAAACCCTCATAAAGAAATATCCGGAAAACCGGTCGTAGAACTGCGCCGACTCCTCGATATTGCATCCCGTATCACGCAGCGTGCTTGCCACAGCCGCGACTATCCCCGGCTTGTCGGGACAGGTGATGCAAAGAATATGTTCGCCGTTATTATTGGTCATTTCACACATGAAAATGATGCTTATATTTATAATTCTTTCCCGTCAACCGCGATATGCGTGTGCAGCGGAACCCTGGGCGTCGCCGCGATATCGTACTGGAGGAAGGAAACCAGGAACTGAACCCCGAGAAACACCGGCAGTGCGCCAAGCATAACCGCCCCCGCGCTGGCCGGCTCTCCCGATTGTGCAGATTCGATCCAGGCGAACCCGACGAAACTCAGACCGAACGCCAGCAGAACGCTGCCGCACACCAGCAGCAGTGAAGCCAGACTGAAATCCCTCAGAAAATAGTTATATGCAAGCCTTTTCAAAAAATTGGCCAGATGCCCGCTGACAAAGGGAAGAACCACCTTTCTGATGATAAGACTGCTGTTCTCGTCCGCGTATATGGCTCTCATCGGAATATCGTGAACCGCCGCATGAACCGTGTTGAGCCGGAACAGCATATCGCTTTCGAAAAAATATTTCTTGTGAAGCTTTTCCAGAGGCAATTCCTGAAGCACCCGCGCATGAACGGCCGTGTAGCCGTTGTTGGGGTCGAAGACGTGCCAGTACCCGCTGGAGAGCTTGTTAAGAAAGCTCAGCGCCGCGTTGCCCAGCAGCCGTGCCCGCGGCATGTTCTTCACGTCGCTCGGGCGGTAGAAACGGTTGCCTTTGGTATAGTCGCATTCCCTGTGCAGGATCGGACGCACGAAGAAAGGGATCAGCTTGGGATCCATCTGCCCGTCGCCGTCAATTTTGACGATAATGCGCGCCCCGTCCTTCAGCGCCTGCCTGTATCCGGTGACGACCGCGCCTCCCACCCCCTGATTGCTCTCATGCCTCAATACCTTGACCTTGGGATGACCGAGACTTTCCACAAAATCTCCGCTACCTTCCGGGCATGCGTCATCCACGCAGTATATCTGCCAGACGAAATCGGGAATCGCCGAAATAACCTCCCCGACTTTCCCGCGCACGCGGTAACACGGTATCACGACTGCGATCTTGCTTTTTCTCATTTGGAAAATCCGGTAATAAGGCCGAGGCCGAGCAGAATGAAAACCGTCCCCCCCGCATGCTGCCAGCCCAGCGTTTCATGAAACAAAAGCCACGACGCCAGAGGCACGATCACGAACCCGAGAGCAACGAACGGATAGGCTGTGGAGAGCGGCACGCTCTGGAGGATCATCACCCATATAAGCGTCGCCGCCCCGTACAGCGCCAGAGCCATCCACAACCAGGGATTCAGACCGAGGGCGGCGAAAGCCTCCGGCGAATTCAGCGCCGGAATGCTGGCCGCCGCCTTCTTGAACAGAATCTGCCCGCCTGCCAGCATAAAAGCGAACAGGGTCAGCTGAATCATCTGGGAATTGGAAATTTCGTTCATGCGTCCTCCGCCTTTCCTGCCGCCTGCCTGTATTTTCCCGCCAACCCCTCCCACATCCGAAGCAGCACCATCGCCGATCCGAGAGCAAGGCAGGGCACAAGAACAAGATTATACCTTACCACATTGACACTGGTGAAGGCATGAAAGCCGAGCATGAACCACGCGGGCAGCGAATAGACGATAAAAGCCCCGCACCGCCGCCGCACCGCCCCGAAGAAAGCGGCCGCGAAAAGCGGTATTGCCGCAAGTCCCCAGTATTTGCTCACCCACATCCCGCGCCAGGCCAGAGAGAGACTAACGGCGATATGCCTGCCCGCGTTACCGATAACCTCCTCCTTCAGCAAATAGCCCAGAAGCCTGTCTTTTCCCCCTGCCTTTTCGATGCTCTGCGCCCGGTACTGATTGTTTCCCCGCTGGTAAAAACCTTCCGGATTGGCGTAATCGAGCCTCTGGCAACTTTCCGGATCGAACAACCTCCCGCATAGCGAATCGCCAAAATCCGGCAGGCCGTACACAAAGGAGGCCCTCCATTCATCGCTTCGCATTTCATTGAACGCCGCCCGCTGGACAAAAATAAACCCAGCATATCCTTCCGAAATTTTGTAGCTCCCTGTCGCCAGGCCGTTGCGCATTATCCACGGCCCTGAAACGATCGCAAACCCGGCAACCAGCACCAGAGTAGCCGCCAGCGCGCTTCTAAAATCGAGCGCAATAAGCATTGCTATCGCCGTCACCGGCACCGCCGCTAGAAACAGGTAAAGGCAGGACGGACGTACAAGCGCCAGCGCCCCGAGCGAAGCCCCGTAAGCAAGCAGCATCATCATTCTTTTGCGCCCCCCGCACCTGACCGCAAGTACAGCAAGCAGGCACGACACCGCGAACAGCGGCAGCGCCAGCGCCTCGGTCATAATCGCCCCCGCGTAATGCGCAAAAGCCTCCGCCGCAAGCGCAAGCCCCATGGCGGCCCAGGCGAGGGCCAGGCGCCCGGTAATGACATACCCCGCGAGCCAGACCGCAAGCGCCCCGGCAGCCGCAAATAGTCCCTGTATGCTGTAGAGCAAAGAGAAACTGCCGCAGACGGAGCCTGCCACCGCGCACCGCGCCGCCTCCGCAAGCGGGGCGTCAGCCTTCATTACCGCCGCGAGAAAAGCCGGATACAGCGGCGCGAAAAACATCCCCTGCCCGTCCGGCCCCGTCCTCACGGCATGCCTGCTCATCAGGCCGTCGGTAAATACGCCGCTTTCATGCAGAACGATTGCCACAGACAGATATTTGCCGGAATCTGGATCGTACGCCCTCGGCTCTCCCGAATGCATCTGCACCCAGACTGCCGCCAGTGCGATCATCAGTGCCGCGGCGGCCTGCACCGCCGGCTTCAAAGCCGTACGGCCTATGCCGACTGCCCCGATCAATATCTGTACTGATCAGACTTGAAAGGCCCGCTGGTCTCGACCCCGATATAGTCGGCCTGCTTCTTGCTGAGCTTTTCCAGCTGCACGCCAAGCTTTTCCAGATGCAGCCTTGCGACTTTTTCGTCAAGCTGCTTGGGCAGAACGTACACCTGGCGTTCGTATTTGCCGGGATTGTTCCACAACTCGATCTGCGCCAGTACCTGATTGGTGAACGAGGCGCTCATCACAAAGCTCGGATGCCCGGTCGCGCAGCCAAGGTTCACAAGGCGGCCTTCGGCCAGCAGAATTATCCTCTTGCCGTCGGGAAATTCGATCTCGTCGACCTGCGGCTTGACGTTATGCCATTTCATATTGCGAAGGCCGCCGACCTCGATCTCGCTGTCGAAATGGCCGATATTGCACACTATCGCCCCGTCCTTCATTTTCCGCATATGATCGACCGTGATAACGTCGACATTCCCGGTCGCGGTGACGAAGATATCCCCGCGCGGCGCTGCGTTGTCCATGGTGACGACCTCATAGCCCTCCATCGCCGCCTGAAGCGCGCAGATCGGGTCGATCTCGGTCACCAGCACTCTCGCCCCGGCATTGCGCAGGGATTCGGCGCTCCCCTTGCCGACATCGCCGAAACCGGCCACTACCGCGACCTTGCCGGACATCATCACGTCGGTGGCACGGCGTATGCCGTCCACCAGGCTTTCCCTGCATCCGTACTTGTTGTCGAATTTGGACTTGGTGACGCTGTCATTGACATTAAAGGCCGGAACCTTGAGCGTGCCCTTCCTCGCCATCTCGTAAAGACGGTGCACGCCGGTCGTCGTTTCCTCGGAAATACCCCGTACGTCCTTCAGCAGTTCGGGATATTTTTCATGCATGCGCAATGTCAGGTCGCCGCCGTCGTCGAGAATCATGTTCGGACGCCATCCGCCAGGCCCCTCGATAGTCATGTCGATCGCCCACCAGAACTCCTCTTCGTTCATCCCCTTCCAGGCGAACACCGGTATTCCCGCCGCCGCAATGGCCGAAGCCGCATGATCCTGTGTCGAAAAAATATTGCAGGAAGACCAGCGCACCTCCGCCCCCAGATGGGTAAGCGTCTCGATCAGCACCGCTGTCTGGATCGTCATATGCAGGCACCCGGCGATGCGCGCCCCCTTTAACGGCTGCGAAGATCCGTATTCCTGCCTCACGGCCATCAGTCCCGGCATCTCCTTTTCCGCCAGCACCATTTCCTTCCGCCCCCATTCCGCAAGGCTAATATCCTTAACTTTATAATCGTTTTCAACCACTTGCGGCGAAATTGGCATTTATTGCTCCTGTTGTGTATATTTTAATCGGATCTTCACTTTTGCATGCCAAAAATTAAGTGCATGACGAAGGAAATGCAAGCATTTGCATCAAGGATCTGGTAGAGATTAGGGATGAACAGCATCGACGATTTCAACGAACCGGCAGTTCGCCCGAAATATACGTACCGGCAAAATCCGATGTACGAACGCTCTTTCCAGATCCTGCGCTGGGACGGTGAGTTTAATGAATACGTCCCTTTCGGCGAATATACTGTCGTCGACATTTCCGAAGATCACGAGCTGTCCGAAAAGCGCGTAATCAATCTCGTAAGCGCGCTCAACGAACGGCGAAAACTGGTGGATCTGGGTTCCGAGACAAAATCCCGAACCTACTTCCACGCAGTCCCCGGCAAGGACGAGGACGGAAAATCGAAAGTGGTTTTCTACACCAATACCGGGGAAGGAATTTCGAAAGAGAATGCTGTTATAACATTTGAGGGCGACATAAATGACAACGTTTAAAGATGCTTTCAGCAACGCCTGCGCCGCCGACACTTTCAAGGGGCCGGTAGCAAGGCCTGCTCCCGCGGCTCCGAAGCCGCGCCTCTAGACTGGCGCGGGAACGTCCCGGTGCGTGACGTGGACTTGATGTCCCTGTTCGCGCAGCTGGCCTGCGATTCTTTCCGCCACATACACCGATCTGTGCTTCCCCCCGGTGCATCCGATGGCTACCGTCAGATAATTTTTTCCCTCATGCGCATAGCGAGGCAGCGCCGTTTCAAGAAGTTTCTCGAAATTCTCCAAAAATTTCGCAAGGTTTTCATCTTTCTCGATATAGGCGCATACATCTTTATGCTGCCCCGTCAGAGGGCGCAAACTCTCGTCCCAATGCGGATTTCTTAAAAAACGCACGTCCATGACGATATCCGCCTCCCGCGGCAGACCGTTTTTGTAGCCGAAGGACATCACCGTAATCATCAGCCCCGAGCGCCCGAGAGCAAACCTCTCCTCCATCATCCGCCGCAGGTCATGGATCGAGAGAGATGTCGTGTCAATTATATGTTCGGCGCCAGACCTGAGAGGCTCCAGCAACTCCCGCTCTCTCCTGATCCCGTCGATCACCGGCCTGTCCTTGGCGAGCGGATGCCTGCGGCGCGTCTCTGTAAACCGCTTTTGAAGCACCGCATCCTCGCAGGTGATAAACAGCAGCTCCGCCCCGTATCTCTGTGCGATATCGATTAACGCCTGCGCCTGGAACCCGCGGGTGCGCGAATCGATTCCCACAGCCATAGCCCTGCCTGCCGAACCCTCGTCCTCCATCAGCGGAGATACCATGGAAAGAGGAAAGTTATCGATCACCTCATAGCCGAGATCCTCAAGGCTTTTCAGCGCCGAAGACATCCCCGCCCCGGAAAGGCCGGTTACGACAATCATTTTATGCGTCTTGTTCACATCCATCGGAATCAAGTCTTGCAACTAGCCCGGAACAAAGTCAACAAGCGCAAACTCGGCAAGCGCCCCGGCATGAATTGCGGTCGTATCGTAAAAAGGTATTCCGCCCTGCCCGTTCTTCAATACCAAAGGCAGTTCGGTACAGCCGAGAATAACCGCCTGCGCCCCGTTCTTCCCAAGTCTGCCGGCAACCTCCAGCAAATACTCCTTCGATTCGGGCAGGAATTTTCCCTGGCATAATTCCTTGTAAATTATCCGGCTGACCTCCTCCATTTCCGCTTCTTCGGGAATCAGGGTCTCCAGATTGAATTTGTGTTTCAATGTTTCCCTGTAAAAATTTTCTTTCATTGTAAACAACGCGCCAAGCAATCCAACCCGCTTCAAACCATCTTCGGCGATTGCCCTGCCAGTTTCCTCGGCAATGTGGATTAACGGTATGGATATTTCCTTTTTAACTGCCGGAGCCGTCCGGTGCATAAGATTGGTGCAAATCGCCACACAGTCCGCTCCGGCTGTTTCCAGCCTGTGAGCAATGGATATCATTTCTTCCTCCAGTTTTGTCCAGCCAGCACTCCCCTGAAACTGCAAATCCTCGATCTCCTGAAAATTGACGCTGTAAAGGATTATCCGGGCGCTGTTGTTACCCCCCATCCGGCACCGGACTTCTTCATTTATTATCCGGTAATATTCGGCTGAAGATTCGAAACTCATTCCTCCGATTAATCCTATGGTCTTCATTTTGTTCATTGCTTTATCTCCTTGTAAAAAGATAAAAACACTTTACTTAACCAGACAATCTATAGAACAATTATATTGTAAGCATAACAATTTCGGGAATTGTATGGCGAACAATAATAAATGGGGAATTTCCTGGAAACCTAGACTTGACAGGAACTCGGCCATTCCCTTGTATTTGCAGATCGCCGGAGCCATGAGCGATGATATCCGCAGCGGCATCCTGAAACCCGGAAACAGGCTGCCCCCCGTCAGGCCCCTTTCATACTTCCTTGGCTGCAACACCGGCACCGTCCACAAGGCCTATCTCGAAGCAAGGAGGCGAGGTTATATCTCCGGAGAAATCGGACGAGGATCCTTCGTTAAGGCCTCCCCGGCCGACCCGGGCTCAGCCGAATGGCCGAACGAGAACCCGACGTCGCGGATAATCGACATGTCGGACAATTTCCCGCCGCCGCAGGAACAGATCGATCGCATTCTGCGGGATGAAATCAGGACTCTGGCCGATCTTTCGTTTCTGCCGCAACTGCTGCAGTATCAGTATAACAGCCAGGCTCCGCCCCACGTCCATTCGGCCGAAACCTTCCTGCGAACGCTGGGCTGCCCCACCGGCGAGGATCGCAAGACCCTGATAACCTGCGGCGCCTTGCATGCAGGTTTCATTTCCCTTCTAGCTGCCACCAGCCCCGGCGATCTTGTAATCACCGAGGAATTTACCTCCCAGGCTGTAACCGGCGCCCTTCGCAAGCTCAACCTTCGTCACAAAGGCGTCCCCATGGATCGCGGCGGCATAGTGCCGGAAAAACTTCGGGAAATGCTGCAATACAATAAAGTCACCGCTGCCTTTTTCGTTCCCGACCTTCATAACCCGACCACCTCAACCCTCTATATCAGCAGGCGGGTAGAAATCGCCGAGATCCTGGCCGATGCCGGTGTCTATCTGATCGAGGATGGCGTTCTCGCTCCGCTGATCGCGAAATCCCGCCCGCCCTTATCGAGCCTGATGCCGGAACTCTCGTTTTTCATTGCCAGTCTTTCCAAAATCGCCGCGCCCTCGCTTCGAACCGGCTACCTCAATATGCCCGCCGCCCTTTACGAAAAAGCCCTGTCGGCGCAGAGAATCACTTCCTGGATGTCCTCCCCCCTGACTTCCCAGATAGCAGCCTCCCTGACAGGCAAGGGTCTGTTAAAGGAAATAATCTCCTTGCGCCGCCATGAGCTTGAGAAACGCCAGAAACTGGCCTGCGATATACTTCAGGGCCTTGACGTCCAGACCCACCCTCAAAGTCCGCATCTCTGGCTGCACCTTCCCGAGCCTTTAAGAGCCGGGATATTCGCGGCCGAACTCCGTAAAAAAGAAGTGTCCGTAATTCCCTCCGACCATTTCTCGGTCGACCGCGGCAACACTGTTCACGCCGTAAGAATCTGCCTCGGCACCCCCGCCACCGCCAACCTCCTGAAAGAAGGCCTGGAGATTATCCGATCCGAAATCGGATCGAGTTCCACTTAAGTTGAATAAATCCGATTTCTTCGCCCTCTCCCGCGGGGAGAGGGCTTAAATTAGCAAATTACCTGGGATCCTGCCGATGACGGATCGCGTCAAGCATCAGATCCATCTCCGTTTCCAGATCCTGATAAGGAACGCTTCTGGTCAATGAACAAAAATATTTCTCTTTCGGCTCCAGGCCGTAAATGGTTGCCAGCTTGCCGGTGAATTGCCGGTATTGCTTTTCCGCTTTATCTGCCGCGCTCATGACTTCGCCTTTCTTTGCCTCGCCCGCGCGCTGTCATTGGCGGCGTGAACGGCAAGCGCCCTGCGGTAGAGGCTGAAGAACTCTCCCTGGGTAGCGCGGTAAAGGCCGTACATCTCCCTTATCTGCTCGCGCATCAGATCATCCTGCATGAACAGATGCGAGGATCTCATTAAGACCGCCTCTCGCCATTTGCGCCATTCCCGGTATTCTTTCAGCATCCGGCGGGTGGCCTTACGCAAATCCTCCGATACTTCGCTTGCGGCCTTCACGTCCAGATAGTCGATATGTTCAGGCCGCCCCGATTGGTCATCCGTAATAGTCATTGTTTTACCCCTTTCTAAGTTTTGTTTGTGTATGGGTATTTTTATAATGAAAAGGTTAACAGGATATTAACATTGTTAGAAAAGCATATTTTCTTGTTGTTTAAAGCTTATATTCATGGTAAAAAATGTTATTAATCAGAAGTTTTATGGTGGTTAATTATGGCTTTCAGTGATCAGTTACGTGGTGCCAGGGCAATGTTGAACTGGACACGCCAGGACTTGGCTGAAAGAACCAACCTGTCTGTAAACGGAATAAAGAATATTGAAGATGGCGGCGTACCCAATGAGCGGACAAAGAACAAAATCCTTAAGGCCTTGGGATCAGGAGGCATCAGGCTGACTGAAAACGGGGTTGAAAAAGCCGCTAATACCTTTGTCATTCTGGATGGAGAAGACTTCTTTATTGAAGTGTTGGATGACATATATCTTACCCTGCTTGACGCAAAAAATCCGGAATTGCTGATCGAATACTCTGATGACAGAAAATCTCTTCCAGAGGTAATCGGAAGATACCGCAAGATCCGTAATGCGGGGATAAAAATGAGACAAATGGTGGAGGAAGGAAATACTTATCTCATTGGCCCTGTTAGTGAATATCGCTGGATTCCTAAAAAATATTTTCTGAATTACCTGAAACTGATTTATGCCGATAAAGTTCTGCTGGATATGGGAACCTCAGGAATATTAATAAAAAATTCCGAACTGGCCGAATCCCAGCGAAAGGATTTCGAATTGAAATGGACGCTACTTCCACCTGTTGCCGTCGAGAGTGAGGCAAATGTCAGGTTTTAGACAATACCCCCCGCAAACCGGAAGCTATTCCATCAAGGCGACAGGAGCTGACTGGCATTCGCACGATACAGTAAGGCTTGAGATTTCTGTAGGCTATCCCTATCACGAAGGCAACAAGATGAAAGCCACGCTCGAATGGGCTGATGCCAGGTTTAAACGTGTTGTCGTACTCGTGAACGACACCTTGCAACGTAATAATTATATTTTTGAAAACGGCCTTTTAGAAAAAGAAGCATTTGCCCGTGCACAGCAGGAAGGATCGGAATGGATTGCCCGCTATTCTGGATGGCTGGCCGCCGCACGTGCTGAAATTTATCGTTGGGAAGATTGGCGTCATCACCCTGACTACGGACATGAACTACAGCTTGCTTGCAGGATATATAATAAGAACAAGGAATTTCAGCTTGCAGTAAACAACGCAATAGAGGAAACATGGCATCGTCGGACAGGTAATCATCCTGCCTATACTCAAAACCGAAAAGGTTTGTTTTTTTCACTTTCCCGTGAGTATCTCATTGAAGAAACCGGTGTTTTTTCTCTGATATTCAAAACAATCCCGGGGGTATCGGCTTACCCCGGCTCTTTTCATGAGATGTGGAACATGTTCGACGGCCAAGACGACCCCGACATTCCTTCCGGACTTGGCAATGTCGATTGCCTTACAATAAAATTCAGAAGGAACAGACCCGAACTTCCAATTGCCGCATAGCCGACTCAGATCGAATTTAAAATCACGGTAAATCTTGCGCCGCAAACCTTGCCGTCATTGTCTTTCAGATTTGACGCGTACAGCTGTCCGCCATGGTTTTCGACTATTTGTCTGGCGATTGAAAGACCAAGGCCGGAATGGCTGCCATACGCTTCATGCTGCGGGCGTTCGGAATAGAAACGGTCGAAAATGGTCTCCAGCTTGTTCTCCGGAATCCCCGGCCCCTGATCCTCGATTTCAACCGTCACCGTACGCTTTTGTTTTGTGACCCTGATGGTCACCGCCCCGTCCGGAGGCGAAAATGACAGCGCGTTGCTGATCAGATTGCGGAATACCTGGGCAAGACGGCTGTGATTTCCGCTCGCCGTAATCGGCCCCTCTTCGGAAAACTCGAGATTGATGTTGTTCTCCTCGACCCCGACATTGAGCATCCTTTTATTTTTCTCGGCCCGCTCCAGCGGCTCGCGGAAAGCGTCCAGCAACTGCATCAGCAGATCCCGCAGATCCACAGTGCCCAGCTCTTCCCGCGACAATTCGGCGTCCAGCCTTGAAGCGCTGGAAATATCGCTGATCAGCCTGTCAAGTCTCTGTACGTCATGCAGAATGATTTCCATCAGCCTGTCGCGCTTGTCCTTTTCCTTTATCCTCGCCGCCGTCTCGACCGCACTCCGCAGCGAGGTAAGTGGATTTTTAATCTCATGCGCCACATCGGCGGCAAAACGCTCGATCGTATCCATCCGGTTCCACAGCGCCGCCGTCATCTCCCGCAGCGCCAGCGATAGCTCCCCGATCTCGTCCCTGCGCTCGCTCAAATCGGGTATCTGCATACCCCTGCCTTTGCCGAGGCGTACCGATTCCGCGGCGACCGCCAGCTTCTTGAGCGGCCTGCCGATCACGCTGGACAGATAGAGCGACAGAAGAATTGTGATGCTAAGTGTTCCAAAGAAAACGCGCAGGATATCCATGCGTACATCGGCTATCGCCTCCTCGATCTTCGAACCGTCGCGGGTAAGCAGAACCACCCCAAGAACCTGCTTGATCTTCTGCACCGGCGCCGCCGCCGAAAGCGTGATCGTTCCGTCGGCGTTACGCCAGGCGGAGGCGCTGATATTCCCCTCCAGCGCCGCGCGCGCGTCCGGATATGACTGCCCCCTGCCCGTCCGATCCTGCGGCAGTTGCGGCAGACTGATATTCTGCGGCAAAAGCGTCGAGAAAATCTTTGTTATGCTTCGTGCCAAATTCTGGATTCCGGCACTGGTTTCCGGCGCCTCCAGCGGGATTATCTGCACGATCCCCCCTGGCCCCATCAACTGATGCGAATCCCCGACGAGTGTGCCATCGGCATCGAACAGCCGCGTACGCGCCTGCGTCGTCTCCGACAGACGCCGTACCATTCGCCTCGACAACTCCGGAATCAGGGCCTCGGTCTCGGTTGGATCCTGAAAGATTACCGCTTCTGCGGAAACATTCGGGCGTACGGCGCCTTCGGCAATTGCTCCCGCGAATAGCTGGGACTGAGCCTTCAGTGTCTCCAGTTCGGCCTGAACCAGGCTTTCCTTGTACTGGCCGAGGTAAAGTATGCTGAACCCCAGTATAAGAATGGGGATGATATTGACGCCAAGAATTCTCGGGGCGAGTCCCACCGGAGATCTGCCCGCGCGCGTCCATCTTTTTTGCAGGGCGGTTGCCTGGGGCTCTTCCCGCTTCCTGAAAATTTCAGATATCCTTGTAACGATAGCCGACACCATAAAGGGTTTCGATCTGGTTGAAGTCCTGATCGACTGCCTTGAATTTCTTTCTGACCCGCTTGATATGGGAATCGATTGTTCTGTCATCGACATAGATATTCTCACCATAAGCCATATCAATCAACTGATCCCTGTTCTTCACATGCCCGGGACGCTGCGCCAGCGATTTGACCAGCAGGTATTCGGTAACGGTCAGATTGACCGGCTTTTTCTTCCATGTGCAAAGATGACGCGCGTCGTCAAGCTCCAGATCCCCGCGCACGACCTTCTCCTTGCTTTCCGGCTCCGCCGGTTTGTTGCGTAGCGATTCCCGCCGCAGCAACGCGCGTATCCGCTCGATCAGCAGCCTCTGGGAAAAGGGCTTGGTAATATAATCGTCTGCCCCCATACGCAGCCCGATAACCTCGTCGATCTCGTCGTCCTTCGAGGTCAGGAAAATCGCCGGAACCGCCGATTTTTCCCGTAATTTGGTCAGAACCTCCATACCGTCCATTCTCGGCATCTTGATATCCAGAACCACCAGATCCGGATCGACTTCAAGAATTCCGGCAAGCCCTTCCTCGCCGTCGTTAAATGTCTTGACCTCGTAACCTTCCGCTTCAAGCGCCATGGATACGGAGGTAAGAATATTGCGGTCATCATCGACAAGCACGATCGTATTAATCATTTCAATTTCCTTAAATAATAAATATCCCTTGTCCATCAGCAGTATACAGGGTTTTTGTCATTTTTCTGCCCATATTGTTGCAAATTGGTGTCGCCAAGGGAATTTTTTCAAGAAAGATAGCCCTCTAGCACATCCCCGGCAAGATAGATGGATCCGCAAATCAGAAGACGGCCCGGGCCTTCCTTTTCCGCAAAAAAAGCTTCCAGCCAGTCGCCAGCCTCATTTCCGGGCAGTGCTTTGATTATTCCGCCCGCAAATCCATCGAAGCCGTCCGGATTCAGGCATTCGAAGGCAGCGCTGGGAATACGAACGGCGTACGCTCCATCAAGCACCGGAAGTAGCGCCTTCAAAAATAATTCCGGGTTCTTCTTTGCCAGCATTCCAAAAATCATGTACGCGGGCAGACCATCTTGCGACTTCCATTTCTCCACCTGCCGGGCAAGAACCATCGCTGCGCTGTCATTATGGCCGCCGTCAACATAGACCTGCCATCCGGAGGGTATGATACCACCAAGCGGCCCGCCCTCGATTTTCTGCAACCTTCCCGGCCAGACCGCCTTTCGCAGACCTTCCGCGGTTACGCGGGCGTTTTGCGGCAACAGTCCCGCCACCTTCAGCGCTGCAAGCGCCGCCCCGGCATTGCCGATCTGATGTTCTCCTGCAAGCGTCGGCAATGGAAGTTCAATGCTTGTTTTTTGAAAGGTAAAGCGAATTCCCTGACCTTCTCTCACGCAGCCCCAGTCTTCCCCGGCAGCATGCACCTCCGCCCCCGTTGTGCGGGCTTTGCCTGAAATCACGCCTTTTACCGTCTCTCCCTCGACGATCTGATAACCAAGAACGACAGGAACGCCCTTCTTGATAATACCGGCCTTCTCGGAAGCTATCTCGCCGATGCTCTCGCCGAGAAATTCGGTATGGTCGTAAGAAATGGTGGTAATTACGCAGGCAAGAGGTTTTTCAACGACATTGGTACAGTCCAGACGGCCGCCAAGGCCGGTTTCCAGCAATAATACGTCACCTGGCGTACGGCTGAACGCAGCGAGCGCCAGCGCCGTGGTTATCTCGAAAAAGGTAACCTTTCCGTTGTTGTTAAGGGCTATCGCCTCATCTAGCAGTGCCTCAAGCTGTAAATCGCTAATCTCTCTCCCGGCCAGCCGGATGCGCTCGTTAAACCGTCTTAGATGAGGCGAGGTATAGACATGAACTCTCTTGCCGGATAGCTCCAGAATCGATCTCATATAGGCAATCGTCGAGCCCTTGCCGTTAGTTCCGGCGACATGGATAACCGGGGGCAAAGCAAGATGCGGATTGCCGAAAGCTTCCAGCAGATCGGTAAACGGCTTGCGAAAGCCCAGATCCACGCTTTTGTCGCGGTTAAGGGTATAGATGTACTGAAGCTTGTCCTCAAGGGAAGCTACGGGGTGGTGCAGATCCGCCTGATGCATAATGGCAAACGCGCTTCAAGCGCCTGCCGCGGTCTTGCGCATTTTTGCAGAGCCTCCGGCAGTCCTGTTGCTGTTGGCTGGCCCGGTCTTTACCTCCTTCGCAGCCTTCAGCCTGGCCACGGCCCCCGCTGTCCTTGCCACCGAGGCCAGATCCGCGTTCCTGGAGCGCGGCGACCCCGAAGCCGTCGCGGCGCCATTGCTCCTGGACTTGGTACGACTTCCCGAATCCTCGCCCTTCTTCCTGCACATCAGCAATTCGAGCACCCTGCCAAGGGTTGCGGGAAGATCTTTGCGGGCAACGACCATATCCACCATCCCGTGTTCGAGCAGATATTCAGCTGTCTGAAATCCTTCCGGAAGTTTTTCGCGGATCGTTTCCTCGATCACCCGCTTCCCGGCAAAACCGATCATCGCCCCCGGCTCTGCGATATGGATATCCCCGACCATCGCAAAAGAGGCGCTGACCCCTCCGGTCGTCGGATCGGTAAGCAGAACTATATACGGAAGCCCGGCCTCCTTGACCATGTTTACCGCTATGATCGTCCGCGGCATCTGGATCAGGGAAATCATCCCTTCCTGCATCCTCGCGCCTCCGGAAGCCGGAATGGCTATCAATGCCGCCTTTTCCCTTACTGCCGCCTCGGCAGCGCTGACTATCGCCTCGCCTACGGCGCTCCCCATTGAGCCGCCCATAAATGAAAAGTCGAACCCGGCGATAATTACTTTCTGCCCGCCGATAGTGCCTCTGGCAATCGTGATCGCCTCGTTCCTTCCGGTCTTGGTCTGGGTCTCCTTGATCCTGTCGGCATAACGCTTGCGATCCTTAAACTTCAGAGGATCTGCCGGAACCGAAGGCAAAGGCAACTCCTCGAACTTGCAGTCGTCGAACAGCAGCGAGAGCCTGCGGAGAATGTCTATCTTCATATGGCAGCCGCAGTGATAGCAGACATTGAGATTTTTTTCGAGATCCCTGTGGAAAAGCATTCCTTCACAGGACGGACATTTCTGCCAGAGATTATCTGGAACCTCTTTCTGTTGAACGAAAGAGCGTATCTTCGGGCGGATAATATTGCTTATCCAGTTCATTCTTGCGCACTCCTGAAACAAAGGCTGTTTTTTCTTTTTATCCGCCAAGGGCCTTCCGCAGATCCCTGACTTGCGAGGCCAGTTTTTCCTTCAAATCCGGCCTTCCCGCATTCGCGGCTATGGTGCTTACTAGAGCCGAACCGACGACCACGGCGTCCGCTGTCTTGCCGATCTCCGCAGCATCCTGTGGCGTCTTTATACCAAAACCTGCGGCAACTGGCAAATCGGTATATTTTCTGATGAATTCCAGACATCTTTTAACCTCTGCAGCATTGGCCGAGGCCGTCCCGGTCACGCCGGTGATCGAAACAAGGTATAGAAAACCCCCGGCACCCTTTACAAGATACGGGATTCTGTCCTCTCCGGTTGTGGGTGCAACCAGCCTGATCATGTGCAACCCGGCAGCCCGCGCCGCCTTCCTGACTTCCTCGTCCTCTTCCGGCGGCAGATCAACGATAATCAATCCGTCGACCCCGCAATCCGCAGCGGTTCTGACGAAGTTTTCCACACCAAAAGCCAGAAGCGGATTGGTATATCCCATAAGCACGACCGGAGTCGCGCCGTCCTTTTCGCGAAACCCTCTGACGATTTCAAACGTCCCGCGCATATTTGCGCCGCCCTCCAGCGCCCGCATGCCGGCCGCCTGAATCGCCGGGCCATCGGCCATCGGATCGGAAAACGGCATGCCCAGTTCGATCAGATCCGCTCCGGCGCCCGGAAGCGAGAGCATCATCTCCAGACTTGTGTCATGATCGGGATCGCCTGCGGTTATGAAAGTCACCAGCCCGGCGCGTCCCTGCGCCTTTAATTCCCTGAAACGCGCATCTATTCGGTTTGTCATCTCTAAAGCCTGATCCCCAGTTTATCCGCGACCGTAAATATATCCTTGTCACCCCTGCCCGAAAGATTCATCACGATAATGTGATCTTTAGGCAATTGCGGAGCGATTTTCATCACATGCGCAAACGCATGCGAGGGCTCCAGCGCCGGAATTATACCCTCCAGTCTGGTGCAAAGCCTGAAGGCTTCCATCGCCTCATCGTCGGTCACCGAAACGTACTTCACCCGCTTCTGATCAAACAGCCATGCATGTTCCGGCCCGATGCCGGGATAGTCGAGCCCTGCCGAAATCGAATGCGCCTCGGTAATCTGCCCATCATCGTCCTGAAGAAAATAGCTTTGCATTCCGTGCAGTACCCCCGGCCTCCCGCCGTTAAGACTTGCCGCATGCTTGCCGCTATCGATCCCGTAACCAGCCGCTTCGACGCCGTACATCTGTACGTCATTATCGTCCAGAAATGGATGAAATAGTCCCATGGCATTCGATCCGCCGCCAATGCAGGCCACAAGAGTATCCGGAAGACGGCCCTCCTTTTCCATTAACTGACCCCTGGTCTCGCGACCGACGATTGACTGAAAATCACGCACCATCGCCGGATAGGGATGTGGCCCCGCCACTGTTCCGATCAGGTAGTACGTGTCGCGTACATTGGCCACCCAGTCGCGCAACGCCTCGTTCATCGCATCCTTCAGCGTCCCGGCTCCGCTGGTCACCGGCCGCACCTCGGCCCCGAGCAGCTTCATCCGGAAAACATTGGGCTTCTGGCGCTCGATATCGGTTTCCCCCATGAATACCGTACAGGGGATATCGAACAGCGCGCAAACCGTAGCCGTGGCCACGCCGTGCTGCCCGGCCCCGGTCTCGGCGATGATCCTTGTCTTGCCCATCCTTTTTGCAAGCAGGATCTGCCCCAGGCAGTGATTGATTTTGTGAGCGCCGGTATGGTTAAGCTCTTCGCGCTTGAAATATATTTTCGCTCCTCCGAAATGCCTGCTTGCGGACTCCGCAAAGTAAAGCGGGCTGGGCCTTCCGATGTAATCGTGCGCCAGTATGTCGAATTCTGCCCAGAACTCCGGATCTTCCTTGGCTTCCGCCCATGCCTTTTCAACGCTCAAAATAAGTGGCATCAGCGTCTCGGCGACATATCTTCCGCCGTAACGTCCGAAATGGCCTTTCTCGTCAGGCCCTGAAGAAAAGGTGTTTGGAATATGCTTCATTTTAACGCCTTATGTTTTGCCTGATATGCACATAAGCAAATACTTGCCCATTAATCAATTTCAAACAGTGTTAAGCTAAGATTTAGTAAGACCGCTATAAGATCGGATATAATGGTTAATAACAAGCGCCTGGCCAAGAGAGGGAATCGTGCGCAGATCCATATCCTCAGCCCTGATCCCGCTGGCATTGCTTCTACTGGCCGGCTGCCTGCCCCAATCGCAGGAAGAAAATTACCAGCGGCGGGAGCTTTCAGCTTCTCTGGTCAGACAATACGCCAATTCCGCTGTCCAGTTCGCGACCCTTAGCATGGACGCAGCTTCCGTTAATTTTCAACTGGTAACCGGCAACGGACGCCTTGAAGATCTTGGAATAAGCTTGCCCGACGATATCGCCACCGGCAGTCTTGATTCAGGAGTATGCATAGACGATTCCGACCCTGATAAGGCAATAGTATATATTTACACCTGGTTTGTGCCGCAAAGCGGGACTGACATTATCGTCAGCACCGTAGGCAGCCAGTCCGGCAGAGTGGCGAAAGAGATCGCCAGACTGCTGCCCGGAGCCAATTCCGGAGTTATGAAGTCAGGTTCTATAATGCTTACCGGCCTTGACGGAACCACCACACAAATGGATTTTCCTGCAGGCTGCGCGCTGCCTGTCCCGGAAAGCTCTCCGGTAATAGCCATGCGTATGATCACAGAAAATGAAGACGCCGGATACCCGCTCTCCGAGGAATGGTACACAACTGAAGAAGACCCCGTAACTGGCGAAATACGTATTTTCAGAAGCCACACCATATTTGTTCCGGAAACAAATACAGTTGTTTCGACAGTTACAGGCGAATTCGACTACTACGCCGACTGGTAAGCGCTACTTCAACCGCGCGAGATAGGAAGGCCGAAGCTTTCCTGACTTTTTAAGAACATCAAAAAATTCAATTATTTTCTCTGGATTTTTCTTTCCCGGAGAAGTCTCCAGACTGCTGGACAGATCCAGGGCATCAGGCTTTAGACCGGCCAGAGCATCAAGAACATTATCTACAGATATCCCCCCCGAAAGCATCCATGGCTTTTTGAAAATAAAACCTTGTAAAATATCCCAATTGAACCTTTCTCCCGATCCCCCTCGCACTCCGGCCTTCTCGCTTCTGGCATCAAACAGAAGCCAGTCGGCGGCATCCTCGAATTCAGCCACGTCATGAAGGTCTTCCCTGCTGCCCACCCGAAAGGCCTTGATCACCGGAAGCCCTGTAAGATCTCTGATTTCCTCGACCCTGCGCGGGCTTTCATCACCATGCAATTGGATCATGTCCAGATAAGTTTTGCCGGTAATCTCGATTAATTCTCCATCGCCCGGATTGACGAATACGCCGACCGTCTTAACATTATCGGGCGTCAGTCCCGATAATGCCTGCGCCATTGCAATATCGACATACCTTGGCGATGGAGGATAAAACATAAGGCCGATATAATTCGCTCCCGCCCTGACCGCCGCTTTCAGGGTTACAGGATCGGTGATGCCGCAAACCTTGACCGCAACCATGCTTCAGCTTGCCTCTTCGATTTCTTTTAATATTTTGCGCGCCGCCTCCGCCGGATCGGCAGCTTTGGTGATCGGTCTGCCGATAACCAGATGACTTGCTCCCGCTCTGACAGCCTCCGAGGGTGTCATTATCCGCTTCTGATCTCCCGTATCGGCCCCGGCAGGACGAATTCCCGGTACCATAAGAATAAAATCATCGCCACATTCTCTTCTAAGCATTTCAATCTCATGCGCCGAGCATACAACTCCGTCCATTCCGGATTCCGCCGCCAGCGCTGCAAGCCGGCGAACCTGATCGCTTGCCGGGCATGCCTGGCCGACTTCTGAGAGCGCATTGTCGTCTAGGCTGGTAAGAACTGTAACCGCTAAAACCCTTGTCCCTTCAAAGCAAGCCTGCCTTGCCGCCTTCATCATCTCGCGGCCGCCAGAGGCGTGAACGTTTATATAGGCAGGCTTCAGCTGGAAAGAAGCCGCCTTTACAGCACCGGCAACAGTATTTGGAATATCGTGATACTTCAGATCCAGAAACAGTCTCGCCTCTTCATATCCTTCTAGGACGGCCTTGACTCCCGCAGCCCCGTGAGCATTGAAAAATTCAAGGCCCAGCTTCATCCCTCCGCTCACGTCCGACAAGGCCCCGACCAGAAAGCGGGCCTCCTTCAGATCCGATGTATCAATGGCGCAATAAATTTTTTCATTCATATGGTAAAGCCTTGCTGCTGGTGCCATTGTAAGGCAGATTTGCTACAGGAATTTGTCTTTCGGAACCTGCCAGTTCGATTCGAAGTTTCTCGATTTGCCTTTTCTGTCGCCGTCTTTCCAGAAGTACCGGCCAGTTTTTCAGCCATAGAAGCAAACTTCCTGAAACAAACCCGACAGCAAAAGTCGCAAGGCACAATAATGAAAGCGGCATTTCAAACGGTTCGTGGAGCGGGCTCCAGATAACGCTGACCATATCGATATTCGCCACGGCGAATGCAACGGCGGCAAGGGTGATGATAGCCCCGGCGATCCAGCGAATGATATTCATAACTTTGCTTAGTCGTTCAAACGCTCGCGCAGAGCCTTGCCGGTTTTGAAAAAAGGCAACCGCTTGGATTCGACATCCACGGCATCTCCCGTACGCGGATTGCGCCCGGTTCTGGAGCCGCGTTCCTTGATTGAAAAAGCGCCGAAACCTCTAAGCTCGACCCTGTGCCCTTGGGCCAGCGCAATTGAAATCTTGTCGAATACGGTATCCACGATCTTTTCAACGTCCCGCATATAGAGATGCGGATTGTTTTCTGCCAGACGCTGGATCAACTCAGATTTGGTCATGCTGTTCCTTTCAATCTTCAACCCCGAAAAATCACATTTAAACAAAACTATAGCGATTTCGAAAAGTTTCATTCGGAGCTTTGTGTAATTTGACGCAACAAATAAAATCCGTCAAGAAAAACTCAAGCTTCCCAAGGAGTTTATCGGAAAAAAGCAGTGTGTCCCGCAGCTTTCAAACATGATAACCGCCAAATCGGGCTTTGTTACGACGTTCTTCTGGTGATTTCCTTTGCCGCTTCTGCTATAGCGACTGGCTATGACGAATCCATCTGGCGTTCTCCGTACCGTTTTCGGCTATGATTCCTTTCGCGGGGATCAGGAGATTATTATTAATCGCGTGATTGATGGAAAAAGTTGCTGCGTTTTAATGCCCACGGGCAGCGGCAAATCCTTATGTTACCAGATCCCCGCGCTTTGCCTTAAGGGCGTTGGCATCGTGGTTTCTCCGCTGATAGCTCTGATGCAGGATCAGGTTACGGCACTCCGGGAACTTGGCATAAAGGCGTGCACGATCAATTCGAATCTTGAAACCGGCGAAGTAAACCGTCTGATTCGTGAAATGAAGGCGGGCAGTTTCGATCTTGTCTATGCAGCCCCTGAAAGGCTGATGACCGATGAATTCCTCGGCCATCTGGACGAAACGAAAATCGCTCTTTTCGCGATCGACGAAGCCCACTGCATTTCTCAATGGGGACACGATTTCAGGCCGGAATACCGGCAACTTTCGATCCTGCGCACGCGCTATCCTTCGATTCCCTGCATCGCCGTGACCGCGACCGCCGACGCCCCCACCCGCAAGGACATAATGGAGCGGCTGAAACTGCCGGAAATCTTCATCGGCGGTTTCGACCGGCCCAATATCTCCTACAGCGTAACCGTTAAGAACAGCCCGAAACGCCAGCTTCTCCAGTTCCTCCAGCGCCGGGAAAAAGACGAAAGCGGCATAATTTACTGCCTCTCCCGACGCAAGACCGAGGAAACTGCCGCCTGGCTTGCCGAAGAGGGCTATAAAGCCATGCCCTACCACGCCGGACTGGACGCTTCGGTGCGCAGCGCCAACCAAAACTGCTTTATCCGCGACGAAGGAGTAATTATCGTCGCCACCATCGCCTTCGGTATGGGGATCAACAAACCCGATGTCCGTTTCGTCGTCCATATGGACTTGCCGAAAAACATCGAGGCCTATTACCAGGAAACCGGCAGAGCTGGCCGCGACGGCCTGCCCGCCGAGGCCTTTATGCTCTACGGCATGCAGGACGTAATTCTTCAGCGCCGGATGATCGACGAATCCGAAGCTCCCGAAGAACAAAAACGTATTGCCCTGCACAAGCTTAACGTATTCGTCGGCTTTTGCGAGACCACCCTGTGCAGACGGCAGGTGCTTCTGAATTACTTTGGCGAGCGGATAGACAAATGCGGTAATTGCGACACTTGCCTCTCTCCGCCGCAAACTGCCGACGGGACGCTGGCCGCCCAGAAAATTCTTTCATGCGTCTACCGCACCGGGCAGAAATTCGGCGCTGGCCACATCATCGATGTCCTTCGCGGCGAGGACAGCGACAAGATAAGGGCTTTCAGACACGAAGGTCTAAGCACTTACGGCATAGGCAGGGAGCATAGCGTCAGAGAATGGCAAAGCTTTATCCGCCAGCTGGTCGCCTGCAATTACCTCAGCGTCGATATCGACGGCTTCGGCGGCCTGAGAATCACTGAGAGTGGCAGGCAGTTTTTAAAGGACAAGTCTTCTATCGAATTCCGTCTGGATCACGTCAAACCGGAAAAGCAGCCGCGCAAGACAGGCGCAGGCGCATCCGCAACCGCAGCCGCAATCAATCTGGAAACCGACGAGGAACGGGAACTTTTCAAACGCCTCAAGGCGCTACGTCTGGCAATTGCCAAGGAGCAGAACTTGCCGCCTTACGTGATTTTCCATGACCGTACGCTTGTGGAACTGGCCAGGCACAAACCTGCCGATCTTAAAGGACTTTCCGGCATTTTCGGCATTGGCAAATCGAAAGCGCACAGATACGGCCCGGATTTTCTGGCCGTAATCAACGAAAGCCGGCTTCCGGTATCGCAAAGCACATAGCAGGCACGGTTAATGAGCCTCGCCAAAGCGGCTTCTTTCCATCACTTTAATAATTTTTTCTTTAAGGTCTTCGATTGTAAAAGGTTTTCTCAGATAGGCATTGACGCCCTCATCCCTGGCGCTTATCACCGAATCGTAATCGTTACGGCCGGTAATCATGATAAAGGGCAATCCCTTTCGCTTGTTTCTTGTAAATTTAAGAAAATCAAGCCCTGTAATCTCAGGCATATTCCAGTCGCAAAGAACCAGATCGATTTTTGCCATATTCTGATCGAACATGTTAATTGCTTCCTTACAGTCAGGAATAACGACAATGTTCTGCACGCCCAACTCCGCCAGCATTGCCCTGACTGTGACTCTGGACATTTCATCGTCCTCTATCAGTAAGACCTGCAGTTCCTGAAAACTAATCCCGATACGCATGGCATCATACCTTTGCCCTGTTAAACGCATTTGCAATTTCCGTTGCAAGCTCCTCCGGCAGGAAAGGCTTTTCCAGCACTCCCTCAGCAAACCTGGCGGCTTCGATCAGCAGTGACCTCGCCGACATATCATAGCCTCCACCTGACATGGCGATGACCGGAATACCGGTCTGACGTTCGCGCAACTGTATCATGAACTCTATGCCGTCCATCTCCGGCATGATGATATCGGAAATAATCAGATCGGGCTTTTTCTGATCCCCGTCCAGATATTCCAAAGCCTCCCGCGCACCACTGGTCTTGATGACGCCATGCCCGAGCGAACAGAGCATTATCGACACTGTTTCCAGCACAATAAAGCTATCTTCCACAACCATGACAATGCTCATTTTCCGGTCTCCGACAGATCCCCGGCTTCAACGCAGGGCAAATAAATACTGAAAAGCGTTCCTTCCAGAGGCCCGCTGCTGACAGTGACAAATCCGCCCATCTCTTTTATCAGCCCCAGGCATACCGGCAGCCCAAGTCCTGTTCCGTTCTTAAGTTTCTTTGTGGTGAAAAAAGGCATAAAGATTTTTTCCAGCGTCTCGCTGTCCATCCCGCACCCATTATCCCTGATACGGATACAGACAAATCTTCCTGGCTGGACTTCTTTTAATTTGGCTTCTTTCTTTCCTATTTGCAGACATCCAGCACCGACTTGAATTATTCCCCCCTCATCGCTTATTGCATCGGCCGAATTCATAAACATATTCTCGAAAATCTGGACAAGCCCGGTGCGCGTGCTTTTGATTCTGTATCTCGTATCAGCTTCGGGAGGAACGAACAGAAACTGGATTGACTCAGGCAACGATTTGGCGGCAATCCCGGCGGCCTCCTGAATAACATCGTAAGCATCAAGCAACTCAGGCTTTAATCTCTGGCCCCTGGCAAACACCAGAACGTAATTGACTATCTCCCTCGCATGGATTGCCGCTTTTTGAATAAGCAGACTGTTTTCATACTGGGTTTTATCCTTGTCTTTTAGATGATTAGCCACAATACCGCTTAAACCAACCACCGGCTGAAGTGCATTATTTATTTCGTGCGCAAGACCTCCGGCAAATTTGCCAAGCTCCGCCTGCTTGCTGCTCTCCGCAAGAATTCTGTCCTGCTCCCGGATATGCTCCTGCGCTTTGCGCAAAAGCAGGCCATACCTGATCATCATTATCGCCGCAACAATCAGGGCGGCAACAGCAGCGCTGATAAATTCGTCCAGTTCCCAGCTTTCATGAGCACGTGTAAATTCATAAAAATTATCGAAAAAATCATAACGGATAAATATAAACGCAAGAATCTGCGCCAGATACATGGCAAAAATTACTTCATATTTCTTAAACCTTTCCAGACTTTTAATCATCAACGACTAGAACCTTCTCCGATTATGTTGATAACTCTTGAGCCAACCTTAACGGAAGACGCTCTAGCTTTCATCGAATATTTATTCTAGTCAATTTTGTTTATCTTTTTACTAATATATCAGTAAAAAAAGACCGGGCCCTTTGGGGCCCGGTTCAAAATCCTAAAAACCAGGAAGCATGACTTATTCGTTGCCTTCCTCCGCTTCAGGAGCAGACTCGTCTTCCTTTTTCTTAGACTTCGGCTTGGCCTTGGCTTTCTTCTCAGGAGCTGCGGCAGCCTGTTCGCTTTCGTTCTTCTGCAATGCAGCGCCGAGGATGTCGCCAAGAGAAGCGCCGCTTTCGGTCGATCCGAAAGCTTCCATGGCAGCCTTGTCTTCCTCGATTTCCCTTGCCTTGATCGAAAGTGTCAGCCTGTGGCTCTTCTTGTCGATGGTGATGACCTTGGCATCGACTTTCTCGCCGACAGCAAACCTGTCAGGGCGCTGCTCGGAACGCTCGCGGGAAAGTTCGGACTTCTTGATCGAACCGGAGATATTGTCCCCGATCGTGACTTCGATGCCCTTGTCGTTGACCTCGACGACAGTTCCGGTAACCACCGAACCCTTGCTGATATGCTTGAATGCCTCGTCGAACGGATCTTCGGAAAGCTGCTTTATGCCAAGGGCAATCCGCTCTTTCTCGGGTTCCATGTCCAGGATCTTCGCCTTGGTCATATTGCCCTTGCTGAAGCCCTTGAGAGCTTCCTCGCCCTGCTCTTCCCAAGAAATATCGGAAAGGTGAACCATCCCGTCGATCTCTTCGGTAAGCGCGACGAAAAGTCCGAACTCTGTGACATTGCGGATCTCGCCCTCAATGACCTCGCCGACTTTGTGATCGCGCGCGAAGTTCTCCCAGGGGTTTTCCTGACATTGCTTGAGACCGAGTGAAATCCTCCGCTTGTCCATGTCGACGTCAAGAACCTTGACTTCGACTTCCTGGGAAGTGGAGACGATCTTGCCCGGAGGCACGTTCTTCTTCGTCCAGGACATTTCCGAAACGTGAACCAGACCTTCGATACCTGCTTCAAGCTCTACGAAAGCGCCGTAATCGGTGATGTTGGTGACACGTCCAGTGAATTTGGCCCCGATCGGGAAGCGTTCGACAACGCCTTTCCACGGATCCGATTCCAGTTGCTTCATGCCAAGCGAGATTCTCTGGCTTTCCTCGTTATAGCGGATGACCTGAACTTCCACGGTCTGCCCGATTTGCAGGGCTTCGGAAGGATGGTTGATACGCTTCCACGAAATATCGGTAACATGCAGCAGGCCATCGACACCGCCGAGATCGACGAAAGCGCCGTAATCGGTGATGTTCTTGATGATGCCCTGAAGAACCTGGCCTTCTTTGAGGTTTTCCAGCAGATCGGAACGTGCTTCCTCGCGGGATTCCTCCAGAACCGCCCGGCGTGAAACAACGATGTTTCCGCGGCTGCGATCCATCTTCAGAATGTGGAAAGGCTGCGGCGTGCCCATCAGCGGAGATACGTCGCGTATCGGACGAATATCCACCTGGCTTCCCGGAAGAAATGCGACGGCCCCGCCGAGATCGACAGTGAACCCGCCCTTTACGCGCCCGAAAATGACCCCGGTCACCCGGTCGCCCTTTTCATGCGACTTTTCAAGTTCGATCCAAACTTCTTCGCGGCGTGCCTTTTCGCGCGACAGGCCGGCTTCGCCGTTGCGGTTTTCCATTCGCTCGACATAAACCTCGACTTTGTCCCCGACCTTGATTTCAGGCTCCTGCCCTGGAGAGGAGAATTCCCTCAAAGGTACCCGGCCTTCCGATTTGAGGCCGACATCTATTACTGCATAGTCATCTTCCAGCGCTATAACCCGCCCCAGAACCACGGATCCTTCGAATCCTTTGCGCTGCTTCATGTGTTCGTCAAGGAGTGCAGCAAACTCTCTTGAATCGTCTCTGTCTGTTAGATTTGCGGCTGCGTGTGCCATGTTAAAAAGTTTCCTTTCAAGGTAAATATGGCGAAGGGTATGTCCTTTTTACAGGCGCCAGCCCAGGAAAACCCCCGCCTACCCGAGGATAATGCGCAGCGCTTCTTCCAGTGCCTGACTGGCATCAAGATCGGTGGTATCAAGCACCACCGCGTCCTCCGCCGCCTTTAACGGAGCGGCCTGCCGCCCGGAGTCTCTGGCGTCGCGTTGTCTCATATCCTCGAGAACGGCCTCATATGTAACTGCAATGCCACGGTTTTGCAACTCTTTATGACGTCTGATCGCACGAATCTCCGTATCCGCGGTCACAAAAAACTTGTATTCCGCCTCCGGGCATATGACCGTGCCGATATCCCGGCCATCCAGTATCGCCCCGTTAAAGCCTTGCGGAGGGTTTTTTGCGAAATTCTTTTGTAATTCAAGCAGCGCATCGCGAACCTGCGGGATCACGCTCACTTTCGAGGCCGCCTGACCGGCCTGATCGGTGGAAAGTTCGGGATCGGCGAGCATTCCGGATGAAAAATTAACCCTGAAATTCTCCGCCGCCAGGATGGCGTCTTTTGGATCGTCCGGATTCCCTCCCTTGCGCAGCACGTCAAGCCCAACCACCCGGTAAAGCTTCCCGGTATCGAGATAAGCGTATCCCAGCCTCTCCGCCAGCCCTCTGGCCAGCGTCCCCTTGCCGCTGGCGGCCGGGCCGTCGATAGCGATTACTTTCACTTTTTCATTCACGAAGATCAGCCCTCAAACCCCGGAAAGTCCAAACCGCTTTCCCCGATATCCGCCCCCAGTTCGCCCATCAGCTCGACGAAATTGGGAAAGCTGGTGGTTATCGGCGAAGCATCGTCAATCGTGACCGGCTCCTCGCTTGCCATACCCAGCACCAGAAAACTCATGCCGATCCTGTGATCTAGATGAGTTTCGATCAGCGCACCTCCCCGAGGCGGCTTTCCCTGACCAGATATCGTCAATGAGTCTTCGCCCATCTCAAGGGTAACGCCACAGGCCTTCAGGCCCTCGGCCACCAGCAGCAGCCGGTCGCTCTCCTTGACCCTTAATTCGGCAAGGCCCTTCATTCTGGTAGTGCCTTTCGCGCAGGCCGCAGCCATTGCCAGAACCGGAAATTCGTCCACCATGCGCGGCACGATCTCCGGCGACACGTCCACGCCCTTCAGGGGGCCGCTGTACCTGACCTGTATGTCCGCCACTTCCTCTCCCGCCTGAACCCGGCGGTTTTCAAGCCTTATATCCGCACCCATTTCCAGCAGAACCTCTATCAGGCCCGTACGTCTTTTATTGACGCCTATCCCCGGAAGCCTGATTTCCGAACCCTCGACAATCAGCGCGGCTATGATCGGAAACGCCGCCGAGCTTATATCCGCCGGAACATCCACAGCACACGGCTGAAGCTCATGCAACCCCGAAACGCCGACCGCGATGGCCCCGTCTTCCAGAATTTCAGTAGTCACCGGCACCCCGAAATGCCGCAACATGTTTTCCGTATGGTCGCGTGTTGCCTGATCCTCAATTACAGTAGTTATCCCCGGAGCGCTCAGCCCTGCCAGCAGCACCGCCGACTTGACCTGCGCCGAGGCAACCGGCAGACGGTATTCTATCGGCAGCGGATTGCTTGCGCCTTTTACCGCAAGAGGCAGCCTTCCGCCCTCCCGCGCCATGAATCTGGCCCCGACCATTTCCAGAGGGGCAATCACCCTTTGCATCGGCCGTTTGACCAGGGATCTGTCGCCATTGAAAAACGCCGTGATCGGATGCCCTCCGACAAGCCCGATCAGCAGCCGCGTCGAAGTCCCGCTGTTGCCCATATCGAGAATGGTTGAAGGCTCATGGAGTCCGCCGATACCGACCCCGTAGGTATGCCACAGTCCATCGTCGCTTTTGTATACCTTCGCGCCGAGCGCCTTCATCGCCGCCGCCGTGCAGAGCACGTCATCCCCCTCCAGCAGGCCGCTGATGATCGTCTCGCCAATCGTCAGACTCCCGAGCATAAGGGCGCGGTGGGATATGGATTTGTCTCCGGGTATGCGGGCCGCGCCGCGCAGGCCGCCGCATCTTTTTGAAATCAATGGAATGCCTTCTCTCATGCTCTTTAAATAACCCGGCGGCCAGGCGAGGGCAATGTATTTATCGACTTCATTTCACTCGCCCGGGGCGGAAACAAGCCCTTTTTTCTTCTTGTCCCGCAGAATAACCTGCAAAGCTGAAATCAGCCGGTCGGCAGGCGCCACCAGCGCCGTCACTTCCGAGATCACCCGCTCCACCCTGTATATGGCGTCTTCCAGCGGATAGTCGGGCTCGAGAGTTATATAGCCAGGATTGGGATTGATCCTTGAATAATATCTGGCGATATCCGATGCCAGTTGAGCCCCAAGCAAATCCATGCGTTCGACATTGCCGTCATAAACTGAACGCACCAACCTCGGCTGTTCCTGGATTATCTCGCCGGTAAGACGGTATTTCTGCTGCTTGGCGGGATCCTTGAGATTCCTCAGCATCTCCTCGTAAATGACCAGAAAGGCTTCTATCTTGACCTTGTTGGCGCTGATTTCGGCCTCCAGCATCGAGGCGACAACGAACTTCTCCCGTTCTCTCAGATTCTCCTCACGACTTAGCAGCATCGCCAGTTGATTCTTGTGGAGAGCATGAATACCTTTGAAACCCCTGGCGCAAACAAAAGCCAGTATAGCAAATCCGGCAAGCGAAGACCCGATCACAGCCGCAACAAGCGGCATTACTCCGGACAGCGATGCGGGAGAAGAGACCCCTCCCCCTCCGCTGCTGTAAGCCCAGACGCCCTTATTCTGCTTTTGCGCGGCCTCTTCGGCTTTAAAATAGGGTTCAGCGAACACGGTATTATAGATAACCTCCCGGTCTGAGATCATATAACCTTCCTGCAACAGGGCCAGCGACAAATCCACTTCACCGTCATTCAGACATCTTGCAAGCGCCTGATCCCCCCGCCAGGAAACGACACTGCACCTCACCGCGCTATTGTAAAGCAATTCGTCAAGCAGCTTACGGGTGGTCAGTTGCAACGGGAAACCATCGTATTCTGGTGCTTTTATTCCCCAAAGCTCCACCTTGTATTTGTCGGTAAGCAGGTTTTTCGGGCCGGTCGGCATGGCCGAAGAAGCGAATTTATCAGGACGACTGTCAGGATTTGCTGATTCTGTCTGCCCGGCAGCAGGCTCTACCATTATGATGGCCAGACAGGAGAACAAAAAAATCAATATTGAATAACGCAATTCATAGCTCCGAACTGAAAATTATTGTTTTATTGCAGTAAGAGTATACATGCTGGCATGAATGCTGCAAAAAATGTTTTATAAAAAGGCTTCGCCTTCGGTTTCGGCATAAACTATATATTGAAACACATAATGCGGGAAGTTAGCCGGAAATATGCGAATAAGTTACAACGAACTGATGGGGCTGCTCGGAGTCGGCTATGACATGTCGCCTTGCGAGATATATCCATGGTCTGTTCACAACCCGCAAAAGGGCGAGACCTGCAGCGCCGAAGTCCGCGTCGGCTTTAATGGCGAGGAAGTCGAGGCTGAAATTCTGATGGTTTACGACGAGCCGAGAAATGGACGCACTATCGACCAGATCCTCCATCTCAGGGCCGTACCAAAAGATAACAAATGGTCGGTAATTCATCTTCGAATTAAAAGCGAAGATAAGAAAGGCGCAGTCTTTGACTGGGAAACCAAATCCTGCAAATTCTTCGCCGCCTGCGTACAGGAGATCATGCAGGGCAGTATGCCCGACTTCGACGCCCTGCTTGAACAGGAATTCCATGACAACGAACGCATGGGCGGCGGCGGCCGCGGCGGCCGCAAAGCCCCGAAAATGCGAGCCGACCAGGTTCTGGGCATGAAAAAAGGCGGCGGGTTTTAGCCCGCATTTCTCACACTATCCGCAAAAGCCTGCTCCGGATTGTCACCCCCGCAAATCAGTATGACGGATACAAGATTGTGAGAAATTTGGGCTTGCCGCGGTTCACGGCATCACGCCTCCATCCGTTTATACCGGCGACCTGGAACGCAATGCCGTCGCGATCGTCCCGTCGTCGAGGTAATCCAGTTCCCCCCCTACCGGAACCCCGTGCGCCAGTCTGGTAATACGCACTCCCGTCCCGTTAAGACTGTCGGCGAGGTAATGCGCCGTCGACTGCCCATCTACGGTTGCGGGCAAAGCCAGAACAACCTCCCCCACCCTGTCCTGCCGTACGCGTTGCAGCAGCCCGGAAATACTTAAGTCCTGCGGCCCGACCCCATCAATCGCCGACAGCACCCCTCCAAGCACGTGATACGCCCCTTTAAAGCAATGCGTACGCTCTATCGCCCAGAGATCGGCCACCTGCGCCACCACGCATACAAGAGAACGGTCGCGTTTCGGATCGCAACACACATGGCAGGGCGCGATCATGTCAAGATTGCCGCATACGGGACAGGTCTTCACCGCCTCCGCCACTTCCTCCATAATTCTGGCCAGCGGCTGCATATGCGTCTCCCTGCGGGTAAGCAGGTACAGCGCCGCCCGCCGCGCCGAACGCGGGCCCAGGCCCGGCATGCTGGCCAGCAATTGAATAAGCCTGTTTAACTGGGAATTGTCTTTCATTTTACCGGTTATAACGTTCCACGCCCCTAGAAGGATCGGCATAGACAAAAAGCTTGCGCGGAAGATCCATACCAGTTTTCACGTCCTCCAGATAGACTTCCGTGATATAACCCTGCGCGTCCACCACCCGCCACATCCGCAGCGAAAAAGGCTCTTCCTGAAACACCATCCGCAGGCTTCCCGCCGCCGGATCTTCCTTCTGAACGAGGGTGATATGCACAAACCCTCCCTCTTTCCGGACATCCGTCACCGAAACCTTGCCGCCAAGTCTCAGATCCTCCCGCAGCAGAAAATCGGCGAGTGTCTGACCTATCGGCGCGTTCGACTGTTCCCCGAGCTGCGCGTCGTAATAATAGATGAACTTGCCGTCGGCGACGATGAAATCGTCATGCTGGTCATACTCGAAACGTAGCCTGCCCGGCCGGTTGAGATAAAAAGCTCCGGTAAGCCTCGCCCCCTGGTTATCAACCTGAATAAACCGCGATTTAAGCGTCTTCAGATTGCGAAGATAGGACTCGGCCCTGGCCACCTCACCCGCCGGCTGAGCCTGATTTTGCTGCGCCAGCGCCGGAAAGGCCGCCACAAAAAAAATGAATGCAAGAAATATATGTCTCATGCATCCATCATATAGGCGATAATCTGGGCAGAATAAAGGCCTTCAATCACGGCCCGCCCGGTGCCGGGGGAGGAGAAGGAGGCTCCCTCCAGTCGTGAATTGCTTTGTTAACTCGCGTTGCTGCCGCATAAATATTATCAACTGCTATATTAAACGGGCGTTTTGCAATGTTCAAACCCGCCTGCAAAGGCTTGAATGAACTGGCTTTTACCCACTCCGCCCGAATTTTAGCCCTGTCAAGTCTTCCCGTTCTACTCAATTCGGTAAGAGGATCGCCTGCCATTTCCGTATGGTCGAAGTTGGGATTGCCTAGTTTTGCCAGTTTCTCTCTTAAATACCTCGGATCTGACCAGTTATTCATGGTAGTTTCCGCAGCTTTAACATGACGCCCAAGGTCTTCCGCCGAAATGTCGTCAGGGTTTTCAAGAATCTTGTCTATCATCGTAACCGTGTTAATTCTCCTGCCGAAAGCAGAATGTACGCTCTTTGTTTCCCTGCTCTCCATTGTTCTGACATCGGCAAGAACATTCGCCACTACACCGCATCTGGCATCAGCAACTCTTTTTTCTTCTCTGGCATTCCTTAGCAGTTGCTCCTTGTCGGCATATACGTTCTCAATTTCTTTCTGAACAACACTGAGATCAAGTTTGGAAAGCCTTCCTGCCTTTTTTTCTTCCTTTAGAAAAACATTGATTTTCCATGGACTCATATTGTCCGTTGAAATCCGGTGCAGCAGATTTACCGTCTGATTCTTGCCTCCCATTTTGCGCAGAAATTCCGGATCCAGTATCAAAGCTTTGGTTTTTTCATCCTGCATAACTGCATGTAAATGCTTCGCAAGACGGCGCTCTTCCCGATTTATTTTTTTTTGCGCTGCCTTGATATCCTTACAGTACGGCTTGCTTGCGTCGATATATGCCCTGGTAGCTGCAAGAGCTTCCCGATATTCCGTCCTGCGCCTACCCCATAAAAGCAGCCGATCCCGAAAGCTCATTTTCAGAAAGCTTTTTGCCTTCCCTGGATTGCCCATCTCCAGCTCAGTCATAGCGCGACTGAACTGCTCTCCATGAAAAGACTGAACAGAATATGGAAGCCTGGGAGCCTTACTAACAAGTAATTTGCCCAGATTCCCTTTTTTTGTATATGCCTCACTGCAGGCGTTGTTGCACTCAAATAGACGCTTGGTCTGAGCGTCCAGTTTTGTCCGATGCTGTGCGAATGGCTTGTTATCTTCGGCAATTAATTCCAGATTCTTGGTAGCCTGGTAAGCTGCTTCCTTGTGATTATCAGCAGCCTCTTCCGTATGCTTCCTGAGTTCCTCCCAGACCATTTTTTCCCGGTCAATGAACATTGACCTCATCTGCCTGAGTCTCTCTAACATCTTATCTCTATCATCCCGAGAAATTGATGAAGCATTCATAACACACCCTTGAGTTTACATATTTCTCAAAGCTTATAACGCATTATACGCCCTAATTCAATAAAATCAAAATTCAGGCGCCTACTTCACTGTAATCATTAACTAAAATTTCCCGCTTGCCGGTTCGGCTGGGTTTCGAGATCACTCCCTGCCGCTCCATTTCCTCGACGATTTTCGCCGCGCGGTTATAGCCGATATTGAATCCTCTCTGGATGAAGCTTACCGAAACCTTGCCTTCGCGGGCGATGTAGGCCACTGCCTCGTCGTAAAGCTCGTCTACCTTGCCGCCGTTGCCGTCTCCGAACAGTGCCCCCATGACCTCGCCGCCATCGAAACCGCTTTCCTCGGTGACCTCGTCGATATAGTTCGGCTCTCCCTGAGCCTTCAGATAGGTGGTGACATTTTCGACGTCGTGATCCGAGACGAAAGGCCCGTGGACGCGCGTGATCCGCCCGCCCGACTCCATATAGAGCATATCGCCCATGCCAAGCAGCTGCTCCGCCCCGCCTTCTCCAAGTATGGTGCGCGAGTCGATTTTGGAAGTGACCGCGAAACTGATCCGCGTCGGGAAGTTGGCCTTGATAACCCCTGTAATCACATCCACCGAGGGCCTTTGCGTGGCCATGATAAGATGTATGCCCGCAGCCCGCGCCATCTGGGCGAGGCGCTGCACCGCTGCCTCGACGTCCTTGCCCGCCACCAGCATCAGATCCGCGAACTCGTCGACGACGACGACGATGTAGGGAAGCTCGGTGAGATCGATCGCCTGTTCCTCATATACCGGCTTGCCGGTGCCCGGATCGAACCCTGTCTGGATCCGCCGCGTCAGGATTTCCCCCTTGCGCCGCGCCTCGCGCAGCCGCGCGTTGTAGCCCTCAATATTCCGCACGCCAAGTTTTGACATGGCCCGGTAGCGGTTTTCCATCTCCTGCACCGTCCATTTCAGCGACACCACCGCCTTGCCCGGCTCCGTCACCACCGGAGAAAGCAGATGCGGAATGTCGTCATAAACCGAAAGCTCCAGCATTTTTGGATCGATCATGATAAGACGGCATTTTTCAGGCGGCAGCCGGTAGAGCAGCGAAAGGATCATGGTGTTGATCGCCACCGACTTCCCCGATCCCGTCGTTCCGGCGATCAGCAGGTGCGGCATCTTCGACAGATCGCCGACGATAGGTTGCCCGCCGATATTCTTGCCGAGCACCAGCGGCAGTTTTGCATAGGTTTTCTGCACTTCCTTCGTCGCAAGCAGTTCCCGCAGATACACCGTCTGGCGCACTCTGTTGGGCAGTTCGATGCCGATCACATTCCTCCCCGGCACCACGGCGCAGCGCACCGAAACCGCCGACATCGACCTCGCGATATCGTCGCTCAGCGATATAACCCTTGACGTCTTGACCCCCGGTGCCGGTTCCAGCTCGTAAAGCGTGACCACAGGCCCCGGATGAATACTGACGATATCTCCCCTGACATTGAAATCCGACAGCACGTTGCGGAGCATCTCGGCGTTCCGCCGCAAGGCTCCTTCATCGGCGCGGTAATCCGGATTGTCCGCCGGAACGTCCTGAAGCAGATCCAGCGGCGGATACTCCCACTCCCCGCCATCCCCGAGCAGCAACTTACCCTGCGCCTTCGGCAAAGCTTCTCCGCCGCTCTGGGCCTTTGGCATTGAGACGTTAATTGCAGGTATCGCGGCAGGCCTTGCCGCAGTTCCGGTTTCGGCTTCGGCTTCGGCCTTTACCGGAGCTTTCCCATCCAGTCTCGGCACGGTTCGTATCACCGGCTGCCTCGCCGGCTTCCAGTCCGGGTCGCTGTAATGCCTAACCCAGTCGGCAAACCGTTCGGCCAGATTGACGCCTCTTAAGACCAGATACAATCCCCTGTCCCAGATAACGGCGATAAAAGCCTTCCATCCGCTCGCCGAAACAGCCAGCGAATACCCGAACGCGGCGACCCCGGCGGCCCCGCAGACAAGGGCCAGCGCCATATGCTCCCACCCGCGAAGATGCGGATAGATGACCGAAGCCCCTTTATCCAGCAATATCGTACCGCCGCTGCCGCCAAGATATGGATGCACCAGCCACTCGCCGGAAGGAATTCTCGCAAAAGCCACCGAAAGCAAGATCGCAGAAGCGATCAGCGAACTGAACCTCGCCCAGAAAGGGCTGATCCTGTAACGCTTGTAAAGCCTCCACGCCCAGGCCACCAGAATTACCCCGAAAACCGCCCCCGCCGCCCCCAGACTCTGAAGCAGCAGATCCGCTAGATACGCTCCCGGCCTCCCCGCAAGGTTCCTCACGCTCTCCGCTGCTCCTCCCGCTGCGGTGTTGAGCGAAGGGTCGAGCCGGTCATAACTGGCGAGCGCCGCCAGAACGAACAAACCGGCGATCATAAATCCTGCTGCCAGAATATCGACAATTCTCCTGGCCAGAAAAACCTGCAACCCCTCCGGCAAAAACCCGGAAGCATAATTTTGCTTTTTTATTCTCTTTCTTCTGGTGGCCATTTGAATCGATCGTGAAGCTTGTTGAAAATCCGTCCCGCCGATTTTAACTGCCCACGCCGCCTAACACAAGCAGCCCCTCATATTAGTTTATGGCTGAAGTTGTAAGTCGATTGCCATGCGCCAAAAAATAGCGCTTGATAATTCTCGGCAATTAGTACATCTTCTCAGAATCGCTTAACCCCTAACAGACAGGAAAGGAGTCGCATATGCATCTTATTATGTCCGTTGTACTAAATATCGCCTCGTTTCCGGGTTTGGGACATCATTGATTTTCGTCCAGTTGCCCGGAACGCGAATGCGGCGCCGGAACTGTACTGGATTTGAAGACTGAACTTGAAGAAATCAGCGACAATCCGAAAAGCATAGTAACCGGTGCCAGAAAACCGGAATCAATCTTTTTACCGCGCATATGAGAAATTGCCGGAAAGCGAACTTATATGCCAATAGAGGCCCATTATGTTAAAGAAAGTGAGTTATAAGGATATCTGGCGCTTTTCAGCCCATTACTGGCGGCGCAGAACCCGTATCGGAATTGCCGTCCTCGTCCTGAAGGGCGCGGCCACGATTACCGACGCCTTCGTCCCGGTCTATACCGGAAAGATCGTCGATGCCATGACCGCGAGCTCCGGCGTGGCCGAGGGCTTTGCAAGCGCGCTTGCCTATCTCGGCGTATTCGCCGCTCTGTTTCTGGGCTATGTGGTTCTGCATTCGGCCTCCATGGCTCTGTGGGCATGGTTTGCCGCCAATTCCATGTATGAGATTCTAAACGACGCCATGCGCAAGGTTCAGCGCTTCAGCTCCGACTGGCATGCCAACACCTTCGCTGGCGGCACTGTTCGCAAGATCACCCGTGGCATGTGGGCCTTCGACACCTATGAGGACACCTTGCTGATAGGCATTTTCCCGGCTGTTCTCATCATGATCGGCATGAGCGCCGTACTCGCGGCGAAACTGCCATTGGTCGGCCTCTTCACGGCTGTAATGGCGCTGCTGTACGTGGCGGTAAGCGCGTACACGGCAATCAGGATTGCCTCGCCGCTCTTTCGCGCCTCCGCCGACAGCGACACGCGTGTCGGGGCGAGCCTCGCCGATATCATTACCGGTAACCCGACAGTGAAGACTTTCGGCGCCGAAAGCCGCGAGGAACATAGCTTCTCGCTGGTGACCGCCGACTGGAAACGCCTCTCGCTCAAGGCCTGGCTGACCAGCGAGTTCATCCACATGAGCCGCGGCATGCTCCGCCTTGCGATGATGGTAGGCATGCTCGGAATCACCATCTGGATGTGGCGTTCCGGCAAGGCTACTCCCGGCGACATCGCCTTCAGCCTCACCGGTTTCTTTATGATCAGCGGCTACCTGCGGGACATCGGCATGCAGATCGCCAACCTACAACGCTCGACCAGCGAGATGGAAGACATAGTCCTGTTCTGGATGCGCAAGGACGAGATTCTCGATCATCCGCAAGCCGCCGTCTTCAAACCCGGCAAAGGCGAAATCGTCTTCGACAATGTCGATTTCATCTATCAGAACCAGTCCCGCCCGTTGTTCAGCGGACTTTCTGTAGAGATCTCCCCCGGCGAGAACGTAGCCCTTGTCGGCCACTCGGGCTCCGGCAAGTCGAGCTTCGTCCGGCTCATCCAGCGCCTTTACGATGTCGACGGCGGTCAGATCCGCATCGACGGCCAGAACATCGCCATGCTCCGGCAGGAAAGTCTGCGCCGCTCGATAGCCCTGGTGCCGCAGGAGCCGATTCTCTTCCACCGCAGCATCGCGGAAAACATCGCCTACGGCCGCCCGGAAGCAAACATGGACGAGATCGTCGAAGCGGCAAAGAAAGCCTACGCCCACGACTTCATCACCAGCCTGCCTGATAATTACGGCGCGCTGGTCGGTGAACGCGGCATAAAGCTTTCCGGCGGCGAAAGACAGCGCATCGCCATAGCAAGGGCGATTCTCTCCGATGCCCCGATCCTGATCCTCGATGAGGCCACTTCCTCGCTCGACTCGATATCGGAGCATTACATCCAGAAGGCGCTGGCCAATCTTATGAAAGGCAGGACGACGATCACCATAGCCCACCGCCTTTCGACGATCAGGCACGCCGACCGCATTCTGGTCTTCGACCGCGGCAGGATCGTGGAGCAGGGAGCGCACGCCGAGCTTGTCCGCAAGGAAAGCTCCCACTACCGCAAACTCTATGAAGTCCAGTCCGGAAGCCTGTCCGCAGGCCTTGACGGCCTTCTCGGAGCAGCCGAATAATATAAGTAACCCCCTCTCCCGGCGGGAGAGGGAGAAGCCCTCAACAGAAGGATGAAGGAGCCGCTGGCCCCCATGCGACAGGAGCCTTCAATTTATCGCCGAACCGTAGTATTCTCGGCAAGGGAGTAGCCAGTTCCCATACCAGAAACGGTGAATTATGGCGGATGAGCAAACCCAGCACATAGAATACAGCGTTTACACTCTGCTGGCGGTACCTCCCGGGCAGGAAAACAAAAACGAACAGGAAAAACACCTGACCACCGAAGACATGGATGCCGCCCTGAAGCAGGCGGTGCTGCTTGTCCGTTCGGATAAATATCAAAAGGTCGAGGTCAAAAAAAAATATTTCGAGGAAAAAACCGGCCGCACTGTGGAAATGACCCTTCGCGCTTTCGATGCCGGAGAGAAAAAGGACTGGAGCATCGCATTGTTCCTCCTCCTCGCCCTCGCCTGCGGTGCCGGAGCCTTCGCCCTCACCTTTTTCCTGACTTGAGTCCAGAGCGTCTCAGGCTTTCTTAAGCATTAAACTACAAGGTTGAATCTCGTCATGCCCGCCTTGCGCGGGCATCCGGAATATAAGGTGTGCGGCGAAGCCGCACTCATTACCGGATCCCCGCAGATGAACACCCCTTATGGCGTGTCGCGGGGATGGCCGAAATTGCTGTGACTAATCGCAGAAGGCTCTAAAGCGAAAATTCTTCCCCTAGATAAACCCGCCTGACGTCTTCATGAGCGACAATATCATCGGGCGTGCCTTCCATCAGCACATGCCCGTCATGGAGGATGTAGGCGCGGTCGACGATCTCCAGACAGTCCCGGACATTGTGGTCGGTGATCAGAACCCCTATCCCCTTGACCTTCAGTTGATAGATGAGCGAACGGATATCATTGACGGCAATCGGATCGATCCCGGCCAGCGGCTCGTCAAGCAGCATGAATTCAGGCCGACAGGCAAGCGCCCTTGCTATCTCGACCCTTCGCCTCTCCCCGCCCGAAAGCGCAAGCGATGGAGTGCGCCGCAAATGGCCTATCGAAAATTCGGCGAGCAGATCCTCAAGCAATAAATCCTGATCCTCCCGCGGAAGCTCCTGCGCCTGAAGCACAGCGCGGATATTCTCTTCCACGTTAAGCCCGCGGAATATCGATGATTCCTGAGGAAGATAGCCTATGCCCATTCTCGCCCTCCGGTACATGGGCAGTCCGGTTATATCCTGCCCGTCCAGCATTATATAGCCGCCATCCGGCGCGATCAGTCCGGTCATGATATAAAAACTGGTGGTTTTGCCCGCCCCGTTCGGCCCGAGCAAAGCGACCGCTTCACCCCGTTGAACCGTGATGCTCACATCCCTCAAGACAGGCCGCTTCTTGTAGCTTTTCGAAAGATGCTCGGCCCGGAGGCCTTTTGGAACGCTGCGTAAATAAGGTTTAGGCATATTATGTCATCACACTCTGCACTGCCAAGCTACACCAACAAAGGTTAACAGTCCACCAATATCCATGTTTAAACAGAGCAGTACCTTCCCGAAATCGTCCAAACCCGTACCTATTCCTCGCTTTTCGGAAAAAATACTCCCCGTACCCTTCCGCCGCTACCCTCGCCGCCGTAAAGGCTGCTGACATTGGTCGCGAGATTAACCCGTCCTCTCTCGCCCTGCAGCACGTTGGGGCCACGTTCTATGCGTACGTTTCCGGTGATCTCGGCAATCTGCCGGTCGGCGTGGTAAGTCCCCTTGTCGCCATAAAGGGTTTCGGCAGGCGTACGTATGATGACGTTCCCTTTCGCCTGCGCGGTTTTCAGCGTCCGCCTGCCTCCCTGCTCCTCAAGTACGGCGCTCATCATATCGGCATTAAGGGTATCCTTGCCGTCGGTAACCTGAGCGTTTCCGACGGCGGTAAGCTCTCCCTTTAATGTATGATAGACAAACCTCTCGCTTGCGGTAACGGTCTGCTCCGGCGTCACCAGTTTCAAATTGCTGCCGGTAATCACTAGCGTCTTTTTCCCTGCATCGTATACCGCTCTCTCGCCGGTGACAAAATTCTTTCCGGTTTCTATTCGTACTTTTCCCTCGGCAGTCAGAAGAGTTATATCGAAGTTCTGTCCGGCTGCTTCCTGATAATCGGCGCTTAACATATCGGCATATATGATCGTCCCCGCATGTTCAGCCGAAGCGTTGCCTTTGGCGACGAATTTCCTTTCATTGCGCAGCCATTCAAGCGATCCGTCAGCCAGTATCTCGATTTTCTCGGCGGACTGGGGGTCAGGCTGCGCGTACGCCAGACAAGCGGCAAACGTCAGAAACCCGAAAAATATAATCAGCAACCTTTTAAACATTCAACCTGCCTACAGTCCCGATAACTTCGTGTACAAAACCAGTTTCGCGGGCCCCTCCAGATACAGCGTGCCGTTTTGCGCATCCGCCCGCACGCTTCTGGCCTGGAGATGTCCTTTCGGCCCCTTGCCGGAAACTTCGCTCTCCGACCATACTTCCTGTCCCTTAAGGTCGACATACAGTTTCTCGGTAGTTATCTCATACCCCTGGCCATAAAACAAAAAGACTTTCCCTTCAAGCTCCAGACTTCGAGAATCCTGCCGGTACAATCCCTTTTCAGCCTCCGCGGCCAGCCACTTGCCATCCGACAACGTGATATCGGCAACCGGCAGCTCAAGATTGACCTGGCCCGGATCATCATCGCTCTGAACGGCTCGTGCGGCCGTGATCGTAAAAGGCCGCTGTCGGTTGTCCACGCCTTCGAATCGCGGATTGATCAGTTCATTTGTTATATTTTCCGATGTGACTTCCACCTGCCGGGGGACAGCCTTGACTTTGCGATCGAGTTCAGGCCATGCGAAGAGCAGCGCGAAAATTCCGGCGGCAGCGAGAGGCAGCACGATTCGCATCATTTTCACAAAACGCGAATAATTATCGCTCCCGGCTGACCTGGAAGATTTGCCCTCCCTTACTAGCCGGTCAAGGCCCGGACGCAGCGTGTCTTTTTCTTTGCTAGCCATTATGTTTTTGAAAGTTAGGCTATTCCTGCCTGCAGACAATCCTGAAGCCTGATAAGCCCTGCCATCTTGCCTTTTTCCGTTACTATGAGGCTGGTCAAATACTGACCCGGTGTTTTTGTCATTATATTCAGCGCCTCGACTGCCAGAGACTCGCCATCGATGGTTTTGGGGTTGACGCTCATAATTTCTTTTACAGGTTTCTGTAAAAGATCCGGACACATATGCCGCTTGAGATCGCCGTCGGTTATTATCCCTTTCATATTCTTTTTGTCGTCGACGACGATTACCGAGCCAAGATTTTTCTCGGTCAGCACGATGATCGCCTGATCCATCTTCGCCGTTATCGGTATCAGCGGCAGATTCTCGCTGGAATGCATGATTTCTTTGACTTTTTTGAGCTTCTGGCCAAGCTTGCCGCCCGGATGAAATGCCTTGTACTGCTCTTTGGTTAGTCCCATCTTTTCAAGCAGCGCCACAGCCAGCGCATCCCCCAGCGCAATCATCATCGTCGTTGAGGTCGTTGGCGCCAGCCCGTTCGGACAAGCCTCGGGAATTCGCGGCAAAAGTAAAACGATATCCGAATGCTTGGCTAGCGCGCTTCCGGAATTGCTGGTGATGGCAATCAGCATGATGTTATGTCGGCGACAGTAATGTATCAGGTCGGACAGCTCCGAGTTTTCGCCGGAATTGGAAAGCAGCAGCACGATATCCGCCGAAGTGACCATTCCCAGATCACCATGACTGGCTTCACCTGGATGCACGAAGAAGGACGGGGTTCCGGTCGAGGACAGCGTGGCGGCAAGCTTTCTCGCCACATGCCCGCTCTTGCCTATTCCAGCGACGATAAGCCTCCCCGGACGACCTGGTTGGTTTTTCATATCATGAATTACTTCAATAGCCCTTGTAAAGCTGCTGTCCAGCTTCTCGGCCAGCGCCTTAAGCCCTGCAATCTCGTCGTTAAGCACGCGAACGCCCGTTTCCAGCGCAGAAAGCGGCCTTTTACCCTGATCGTCGTCTTCCTGCATGATGCCCAGATTTACCATTAATCGCCCCTAGTGCTCGAATATATCGACGTCCCGCCAGCCAAGCAGATCCAGCTCTGCCCTGGCGGAAATAAAGGCAAAGCATTCCTTCGCAAGCTCGGCTCGTCCTTCTCTGATCAGCATCGCGTCAAGTCTTTCTTTAAGCCTGTGAAGATAGAGAACGTCCGCGGCAGCATAGCTTAGCTGCTCGTCGCTCAGGTTTGCGGCGCCCCAGTCGGAGGTCTGCTGCTGCTTGTTCATCTCGATGCCAAGCAACTCGCGGCATACTTCCCGTAGAGAATGTTTGTCGGAATAGGTGCGGCACAGCTTCGATGCCGTCCTGCTGCAATAGACCGGCTTGCAGTCGATGCCGAGATAAGCCTTGATGATCGCCACGTCGAAGCGCGCAAAATGAATGATCTTTAGAACCGATTCGTTTGCCAGAAGCTTTTTCAGGTTCGGCGCCGCATAATCGCCATCCGAAAACTGCACCAGATGGGCATTGCCGTCCCCGGAAGAAATCTGCACGAGGCAAAGCCGGTCGCGCACCGGATTAAGCCCCATTGCCTCGGTATCCAAAGCAATGACATTTCCTAAATCAAGATCCGAAGGCAGATCGCCGAGATGTAATTCGACTGTCATAGGCAGCTATATATATGGTGCCCAGGAGAGGACTCGAACCTCCACGACCGTACGGCCACTAGCACCTGAAGCTAGCGCGTCTACCAATTCCGCCACCTGGGCAGGTTAAGGCGATTAACTCTGTAAGAAGCGTTTTTATCTAGACCTGCCTAAGAAGTAAAGTCAAAATTTTTTAACCATGCCTGTTTATTTTTCAGGATTTTTTAAAGAACATGGTGTGGAATATGGCTTTGTTATAGAGTAATCTCGTTTTCAGTATGTCCGTTATGAAATGTTTCGAGGATAATTAATGAAAATTTTGATTGTCGACCGGGATCGCCTAGCATCTCAGATGATACATTCGCGGCTTTCGGCCCAAGGCCATCAGGTCGTCGAGGAAACCGTCAAGAACGATGCGCTGGAGCGCCTTTCCAGAGAAAGCTTCGACGCCGTTTTCATCGATCCCGCGCCACTAACCAACCCGCGTCCGGTAATCCTCGGGATTCGCCGCTCGGTTAACGATTATCCATACATAGTGCTGATGTCTCACGAATCCTCGCAAGAGGATGCAATACGGGCTGGCACGAACGACATACTGAAAAAACCAGTAGACATCGAAGGTCTTGATAAAAAAGTTACCAACGCCCGGCGTCTGGTAGAACTGGTAAGGCGAATGGGAGACGAATCCGAAGATTTTCCCAGTGCCGGAGGCGTTATCGCCAAATCCGCGTTCAACCAGCTGTTTCTTTCGGCCATCGACCGGGCCGACCGTTACGGCGAACGCACCTATGTGGTTTTCATATCCGTTTGCAATTACTATGATATTATTGAAAAGGATGGCCCCTACGCTGCCGATTTCTCGGTTGCCAAAATGTGCCAGAATCTGGTCAGACTTCGCCGCCAGAGCGACATTATTGGCCAAACCGGCAAGAACGAATACGCCCTGCTTCTGCAGCGTCCCCAGTTTGAAACCGAACCGGTCGAAGCCGCCAACAGGTTTGCCGAATCGCTTTGCAAAGCCGACGACATCGTCTCTTCAGGCTCGATCCAGCCGCAAATAGCCATAGAGCTGATCAACGTCCCGATAGGGGAAATGCTTATTAGGCATGTCATAACCGAGGAAAACAGATCCGCGACCAAAACCTGATCGGCAAGTCATGCCCTGTTAGATGTGAAAAACTCGTCGGAATCCCGATATAAGGATTTATTCGGACGTCCCTGCCCGTATAATGGGACTTGAAGACACAAAAAATCCGAATTTCCAAATGAAGCATCACGGCAAAGACATGACCGGAAGGCCGGTCTTCGGTTTGATTTTTATCCTGGCTTATATCTGTATCTTCGCCGGAACGGCCATGGTGATATCTGCCCCTCCCGCTGCTCGCGCAAAGCCGACAACCGGATTCCCTCGTCCTGAACTTGCAAGCAATGACACAATCAGCAACAGGGAAAAAACCGGGTTTCATCTGGTAATTGCCACCGGAGAAGAGGCCTTGCCGACGAAAAGGGTCCTGTATTGAATACCGCCGTCCCTGAACCAGGCTATTCCGGGATTTTTGCTTATCTTGCCATGCTGCTTGCCACTCTGCTTGTATTTTACCTGTTTCCGTCAAGCTCCCGCCTGATCGGTTTTATGTTGTTAATCTGGGGCCTGTTTACACTACATCTCCAGGTCAGACTGGCGACGGCCTGCAAGAATAACGGATTCGCAAACAATCTTCCGGGCACCCTGCTATTAGGCCTGTACCAGAACATGTTCCGCCATCATCAGCGCGACATGCTTATTCTTACCGGCAATCTTACTCTTCTCGTTTTCATGCTGGGCGGAGCGTATCTTGCCTTGCGCGTCGCCCCTTGTTTCTCTGGAAAAGATTTCACCCTCTGTAAACTGGAGGCAATGAACGTCTTTGCGCGCTGCTCGATAGCCGGTTTGATTTTTTGGACGGCTCAAAGTTTTTCTCTGCGCCGTCGTGCCGCAGTTATCATACTCTGCTGCTCCTGCATGGCCACAGTTACCTTGTCATTCTTGCTGCTGTCTTCTGCGGAAGTTCGACTCCACACGATTCCGACTTCCGACTTCTGGTTTAACCCGAAAATCTTGCTCTATGCGATCGGCTTTTTATGCGCTGGCGTTTATCTGGGAGCCCTCGTTTTTCGGCGTCAGGGACGCTTCATCGCCCTGACGGCGCTGCCCCTTGCCGCTCTGCTCGCGGTCGTTGACATGAGCTTTGTGGCAGACCCGCAAGGCTTCGCCATTCAACTGGCATGCTGGTCAGGCATGGGAGCGGGCTGGGCGCAGTCATGGCCAAAGCCGCTTTCGGCTTCTGGAGAACAGCTCCTGAACATGTCGCCCTCGGCGGAGGAGAAGGCGGAATTTAACTGAGTGCTTAATACTGAACGATTATTCCGTAACGCGTAGCAACAGCCGGAAGCCCTCCATCCACAAGCTCCCCGAGTGCATGAAACACCCATTTCGGGCCTTCCCTGATAATGGAGCCGACAATCATTGCGGTGCTTTTTTGATTTTCCAGCGCATGCTCATCAACGTCAAACCGGCATATCTCATGGCCGGTCTCGTGATTGGAAATTCTTAATACAGTGTTACGCACCTGTTTGAAAGTCTGATCCTTTGCATCTCCCTGATAAATCGATACAACAAAGACCACTTGCTCGATATCAAAGGGAATGCCGTTAAGATCGACATATATCGTCTCGTCGTCACCGTCTCCGGCGCCGGTACGGCTGTCTCCGGTGTGCCGGACTGCTCCGCCGCAACCCTTTAAATTATTGTAAAAGACAAAGTCTTCGTCTTCTCTGGTGACGCCTTCGCGGTTAAGCAGAAAACAACTGGCGTCCATGTCCACCCGTTCGCCTTCGAAACTTTTCACATCCCAGCCCACTCCAATCATAAGCTGCCGCATGATCGGATCCAGCTTCGTAAGGTTGACGCTGTCGCCTTTTTTGACCTTGTTCAGCTCGTCGACATCAACCAAGGCAGCCCGCTCTTCATCGTCTTCATATGTCATCTTGTTTTATACCGGCAAATGTTGATCAGAATTCAGTAGATTATAGCCAATTGCTTCTTCGTAAAAAATTAATCTTTCGACCCATCGCTCCAATGCAACCCGAATCCAAACGCTCTGTCCATTTCGGCATGGCCGGGGAAATATTCCGTATAGTTACTTAGCCGCAGGCCCCCACGTATGTTCTCAAGCCCTGCCAGCGCACAGATCGGCAGTTCCGATCGATAGGTGGTAAGCGTGACGGTCATCGGATTTTCTCCTGGAATGCGCACATGAATTCTCGGCTTTATCGACGCCCAGTGCGGCGCTCCCTCATAAATATAAACATAAATAAGGATTTTTTTTATCTCGTTCCAGAACTTGCCGTTAACAAGCATATGTTCGTCATCGCCCTCCTCGTCCCCTTCCCTTTCGTCTCCGGAGAGCATGATATACGGATAGCTGTCAAGACAGCCGAACGAATTGCCGAAGGGCTGCAACGCGCCTCGCCGCCCGTCCTGCAGCTCGTAAAGGCAGCCGAGATCCAGATCCACGTCCTGCAGCTTCCGGGTTCTAACCATCCCGAAATACTTTTTCTGCTCGACCATCATCTGATCCCATTCCAGCCCTATGCTTATATCGCCAAATCCCTCCGCATGAGGATTTATAGAAACGGTTTGCCCGCTCTCGTCCAGGAAATCGGCATGAACATCGACTGATGAGGAATCCTTGAAACCGGCGGCTCCTTTCGAATTCCCATGCCCCGAGAAACGGGCGCGGCCCCTTGTTGCCTCGGAGATCGAATCAACAGAACTACGGTCACGAGCCATAAATCAGCACTCCTTGAATATTAAACAACCAGATAATCTACCTGTTCCCGGCGTAAAACGCCACTGCTTGTCATTGTCCCTTTTGCATTTCCATGATGCTTGAATTATTATTCTGACTACTAAAGGAGATTGTGCTTCAATGACTTCTTACCAGTACATATTTGTAATGAACGGCCTGTCCAAAACTTACTCTGGCGGCAAAAAGGTTTTGGAAAATATTACGCTTAGCTTCCTGCCCGGAGCGAAAATAGGCGTTCTCGGCCCGAATGGCGCGGGAAAATCGACTTTGCTAAGGATAATGGCAGGACAGGACAAGGAATTTACCGGTGAAGCCTGGGCAGCCGAAGGCGTGCGGGTTGGCTTCCTCCCTCAGGAACCTCAACTCGACGAAAGCAGAAACGTTCAGGAAAACGTCACGATGGGTCTTGCCGAAATTAAGGGTATGATCGAGCGCTATAACCTTATCAGCATTGAAATGGGCAACCCCGATGCCGATATGGACGCTCTGATGGTCGAACTCGGAGAACTGCAGGAAAAAATAGATGCTGCCGATGGCTGGGAGCTCGACAGAACAGTCGAAATTGCCATGGATGCCTTGCGCTGCCCGCCAGGAGACGCAAGCGTAAAAAGTCTCTCCGGAGGTGAACGCCGCCGGGTGGCGCTTTGCCGCCTGCTTCTGGAAAAACCCGACCTCCTGCTGCTTGACGAGCCGACCAACCACCTCGACGCCGAAAGCGTCGCGTGGCTGCAACGCTTCCTTTCCGACTATCACGGCACTGTCGTGATGATCACCCACGACCGCTATTTCCTTGATAACGTAACCGGCTGGATTCTGGAGCTTGACCGCGGACATGGCATCCCTTACGAAGGCAATTACAGCGCCTATCTCGACAAGAAACGCAAACGGCTTGAGCAGGAGGCCAAACAGGAGGCCGCCCGCCAGAAGACCCTGGAAAAGGAACTTGAGTGGATCAGGCAAACCCCCGAAGGCCGCCGCAAGAAATCCAAGGCGCGTATCGCCTCTTACGACCAGCTTCTTGCTGAATCCCAGAAACAGACTTCCCGAAGCACACAAATAGTCATCCCTGCGCCCCCAAGACTTGGCGGCAATGTTATCGAGGCCAGTGGAGTTCGCAAAGGTTACGGAGATCGCCTGCTTATCGAGGATTTCTCCTTTAAATTGCCGCCCGGAGGCATTGTAGGGGTGATCGGCCCGAACGGCGCTGGCAAGACCACATTATTCCGTATGATCACCGGACAGGAATTGCCTGATGAAGGGAACTTCAAGGTCGGAGACACTGTGCAACTGGGTTATGTCGACCAGAGCCGCGATTCGCTTGATAACGACAAAACCGTCTGGGAGGAAATTTCCGGCGGAACCGATATCCTGAAACTGGGAAAAATAGAGGTTCAAAGCAGGGCGTATGTTGCCTCTTTTGGCTTTCGCGGGCCCGATCAGCAGCAAAAGGTAGGCCAGCTTTCCGGTGGCCAGAGAAACCGCGTACACCTTGCGAAAATGCTTAAAAGCGGAGCCAACGTCCTATTGCTGGATGAACCTACCAACGATCTTGATACCGAAACTCTCTCCGCGCTTGAGGAGGCCCTGGAGGTTTTCCCCGGTTGCGCGGTGGTAATCAGCCACGACCGGGCATTTCTTGACCGGCTGGCAACACATATCCTTGCTTTCGAAGGTAATTCACAGGTCACATGGTTCCAGGGCAATTACGAGGACTATGAAAAAGATTACAAGCGCCGTTGCGGCCATGACGCCGACCAGCCCCACCGCATAAAGTATAAACCATTGCGCCGGACCGGGTGACATTCCTTGGTTTCCTTAGCGCTTCACTGCTTTTCCTTTGGAAATTGGCGCGAGCCGCCAGAAATATGGTACTTTTAATTAGTTTTAATAAAATTTGAGATAAGTTGAAAATAGAAGGCGGATTCTCGAAGGCAGGGGTTCTAAGTGACTAGATTAAGTGCAAAAAGTATTGCAGGTTATGTCTTGTTGCCGGGGATAATTCCCAGGCTGCGGGAATTCGGCTCAGGCGGTTTCGGTTTTCTGGCTTATTTAATCGCCAATTTATATGTGATGGTTCGTATCCTGCCGGAGAGCCACCCCTATAACAACCCTGCGAATATTGGCAAATTCGGTATCCGCCACGTAATCTCCCAGGCAGCAAATCACATTGAATTCAATAGAAAAAACATCGATCAGATAATAATTTTTATTATTTCGCTTGCCGCTTTCATTCTTCTCGTCTTCCAGGTGTTCACCCTTTTCGTAGTTGTTTTCATTCGCCCTGTCTATGCATCGGCTTTTATCGGTCTCTTCGCCACACCCTATCCTGAGAACGACATAGCCTTCGTTATCCTCGATATGGTTTTCGGCGTTCCGAGAGTTTTCTGCAATCCCGCAGGCGCTTGCTCCAACATACAGGGCGAACTTCCCTGGCCTTTCCACTCTGCCCTGCATAGCATGTTTGAGTTTTATTCTCTGGCGGTGCTCCTTCTCGGAGTTATCATCTTTTTGTACTATGTAATTGTCGTCGTCGGAGAAACCGCGCTTTCGGGCACGCCCTTCGGGCGCAGGTTCAACCATATCTGGGCTCCTCTTCGTCTGGTGGCCGCAATCGGCGCCTTGGTTCCGATCAATTACGGCCTCAATTCAGCCCAGTATATTACCCTTACAGCCGCAAAATATGGCTCCAGCGTAGCTACCAATGGATGGCTGGAATTCAACCGGGTGATCAGGGCGCAAATGACAGACAGGCCGCAGCCAACCGGGCAACCGACCATAAATCTGACATCATGGCCCAACCCGCCGGATATTCAGGCAGTCGTCGGTTTCATGGCTCTCGCAAATGTCTGCAGATCCATGTATCAACACATCAATAACATTGAGATAGAACCATATCTGGTTAAATATCCTGACACCGCGGCCCTGGCCTCCGCTGTTTCCTTCCAGAATGCCTTGGACTTCTATGGCGGCGGCGATGTTGTTATCCGGTTTGGCGAGCAGAACATCGATTACTTCGACCATAAGGGCCGCGTAGCTCCATGGTGTGGTGAAATCACCGTCCATGCTAACGAAATAAACCAGCAGCCTGGAGCCTGGCAGATACAGGAGGCCTATTACCAGCTTGTCCTGTCACTTTGGGAAAATGCTGAATTGCAAAGATTCGGTGAAAGAGTGACATATATTCACGACCAGGATTCTCTGACAGATCCCTGCAGCGTGGCATTGACCAACGATAACCCTGACTGTACAAAAATGCCTCTGGCTCAATGGCGCCAGCAACAACTCGACCAACATCAGGCCAACTTCGAAGCCCAGCTCATCGCCGCCTGGCAAGTATTGAGAGAAACAGGAGAATTTCAGATAGAGGATGAGGTTCTTGAAAGAGGCTGGGGTGGTGCCGGGATATGGTATAACAAAATTGCCCAGTTGAATGGCGCATGGATATCTGCTGTCCATAATGTCCCTACACCAGGCAAATACCCCTGGGTCATGGAAGAAGTCCTTGCGGCGAAACGCAAACATGACCTTGATTCAAGCGGCTACCAGGGATTTAAGCCCAATCTTTCCGAAAAGCAAATGCCTAACCTGAGGCTTGCAAACAAGCATATAGCCACGGGCACTTATGAAGCTCTTGCCTACATGCTTGAAGACGATATGAACCAGTCAAGCGGTGAGATCGCCAATGATAGCAATCTGATCTTCACGGTAATGAATGTTCTTTTTGGAACATACAGTCTTTTCGATATCCGCAACGAGAGAAACCGGCACGTCCATCCGCTCGCCCAGTTGACCGGCATTGGCAAGGGCATTCTTGATGGCGCGGTTCGCAATCTTGGTTATTCTGCAGGATTTGCTGTAGGTGGCGGTGCACTTTCTTCAATGGGCCCGAAATTCCAGCAGGCAGGAAACATAGCAAACGCCATGAGCGGAATGTTCCTGTCCATTACCACTATTGGTCTCGTGGCCGGATTCGTTCTTTATTATATTATTCCCTTCTTGCCTTTCATTTACTTCTATTTTGCGGTAGGCGGCTGGGTAAAGAGCGTATTTGAGGCTATGGTCGGCGTGCCTTTATGGGCGCTGGCGCATTTGCGGATAGACGGCAACGGCTTTCCTGGCGAACTGGCCTCCAACGGCTATTTCCTGATTTTCGAAATTTTCGTCAGGCCCATTTTATGCGTTTTCGGCCTGGTCGCCGGGATAGCGATTTTTGCCGCCCAGGCTCGCGTCCTGCATGAAATTTTCGATCTGGTGATCATAAACCTTACGGGTTATGACGGCCCCGAACCGATCGTGTCCATTGTCGGAGATGCAACCTATAAACGCCACGCGGTCGACGAATTCTTCTTTACGATAATATACGTTTTTATCCTTTACATGATGGGAACCGCTTCGTTCAAACTGATAGACATGATTCCAAACAGCATATTGCGCTGGATGGGTTCAGGTGTTGCCACTTTCTCCGACAGCCGCGAAGATCCAACGCAGAATCTGATACAGTATGCTTCCATCGGCGGCGGCTCGATCGCCGAATCAGTGACAAGCGGCTTGCAGCGGATTGGCCATACTGGCGGAAGCGCGCTTGGCAGCATGGTTAAAGGAATGGGTCTTGTAAATAGCAGGGGAGGCTCGGTAGGCGGCAGCGGCCCGGCAACCCCGTAGAGCTGTCAACCAGGATAGAAAAATGAAAAAGAATATTAAAAAAGCTATTAAATATGCGATTCTTCCAGGCATCCTCCCGATGTTGCGGGATTTTGCCAATTCCGGGTTTTCGCAGATCGCTTTTTTCATGGCGGTAATTCTCCAGTCGGTAAACCTGCTCCCGGCCCTCCATCCATATGCTAATTCCGCCACTATCGGCCGTTTCGGACTGCGCCACGTACTTGCAGAATCAGGACGCAATCTGCAATTCGACCGGGCCCATATCGACCAGATTGTTGTTTATTTCTCGCTTCTTATAGGCATTGTTATTTTGTTTATGCAGTGCTGCATCCTGGTAGTCTCTTTAATAGTCAATCCGGCACTTGCGGCAATGCCAAGCAATTACGGCGAATTTTTTGTAACCCAAAACCCGTTCAACGATATCGCTTTTATCCTGCTCGATCGGGTTTTCGGCGTTCAGAATATGTTTAACTCCTGCGTCGCCCAGAACGCCCCCTGTCTTGGCAGCACCGTCTCGGATGGGCCTTTTCCGTTCCCTTTCCATTACGCCCTTCACTCAATGTTCCGGATCTACAGCCTGGCATTAATGGTTATCGCTGTTCTGATCTTTTGCTATTTCATAGTCGCCATCGTCACCGAGACCGCACAGGACGGAACTCCGTTCGGACGGCGATTTAATCATGTCTGGGCGCCTTTGCGTATGGTTACTGCTCTCGGACTGCTGGTTCCCATTGGCTTAACCGGCCTGAACTCCGGCCAGTATATTACCTTGTTTGCTGCAAAATGGGGGTCTGGATTCGCAACGAACGCCTGGCTGCTTTTCAATGAAGTGCTTACCGGCACTTATCTCGGCGAACAACAAAGACTTATAGCCACTCCAAAAGTCCCTGAGATTGACCGGCTGATTCAGTTTTTGCTGGTCGCCAAAACCTGCGAGAGAGCTCATCTTTACGCTCATAACCAAGAAATAAGACCTTATGTAGTCAAGAGCCAGCTGTCTCTCCAGCCAAACATGCTATATCTGAACTCGGATTTTAACACTGCCCTTCAGTTTAGTAATTATCAGTCCATAGAAGTTCGCTTTGGCTATGAAGACCGGGTTGCCTTCAAGTCCTACAAGGGATTCGTTGCCCCCATTTGCGGCTCGTTTGTTTTCCATGTCGTCGATCTTCACGAGCCCGGCGCCCAGCAGATGCAGACGTTTTATTACAGTCAGATTCAAGCGATTTATAATCAGCTTCATGATAGTGGTGACACTATCGCAAGACGCAATCTTGCCAAGGATTCCGTTAACATTAAAGCGCCGATCGAAACGCAGCGTACCCAGATTATGGAAGAACAAATGCGACGCTTCCGGGAAGCGGTCGATCAGAGCGTGCAGGCGCAAGCTGCCTCCAACGACTTTGACGAGGATCTGACCGCCTATGGATGGGCAGGTGCATCTATCTGGTATAATAAAATGGCCCAGATGAACGGCGCCGTCACCGCTGCTGTTTTCAACATTCCGAAACCGAAACTTTTTCCGCAGGTTCTTGAATATGTTCTTGAAAGAAAACGCCAGCACGACGCCGATATCCCCTCTGTCGGACGCTTTAACCGCGAGATGGCCGACGGCTATACCGTACCCTTTGAAAGCGCTACCGAAGGCAACATTTATGACGCAGAGCATGATGCCTACCAGATTTTCGAAAATGAAGATACCGGACGTTTAAACAGAGAACAGATAGCGCAAACCAATAACGTCGCAATAGATGTAATTAACTTCTTCTTTGGCACCGAAGGCCTGTTCAATATCCGCCAGAACGCCGACATCCACCCTCTGGCGCAACTTAGCGCCGTCGGTAAATCCCTGATCGAGAGCACCATTCGTAATATTGCTTTGGCTGTCGGCGCGGGTGCAGCGCTGGTATCGTTTAACGGTAACATCGCCGGCATCGCAAGCGGCCTGTTTCTATCGGTGGGCATGATTGGTATTACCGCCGGTTTTGCACTGTTTTATGTTATCCCCTTCCTTCCTTTCCTTTATTTCTTTTTCTCTGTCGGAGGCTGGATAAAAGGCATCTTTGAAGCCATGGTCGGCGTCCCTCTCTGGGCGCTTGCCCACATCCGGATAGACGGCCAGGGCCTGCCTGGAGATGCGGCGGCAAATGGTTACTATCTGCTTTTCGAGATCTTCCTAAGACCTATCCTGATGCTGTTCGGACTGCTGGGCAGCATCCTGCTGTTCGCAGCCATGGTTCGGGTACTGAACGATATTTTCGATCTGGTCGTGCATAACCTTACAGGTTTTGATCTGGAAAACATGAATAATGACGACTGGACGGATATTGAATTCTATCGGGGAGCTCTGGACGAATTCTTCTTTACGATTATTTACACCATGCTCGTCTACATGATTGGCGTTTCCTCTTTCAAGATGGTCTACCTTGTACCGAACCAGATCCTGAGATGGATGGGCGCGAGCGTCTCCACCTTCGGAGATCAGACCGAAGACCCGACTTCCGGTCTGATGAGAACGGTCGCCTTCGGCGGTGGTGCCGTCGCCGGCAAGATGGCAGGAGCTGCCAAACAAGGAGGCACGGCTGTTTCTGAAGTTATTAACTGGGCAAAAGGCGCCAGAACTGGTTAGAATTGAATGTATACAACAAAAAGAAGGATTGCCAGTTACGTGCTTCTACCAGGGCTGCTGCCGCGCCTTGGACGTCTGCTTGCGCCGGGGAACGGCTTTCTGGCGTACTGGATAGCCTCGATATATAATTCTGTAAAAATCCTTCCGGTAAATCACGCCTATCTGAATCCGGCGAACCGCGGAAAATTCGGCGTCCGGCATGTAGTGGCCGAAGCCGCCGGACACATTACCTGGAACGTCAGACATGCTGATCAGATCATAGTCTTTTTCACGGTTCTGGCAGGTCTTGTAATGTTTGCATTGCAATTTACCGTGCTTGCACTTTCGCTTCTATCTGTACCGGCATTCGCCCTTACCAACTATGCAGGCGTTTATATTCCGACCTCCCCTTTCGAAATTTTTGTGACCCCCAATCCCGCACAGGACATTGCCTTTATAATGCTAGATCTGGTTTTCGGCATCCCGGACATGTTTAATTCCTGTATAGCTGAAGGGGTCAGTTGCCTTGATAATAAGGGCCGCCCCCTCCCTTACACAGCGGTCGGCGCATTTCCCACGCCCTTCCAGACAGCCTTGCATGAAGTGCTTGCTTTTTACAGCTACGGCCTGTTCCTGGTCGGAGTTGTCATTATTCTTTACTTTGTAATTTCAACGGTGGGTGAAACCGCGGCCTCGGGCACCCCCTTCGGCCGCCGCTTCAATCGTCTTTGGGCGCCGATTCGTCTGATGTTTTTCTTCTTTCTGATAGTTCCTATCGTCTACAACCTCAACATCGCGCAAATGGCCACTCTCCACGCCGCGAGAATTGGCTCCTCCATGGCCACCAACCTCTGGCTGACTTTTAACCGCGGTCTAGAATTAGGTGAAAATAATTCGATTATCGGAAGCAATCTTTCCTGGTTGGCAGAGCCCAAGATCCCGGAAGTAGGGGGCCTGCAGCAATTCTTGCAAACTGCCGCCGCATGCAAATATGCCGAAAGAATCCAGCATAACCGCTATATTCAGGCCTACATAGTCAAGCAGCCGGTTCCAGGAGAAACAGCCGCCAGATATTTCAGCAAATATCCTGCTAATGACCTCGTTACTTCACCGGAGCCGGGAACGGAAACCGTAACGGATCTTTCTGAAGCACTTGAATTTGTCGGCGATGGCGACATTCCCATCCGCTTCGGCGAATATAACCCGGTTCTCTATCCTAACGAAAAAGGCCACGTTTACCCGTGGTGCGGAGAGATCGTAATCCACAACCCCGGCGTGACCTCTGAAGAAGCCGGGACGGCTTATACTAGCCCCGAAGGCATGGGCAATTTTAAATTCCCAATGATAAATTACTTCACTGCGGTTTACGTTATGATGCAGGAATTCTGGACAGAAAATATGGGAAGCGAAGGGATTCATGTCTGGGGCAGTAATATTGCCAGAAATGTGCTTTTGAATGAGGAAAACCCTCTTCCCTCGACAACCACTATAAAAACCCAGATAACTGACTTCCAGGATGCTTTACGTTTAAACCTGCGGAATGGTTTTGCATTATATTTTACCTACGCCAATACTCAAATTCCCCAGGTAATCCTTGATAAAGGCTGGGCTGGCGCTGCCATCTGGTACAACAAGGTTGCCGAAATGAACGGCGGGTTTACTACAGCTGTCCAAAATATCCCGCAACCCTCCAAATGGCCTGATGCCCAAGAACAAATTATGGAGCAAAGAAGGGCCAACGACCAGGATGCTTCCGGTGCCGACCGTTTTAACCCGGTTCTGGGCGATAACCGGATGGTAGAATTTGTCCGCCCCGAAGATGCCGACA